>JBCCPC010000009.1:0-111705 GCA_039025055.1 Bacteroidota bacterium | reverse complement strand
TGATATCGATGGGATAAATACCCGGTGCTCCCAGATCCTGCAAGGGGTTGATTTGTCCACTAGGGAATGGATCGCCGTTGACCGTCCAGGTGTATACGCCTCCCGTAGAATCTGCACTCACCCCCGAAATATCTTCCAAATCGACTTGCTGATCGACCAGACAGGCTACAGCTGTGTCGACTGTATTCAGTACGGGTAGCGCGCTGACATGGACCTGTAGCGTTTGGCTGACTCGACACTGATTTGCATCATCGACTTGGTAGAAAACAGGATAAAACCCCGGTGCCAAGCCAGAAGGATCAAAAATACCCGACACTGTGGTATTTGCCCCTATCCAAGTTCCTCCAGTGATGGAAGCGGACAGCTGTATGGGATCTCCATTTTCGCAAACCCGGGCGGGCGTTAAACTCAGGTTTTCACTGATGTTTATCTGTACTTGAATATCTGCCGACTGGCCTGGGCAGAGACCGTCGCCATACGTATACGTATATGTTTGTAGACCGACACAGGAAGCATTCGGGTCTAGTATACCCTCAGAGTCGATGCAGGGGCCTGACCAATCTCCACCGGGTACCGAAGCTGTTAAGGTATCGGGTTCAGATCCTGTACAAAGCTCGTCTGGTCCCATTAATACGACAGGCTCACTACTCTGTACGGTAACTTCAACTTCTCTGGTGATGCCCGTCAAGTTACAGGGGCTGATAACGGTGAGGGTGATCGTCCCATTTTGTGTAAACACCCTGCTTCCAAAGTCCTCCACGGTCACACAACCATCGTTATTACTACCTGTGAAGCACCATTCTACACTCGAATATGTGCCGGATATGCTGTAGTTGAGATTGGCAATATTAGCGATTACCTCGTCGCAGTCTTCCAGGGTTTCTTCCAGCGTAATGACGGGTGCCGATAAGACTTCAATTTCGGCGGATACTGTCTCGCTGCCGCAAATATTGCTACCCTCCAACGTGACCGTATACGTGCCTACCTGCTTAAATCGTACGGTAATATCCTGGTCGCTGTCCATCATATCGGGATCCGTGTAGCACCAGACGGTGCTGTCGGCACCGGGGCTGGGTGTTATCGACCAATCCAAGTTTGTAAATGAGTTGGTGATGGCCGAGAAGTCCAGCTCTTCATTTTGGCAGATGGTGATGGTTTCACCGGCTTGAGCGAAGTTGGCTTCGGGTAACATAATAACCTCGATATTTTCTGTGTACGTATCTGAAATGTTACCGCACTCATCTTCACCGAATACTTCAAGCGTAACTTGATATGTACCCGCCTCCGTAAAAATATGAGTAGGATTCTCCAAGCTGCTGGTAGGTGATCCGTCTCCAAAATCCCACACGTACGTCCCAACATTACAGCTTGTGCTATTAAAATCCACAGGTTCGTTGAGGCAAACTTGATTAGGAGCACTAAAATTTGATCTAGGGCCTGGTTCAATTCCTAATGAAATACCGATAGTATGACAACTTAACCCTTCAATACAGTTGAAATAACCGGTTATAAATATAAAAAAAGAGCTTCCACCACTACAGGCTTGATCATCAGTCAGGGTATATAAATGCTGAGGATTATTTCCTGCTTGCACCGTATCTAAAGGACTTCCATCGGCCCAATCAATGACAAAAAAATCAAAAACATCTGTTGTGTTATTATCCAGTATGACTAGTTGACCTTCACAGAATTCAACTTCCGAACCACCTTGGAGTTCCATTGACACTATCCTATCTCCACAATCATCTTCACTGCAAGCAGATTGCCCAAAGACAGATTGAAGGACAAAGAAGTTAAAAATTAAAAAGGCTATAATTTTAATTATAACTGACATCATAATTAAGATTTAAATATTTATCACAACAACAGATCGCTATACCAAATTTGGTCATAAATTTTTCGCTTACCCCGGCTAACCTGACCGACCGGGCAAGGAGTTCCTCTTCTATTTTCCAGGCTTGATTTCTCAGTCGGGGAACCAAATAGTCGACAGGTTCTGCTATTGCCCCCAAAGTGCAGGGCCATGCCTAACTCGATGGGTGATCTGACGCTATTGCCCAGACCGCCATTAGCGACGCTGATCTCGGCGGTGATTTCGAGTCTTTCCGAGGTGCGATTGGTGAGTCGGCTTTTAAAAAATGCACCCGTCGTGACTCTAAAGCTGTACCAATTGGTATTGGTGGCACTGGCTTCGAGCTGTGCAAAATGATAATGAGTACCGAATGTGAAGTCGCGTAAAAAGCTGATATCTATGCCGCCTTCCAGATATTTAAGGCTAGATTGTCGCTGGTACATTAAACTGGGTTGCACCACCACTCTGTAATTGTTCATTTTAGCAACAAATGCGCCTGAAAGTGCGAATATATTTCTCGTTTCCAGTGGATATTCCAGACCGGTAAGCGAAGCAGACTGTCGGGCATCTACTCCACTGAATAGTCCTAAATTATGAGCGGCCGCACTGAAATCCAATCGCCAGGAATCTCTGCCCTGCCCGCTAATATATCTAATTAAAAATCCTACCGAAGGAATAAAATACCAGGGTTGCTGTACCCCATTAAGATTAAATGCACTTTCGTTGGGTATATTTTCCCGATTATTTAATCCATAAAGTGCATCGAGTTGATCTAAATATACAAGTTGATTACCATCCAGACCTACCTGCCCGGTTGTTGCACTAAAACCAAATCGACCATTTAAAAATCCTTCTTTGCCCAGTTCGACTGTACCGAGATGAAAGGCACCTCTACCACTGATTTCTGTACGTGTAAAATCGCCTTCTCCTGCCTGATGATGTAATACACTAAAGCCGTAATCCATAATAAAGCAAGGTACACTTTCTTCTAAGTAAACGTTGGCGGTTCTGAATGCAGAGGCTTGTTCGTTGTACCACTGATCGCGATATTTCAAGCCTACCGTTAACGCACTATTTATACCTGTAAATGCAGGATTAAAACTCGATTTATTTCCGTAATAATGCGTAAAAAAGGGGTCTTGCGCACTGAGATGAAAACAAAAAAATATGACCCCAATAAATATGCAATTCAATTTTTTCATGGAAAGGTGTTTTAATGAGTAAAGCCAAATTGGCTGGCACTAGAATGAAGGTATGATTTTAATTCAATTCAACCAACCCTCAACCTCCCCCACCCTAAGACCGTTCTTTGATCTCAAGCAATTTTCACTGCTATGATCACAGAGGCTACCGTCGAGCAGATACTGCCCAAGCTCAAGACTTTCGATACTTTCAAAGATATACCCGAAGATGCGCTGCTCTGGCTGGCCGAGCGTGCGGAATGCTGCACGATTCCGCCGGGCGGATATGTCTTCGAGGTAGGCCAGCCTGCTAACCACATGGTCATGCTGGTAGAGGGTGAGTATGTAGCCAGAATCGAGCGCAAGGGAAAGACCAAAGAAATCGGGACTTTTACAGACGGTCAGATAACAGGTGTTTTGCCATTTAGTCGAATGCACACTATAGGTGCTACTGGAGAAGCGTTGACCGATTGCCATTTGCTGATGCTGCACAAAGACCACTTCGTAGAGATGGTCAACGTGAGCTATGAGTTGACGCAGGCTTTGGTAGCGGTTATGACCGAGCGCGTGCGCAATTTTCAGCAGCAGCGTTTGTCTGATGAAAAGATGATGGCTTTGGGTAAAATGTCGGCTGGGCTGGCACATGAATTGAATAATCCAGCCTCAGCTATCGTACGGGCCAGTGAAACCTTGTACGACCAAATTCACCTGACACCGGATCGATTCAAGCGTGTGATCACCATGCCCGTTACTCCCGAGCAAGTAGACGACATCAACGAATTACTCTTTGCCAAGATCGAGGGATTTGCCGATGTAGACCTCAGCCTGATGGAGCGCGAGGGCCGACTAGACGACCTGATCGATTGGCTAGACGATAACGATATAGATCAATCCGAAGAATTGGCCGAGAACCTAGTCGATTTTGATTTCACCACTTCCGATCTGGATCGAGTAAAAGAAATCTTACCCGAAAGCGCGCTCGAAACCGTACTCTGGTGGATAGATGCCAACCTGGGCACCGAGCGCTTGGTGATCGATATCAAAACATCGGGGGAGCGAATCGCTAACTTAGTGACGTCCATTAAAAGCTACACTCATATGGATCACGAGCCTAGCTTCGAGGTGATCGACATTATGCACGGGCTCAAGTCTACACTGACCATATTGCAACACCGATTTAGAAGGCAAAATGTAGTCCTCGATAAGCCGGCAAGCTGCGTCTTAGGCAAAGTCAAGGCCATACCTGGCGAAATGAATCAAGTGTGGACCAACTTGCTTGCCAACGCACTGGATGTACTGCCCAATGGTGGAAAAATCACCATCAGAACTTTTGAAGAGCGCGGCCACATCTGTTTGGAAATTGAAGACGATGGCCCAGGTATACCCGAAGATATTCAAAATCGAATATTCGAGCCTTTCTTTACGACCAAAGCCGTAGGAGAAGGCACGGGCATGGGCCTCGATATCGTCAGGCGAATTGTGGAGCGACATCACGGCTATGTTTCACTTGAATCCAAGCCCGGCCAAACCTGTTTCAGAACCTGCCTCCCCATATACCAAGCATAATTCATGGCTGACGAACGCAAACCCATCATACTATCTGTAGACGACGACCAGCAGGTACTCAGATCTTTAAAGCGGGATCTGAGAAAGCAGTACAAAGAAAGTTACCGCATCATCAGTTCCGACAATCCTGATGAAGCCCTCGAAGCGGTCGAGGAGTTAAAGAAGAAGGGAGAGACCATCGCTCTGTTTCTCTCCGACCAGCGGATGCCGGAAATGAATGGTGTCGATTTTTTGGAAAAAGCCAGACCTTACTTTCCCGATGCCAAATCTGTGTTACTTACCGCTTACAGTGATACCAATGCAGCCATTAAGGCGATCAATGAAGTTAGTCTCGACTACTATTTGATGAAGCCCTGGGACCCGCCCGATCAGAAGCTCTATCCGGTACTCGACGAGCTACTCGACGACTGGCAACTCACTTATCGGCCCGATTGGAAAGGGATCAAACTGGTTGGGTATCAGTATTCGCCCAAGAGCCACAACCTCAAGGATTGGTTGGCTGGCAACCTACTACCCTACCGCTGGATAGATGCCAGCTCTGAAGAGGCCAACGGTTTACTGGAGCTGCACGGTAAAACGACTAAAGACCTACCGCTGGTCATCACCGAGGCTGGTGATGTATTGACCAACCCCAGCCCCAGCGAACTGGCCGAAAACCTCGGTATGAGTGCCCACGTGAGTGATGAAGTATACGATGTGGTTATAGTCGGGGCCGGACCAGCGGGCATGGCTGCTGCTGTATACGGTGGCTCCGAAGGCCTTAAAACCTTGCTCATCGAAAAGCGGGCCCCTGGTGGGCAGGCGGGCACCAGCTCGCGCATAGAAAACTATTTGGGCTTTCCATCGGGCTTGTCGGGTGCCGAGCTAACCCGGCGAGCTATGGCCCAAACGCTTAGATTCGGTGTAGAGGTGGTCAGCCCGAGGGAGGTAGAGGATATCGAGATCAAAGGGGGTTACAAGATATTGACGCTCGATGATGGCAGTATCGTCAAGAGCCGGGCCATCATACTGACGACAGGCGTACAGTATCGCCGTCTCCCGGCCGAAGGCGCAGACGACTTAACCGGTGCGGGTGTTTACTATGGAGCGGCTATGACCGAGGCCAACGGCTGTAAAAATAAGCAGGTCTACGTCGTAGGTGGTGGCAATAGTGCTGGCCAGGGTGCGGTGTATCTGGCCAAATTTGCCGAGCAAGTTACCATTCTCGTTCGCAAGCCAGACCTGACCAGTAGCATGTCTTCGTATTTGATCGACCAGATCGACGCACTAGATAATATTGCAGTATTGGGCCGAAGGCAGGTAGAAACCGTCCACGCTGAAGACGGTCACTTACAGGCACTCACCATAAAAAATCTAGACGAAGACAACTGCTACGAAGTAGATGCCGATGCCTTGTTTATATTCATCGGGGCCAGACCCCGCACCGAGTGGTTAGAAAAGGGGGCTATCCTTCGCGATAAGCGCGGTTTTCTAATTACGGGTCCAGAGCTGACTATTACGTATAAGCAGGACAATGTCTGGCACGAAGAGCGGACGCCATTTTTGCTGGAAACCTGCCAGCCCGGCATCTTTGCAGCAGGAGATGTGCGCTCAGGGGCGATGAATCGAGTCGCCAGCGCAGTAGGCGAAGGAGCCATGGCGATCAAATTTGTGCATGAGTATTTGGCGTTGACATGAGGCATTCGAACGCTAGCAGGGACTCAAAACCTCCGCAAAGCTGCGTTTTTGAGCACGCTACTAGGTTCAAATTACTCTTCTTCAAGTTCTTTGTCTTCGAGTACGATTTCTCGGAGGTCTCTGTTAACGGCTATGCTGGCGTTGAGCTCAAAGCCGATCAGCAGAAAGAGGGCATTGAATTGTAGCCACAACATGATAATGATGATGGTCGCAATAGAGCCGTAAAACTTGTTGTAAATCTCATAGCGATTGAAGTTGTCTACATAAAAGCTGAAAGCCAGGCTTACGGTCAGACTAAGTACAGTAGTAAGGGTGACACCGGGAGAGAAGTACTTGAATCGCCTATAGGTTGCTGCCCCGTACCTGAATAGGGAGCCGATGGTGAAATAATAGAGCAATAGCATGATCACCCATCGAGACACGTTGACGAGAAAGGAAGCCACCCGCGGAAGTGCAAATAAATCGGTCAGCCACCTGATAAATGTATCGCCCAGAATAACGAAGGCCGTGCTGGCGAACAGGAATAACCCGACTAGCCCAGTGAGCCCGATGGCCACCAAGCGCTTGCGTAAGAAGCCCCGTCGCTTGAAGGTTTTGACGTAGCTTTTCTCGAAGCCGGTCATCATGGCGATCATGCCGTTGCTGCTAAAATAAATGGCCAGTATCATACCAAAGCTGAGCAAGCCGATACGCGGCTGGGAGGTGATCTCATCCATCAATTCGATGAGTGTATCGCCGGCCTGGCCGGGCATAATCGACTGGATGGATTGGGCGACTATGTACTGAAATTCGTTAAGCTCGGGAAACCATATGGCCAAGACGTTCAATGCGAAAGGTACCAATGTGAAGAGTACCAGCAGGCCCGGAAATAGCGAAAGAAAAAAGCTGAATGCGATGCTGTTGGCCCGCAGAAACAGATCATACCTTTTGAATTCGAGTAAGGTAAAATTGAACACATCGTAGATGGCTACCCCCTGAAAGCCTGGCAGCGAATGCTCTTTGCTGTAGGTGAGCACTCGATTGAGCAATGGATGCTCTGCAATCCAATTTTTTACCCGTTCGACCGTGCGCTGGAGCTTATTCAAAGTACGGTTTGAGTTTTTCCACCAAATTAGCTGGCGCGTTGACTCGCTCTTGGGTTTTCATGTCTACAAAGCATAGCTTTACTCTGCCGCCATTGACGAGCTCATCGGCTTCGTTGTAGACGCGCATGCGAAAACTGATGGTTTGGCCGGGTAGCTCCAATAGCTCTGTTTGTATTTTGAGTAACTCGTCATAGCGCGCCGGGCGCACGAAGCGCATATCCATACTCATGACGGGCATCATCACGCCCTGCTGGGATTCCATCTCGGCATAGGTCAAGCCCAGGTCGCGCAGCATTTCGGTGCGGCCCACCTCGTAGAGCATGGCGTAGTGACCATAGTAGAGGTAGCCCATCTGGTCGGTGAGGGCGTAGCGGACGCGGAAATGTGTAGTGTGGGTATGCACGGGAGTAAAGGTAATAACTCCCTTCGGTCGTGGGATAACTCGGGCTGCGCCCTCGCGGGATTGACGCGCCTATCGGCGACGTAGGGATAACTTGGCTATCGCCTCGCGTGACTTGCGCGCTCATAAGCGACGCGGAGATAACTCAGGCTATCTCCCTCACGGAACTTGCGTGCCTACAGGCGGCGCGGGGGATAGCTCCCTTCGGTCGCGGGAAGACTCAGCTTTCGCCTAGCGGGACTAGCTGGGCTAAGCCATTGCTGTGATGAACTCGCTATCGCGAGCGGGGATAAACATTGCTTGTAAAAATCTGATAACGCGTGCTTTGGAGTTTCAGCATCTGATTTTGAACATATCAAGATAGGGCTAAGAAGCCTTTGACTTTGCGTTTTCTGATTTTAGTTTTTGGATGTACCTATTGAGCTTAAATTCCAGTTTCTTGGATTTTGCTTGTAGCCTTCCGTGCTGGTTTGGTGAGATGTATCCTCTTTTCAGCATGGTATCTGCCCAAAAGACGCATGCCTCTTTCAATGAACCCCTGCTTATGTAGAGATGGCGGATTCGATTCATATAATGATACAGACCATAGCTTTCTGCGATGTTGGCCCCTACCGAATCAATGGACCTTATGAATTGGTCACCAAGGTGCTTTTGCTTGGTCCAATGGAGGCTGCTGTATATCTCCCAACCTAAATCACTCAAGTCTGCAGCAAGCTGGTAAACTTCTAAATCTTGTAGGGTTCTGTTGGTGCTCATAATGCCTATTTACCTTCAAATATGATGAGAATCTAATTAAAAACAAAATAATTTAAATAAAAAATAAAACAATATTTTATACTTAAATCATTTAGCCATTAACGAAACTCTAGCGCAAAGCAAAATCCCGCGAGGCAATGGCCGAGTTATCCCCAGGGCTGACGCATCATATCTTCATTAATTATTGTGCGCTATCTTGTCTGGATGTCCAATCAAGATACACAATATGATTACGAAGGTCCCTTACATGGAATCAGTTCAGTTGATGATCCTCGCTATTCGACCATCACTTGGTATTCACTACCCGAAGTATTCTTCTTAGTATTAGCAGCCTCAGTAAGTGCCTGCAACAGTGCTATTCAAATGGCTACATTTGGAGAAGAGAAACTTGATTGGTTGCGCCAGTACTATCCTTATAAACATGGTACCCCTTCGCATGATACGATCAACCGGCTGTTAGCCATTATCGACTCTGACCAGTTCGAGAAGTGGTTTATCAGTTGGGTCGCTGACAAGTTCGAGTTAAAAGCTTCAGACTTGTTAGCTATCGATGGTAAACGGCTGGCTAGCAGTGCTAACCGGATGAAGCAGATGAAGTCCCGAAAAGATGGCGGGGATTACGCTAAGATCGTAGTCAATTGTTTTGCTGTTGCTAGTGGTATCGCCTTAGGGCAAGCGGCTGTCGACAGTAAGTCGGGTGAGTCAAAAGGTGCTGTGCAATTGATTGATAGTCTTGATGTTAAGGGCAAATGCATTAGTGGTGATGCCAATTTTTGTAACTTTGATTTATTAGAACTTATCACGAGTAGAGGCGCTGACTACTTAGTTGCTCTGAAGGGACGTAACGGTAAATTGCTTACTGCTGCTAAGGATGTTTTCGGTGATGAGCATGCAGATAAGGACGAATATCAAACAACCGAAACAGGCCATGGTCGCGAAGAATGCAGAACATATCGACTCGTCAATACCGCACAACTGGACGATACAATCACCTCTTCGTACTCGATGCTCGCAAGTGTGGTGGAAGTCAAAAGAGAGCGGCGTGAGACTAGAAAAGATGTTGATTTTAGTACTGAAATTCACTACTACGTGACGAGTCTGGATAAGGGATTGGAAGAAATTGCCACTAAAATTAGACAGCATTGGGCTGTAGAAAATAGCTTGCATCACGTCCTAGATGTCACCTTTGATGAAGATGCTAGTCGGATGAGAAAGGGAAATGCAGCGACCAACTTGAGCCTCATTCGTAAAGTAGCGATGAATTATCTAATGCCAGGTAAAAGTAAAGCCGGAATCAAAAAGGCGAGGATGCGTGCGGCTTTCTCGGATAAGCGCCGATCCGAATTATTTAGGATATGATGCGTCAGCCCTGCGAGTTATCCCACCAATGCCGAAGGCGAGGTAGTCCCGCGAGGGCCTTAGCCCGAGTTATTACGCGTTGCCGAAAAGGGCACTAATTCCAGTGGGAGCATAGCCCGAATTATCTCCGCGCCAACAGTGAAATACGAAGTCTAAGCCATCAAAAAACCACAAGAACAGAGCACATTTCACACGAGGCAATGGCCAAGTTATCCCACCAATGCCGAAGGCGAGGTAGTCCCGCGAGGGCCTTAGCCCGAGTTATTACGCGTTGCCGAAAAGGGCACTAATTCCAGTGGGAGCATAGCCCTAACTATCTCCGCGCCAACAGTGAAATACGAAGTCTAAGCCACCAAAAAACCACAAGAGCAGAGCACATTTCACACGAGGCGATAGCCGAGTTATCCCACCAATGCCGAAGGCGAGGTAGTCCCGCGAGGGCCTTAGCCCGAGTTATTACGCTCTCTCCCGCCATAGTAATGTTCCTTATCCAGCGTCATGCCCGGCGGGCCGAACAGGATGCGCCGCCACGCTTTGAGGCTCCGATATTTGGCCATATCGCGGAATACATCTATATGCTCGTGAAAAACGAGGTGCACCGGGTTATAGCTATTAACCGGCTTTAGAATTCCATAATTAGGTCGCTCTTCTTCACCTTGGAAGGTACCGAACATGCGGTCCCAGATAATGAGGCTGGAGCCGTAGTTTTTATCCAGGTATTTGTCGTTGGTGCCGTGGTGTACGCGGTGGTGGCTGGGTGTGACAAAGAAAAACTCGATGGGTGCCCAAACGCGATCGATCAGCTCGGTATGTAGCCAAAATTGATAGAGTACCCCCAGCTGATTGCAGATGAAAAATACAAACGGGTCAAACCCCATCAAGCCGATGGGAATGAAGAATATCACCTTGATGTGTTGCGTCCAACTCAGTCGGAAAGTGGTTGAGAAGTTGTACTGCTCGCTACTGTGATGCGTAACGTGTGTTGCCCACCAAAATCGCTGCTCGTGCGAGATACGATGCGCCCAATAGCGAAAGAAGTCGACAGCGACGTAGCAAAGAATGAACGACCACCAAGTAACTGGCACATAAAGCGGACTCCAGTTGTAAAAAAAGAGAATGACGAAAAACAAAAACCCCTTCGCCAGCGCACCGCTGATCAGGTGACCGATTCCTACACCAACGGCTGCAAAAGCGTCTTTCTTATCGTAGTCGTGATCGTGCTTTTTGCGCAGATACCACTCCAGTACCGCCAGCGACACCATAACCGGAACTGCCCACAGTATGATGGGAGGCAGCTCCATGGCCAGGATATCGTCGAGTGTGTAGGTGGGTTTTGACACGACTACCTATTATAAAGCTCCAACCCTGCCTCCTCATACTTATCGCCTTCGATCCAGAAAGGGCGCTCGTCGCGATCGGCGATCAGGCGGGCGGCATAAGTGTAGGCCACGCAGAACTTGCGCAGGTATTCGTAATCAATGCTATTCGGGTTATCGGTTACCTGGTGGTAATATTGCATGATATCATCATCGAAATCGTCAAAGCCCTCTGTGAAGGTGATGGCGGGAATACCTTTTTGGGCAAAGGACACATTGTCTGAGCGATCGTAGAGGCCTTGTTCAGGCGCGGGGTTGTTGTAAATTTTAAAGTCGAAGAGATCGGCCGCAGCTTGTACCTCTGCCTCTACGCCCGTACGGCCACCGCCGAAGGTGGAAATAGCATTGACATCGTTGTAGCCAGCACCATCTACGTTGAAGTTATAGACGGTCTGATCTAGGGGCACCAGTGGGTTATTGGCGTAATACTGGCTGCCCAGAAGACCGAGCTCTTCACCAGTCACAGCGAGTATGATGATCGAGCGGCGGGGCGTTTTCTCTGCGAAGCAACGCGCCGCGCTCAGCAGGGCAATTGTACCGAAGGCATTGTCGCGAGAGCCATTGAAGATGCTGTCTTGCTCGGTATAGGCACCGCCACCTTGCTCACCCACGCCTACGTGGTCCATGTGCGCGGTCATGATCATGTATTCATCGGCCAGCTCGGGGTCGCTTCCGCGTAGAATACCACCGATGTTACGGCTATTGACAGGGGTTTGATCCATACCGCCACTCATAACCTCGCCTTTTAGCGGCTTAATGGCCGTAGTGATATTGCCGATGGTAGTTTCGTTGATATTCAGGAAGCCGTAGGGGATGGGCGAGCCTTCATCATCATCACCAGCTAAGCTGAGTCGGTCGCCGCCGAAGTAGCCTTTGAAAGCACTCCAGGGAAAGGGCAACTGATAGAACTCGAATACGGCAACGGCCCCACGCTCTGCCGCTATTTCAGCTTTGCTTCGGACGCCTTTAAAAATACCCGACTGGCCGGGCTCTCCGGGAATTCCTGGGCGAGTAACAACTATCTTGCCTTCCACATCCAAGTTGGCGTAGTCGTCGTGGTCGTTTTCTTCATCTACCCAGCCATAGCCGGCATAGACCACTTTGGCTTTCGTATTGCCCAGGGCAGGGCCGCGCATGATGAGCAGATCTTCTCCATGCTCGTAGGCAGTCTTATCTATTTTTAGACTTGCGCGGGTGGGGCCCTTTATCGACACCATGGGAACATCTTGGAAGTAGCTGTCTCCATTGATGGGCTCATAACCGAAGCCGCGGAGTTGGCTGGCTATGTACTCGGCGGCGATTTCATTACCCGGGCTACCGGTTCGGCGACCAGCGAGATAGTCTGAAGCCAGCCAGTACATCTGACCCTGTAATTGTGCTTGGTTGAGACTGAATTCCGGCAGGTCCGGCTGCTCATCTGCCATGACCTGAGCGGAGGTGGTGAGACTATACGCCAAAAAGGCGAGCATCAGTAAAAATGCGTTTCGCATGTTTGAGATTGGTTTTGTAGTTGCGAAAATACAATCCTGTGTCTTCTTAGTGCACTTAGGCCTTATTCTATTCGGCTATTTAGGCTTTTCAGAAGTACGAAATAAAAATTTCGAGAGATGAGCATTTGAATTTTCGGATATCTGAAGGGGTAGCCGTATAAATGCATCTATACGACTGATTGCCGCATTTTCAAACGAGTGAGCAAGACGGTTTAAGGTAGATATGAGCTGATAGATTGATTTGTTAGTTCACCAATAAGTTCGCGTTCGCTGGATAGGTGCCTACCTGCGGAAGTCTATCGAAATATCAATCTATTAATACACGAATATATTCGTGCTCGCCCGTCAAACCCCCACCAGCGGAATGCCAAATGCCTCAGCCACACCCGGATATACCACATCTCCTTTAATAACATTCAATCCTTTCGCCAGTGCCGGGTCTTGGGCCGTCGCTTTTTCCCAGCCGTGATTGGCCAGCTTGAGTACATATGGTAAGGTAGCATTGGTGAGCGCGACGGTGCTGGTATAAGGCACCGCACCGGGCATATTGGCCACACAGTAATGCATAATACCATCTACTTCGTAAACTGGGTCTTCGTGCGTAGTTGGGTGGCAAGTCTCTATGCAACCACCCTGGTCTACGGCCACATCGACCAGCATGGCACCAGGCACCATGTCTTTGAGCATATCGCGCGTAATGAGCTTAGGTGCCTTGGCTCCGGGAATAAGCACACCGCCAATAATGAGGTCGGCATCTACTATGTGCTTGCGAATGTTGTACTCGTTGCTGTAGACCGTTGTCACGTTGGCGGGCATGACTTCGTCGAGATAGCGCAAACGATTGAGGTTGATGTCAAAGATATAGACATGCGCCCCCAAGCCTGCAGCCATCTGTGCAGCCTGCGTGCCTACTACACCGCCACCTAAAATCATGACTTTAGCGGGCATGACTCCAGGTACACCCCCAAGAAGGATACCTCGACCACCCATAGGCTTTTCTAGGTATTTTGCCCCATTCTGGATAGACATACGACCAGCAACTTCGCTCATGGGTACGAGCAAAGGCAGGCTCCGGTCAGGCAGTTCAACAGTCTCATAGGCCAGGCAGATCGACTTGCTTTCGATCATAGCCCGAGTGAGGGCTTCGCTGCTCGCAAAGTGGAAGTAGGTGAAGAGCAGCTGATCTTCGCGCACGAGGCCATACTCGGGTTCGATAGGCTCCTTTACTTTTACGATCATCTCAGCCTTAGCGTAGACATCTTCTATGGTCGGCAGCAGATGAGCACCTGCCGCTTGGTATTCATCGTCTGAGAAGCCGCTACCGACTCCTGCACCAGACTGAATATAAACGGTATGATTCCGCTTGGTGAGCTCCATTACCCCGGCTGGGGTGAGGGCTACGCGGTTTTCGTTATTCTTAATTTCTGTAGGGCAGCCTACTATCATAGTGGTTGTATTTGGTCGTGCAAATATAAAGTCAAAAAGCCTGTATCAAGTGCCAATTTTCCGCGATCGATGGTTTGGTTTTTTGCAGTGAAATAGAACATGAATAGTGAAAGGAATAAACATCTCTTGGTAAAAATGATCACTAGCACTTTAGAGTCCCTGTGAGCGATAGCGAGCTTATCACGCCGATGCCGATAGGCATGGGAATCCCACGACCAGGGGGAGTTATCACACGAGGGCGTAGCCCGAGTCATCCCACTTTTCGAGTCGAGCAATCTGACGCTTAGAGACAAATGCAGACCACAAAATGGGCCAACATTCAAAAATCGGCCTTACATTGACGTTTTAAACGTGCATTTGTTACTATCGTATCTTTCTAGAATAGCAATTTGCAATACCTAACCACCAACTAAACTAAAACATGTCCGCATTACTCAGGGCAACTAATCAGGTATTGACTGACGGTCGCAATTATCTAGCACGTATAGACGATGAAGGCTATCGCGAATCCATTTCGCTACTATCCGGCTCGACGATTGGGCAGCATACGCGCCATTGGATAGAATTTTTTCAGTGCCTGCTCGTCCAAACAGCAGAAAGTAATACGCTCGACTACGACCGGCGCGTGCGAGATAAACGTCTGGAAACAGACCCTGTATTCGCCAGCATAATCGTAGACCAGATCGAAGACCGAGTCAACGATCTGGATCTGAGCAGACACATTACGCTGAAGACCTGTTTGGAAGAAAATCCGTTGCACATTCAAACGAGTATGGAGCGAGAACTTTGGTATGCCGTCGAGCATGCTATTCATCACTTGGCCCTCGTGAAAGTGGGCTGGCAATCGCTGGGCTATTTGGCAGAATTGCCTGTAGACTTCGGCTATGCCTACTCCACCCGCCGCCATATGGCCACCACCCACTAAATGTATTCATCATGGATCGCGATAAAATCATCGATTGGGGGCTTCGTATTGTAGCAGCTGCTATCTTATTACAAACCCTACCTTACAAATTTACCGGCCATCCGAGTAGTGTTGCGCTGTTCACAGAGCTGGGTGTAGAACCATTCGGGCGCATCGGCCTCGGCGTAGTCGAGTTGATCACTGCCATTTTGCTATTGGTGCCTGGTACCGTCAGATATGGGATCGTACTCGGCATCGGGCTTATGGTAGGTGCTTTAGCTTCACATGTCTTTGTGATAGGCATCAATTTTATGAACGACGGCGGCGCACTATTCATGTTGGCCGTTGCAACCATGGCGTGTTGCCTGGTGCTGGCCTATCGTCATCGTTCTGAAGTACTTGGACTAGTTCCAGGCTTAAAAATGGCGTAAATACGTGTGTACAGTCACCTATTTGCCTACGGGTTCAGGCGACTTTGTTTTCACGAGCAATCGGGATGAAGCACCGGGCCGATCGGTCAGCGAGCTAAGCCGCGATGGGCGACTCATATTGCCAAGAGATCAAGCAGGCGGCAGCTGGATTGCGCTAGAGCAGTCTGGGTGCCTGGCTTGTATCCTCAATGGTGCATTCGTTAAACACGAACGCCATCCGCCGTATCGGAAGAGTCGCGGTATGGTTTTAATCGATTTTTTCAGCTGGTCGGACACGCACGATTTTTGGCACAATTATGACTTCACGAATATCGAGCCCTTTACCATGATCACAGTGAAAGAGGGTGGACTAGCTGAAGGCAGATGGGATGGCGAGCGCGTGCATTTTCAATTTCTGGATCATCTAGCTCCGCATATTTGGGCTTCAGCAACGCTGTATGATGAGGAGATGCGGAAGGAAAGGGAGAAGTGGTGGAGCGCTTTTCTTTTGGAGCATCTAGAGACCAGAGACCAGAGACCGGACGGTGCTTTGGACTTAGAGAAGGTTCCGGGATCTGGGCTCCAAAAGGCTTCGATAGAAGCCGATCTGAGCTCCAGTAAACTTCAGAAGACTGGCTTAGAAGTAGAAAAGACTGGAGAGATAGAAAAGCATCCACCTGCGGAAGTACTAAAATTCCACCTGACAGCAGGAAGCGACAACCCCTTTACTGCACTGCGCATGCGTAGGCCCGAGCAGGGTGTGGAGACGGTGAGTGTGACGCAAATTGTGCGAGAGCAGGGACGCTACTCTATGACGCACCATGACTTACTGGAGGGGCAAACGGATCAAAAATATTGGGCGAGCTGATCGATGTTTGACAAGCGATATGAGTATTGGCCGACCATGGCGTTTTACTGGCCACTCTATATTTGGGGGCCATGGCAGGCTATACGAGCAGGGCATCCTTGCTTTTTTTCGGCTCTGAATCCAGGTATGGAAGGTGGTGGCATCGGATTTGGGTCAAAGTACGAAATCGGGCAGATGGTTCCTGATCGATACAACCCGGCTACGGTCAGAATTTTGCCGGAAGTATCTGAAAATGAGGCCAATCAGCTATGGGATCAACTGTGCAAAGAATGCCTGAAAAATGGACGTGGAAATGAGTTGTCTCCTTTTGTGGCTAAGCCAGACATTGGTTATCGCGGTCGGCTGGTGAAGATGGTGCGTTCCAAAGAAGAACTAGCGGAGTATCGCCGAAAACATCCATTGCCCATGCTCTTGCAAGAGAAAATTTCTTTGTCTGAAGAGTATGGTGTTTTGTACTTCCGCAGGTCGGGTGCTCAACATGGTACCGTCACTTCCCTCACGACAAAGGAGTTCCTTACTGTAACTGGCGATGGGCAGCAAACCATAGCCGATTTGCTCGCCCGGCATCCGCGTGGCAGCACACAGATAGCACGCCTCAAGCGAGAGATCAAGGGCGAACTAAATCGCATACCTGCCGCTGGCGAAACGGTCGCGCTGGGTGAGATCGGTAACCACAATCTGGGCACGCGCTTCATAGACGCTCGCGAGCTGATCAGCCCGGCCCTCACCCACCGCTTCGATCAACTAGCCGACGAGATGCCCGGATTTTGCTACGGCCGTTTCGACCTCAAAGCCGAGAGCCTGGAAGCCGTAGCACGCGGCGATTTCATGATCTTAGAGATCAATGGCGCGCTAGCCGAGCCGACCCACCTCTACGATGCTGAAAAGAACAACTACTTCACGGCAGTGAAAGACATCCTGGCACACTGGCAGATCATCGGCACCCTGAGCCGCGAAAATATGCGCCGAGGGGCAAAACCCATGAGCCTAGTGGCGATGCTAAAAAAGCTATGGTGGTTTAGGGATTACGCCAAGCTAGTAAAACGCCTCGCTACTGAATCGTCCTGATCGTGGTCGACTGCTGAATCCAGCAGGGCACCGTATAGCTGTCGCCTTCCTTCAGCCCGCGCTGGAACACATCTGCCCGAAACGGCAAATACTGCCGGTACTGCCCGATGAGTTTGTTGGCCTCACCCGCAACGGAGCCATCTACCTGCTTAGCCCGGTTCCACATATCGATGGCCACCCAAACGACACGCTGGCTGTCGAAGCCGGTGCCAGAGCCACACAAGGGCCCACTACTTGCGTACATACGGCCGATAAGCATATACGGCTGGCCCCAGCCTGGGCGCAGTTGGGCGGCCTTACGAGCTGTAGCCCGAGCGGAGGAGAAGCGGCGCATCCGGTACTCGGTGTTAGCAATGGCCATATAAACCTGAGCCTTCTTCTCAGGATCAGCAATCAACTCAACGCCTTCTGTAAGTAGTTCAATAGCTCGCTCATTATCATTATTCCGAATGGCATCATAGCCTTCTCGTAGTGGGTTTGTGCCTTTTGTGGTGTCTATTCTGCACTCGCTTTCATAGACTGCTATGGCCGAGGCATACTCCGGGCTGGTTTCGCGCTTGCAACCACCCCACTTGAGCCTATTCAGCACATCGACCACCGTAGCACAGTCGTCAGGATTGGCCTCGAAGTTGGGATAGTACAACTCTACATAATAATCGCAGTCGAAGAAATCGTCTACCGTCTCGAACTGAGCGATAGCACTCGGCATATAGCCATTGATGAGGCCCCAGGTATCACAGTCGCCGTTTTCTTCACATTCTGAGAGTCCTTTGGCTAGTCTGTCTGTCAGATGCTGAACGACGTATCGGGCTTCTTCCAGATCGATGTCTCCCTCTTCGTATCGGTCGTATACTAGCTTCGACATGGGGTTGATCACGAAGAATGGGAAGTCCTCTTCGTCCAAGTCGATGCTACGCTTGAACATCGCATACACCTCTTCATCAGAGGCCATGCCCGGATAGGTGTAATAGCTATCGAAACCTCGCAGGCCGATCATATAGGCATTGTCAGGATAGCACTCATCGGCTTGTGCGTAGAGGTCTACGATTTTTTTTGCGTATCTCTCCTTACTGGTAGAATCAGCTTGTATAAGTAAATTGTAAAAGAAAATCCCATCTGTTAATACTGTATTTCGCTCCCCATCGGCTGCTGGGCTACGCTCGTAGACAATTTTCCATTTTTTGAATGCTTCGTCATATTCTTTACGTTTGATTGCTTGCCTGTATAGAAAGTACTGATCGGCTACGTAGTCGGGGTTTTCATCATCATCGAATGTAGCACATCGCGAATTGACGGGCTCTTCTTCTACTTCAGTAGACGGTGGGGGTGGAGGCTCTTCATCAATAACAGGGGTGGCCTTTGGGGTGCATGCAAGAGCAAGTAGCAAGAGTAAGATGCTCGGGATGAGGTAGCGCATATTAGTATTATAGTCTTTTAGTATGTTAGTTCTTTAGTCTTTTAGGGGGGACCAAAATACTAAAAGACCAAAAGACCAGAGACTTTCGATGCTGTCAATAATTTAACCTTTGAACATCTCCGCCTTCCGCCAAAGACCGTACTTTTGCACTTCCAAAAAATCAAATGATGAAAAAGCATAATTTCAGTGCAGGTCCTGCCATATTGCCCGAGCCCGTTTTTGCCGAAGCCGCTGAGGCCGTACGCGATTTTAACGGAATGGGATTATCTATTCTAGAGATCAGCCACCGCTCCAAGCAATTTGTAGCTGTGATGGAGGAAGCTGAGCAGCTCGTGCGCGATCTTACAGGTGCAGGCGATGACTATGCCGTGCTTTTTCTGACAGGTGGTGCGAGTACGCAATTCTTTTATGCACCTTATAATCTCCTTGGCCCCGATCATACAGCGGGTTATGTAGACACGGGTACATGGTCTGCCAAAGCGATCAAAGAAGCGAAAGCATTTGGGAACGTATCGGTGCTTGCTTCCAGCGCAGAATCCAACTATACCTATATTCCGACTGGCTATGATATTCCAAGCGATCTGAGGTATTTACACATGACCAGCAACAATACGGTCTTCGGCACCCAGCATCCTGATTTTCCGGAAAATGCACCCCCGATCGTATGCGATATGTCTAGCGATATATTGAGCCGACCCATCGATTTAGATAAGTTTGGTCTGATCTATGCAGGTGCACAGAAGAATATCGGTCCTGCTGGTGTGACGGTCATCATCGTACGCAAGGACTTGCTGGGTCAGGTAGAGCGGCATATCCCTACCATGCTCGACTATCGCACCCACATCAAGAAGAACAGTGCCTTCAATACGCCTCCGGTCTACCCCATTTATGTATCCATGCTCACCATGCGCTGGGTCAAGGAAAACGGGGGCGTAGCTGCCATGGCCGAGCGAAATGCCGCCAAAGCCAAGTTAATCTACGGCGAGATCGATAGCAATCCACGCTTCAAAGGCACCGTAATCAACGAATACAGCCGCTCGACCATGAATGCCACCTTCGTCTGTACCGACGAAGCTGATTCCGATAAGTTCCTCGCTGCCTGCCAGGAGGCCAACATCAACGGTATCAAGGGTCACCGCTCAGTAGGCGGTTTCCGCGCCAGTATGTACAACAGCATGGAGCTGAGTAGTGTAGAAACCTTGGTGAATGTGATGCAGACATTTTAGAAACTATATTCTCGTAGCTTTCGTTTTTATTCCAAATGCCGGTCATGGAAAAATTTCCATTGTTAGATAGGGACCCTGAAATTTTAGGCGGCAAGCCTATCATAAAGGGAACACGTATAAGTATTTCAATAATACTGGAATGGATGGCTACTGGTGCAGACGCCAAATCAATTCACCACCGCTATCCACAAGTTAGTGAAGAGGCTGTAGGTCAGGCCTTGAAGTATGCAAGTGAAGAGATGGCTTCCACTAAAATGATTGACTTGACACTCGCTTAGTGCTTTTTTCAGAACTTTCTTTCATTGCTGATGAAAATATTGACCAAGAAGTCGTCAAATATCTCAGGAGCCAAGATGTAGATGTAGACTATATTCCGGAACTTGGCCTCAGCGGTCTATCTGACAGGCAAATACTAAGCGTCGCTTACAATAAGGGTAAAAGCATTATTACTCACGATAGTGATTTTGGCGACTTAATCTTTATCGAAAATAAGCCGTTTCACGCCGTAGTATACCTCAGACCAGGACACTTTGATCCTTCGCTAACTATCGATAGCTTAAAGCAGCTGTTAGATAAAGAAATAGAAGTAAACCTTCCCGCGATTATTGTTGCTACAAGGAAGAGCAATAAGCTGAATATTAGAATAAGAGAGCTTTAACTACACCTCCTCTCCTGCTAGCTGCCTTTCAAAAATCTCTGAATAATATCCTCCACTTTTCACCAACTCCTCGTGCGTGCCCATTTCGGCAATTTTCCCATCTTCGAGTACGATTATCTTATCGAATTTGAGGTGGCTGTAAATGCGGTGGGTGATAATGATGGCCGATTTATCGGCCAATTGTTCGTTTAGATAGCCGAGTATCTCTTGCTCGGTATTGGTATCGACGGCGCTGAGGCAGTCGTCTAGCAAGATGATGTCGGGTTGCTTGATGAGGGCGCGGGCTATGCTCACGCGTTGCTTCTGCCCGCCGGAAAGCGTTACGCCTCGCTCACCGACTAGGGTGTCGTAGCCGTTGGGTAGTTCGGCAATCTCATTGTGAATGGAGGCGTAGCCAGCATATTCCTCGATGCGCGCTCTGGGGGGCTCTTCGGGCAGGCCAAAGGCGATATTGGCAGCTATGGTGTCGGAAAACAAGAATACGTCTTGTGGCACGTAGCCTATGCCGCCTCTTAGTGCGCTTAAATTGTACTTCCGCAGGTCGAATCTTCCCCCGGAAGATTCGATCCTCGCACGAGTGCTAGCAGCACGAGATGCGGGATCAAGTTCAGAATCGGATTTGATCTCATCGCCAATCGTAATCCGACCCTCCGTAGGGTCGTACATCCGAACGAGCAAGTCGGCGATGGTCGACTTTCCCGAGCCCGTCCGTCCTATGATAGCTAGTCGCTCACCTGCTTCCAAGTCGAAAGTAATGCCATCCAATGCTCGTATGCCTGTATCAGGATACACGAAACCTACATTCTCGAATCGGATGGTACCGGTCGGGGCTACGGGTTCGACATCAGGCGCATCTATGCTCGGCTCAGTCTCCAGAAATTCATTGATGCGTTTCTGGCTAGCCGATGCTTGCTGCACGATGCTCGCTATCCAGCCGATGGCAGTAACCGGCCAGGTTAGCATACCTACATAAATCACGAACTCGGCAATATTGCCCGCCGTGATTTCCCCGGCTATAACTTGCCTACCACCTATATAAACCGTCAAGATGGTCGAAGCACCGATCATAAAGATCATGAGCGGGAAAAACCAGGCATCGATCTTGGCCAAGCCCATGCTCTTTTCTTTGTACACTTCTGCCTCTTTCGCGAAAAAGGCCACCTGCTGTGGCTCGCGTACGTAGCTCTTCACTACCCGTATGCCGCTGAATACCTCCTGAGCGATACTCGTCAACTTAGAGAGCTGCTGCTGTATCAAAGTCGAGCGGGTGTGAATCAAGTGACTCACGTAGTAAATACTGATAGCCAACAACGGCAATGGCAGCAAGGTGTACATCGTCAGCTTCGGACTCACCGCCAGCATAGCTATGATCACCAAGGCAATAGTCGATATCAAATTAGCCAGATACATCACGGCAGGCCCCAGATACATCCGCACCTTATTCACATCTTCCGTTACCCGGCTCATCAAGTCGCCCGTATTGTTACGCTTGTAAAAATCCAGCCCCAAAGACTGATAGTGGTCATACATCAATTTGCGCAGGTCATACTCGATCAAGCGAGACATCACGATGACCGTCTGCCGTGTCAAATACAAGAAAAAACCCATGATCAAGGCCAGCACCAATACCAAGCCCGCAAAAAACAAGAGCGTCTTAGCCAGAATACTGAAGTAGGCATCCTGTAACTCAAATCCGCCGTACAGCCTATACATGCTGATGTGCTCAATGACCAAATCCAATGCCTCCCGGATCACCTGCGGCTGCAATACCCGAAAGTAGTTGGACAGGGCAATAAAGACTATGCCCAAGAGAAAACGCCAACGATAGCGCCAGAAAAATTGGTTGAGAAAAGAAAGAGCTTTCAAAAAAATTAGATTGCTAACGACTGATAGCTCATCAGACTCACAAACAACGTTCTATTTCCGCATTAGTTGGGAGTAAAGGTTCTTCCTAAAGATCTTTGTATACGTCTCCTCTTGAGCCAACTTTAGTGACCAAAACTATTTTTATCTCATCGTCTATTGAATAAATAACTCTGTAATCTCCAACTCTAATTCGCCACAAACTCGTTTCACCCCTTAGTCTCTTACATCCTGTCGGTCTTGGATCAGACTCTAGATCTTCTATCGCCGTTAGTATTTTTATATGTATGGTTTGTTAATTTTTTGGAGTGCCTTTGCTGCCTTTCTCGCAATTTTTACCTTACACATACTAAAGTTTGTCCGCTTTTATAAGCTCTTCTTTTAATTCGGAGAGTGAAATAAAATCTCCTTCTGCCAGTTGCTCTTTGGAGACTATTATATCGAATAGCTCTTCAAGCAGATCCCCGTGTTTTTCAATATCAATAACCGCCGCTATCCGCTTTCCACCAGAATCGGTCATGAAATGGATACCCCTATCTGCCATTAACTGAAGACTATTACTCATTCAATTAGTATTTATTCAAAGATAACGGATTAGAAAAAACTTATAGTTTCAACCCCTCACCCAAACATCTTCCCTATTAACACCCGCGCGTGCCCTTCCTCCGCTTCCTCACTCCAACCGGCGATGTGGGGGGTAAGCACCACCCGATCGGATTGTACGAGATAGCGGAAGCTAGTCGGCAGATTATCCATATCTACTTCGGTGAAGCTCATGGACTCGTGCTCATGTACGTCTAGTGCGGCACCTATGATCAGACCTGACTCTAGGGCGTTTACGAGAGCGGAAGTATCGCAGACGATACCACGAGCCGTGTTGACAAACCAGATAGGGTGCTTGAAGCGAGCAAGCCAACCCTCATTGGCATAGTGATGGTTGCCCTCGGCGAAGATGTGCAAGCTGACCACCTGAGCGCGATCTTGTAGCTCTTCCAGACTTACGGCTCTAGCGTATTCATCTCCGTAATCGGTCAGATATTTATCGTGAGTGATGACCTCGCAGCCGAAACCCGATAAGCGCCTGGCCGTTTGCTTGCCCATATTGCCGTAGCCAATCAATCCGACAGTTTTACTGCGAAGTTCGATGCCCGTATTTGGCCGCCTCAGCCATTCGCCCTGGCGCAACTGCCGCTCTGCTCGTCCTAAGTGATTCATGAGCATGAGCATCATACCGACGGTATGCTCGGCCACCGCATGCATCGATCCTTCCGGCGAATTGTGGACAGTGATACCGAGTTCTTTGGCGACATCGAGATCGATGTGCTCTAGCCCGACTCCCCAGCGAGCTACCATTTTCAACCTAGGTTGGCCTGCCTCCAGCAACTCTCGATCTATCTGGACACGAGAGCGTACCATAAGCGCATCGAACTCGGCTATCTCTTTTAGAATTCGATCTCTGGACCAATCGGTGGCATCCTTAATTTGATGGCCGAGTTCTAGCAGCTTCTTAGCAAAATAGGGGTGCGCAGCCTTGTCTAAGAAAACTATATTCATATTTACTTTTGTGGGCGCTTCGCGCCCACAAAAGTAAATATCTCTCTTTTCCTACCAGACATTCAAGTTCAACATCGCCAGCCCGCGTTCGTTTTTCAGGTCTTCGCGGGTGGCATCGAGTTCGGGTTTGGTTTCCGACCTGCGGAAGTCCCCTTCATAATCGGCGGCCTGGAAGACACCCAGGTACCACGTCTTGCTCTCGTCGAAAAAGGAAGCAAAATCGATGAGGCGGGTATTGCTTTGGTAGCGCTCGCTGTACTCGCGTTTGAAGTCGTCTGAGTCATCGCTGTAGTAGACGAAATTGTACTCATAAACCGGCGAGAAGTGAAAAAGGGCCACAAAGGTCGGCTCGCCGCTCGGCGATTCGATCACGCTCACACGCTTGAGCTTGTACCGTCGCTTGCCCATGGCGTCTATGCGTTTGTCGAGCCCTTCGCGGGTGGTCAATTTGGCTATTTTGTGGGGCGTTTCGTCCTTCACCCAAACTCCGATGTATTGGTAGTCGCGCTCGTTGAGGGCGTAGCCATGTACGTCAACGATCATCCACCCATTGGAAGCCATTTGGCGTTTTGCGCGCACAAAATCAGCCCAACCCAGGTATCTACCAATCGAATCTTGCAAGCTACTTTGACTAAAAATACCGTAGAAAGTCCGGTCGCCGCCGTCTTGGCTGCGCACCGATTCCAGGTCGATCAGTCGGTAGCCCTGGCTGGCGTAACTAGCTTGACTAGACTCGAAGGCATCCCAGCCACGTGTATTCGTGTACTTTAGATCGGCCTCAGAGGGTTGGAAAATACCGCTGAAATTTTGGGCCGTCAGCAGTATGGGGAAAGCGCAAAAAATAAGCGCGATGAAGCGTAAAAACATCGTGTCGGTTTTGAGGTAGTTGACCACCAATAAATGCAATTAGACATAGAAATATTGTGCAACTATTCTCTTTCAACCCACTTCTTCAAGCAATAGTTCGGCAGCAGTATCGGCCACTTCCCCGCTCATGGCCACACCCATACCGGCAAGCCTAACAGCTACAAAAAGTCCTGATTGTAAGCGTTTTATAATGGGTATCTTATTACTACCTTGAGCTAGAATACCCGTCCACAAATGAGTGATCTGAACATCTTGTTTTGGTGTGCTTAAAAATTCGAGTAGATAGCTTTTTAAGGACTTCCGCAGGTCGAGGCGTTTCTCGAACGACGAGATCCCGTGCGACTGCTGGGAGCAGGAGTGGCGGGATGGCCTTACTACCTCAAATTCCATGGTCTCCGCCTCTTCATCCAGATGTCTCGCTCCGCCGATCAATACCCTAGGGCCCTCGGTGCTCTCAACAGTTCGGAAGTAGACATAGCCTTCATGGTGATGGTAAGTGCCCGGTAGCTCTAAACCAGGAATCGGCTCGGTCAGTAAGACCATGTTTCGCTGCGGCTTCAGGTCGAGGTCGAGCCCGAGTTGATTGCTAAAAGCATTGGTTGCGACCAGTACCAGATCACATTCAATGATACCTAATGGCACCGTTTCGATCTGCATTTCACCGACCTGCCCATTCATGGCCTTCACTTCGCAGCCATACACTAATCTGATGCCCTGTGTACGGCACTTTTCTTGCAGATATTTAAGTAGTTCGGCCGGCTGCAACTTAGCCTCGGCCGCATTGTACAGTACAGGCAGCTCGGATTTTAACCCCTCCGGCGTTTTTGACGGAAGCCATCTTGCACCTTTACCCAACCGCTCCGAAAGCCGCCGATTGAGTCTAGGCAATTGGTCCATTACCCATTCATACTTGCCTTTATCCAGGAATACTTCGTAGCCGCCTTGTAGCTTCCAATGATCAGCATTCGATAGCTCTTCCCGCAACCGTTCCACGCCTTTGTATCTGCGTTCAATCGTATCCCAAACGGCTGCTTCATCTCCATGCTCCAGGTCGGCGAGAATCTCCGTCGGGCTACCGAAGCAAGCGAAGCCCGCATTGCGCGTAGATGCCCCCAGGCCGAAAGAATGCCGATCTATGACCATGATATCGCGAGGCCTCTCTCCAGATATCTTTTCCCTAGCCCGAATGGAGAGTGCCGTTCTAAGCCCCACAAATCCTGCCCCGACAATAACGACATCTGGGCGTCCGATAAAGGTTTGGGATTCCCAATAGGAGATAGCGGGCATTACTCTTCGGTAGGCTCTGAGTCTGCTGTTTTCCGCTTGCCGCCTGGAATACCCAATCGTTCGACCGTGCTTCTATCTCTGTATCTACCTCTACCTTGCTCAGCATCGGCTGCATCGTAGGCTTTAATGATCTCTTTGACCAAGCGGTGGCGCACCACATCTTCAGCCGTTAGTCTCACTACGCCAATCCCTTTGATTGGCTGCAAAATATCGAGTGCGCGCCTCAACCCACTTTGCTGAGACATCGGAAGGTCTACCTGGCTCAAGTCGCCCGTTATTATAGTCTTAGCTGTTGGCCCTAATCGCGTCAAAAACATCTTGATCTGGGAAGTCGTTGTATTCTGCGCCTCGTCCATAATCACGAAGGCATCGTTGAGCGTGCGGCCGCGCATGTAGGCTAGTGGTGCAATCTCGATCGTGCGGTCAGCCATGAATTTTTGCAGCTTCTGGGCCGGAATCATATCATCGAGGGCGTCGTATAGCGGACGCAGGTAAGGGTCAATTTTTTCCTGTAAATCGCCGGGTAAAAAGCCCAGACTCTCCCCGGCCTCGACTGCCGGGCGAGTCAAAATGATCTTCTTGACAATCTTGTTCTTGAGTGCTCTTACCGCCAGAGCAACAGCGGTATATGTCTTACCTGTACCCGCAGGGCCGATGGCAAACATGATGTCGTTTTCCTCTGCTACGACAACCATCCGACGCTGGTTCTTGGTCTTAGCTTTGATGGGCTTACCCTTATTGCCGTGCAGTATGGTTTTGTTGCCTGCGCCGTTGCCGAGTCGGGTCTGAAATGGATTCTCCCCTGCCAGCAGATCTTCTACGGTCTGCGTGCTAAGCTCATCATGTTCTTTGAGTAAGCGGACCATCATCTCCAGATGATGCTTGATGCGTTGGGTGTCCTTTTTGTCTCCGCTGATCTTGATGTTGTTCCCCCGCTGAGTGACTTTGGCTTCCGGGTAAGCCTTGCGTACTAAAGTCAACTTGCGATTGTTTTCTCCGAGAAGCTCTACGGGGTCTACATCGTTTATGGTCAATATGATTTCGCTCAAATGCAGTGGTAGGTTGTGAGCGATACTGGTCTGAGCTACAGGTTCAGACCAGTATCGCCTGATTTGTTGATCTAAAACTAAGGAAATGCTGTAAAAGTTTCGGCTTACTTCTTAGCAAAATTTTAAGACGAAGTAATTGGCTTTGGCTCACAGAGAGAGTTTTTCGCCGGGTAGCCAATATCTCAAGTTAAGGCCGATGAAGGACCCGCCCAGCTGATTGGAATCATCGAGCTGCCGCCAGAATTCTAAGCCAACTGATAAACTTGGTACTAATCGATAAAGGACGTTTACTTGAAGAGACAAATCATTATCTCTAAAACGCCTGCTGAATAACTGATTCGGCACCATTATTGATTCTTCGTAGTTCAAATCAGGAACAATGAATATCGGCTGACTAAAAGATTGTAAAACCGTTGAGAAGCGTACCGAGAAGCCAGTCTGTACCTGAAGCCGTCTATTTCTGAAAAAAGTATAGTCTATTCCAATCTGATGACCTCGCGCAGAAAGCGTGTCTCGAGTTGCTCGATAGCCATCGTTTGGTCCAAGTAAAGCATCTAAATTTTCTGGAATCGATGCATAGATTGCATTTGCTCTGAAAAGCTCGAAGCGGAGTGAAAGACCATAGTTAAAAGTCAGCCTTACTCCAATTTTATAGGCCCACCAATTAGAAGGATCAGTAGCAGATGCCTGTGTAAATGGCCTATTATAATATTCGTAAACTTCCCCATCAGTCTCTATTACTCTATTCGGGCGTCGTCCAAATCTTAATGGTGGTAGTCCGATGGTATCAGTGGTGTACCTTTCGAATGGAAACTTAGTATTTACTGGTAAAAAGTATCCCACATTAATTTGCCAGTAGCCTTTCTCAGAATTAAATCTCATAGATGGCTCTTCTGCTTGGGCAAGCAAACTCACAAAAGCGATAGCACATAAAAGCAACAACAAAATTCTCATGTGATGAAGGGTTTTATACCTTCAAACTTAGCAAAAACAATTTGCTTACGTCTAACCTTTCATGAATATTTCTCTACTTCGACCACCAATATCTGAGGTCGAGTTCTTTATTTCCATTTATGATAATTTAACTCGATTTCATCCCAATACTTTTGATGCAGTAGTAACCGCCGCTCGAAATCGGTAAAAAGATTTCCACCTGCGTAAGTCTTAGCTTCAAAATCTCTACTCGACCAGGCCACCTCGCTGATGGCTGCAATTCTGGGGAAGAGCATATACTCGATATCGTCTAGGTCTTCAATGGTCTCAGACCATAGCGGCGCTTCTATGCCCAGGATATCATCTGCCTCAACGCCCTCGACCATGCCTAGTGGGTCCCAATTGTAGGCGTCTGCCAGATCGGTATAGCCGGCCCATGAGAGTCCCAGCTCGGTAGTCGAGTCGTATTTCATATCGAGGTAGGCATGAGTGGCCGGACTGAAGATGAGCTGATTACCCTGAGCAACTGCGGCTTTTGCATTCTCGGCGAAGTTCCAATATTGGGCGACAGCACCGTCGGGCAGCTCAGCTTGAGCGATCTCGTCCCAGCCGATGATCTTCTTATCGTGCTTGCTTACCAGGCTGGCTACCTGCTCTATAAATCCATTGTATTCCGATTGGCTGAGGGTATGCACTTCGTCACCACCAATGTGGATATAAGGCCCTTTTGTGATTTGAGCGACCTCGGCTAGCATGGTGTCTAGAAATTCGTAAACGTATTCCTTACCCACACATAGCGAGCTGAATCCAACATCAGTACCGGTATAGAGCTCACGGGCTTTTCCGTCGCAGTTGAGTTCGGCATAGCTGGCCAAGGCCGCGTTGGTATGGCCTGGCAGGTCAAACTCGGGCACGATGGTAATGCCTCGAAGCAAAGCATATTCTTGCAGTGCCAAATAATCTTCCTGCGTGTAGAAGCCACCTGGGCCACCGCCTACCTCGGTCGAGCCACCGATTTCCGTCAGGCGCGGATAGGCCTTAATCTCCAACCGCCAGCCCTGGTCGTCGCTCAGGTGCAAATGCAGGTAGTTGAATTTGTACAGCGACAGATAATCGATTATCTGCATGACCGTTTCCGGCGGAAAGAAATGGCGACTCACGTCCAGCATGAAACCCCTGTAAGCGAATCTGGGGGAATCACTGATTTTCCCCGTCGGCAGGTATCGCACCGAATCGGGTTTGGTAAGTAGCAATTGCCTGAGGGTTTGAGCTGCGTGTATCAGACCGCTTACGTCTCCGGCAGAAAGCGTTATCTCATTTTCTGAAATTTCTAAGCCGTTAATGTCCACTCCGACATCTATTTTACCTTGCTCCAAAGAAAGCCGAGCTTCTCCTTCACTAGATATCTGGAGACCCGCATCGGTTAGCCACTGACTAATCAAGTCAATGACCTGACTATCAATGATCCCTGGCTGGTATTCTAATCGAAACACTTGATTGATCATCAAAGCCCCACTATCAGGGATCATTTCTGCCGGTATCGGCACCAAAGCTGCCTGTGACAAGTCGGTAGGCGGTATGGATTCTTTCTTCGTGCAAGCGCATAAGAGCAGTAGGAGGAGGGGAAGATATTTCATGGTTCGGGAAGATGGGTTAGTACTTTGACGATGGGTTGGCTTAGTACTTTGACGATGGGTGGACTTAATACTTTGACGATGGGTTGAAACCCATCGTCAAGTTATGCATCCCCGGGGGATTGGCTGCTAGTCCCCCGGGGACGCCCAGCGTACCCATGGGATTTTATCCCATGGCAGAGTCCCCACACACAAACCGATACCCCACCCCTCGCAGCGTAATAATCTGCACCTCAGGGTCGGCCTTCAAATAGGACCGCAGCTTTCGGATGTATACATCCAGGTTTCGAGAGTGGAAAAAGGAATCATCTTTCCAAATTTCGAGTAGAATGTCCTTTCGGTCCAGGGTTTGGCCGTGGCCGGCACGAGCAAACAAGCGGAGTAGCTCGGCTTCCCGATTCGACAACTCTTGGAGGACCTCCGTACCGCGCATTAACCTGAGCGATCGATAGTCGAAAGTCAGCGACCCGATCTCATATAGGCTAGACTCGATTTCCTCGACCTTTCCCGACCGCAACTCGACCATTCGCTCTATGCGCACCAGCAGTTCTTCCAAGCTGAAGGGCTTGCGAATGTAGTCGTCGGCACCAGCAGCAAAGCCTTGCAGGGCATCTTTGGCTTGTATGCGGGCTGTCAGGTATATGATCGGTAAATCTGGAGCTTGCTTTCGCAAATCAGCGCCAATCTCGAACCCGTCTCGACCAGGTAGCTGCACATCTAGCAGGGCCAGGTCGTAGTCTTGCGGCTTGCTCAGTGCGTCCCTGGCTGCGCGCTCGTGCTCGTACCAATCTACCTGTAGGCCGCGGCTTTCCAGGCTATCTTTTACGACTCGAGCTAGTAGGGGTTCATCTTCTAAATACAATAGTTTTAATTCACTCATTTGGCGGGCAATTTCAATACGAAGGCTGCACCGTCTTGATAATTTTGGTCTAGCCAGAGGTCTCCGCCCATAGCTCGCGCCAATTGGCGACTTAGGCTCAAACCCAAACCGTGACCTTTTACCCGGTGTCCTTCCGTGTCTTTAATGCGGTAGAAACGGTCGAAAATTCGGTCCGATTGGTCGGCCGGAATACCGGGCCCTTTATCTGATATTTTCAGGTGTACAAAACCATCATTTTTGTCTGCCGCCACACATACTGCAAGTGGCTCGCCTGCATACTTGACGGCATTGCCCAGCAAATTGCTCAAAATAGTAGTCAGATATCTTGGATCGGCCTCCACACTCGGCCAGCTATCGCCCTCCATAGACAGCTGATCTGCACGCAAATGATGTTTGATTTGTAGTGGCTCCCAGCTTTTTAATAAGGACTTCCGCAGGTCGGCTGCCTCTAACTGCAACAGATGGCTCCCTTCTGCTGAATCCAACTGCAGGCTCAGCAAACTCTGGTCGGCTAGCTTATCGAGTCTGTCCATCTCTAGCCGACTGAGCTTTATATAATCTTTAAACCGGGAGGGATCCTCACTGGCATCGAAATGCTCCAATGCTTCCAATGCGGCACTCACCCCGGCAATAGGCGTCTTGAGCTCGTGTGCCATATTGGCCAATAGCTCATCTCGATCTTCTATCAGCAGTTGCTGCCTATTGAGCGTTCGGCTACTCTGCCAAAAGGCCAGGCCCGTCAGGAAGAGTAGAAAGCCCCCCGCCAAAAACTCCGGCCACATGCCGAGTAAAATATGAGATTGATAGTTTTTTACAATCGCAATATTTTTTTCCTTACTCGAAAGCGGATTTTGTTGCAGATTCAATTGCATACCACCCCCAAGAGCGTATGCCGAGGTGTCGTCGCGTATAATCTCAATCCGCAAGCTTGTGCTTAGACTATCCAAATGGGCATTCAAGACGCGATCGTGATTCTCTGCCCACGTAGCAAGTGGACTCTCGAGTGAATCTTTTCCTAAAAGGAGTTGGGTCAAAGTCATGCCATTTCCTTCTTCATCACTGCTCTGATCGATAACCTGCTCCTTAAGTGTATCACCTAAAATGACAACTTGCATATTTCTAGTCACCGATTCATCAGCGGGTATTTTCAACTCGCTTTGGTTCTTTATTTCAGCATCATCAAAACGGAATATTTCGAGTACGCGCTTGGCCAGCTGTTCATCTACACCTAGCTGAAGCTCGCGTTGTAGTCTGTCTTTGGCAATCTCATACCGCTGCGTCCACCAAAAAGCAAGCAGCCCTATCAAGGCCAGCATGCTCACATTCCGATACCATATAAATCTTTTCACGCCTCAAAAGTAGGGGTCACAACATGGCCTTTCCTAACGGCTTAACCTTAATTAACCTTAGTTGATATTGCTTAACTGCATTTGAGCATGGAGCGATCTAGGTTTGCATCAGAAACTAAATCAATCCATTATGAAAACTCTTTTTCTATTCATCCTCAGCCTCACCGCAGGTGCATTCATCCAAGCCCAAGACCAGGGCACCATCCACTACCTCAGCACACGTACCCTCTCACTCGATGGGGTAGATCTCGGTGAAGAGGCCATGGAAATGATCAAAAGCATGTTGGGTGAGAACGGTATCCAAGATCGGGCAACGCTGCAATTCCAAGGGCAAAAGTCTCTGTACAGACCAATTGTCGAGGCAGAACAAACGCGAGAAAATGGTCCTATGACAGTCGTCATACAACGAGTGGGCCAGGAGCTGCAATTCTACACCGACTGGGCAACCAAAGAGATCGCATATGCCGACAATATCTTCGATCAGCCCTTCTTGATCAAAGACCAATTCCAAGAGATCGACTGGCAGCTAGATACAGAAACCCCCGTCAACATGGATTACCAACTCCCCGCCAAGCGTGCCACTGCCACACTCGACAATGGAGATGAGATCGTAGCCTGGTATAGCGAAGCCGTACCTCTGCCTTTCGGCCCCAGAAAGTATGGTGGCCTCCCCGGAATCATCGTTCGGCTGGAAGAGCAGTCCGAAGATGGGCTGACCACCTACGAAATCACCCAGATCGATCTGGAAACCGAAGTCGGTGAAATCAAAGCACCAACAACAGGCAGATCGGTAGATCGCGCCAAATTCGCCAAGCTATATGAAGAACGCATGAGCAATCAAGACGGACCTATTATGATTCGCAGAAGCGAGGGCGGAAGACCCAGCGGATTTTAAAATCTAGCAGGCTGACATTTCGACTTATCGAAACCACAATTCAAACCCCATTCCAATGAGACACTATTTATACCATACCCCTCTCCAAAGCGCGCATCTTATTTTGAGCGGCTATATAAAATTGATTTGCCTCTTTGGAATAGCTGCTGGTACTTTTATTTCACCTGGTATCGCCTCGGCTCAAACCGAATTACAAGCCACCGTCACCGACTCTAGTGGGCAGACTTTGACGGGAGCGAACGTAATTGCCTTACAGGCAGCAGATAGCCTGCTCAAAGGCTTTGCCGTAAGCGATGGCCAGGGACGGATCAAGATCAAAAATCTGAAGGCCGGAAAGTACCTGCTGCGTACCACCTTTTTGGGCTACCAACGAGCAGACGAGCTGATCGAAATCGAAATCGACGACCAATTTTTAGACTTGGGCGAACTCGTTATGCAAGAGGAAAGCTATTACCTCAATACAGCTTCCATTACCGGTAGGCGTATACCTATACGCATGCGTGGCGACACCATGGTCTACGATGCGCAAGTATTCTCAGTTAGGGAAGGAGCAGCTGTGGAAGAGCTACTCCGGCGCTTACCCGGCTTAAGTGTGGACGCTACAGGTGCTATCGAATATCAAGGGCGGCCCGTCAACGAGGTCATGATAGACGGGCAGCCCTTTTTCGCCAACAACCCCACATTGCTGACCAGAGAACTCCCCGCAGTAGCCGTAGATGAAGTCGCCGTATACGACCAGCAGTCAGATACTGAAGCTATAAGCGGCCAGTCAGATGGGGTCGAAAACCTGACCATCGATCTGGCGCTATCCGACGACTTTGTAGCTGAGTGGTTCGGCCGTCTCAATGTGGGTGGCGGCACCAATGAACGCTACCGAGCCAACGCCAACCTGTTTCGGATAGGTCGAAATAATCGATTGGGTACCGTACTTCGCTCTAATAACCTCAACGAGATAGACGACCCCTTGGCGGCCTTCAGTCCCATGTCTCAGTTTCTACCTGGCACCCCCGGGCTGGAACGGGCCAGTGGGCAAAATCGATCCACAGCCTTCGGCTGGCAGTATGGTGCCGCACTCGGCAAGTATGGCCAGGTGAGCCTGACCGGAAGTTTGGCAGAGCGACGCCAGAGATTGATTGCCGATCGAGACGAATTTTACATAGATAATCTCACTACCGATAGAATAGGGCTGCTCGATACAGCAGCCGTAGACCCGCGTTGGGCCAATCTGCAATTCGAGTACAGACACAAGCGAGATAGTATACTCAGATGGCGACTGGAGTTGAATGTCAACCCGCGGCAGGAGGATGATAATCGAAACCGTCGCACGAGTATTTACAATACCAATGAAGACCTGATAAGTTTCGGCCGCAACGATCGACAGTTGAATCGCACGCAAAATATGGGGGCCGACTGGGAATATAGCCGCCGATTGGGCAAGCCCAGACAAACTCTATCGATGCGTAGCGAATGGGATTATCTATACGATCGAACGACTTGGTCAGCACGATTTACCGATCGATTGGGGTGCCCGGAATCTACCTGCGGAAGTGCAAATGAAACCAACAGCTTAGGAGCATTTATGAATCGTCGTAGGCAGTGGAGTCACAAATCTCAGGTGGGTATAAGTATGCCACTTGGTGGGCCTTGGTCTTGGAGTGGCCGGATGGGTTTGGAATCGGGTTCGGGCCAGGTGAACAACGAACAACAGCTGCCGGAAAACGACTTATTGGAAGCAAATGAGGTGACTCAAAATTTTCAGGAATGGAAGCCCGCGCTCAGCCTGGAACGCAATAAAGGCGGCAATGTGCTGAGTTTGGGGCTGGGCTATAACTGGCTGCGCTATGGGGCGGCTGACAATTGGAGAACTCGCCCATACCTGGCCCCTGATCTCAGGCTGCGTGTGCGCAAGAACCGCTGGATGATCACCAGCAACCTGAGTGTAAGAGCCGCCCGCCCACAACTCGAATACTTACTGCCGATCAACAATCCGGGTGGGAACGGACTGGTGCAAATCGCCAATCAAAATCTGGATGCAGAGTTGCGCCATCAGGTGTTTCAGGCAATTAATTATTCCGATCTTTTTCGAGAGATTTATATCAGCTTATCTGGTGGCGTAAGTTATGTGGATGACGCTTTTGCCTCTCAACTACAAGTGAACGAGAACGGCCTAACCAGTCAGATCGTCAATGCCGACTATGCCTTGGATAGAAACTGGCGAATAGGTTTGAACTTCAAGCTACCTGTACTCTTCGATCGCATCGAGTTGACGCATAGCCACTTTCAGCGGCTGGCCGAGCTACCTCTGGACGGCCAACTGAGGTCGAGTAGCTACCGATACGATATCAAGCTGGTCATGAACTTCGGCGATACCGGTTTTTGGGAATTGGGCGCCAGCTGGCAGCGGCAGCGAAATGGCTCAATGGCGCAGGTAGAAGACTTGTTATTCAAGCGTTTTAGCCTAAGCACGAGATTCGAGCGCAGCTTTGGTGAAAGGTGGCAAGTGGGCTTTCTGGTACAGGCAGATCGTTTTGCTGGTGCTAGCCTCGATCCCAACTGGATACCCCAAACCGAAGCACATATCGGTTGGAAGCCATTTGCCAAGCAGGAGCATCTGATCGAGCTGCGAGCCGGCGATCTGCTCAATCAAAACCAAACGCTGGATCGGCAGCAGACCCCTTTTGCGCTGATCGAACAGCGGAATAATAATTTAGGGCAGTATTTGATAGCTGGGGTGCAGATTAAGTTTTGATGGGGTGAGATGGATAGTCTCCTAGCGTGGCGATGGGTTAGTTCCCTGACGGGGCGATGGGTTGAAGTGCCCTGACGGGGCGATGGGTTGAAACCCATCGCCAAGATGTGCGTCCCCGGGGGACTAGCAGCTAGTCCCCCGGGGACGCACATCTTATCCACGGGATTCCATCCCGTGGAAAGCGGGATAGAGATGCTTATCTTTGCATGCCTTGCGCTTCCTCTTAACACATATAGCCCTGCTACTTATCGGTCTGCTGCAGGCCGCCTCGCCAGCCGATAGCTTGCTGGTGCTGGCCCACTCTGCCGAAGAAGCCGAAAACTGGGCTACAGCAGCGAGTCATTATCAATCGGTCTACGATCTGGGCTATCGGTCTACCGATTTATTCATCAATCAGGGCAATGCTTACCTGGCCGATGAGCAGCTGGGGCGCGCGATTTTGGCTTATGAGCGGGGGCTCCGCTTTCAACCTGGTAGCAAACGGCTGAAAAATAATCTGGCCATAGCCGAGGCGGATATGAGTTTGCAGCTTACGCGCTTCCCAGAGTTTTTTCTTTGGCGCTGGGCCGATTGGCTGAGCAGCCGAATGGGATCACGCGGAACACAATGGCTAGGTATGCTATGCTGGTGGTTGGCGATCGGGCTGGGGGCTTGGTGGGTATTCAGACGAAATAGCATGACGGAACGTAGACGATTTTGGATACCGCCAGCTGCGGTGTTTTCCCTGCTGCTTTTCGGTCTATTTTTATGGCTGGGCAACTGGCGGCAGTCACGCATGCTGCAAGACGACATGGCCATCATCGTCGTCGAGCAAGTGGATATGGTCGCTGCGCCCGAAGCCGATGCGACCTACGAAATGACCGCCTATGAAGGCCTGCGCGCCCGAATCGTCGATGCCTTCGCCGGCTACCGGAAGATCGAGTTGGATAATGGTAGAAGAGGGTGGGTGCCAGCAACGAGTTTGGAAGTAATTTGAAAATCTTCGATTTTCAAATTACTTCCAGTATCTACGTAGCTTCAACAAATCCAGCCAGTAGATCGACGCATCCCTATCTTTCAAAAGACGACGCCTGGCTATTGGCTCGATCACGCTCAAAACGGGTATCAACAACCACTTTGCCCATCTCCACCTCAGAGCGAAACCTCCTAATCTGGTAGGCAAATTAGGGTAGATCGCCTCTAGCTTTTTCAGATTATCTACAGCTTCTAGCTGCTTTTGAACGAGCACCTCAGCGGGCATCAGATCGAGGTGAATGACGGGATTATCGATCCGCTCCACAGCCACACCCAAATCGCGCAACTGCCAGCCCCAGAGCGTATCCTCGTGGCCATAACCAGCATGAGACTCCTCGAATGGATGGCGAAGCATAAGCGATCTAGGCACCAAAAAATTGTTGGTTTGAAAACCCATGTAGCACTTGTCGCCTGAGGCATTGACATCTAGCTTTTCTCGATCTTGGCCATAGCGTTGGTGCAGCCAAAATTGAGGAGCTAACCTCTCTTTAGCAGGATATACTCGACCGCCCGATACGACCTTCTTCAATTCCGAATCGATATATGGCAGATAGCCCGCCACAAAACCATCCAAAAAACCACTATCGGCATCGAGAAAGAGTAAGTTGGGAAACTTGGCCTCGCGCGCCAGCAAATTGCGGATGGCCGCTCGACCTAAATTGCTGTCGAGCAGACGGTACTCGACTTCGGGGCCCAGCTCCGTGACTCGCTTATTTTGACTCGGGTAAGGCTCGGGCGAAGCATCTTCGTAGACGAGCAACTCGAATTCGATGCCGCTGCTTTTTAGCTGGGCGTATAGATTCTGTAGCTGGCCAAAAACAGGTGTACTGGAAAAGTCCTCTGTCAGTACTTGCCTATCTGCCTGAGGCAGATAGGCAAGTACAAAAAAACGATACGTCGGTATACAAACACTCAGCACTATCGCTTAGACCAGATGTTGTACTTCAAAATGCACCAGATGGCGCGAAACCCGTCTTTCCAGTTGATCTTTTTGCCCTCCTCATAGGTCCGGCCATAATAGCTGATACCCACCTCGTAGATGCGTACTTTGGGTATGCGGCTGATCTTGGCCGTCACCTCGGGCTCGAAGCCGAATCGTCGCTCGTGCAGGCTCAGCGACTGCACCATTTTGGTCTCGAATAGCTTGTAGCAGGTCTCCATATCCGTCAAGTTGAGGTTGGTCAGCATATTGCTCAGCGAAGTCAGCCAGCGGTTGCCGATCGAGTGCCAAAAGAAGAGGATGCGGTGTGGCTTACCCCCCATAAATCGGCTGCCATAGACGACATCGGCGAAGCCGTTCAGCACGGGTTTGAGCAAAATATTGTACTCTTCGGGGTCGTATTCCAGATCGGCATCTTGTATGATCAGCCACTTGCCCGTGGCCTCTTTTATGCCGCGATGCAGGGCCGCTCCTTTGCCCATATTGTAGGGCTGATCGTAGTAGCTGATCGGAAAATCGGCATGCTCGGCTTGGTATCGGGCCACAGCACCAGGCGTATCATCGGTACTGGCGTCATTCACGATGATCACCTCCTTTTGCAAGCCGCCGATGAGCTTTACCACTCGCACTTTATCGAGTATGAGATGGATGGTCGCCGCCTCGTTATAGGCCGGAATGATGATGGAGAGAGTTTCCGCCATGCGGCAAAGGTAGACATTGTTGGCTTACCCACTATAGCTATAATAGCCCGGTAAAGATCGATTTTTCACCTCCGTCACATAAGGCTCGAAGTCTTCCAGGCAGCTACTATCTGGCGACCAATAAGCCCGACCGCCATGCATCACACGAAAAGCATCGGCCATAATATCGGCTTGCTGCTCGAAGTTGAAATTCGATATACTTGCGTGGCTGCGCAGGTACTCCCCTCCACCATAATTATACCCCATCTCACTTGACCACGCTCGTACAGCTTCACCAATATACAAAGCACCATAATGCACATACTGCCACACATGCATGGCCTCGTGTATCAGCAGCGCATCGTGCATAGGCCCCCAACTATTTATGGTGTGAAAACTCACATAGCAAAAGCGCTTTTGGCGCGGTCCCAGATGTGCGCGCTCATCTATGCGAATATGACTGTAGGGCAGGGCATTCCCATAGACCGTTTTTAATATTTGTACTTCCGCAGGTCGGAGCCTCCTCGTATTGGGCGATAGCAAATTACTGCTCCATTCATATAGGTCGAATAGCATGATCAGATCCAGAAAAAGTAGCATACCATCAGTCCACCATGCTAGGCGCAGTGGCTGTAGCAGTACCAAATGCCGTGATAATCGACTGACTCGGATAGAAAAAAGATTAAATCTTCTCTGCATTACGCTCTAAACATAATTCTTTTCAAAAGAGCTTCGCTCTTTTGAAAAGAATTATTACTCATACCTTTCTGCCAAATAATCGAGTCATTTTAAATAGAAGAGAACTACTTGCTACACTTGGCGGAATCCCCTTTCTGGCCAGTAGCTGCATCAAAGGCGAGTCTGGCTTGGCAGATGAAGGTAATATAGCTACCCAAGCGCCAGTCGTTATCTCGACTTGGCGGGCAGGGCTAGCTGCCAATCAAGGTGCCTGGAATGTACTTTCTACCAGCGGCTCTGCCCTAGACGCCGTCGAAACCGGTGTGATGATCACCGAAGCCGACCCTACCAATATGACCGTCGGAATAGGCGGCAGGCCAGACCGAGACGGCATAGTCACACTAGACGCTTGCATCATGAATGCCGCTGGCGACTGTGGTAGCGTGGCCGCTATTCAAGACATTGCACATCCTGTAAGAGTCGCCAGATGGGTCATGGAGCGCACGCCCCACGTCATGCTGGTCGGTGATGGTGCCAGGCAGTTTGCGCAGGCACAAGGCATGCCGCTGACTAATCTACTGACCCAAAAAAGTGAAGCAGCCTGGCGAAAATGGCTGGCCGAAGACCACGGCTACCAGCCCCCCATCAATGTCGAAAATCACGACACCATCGGCATGCTGGCCCTCGATAAGCAAGGTAATCTTTCGGGTGCCTGCACCACCAGCGGCGCCGGTTTCAAATACCACGGCCGCGTGGGTGACTCACCCATCATCGGAGCTGGGCTGTATGTAGATAACGAAGTAGGTGCGGCCACCGCCACCGGCTGGGGCGAAGCCGTCATAAGAGCCTGTGGTAGTTTTCTGGTGGTCGAACTGATGCGGCAAGGTCACTCCCCCACCCAAGCCTGCAAGCTTGCCGTAGAACGCGTCGTTGCTAAAAATCCGGATTGGAAAGATATTCAAGTAGGCTTCATCGCACTCGACAAATACGGTCGTCATGGCGGCTACTGTATCCAGCCTGGCTTCGGATATGCCGCCTACAGCCAAGAAATCGATAACGAGATGATCGTCGCTTCGCACTACAGCAATAACCGTTGAGCCATATATCGCCTAATAGACGCCGCCCTCTATTCGAAGTATGCCTACAGTCAGTAGCAGGCGCTATAGCTGCACAAGCTGGCGGAGCCGATCGAATAGAGCTTTGTGCCGCACTGACCGTAGGCGGCATCACACCCAGCTACGGCACCATACAGGCCTGTGTAAAAGCCGTCGATCTACCTATTATGGTCATGATCAGACCCAGGGGCGGTGATTTTTACTACGATCATTACGAGTTCGCCTCCATGCAAGACGACATAGCCATATGCAAAGAGCTTGGCGTAACGGGCGTGGTCTTTGGAATGCTCAACACTAATGGAACCATTGATGAAGCCAGAACCAGAAAATTAGTAGAGCTGGCAAAGCCACTACAAATAACCTTTCATCGGGCTTTCGATGTTTGCGCAGACCCCCATCGGGCATTGGATCAATTGATAGAGATCGGAGTAGATCGCGTACTCACATCAGGACAGGTGGAAACAGCACCCCAGGGCAAAGACCTGATCAAGCAACTGATCGAAAGATCAAAAGACAGCATCACAATTTTACCCGGCTGCGGTTTGACTCCTGACAACCTAACCGATTTTCTGTCGTCTACTCAGCCCAACGAATATCACGCCACGGCCTTCAGTCGGCACTTAAGCCCGATGCAGCATAAAAATGAACAAGTATACATGGGCCTTCCCGGACTGCCAGAATACGAGCGGCAAATTACTTCGCAAGACTTGGTGGAAGAATTTGTAAAAGCAGCGAAGAAATTTAACAATCCCTTAAAATATTTCTAAGCCAAGCGTAGGGGTAAGGCTAAATCATCCGCATCTTTGTCTCGGATAGCTCTAAGTACTCCACTTTAAACCATGCTATAGCTGCCCAATTGCATATGCTCCAAAAATGGATACAATACTGGAAAAACAGTGGCGAGAAGCCCAATGAATCTGATCTGAGTCAGGCTGAGATCGATCAACTCGAAAAGATATGGCGCGCAGCCGATCCGCCAGAATCTGAGCTGGAGGTAGATGTAGATGCCGCCTGGGCTAGCGTTGAAGACAAGCTATTTGGTCAGTCGGTGGATGCAAAACCCACTCCCTTGCGCACGGTTTACAGCCGTCGATTGTATTGGGTGGCGGCAGTATTGACCGGATTGGCCATCGGAACATGGTGGCTCTTGAATGCCGACCAAACCACGGAAACGGAATGGGCAACCGTCCTCAATGAGGGTAGAGCGCCCCGCCAAATAAAACTGCCCGACGGCAGTCAGGTCTGGCTCAATACCAACTCTGAGCTGGCCTATGCCCAACCGTTCGAGCCGAGACAAACCAGACTAAAAGGCGAAGCATTCTTCGAGGTGGAGAGAAATCCGCTTCAGCCCTTCACTGTTCAGACCGGCGAGGTGGAAACCCGCGTACTTGGCACCAGCTTCAACATCCGCGCCTATGCGAACCAGCAAGTAGAAGTATCGGTCAGTACGGGCAAGGTGGCCGTGGCGGCACAAAACCAGAAGGTAGAGCTGACGCCAGGGCAAGTTGTTAACTATAGCGCACAAAATCAGAAGCTGGAACAAGTCGAAAGTATAGAATCGGAACCCAGCATCTGGCTGGAAGAATCGATCAGTCTGGGCAACGGTCAGCCACTTTCCGAGGCCACAGCTGTGCTGACCAACTACTTCGGTCGAGCGTTCGTCTTTGAGGAAGCTAGCTTGGTCGATTGCCCACTCGAACCCGGCGAAGAGGTCGTAGCTTCGCGAACGAGCGGACTAGAAGAAGCCCTGGCCGAGCTGAATTTCTTCCTCGACGATGGCCTTCAATTCCGCATAGAAAAGGATACGGTTTTCATAGCTGGCTCCTGTGTGTCGCAATGATTTAACCCCCCATGCCCACCCGATTCTTTTTAGCAATAAGCGACTTTTTTGAGGTCGGTCTGCCTTACCGAAAATGGGTTTTTTACTTGGTACTTCCGCAGGTCGTATTCTTTACCCATCTGGGTTTTCTATGTGCTGCTGCCCCAGAATACATCAGCTACAGCTATAGTGAAGAGCCCCTCACCGAAGTACTGGAAGACCTCGGCAGGAGATATGACCTTGACTTCGTTTACAGTCAAAGTAGCGAAATACTCAGTCAGACGATTTCTGCCCGCTCGGGCCTGATCGACCTGGATCAGGGGTTGCAACTACTATTCGCTGAGACGGCTATCGAATTCAGGCGTCGGGATACTCGCGTACTGCTTCGCTACAACCAAAGGCGAGCTGACGAATTGTTGAGCTTGCGAGAAAATGAGCGCAAACCCGAAGACCTCCCACCTGCGGAAGTGCAAATAGAGGAACCTATTACCGAAGCGACACCTCCCCCAAATGTAGATTCGACATTGCTGGCCGATTTAGCGGACAATGGCTATACCGATGCCGAATTCGAGTCCCTGCCCCCACCCCCGCCCCTGATCGAGACTACAAAAACCAGAGGTGTAAAGCGCCCAAATCGCATGCCCCGCGTGCGCACCGACACCCTGAACCGCAACCCGGCACTGAAGCGAAGGCTCGGCCAGTTTAGTCTTATGCCTGGCCTGAGTACCAACGGTATCAAGCCGAGGCGATACATCAACAGCGTGTCGCTGAATCTGCCCGCCGGACTCAATGGCGGTTTGAACGGGGCCGAATTCGGAATTCTTTTCAATGGTGTCGAGCAAGAGGCCCTCGGTCTGCAGATGGCCTTGGGTATGAACTACGCACGTCGCCGACTGACAGGTGTACAGGTTGCCGGACTGTTTAATCTAACAGCCCTGGGCAGTGGTTTTCAGATAGCCGGACTGGCCAATGTCAGCTCCCGCAGTCTGGATGGCACCCAGGTCAGCGGACTGCTCAATTTTACCCGTACGCAGGTTGGGCGACAGTATAGCCTGGGGCTAAATGTGAGCGGTGCAGGTGCCAAACGGCAGATCGGATTGATCAATTTTAGCGGTGAGGTAACCGGTGGGCAGATCGGATTGATCAACGTAGCCGATACGGTAGCTGGGCGGTCGTTCGGGTTGCTCAATTTTGTCAAGCGTGGCTATAATGTAGCCGAGATCGCCCGCGATATGACCCAGGCCTGGTCGGGCAACCTAAAATTCGGTAGTTACCGGTTTTATAATATCGTAGAGCTGAGTGTGGGTTTGCGCAATATCAGACGCATCGGCCAAGACGACCGCGTGCGCCAGCCGATATGGAGCATCGGCTATGGCTTCGGCTGGAAAAACCGGGCAGATAACGAGCTGGGGGCGTTTCGCACCTCCTCTGAATTTGTTATCAGCCACGGGAGTAGAGGTGCTCGCTGGACGAACCGGCTCAATCTGTTCCTACACTTCAGACACAGCTGGGACTTTGCCATTGATCCTACCATTTCGGCCTTCATTGGCCCAACCTTAGTCCTTCACTGGACCCAGCTTACCGACGATGAGCTCTCGAATATGCAGCCTTGGAATACGCACATCGTACGCACGCGCTATGATGAAATACGGTTTGCGGCTATGATCGGCCTGCGGTTTGGTGTGAGATTGGGTAGGTTGTAACTTTGGGTTTTAATTCTTTCCCATGAAACTCATTTATCTCGCGTTAATAGCCATTCTATTCGTAGCCTGCGATGACGATCAGTCCACTGATAATACTACTCAAAACAACAGTACGGCTACTGCTAATGAAGCCTTACTCCCCAACCCATTTGCCGGTGATACGGCCAAGTACAAGCCGATCTACTCCCACCCCAGGCTACCCGGCAATCTGATACAGGCAGCTCAGACCCCGCTGGGGGCATACGGTAAAGCACTACCGCCCAATACGAACGAAAGCATCGTATCTCAGCTGCTCGATGGCTTTTGGGTCTTCGAGTTCTATCACGATGGCGAAGCCAGTATACCCCAGCGCAAGGGCGGCAAAGGACAGTGGTTTAAATTCGAGGCAGACGGCACCTATACCGCCGGCCACTGGCAAGACTGGACCCATAGTGGCGTATGGTACTACCAAACCGACGGAGAGCATCGGTATCTCAAAATCGATAGCAATATAGACCGCCACGATGCCCAGTGGGATGTACAGGCCCTGAGTTCTGATCTGCAAGATATGGGCTGGGCCCGCACGAATTTGTGGGGCTTTCAGAAGCAAGGCTTGCAAGTGCATGGAAAAATGCAGCGGCTGTTTACGGCCCCTACGAAAGAGCAATATGGAATAGAGAGTTAGATTTTCATTTCTGCTGCCTTCGGCAGCAGAAATGAAAAATTTTCCAAGCTTAGATCTCCTACTTCTAATACGGGAGCTATACCTGTTAGTTTTTTTACGATCTCCACCGTATCCTTTCCTTCATCATCGCCATTGTAAATCAGCCCGGCCAGTGGAATATCACGCATGCGCAGAGCCTCGATACTCATCAGCGTGTGGTTAATGCTCCCAAGATAATGACGTGAGACTAAAAGAACGGGTATATTCAAACGTGCTATCAAGTCAAGCATGGTGTGCTGCGCATTGAGTGGAACGAGTAGCCCGCCAGCACCTTCTACAATGAGTGTTTTGTCCGTTTCGGGAAGCTCGAAATCTGATATCTGGATATTTACCCCTTCACGCTCAGCAGCCAGGTGCGGGCTGGCGGGCATCTGAAGACGATACCTTTCGGGATGAATTCGCGCTGGTGTGGCCTCAGCCCACTTGGCTACTTTATGGCTATCGGTATAATCGAGATCACCACATTGTACAGGCTTCCAATAATCGGCTTGCCACGATTTTACGAGTATGCTGCTGATGACGGTTTTGCCAACCTCGGTGCCTATGCCACTTACGAAGTAGGCTGGAGCACGCACGCCTGAGCTTTGACCAGATCAGTGATAATATCCATCCAAGTCGGGTCGTCATTAAGGCTGGGGACAAGGTCGATACGCTCGCCACCTAGCTCTTCAAACTCTTCTTGGTACTCTTCGCCAATTTCGATGATGGTCTCCAGACAGTCGGCAACAAAGGCTGGGCTAAAACACAGGATTTTTTTTGCACCGGCCTTGGCGCGGCTTTTCAGCTCGTCTATGGTGTAGGGCTTAAGCCAGGGTACCGGACCCAAACGACTCTGGAAAGTGGTCGTATATCGATCTGGGCTCAGACCGAGATTGGCGGCGATGGCTCGGCTTGTCGCGTGGCACTGCGCGCCATAACAAAATTGGTTGTGGCGACCGATGTAAGCGCAGCACCCATCTACCTTTTGGCAGTGGTTGCCATCATCGGCTTTTTTGAGCTGGCTGGTCGGCAGGCCGTGGTAGCTGAAAAAGATGTGATCGTAGCTGTCGAGATCGAATGCACGGCCATTGCGCGCATAAAGCTCGATCATAGCCGGATCGTCGTAGTAGCAATTGATCAGCTTGAGGTTGGGAATATTGGGCCATTTACTTACGATACGCATGACCTCTTGGTGCACACTACCCGTAGTGGCACCAGCATACTGCGGAAACATGGGGAAGACAATGATCTCAGCCACCTGCTCTTCGCGTAGTTCTTTGAGTGCCTTTTCTATACTGGGCTTTTGGTAGCGCATGGCGAGCTTAACGATAAAGTCCTCGCCCAGGCGGGTTTGTACGCCTTTGGCGATTCGTTCGCCATAAAATTTTAAGGGGCTACCTTCTTCGGTCCAAAGTTCCTTATAGGCTTTTGCCGATTGACCTGACCGCAGCGGAGCGATGATACCCTGAACGAGCAACTGCCTGGGCACCCATGGCACATCGAGCACTCGTCCATCGGTCAAAAACTGACGCAAATAGCGGTACACGGCTCCGCGAGTAGGCTCGTCTGGTGTGCCTAGGTTTACGATCAGTACCCCTTTCTTGCCGAAAAGAGAGGGCGTTGTCATGTTTGCTGAAAAGTTATTACCCACAATTTAGCAACAAGGATTCTCTTAGGTGGTTTTCATGTAAAATTTCAAATCATCAAAAAACAACAATACCCTGACATGAATAAACGCCCATTGATCCTAGTGACAAATGACGACGGCATTACAGCCGGTGGTATTGCAGCCCTGGTAGAAGCGGCAGTGCCACTCGGCGACCTGATCATTATTGCGCCCGATTCCCCGCAATCTGCTATGGGTCATGCTCTGACCCTCAATATGCCCGTTTTTGTAAAAGAGTCTCAGGCATTTCCCGACTTCGAGGCTTATGAGTGTAGTGGTACCCCCGTAGACTGTGTCAAGTTGGCTAAGTCGATTATTCTCGACGGCCGAACGCCTGATTTGTGTGTATCTGGTATCAATCACGGCTCTAATGCAGCCATCAATATTCTGTACAGCGGTACCCTATCTGCTGCTATGGAGGCCAGTATAGAAGGCATACCCAGTGTAGGTTTCAGCCTATTAGACTATAGTGCCGATGCTGATTTTACAGCCTCAAAAGCTATAGCTGCACAGCTTATAAAAGATGTGCTAGAACAAGGTATGCCTGATGGGCACCTCTACAATGTCAACATCCCCAAGTTACCCCTGAATGAGATCAAAGGCATCAAACCCTGCCGCCAGGCCGAAGCCTACTGGACGGAAGAATACGCATCGGGCCAAGATCCCAGAGGACGCAAATACTACTGGCTTACTGGCAGGTTTGTCAATGAAGACGACCGACCAGATACAGATGTAGCCGCCTTAGAAGCCGGCTATGTGAGTTTGGTGCCCAGTAGTCATAAACTGACTAATGAAAAAGCACTGAGTCGGCTCCAAGCACAAGCTGAGCGATTCGCATAGCTTTTAAAGTGATTGTGTCGCGTACATTGAGTCACTCTACACAACCACTTCCCTCTTAAAAAACCCCCGCTTTCCTGCCCAGAGACACCGCTTCCTAAGCGCAGGGGTATGAACTGTTAATTTTATTTGGGTAGCTCAACGATAAAGTTACCTTTGTATCATAAGAATCATTAAACGACCGAATTTGTAGCAACTATTACACTATTTCCTATTTTGGAAGCATCAATCTCATGAATTGTTTGCGAAATCATAGGGTTCCGACAAACTCCCCGCAGTTAACGCGATATGAAGACACCCTGTCTAAATCTCGATAAGGAACCACACGGAAGAGCCGATTGACTTTTGTTAGTTGGCTCTTCTTTAGTTAGAGTATGCCGCTGAGGTGCAGCTATACAAAAGCAATGATTAGTTGAACAAATCGTCCATTGTTAAGCTGACTTCTACTAAAGAATTGCTGTACTGGTTTTCTTTTATTCCAAAAGTAGTGAGCATACTCAAAAAGACACTTTTCCTGGGCCTAAGGCTATCCTTGTACGACTCTATCTTATTCCTCAAATTTACCGAGTAAGCTTTATCGATGGTGTATTGGCCTGCAGAGAATTTTATTTCCCAAAGGTTAATAACCCGGTCTGCTCTATCCATGACCAGATCGACTTGAGTAGTTTCGCTACGCCAAGCATAACTTTCCGTGTAGACCCCAGAAATTCCGAGCGAAGTTTTTATTGAATCAATGTGCGCCAAGCAGATGCGCTCAAAGGCAAAACCAGCCCAACTTCTCCAGGATGGAGTAGCCGACATCATTTTCCATCCCCCGTTCGCCGTACTTTTTTTGGGCTCTATGAACTTCAAATAAAACGCTGAATATGGATCGACAAGACTAAAAATGACCCCATTCCTTTTTGGGCCAGGAAGTCGTCGTTTTTGAATAAATCCAGATTCTTCGAGTGCTTCTAGTATTCGGGTTGTCGTTCCGCCGGTACTTAGATTGCTTTTCTTTAGTAGCTCTGCTCGTTCCAGTCCACTTGGCTTTTTGGCCAGTACCTTAACAATATTGACGTATCTATCCGCTTTATAAAACAATGCCTCATATAAATTTGGAAACTCGTCGCGTAGAAGTCCGTCTTTTGAAAAGCAAATGGCGTCTATATTCTGGGCAACACTTTTACCGCGTTCTACCTCCTTTAAGTAATGAGGTATTCCGCCCATGGCCATATAAAGCTCAAGAATAGAATAGCGATCAAGCTGCACATTTCGACTAACAAGGAAGGCCTCCGACTCTTTGAGCGTAAATGGTAAAAGCCTTATCCGCTTTGTTATCCGATTGTGCAGGCCCCCTCTGCTACGTACAATCTTACTGATCATCCAGGAGGCTGCCGACCCGCACACTACTAAGATGATATCCGCTCGTTTTGATGCCCAACTATTCCAAAAATTCTCCAGGCCAGTCAGAAATCCTGATTTCGGTGTAGCTAACCACGGTAGTTCATCGATAAAAATTACAGCCTTCCCAGACCAATTTAATTTCTCAAAGTATGTCTGCAAACAAAAGAAGACTCGAAGCCAACTATCGGCTTCCATTTGGCTCTCCCCAATCTCTAGCAACTTTGCATTAAGCCGAGTCATAAAGTTCTCTAGCTGGGCATTTTTCCCGCCTTTATTGAGCCCGGTTACCTCAAATTTGATTACATCCTTATAAACTTGGTTGATGAGAAAAGTCTTACCAACTCTTCTACGACCGTACAGCGCTACAAATTCAGATTCGGGTGTTTTGAGGAGCCCTCGGAGTACAGCGATCTCTGCTTCTCTACCAATCAATTTTTGCATAGATGAAATTATAATCGTCCAGAAAGTACCAAAAATAGCAATTCTGGACGATTATCTTTTAGGCTAGCTCTTAAACAGATTCAGCCCGTACAGATAGAACCATACCGCAGCCAGCACCATCGTCACCACAAAAACACCCTTGATCGCCTTATTAAAATACCGCTGACGGAAGAGCGCCACTACCAGTACATTCGCACAAATACCGACCAAGGCCAGCGTACGAGGTGTAAAAGTAACTGATCGCCCATAGGCACCGCTTAGCCAGTCACTGACCTGGATCAAGACGGCATACGCCACGAAAGGCACTAGTAAACCGGCCACAATACCGACTAAAATATGATCATTTTTAGGTAGCATAAGCGTTTATTTATTCCACATACTCTTGCCTGACTACCAGCGTCACCCAATCACCATCTTCGACCAAATAGCCCTGGTCATAGCAAAAATGGTACATCTTACCACCACGGGTAGAATACTGATTGGTGAAGTATCGAAACTTAAAGCCATGATCGAGTATGCGCTCGCGCCTCACTCGTGCCTTACCGGAGGGATTGAGCTTGGCCAAAATGTTTCGGTTGTCGCGCAATATCTTATTGATCGACCTGATGAAAGCTGTATTTTCGGCATTGACCCGATTGTGGTAGGCCGAACGGCAAATATCCGAACAGAACTTTTTGTCCGTCCTACCCGTCAATTCGATTTCGCACTCCAGGCAAGCACGTGCTGATTTCATGGTTACTAGAATTCGGTGATGAGCGAAAGTAACAAGATGCTGCCAATCAATCCACAAATTTCTGGTCGCTCACCAGCATAAAATTTCCGCCCGTATCGATAATAGTTGCCTGCGGAAAAACCGGTAGAAAGTGATCATCAAAGAATCTCTGAGCTTTTTCTCTCTTCAATCGAGTATTGGCCAGGCAGTTGTAAATGACCAATCCACCAGGATTCAGATGCGATTTTAGCTGCTCTACGAAATCTTCCGTATTGAGATGGTTGGGAATGGTCGCATCCTGAAACACATCCATACAAACCAAGTCGAAGCGACGTTTATCTAAATCCAAAAATATTTGGGCCTCTGTATTGACGACCTCTATGCTAGACTTCAACTTCGGCAACACATAATCTTGTGCGAGCTGTACGATCACCGGGTCGATTTCGACCGTCACATATTTGTACTTCCGCAGGTAGAGACCTTCCAGCATTTGCGGTATACTCCCTAATCCTAGACCGAGTACAAGCACACGCGCATGCCCGGGTAGCAAACTCAGATCGATAGCTTGAAAAACCTTTCTGAAGTTGAGGTAGTAGTCTCCGAAGCTGTAAATGGCATTCTGGGCCGTCAGTTGTATTCGCCCGCGCACTAGGCTCACCACCAGATACGGATTGTACGCACTGCTAGTGGCTTCGAGCTGTTGCTCCCAGAGGTAGGAAAGCCACCTTTTGTAGGCGGGGATTTTGATCACCAGATGATTGTTTTGGTGTTTCTTGCGGTTGGGATTATACGAACCCGACCGCAAGAAACACCAAAACCAAAACTATTCACTAAAACACCAGATCAAAAGCTCGCGTCATCTTATCGATGGCCTCATCTATGTCGGCGTCGGTATGCGCACCCGAAACGAAACCGACCTCATACCCACTCGGTCCCAGATAAATACCCGACTGCAACAGCTCGTGGTGTAATCGCTTAAAGTACTTCATGGATTCAGGATCGATTTGGTCGGCCCGCTGTATACGCTCGTGTCCGAAAGCTAACCAGAATATGGAACCAACGCGCACCACTTGAAGCGGATAGCCTTTGGAGTGGGCATAAGATTCAAGGGTTGCCGCTAACCGCTCTGTTTTCTGGGCCAGGCCTTCGTAGAACCCATTTTCAAGACACAGCTCCAAAGCCGCTTTACCTGCGGCCATAGCTACGGGATTGGCACTTAGCGTACCGGCCTGATAGACGGGGCCTTCAGGAGCTATATGGCTCATAATCTCCGCACTGGCCGCATAGGCACCTACGGGAAAACCGCCACCGATCACCTTCCCGAAAGTGAGGATATCGGGCTTCACATCGTAGTGACCAGCTGCTCCGCTGAAGCCAACCCGAAAGCCGGAAATAACCTCGTCGAATATAAGTAACACCCCATATTCGTCTGCCTTTTCACGAATATATTGTAGGTAAGCTCGGTCTTGTAAGAGTAGCCCATTATTGGCAGGAATAGGCTCGATGATGATGGCGGCTATATCGTCACTCTGCTCAGCCAGCGTTCTATCTAATCCTTCGTAGTCGTTGAGTAGCAGTACTAAGGTGTCGGCCACTGTGGTAGGGGGCACACCTGCGGAAGTGCTAATCCCAGAAGTCGCCAAACCGCTGCCCGCCTTCACCAAAAGACTGTCTACATGGCCGTGATAGCAACCCTCGAATTTGATGATCTTGCTCTTGCCCGTCACACCTCTGGCTAATCGCAATGCCGAGGTAACTGCCTCGGTACCCGAGCTGACGAACCGCAGCTTTTCCAGATACGGATGGTTTTCTATAATCAGCTGGCCGATCTGGTTGCCGTGGCGGGTGGGGGTTCCGAAGCTGGTTCCCTTGGCCACTGTTTCCATGACGCGCTCGCGTATGTAGACATTATTGTGCCCATGAATAAGCGGCCCCCAGCTGCAACAAAAATCAAGAAAGGTGTTGCCATCTTCGTCGTAGAGCCTACTGCCCTGCCCTTCTTTAATAAAGAGTGGCGGCCCGCTTACCGATTTGAATGCGCGCACTGGCGAATTGACTCCTCCGGGAAAATACCGTTTGGCCTCATCGAAAAGTTGGGCCGAAGTTTGTCTTGTTATAGTCTGTTCTGCTATCATCTGGCATAAAAGTATACCAAAAGAACACGCGGGAAGGCGTTGTTGTGGTGTGTGGAAGAGATTATGACATTCATCGTACCTTCACACTATGGCCAAAGACTGGACCACCGAACTTATCAGTGTACTCATAGACCGTAGCCGAGTGAGCCTACCCGGCATCGGGACCTTTGAGCTAACCGAAGCCGCGGCCGTAGTCGACCAGATTGGTGGTAGGGTGCAGGCACCGGGCAGTCGAGTTACTTTTAATGAAAATCTGGTGCTCGACGACGGGTATTTAGTACAGCATCTGCGCGATCAGCACCAAATGAGTGCTGACGCTGCTCAATCTAGTGTGCAGCATTATGCCCAAAACATACTCGATCGCATCAATGATGGTCAGCAGGTGAACCTAGCTGGCTTAGGCATGCTGCGCAAAAATTTTGAGGATAAGATCAAGTTTACACCCAGTGGGAAAAATCTATCAAAAGTACATTTTGGCCTGCCCGAAGTCCAAGTAGAAAGCATCATCAGGCGGCCAGCCGAGCAAGCTTTGCCACCTAAGACAGCCGCCGCACCCACGCTGAAGCCCACACTAAACCCTACGATTACCCCCAAGCCGCTTCCCACTCAAAAATCCGACACCCAAGAGCGCCGGAAGCAGCTCATTCTCTGGCTGGCAGCGGCTACCTTGCTTCTTCTCTTAGCCGGATTTTTGATCGATCGCACATTCTCAGACAGCTCAGAACCAAGCCCAAGATCGAGAGCAGCCAATGATGTTCCGGCTACTCGAGCAGAAGCACCAACAGACGATGCCTTCACCCGCATACCCGATGGCAGCCCCAGAACCGACGATCAAGATCGCAATGACAGCAGCTATCAGCCAGACCCCGCCACCGTCGGTACCTCAGATGATAGCGATACAAGAAACCCAGAACCACCACCGGCTGATCGATTTGCTACAGTCGGTAAAAATGCAGTCATAGCCGTTGGCCAGTTCGGCAATCAATCCAATGTAGACAGAGCCGTTCGACGGGTGAGAAATGCCGGCTACGAAGTCTACACGCGACGGGCAGACGGGCTCACACGCGTAGGTGCCTCTGTGGTATATGAGTCAGAGGCTGAACTCGACAGCAAGCTCCGGCAAGTCCGGCGCGATCTCGGCGTATCCGATGCTTTTATCCTGATTAAGGACGGCCGCAACCTGCTCGATGAGTAGGTTTTTTCTGTCGGCTTTTTGGCCACTGGTGTTTTGCTGCGCCTCCTGGGCCCAACCAACCATCGGTTTAACCCTGTCTGGAGGCGGCGCGAAAGGCCTGGCACATATAGGCGTCTTACTGGAATTGGAGAAAGCGGGTATCTATCCGCACTACATCAGCGGTACCAGCATGGGCTCCATCGTCGGTGGGCTGTACGCTACAGGTTATGAGGCCGAAGAACTGGCTGAATTTGCTCGAGGCCTCGATTGGAATTCCTACTTCAGCGACGGCTCCGAGCGGGCGTACATACCCATCGAAGAGCGTCAGCGTAGCGATCGCTATCAGCTCAGCTTGCCGATCATCGATGGAAAACTGACTGTGCCGCGCGGACTACTTAGGGGTAGGCGCATTCAGACCTTGCTATCCACCAGCACTATAGATGCCCATGGTATCGAAAATTTCGACTCACTTTGCACACCCTTCCGGGCAGTAGCGACCAATCTCGAAAATGGGCAGGCCTATGTATTCGATAGAGGTCCGCTGCGAAATGCACTGCGCGCCAGTATGTCTATTCCCTCTTTATTCGCACCTGTGCCAGGACTCAATGACGAACTATTAGTAGACGGGCTGGTCGTGCGCAACTTACCTGTAAGTGATGTAAGAGCCATGGGGGCCGACTATGTCATAGCCGTCAATGTCGGTGCGCCTCTACTTACCCGCGACGAGCTCAACTCGCCCCTTAGCATTGTTTCTCAAACCTCCAGCTTCATCAATGCCAATGGTACCGAGCTGGAAATTTCCCTGGCTAATTACCTGATCGAGCCCGAGCTGGAACCCTACAATACGCTGAGCTACGACGAAACAGATAGCCTGATCGAGCGCGGAGCGAAAGCAGCCAAGCAGATAATCCCAGATCTAATTAGACAACTAGACAGCATGGGCATCGAACTGCCGATGAAAAGAAATCCGTGCGCTAGGTTGGCTCAAGACAGCTTTCTGATTGATCGAGTTACTGTTTCAGCCAACGACCCCACGACAGCCTCTATCTTAAAAAGGCTCTTGAAGCTGCCAGAGGACGAGTTCGTTTCACTAGAGCAAATCGAAAAACAAATCAATTTACTCTACGGCACTGGCTTCTTCGACCTGATCGATTTCGATTTGCTTCCTGGTAGTGCTTCTGGCAGAGAGCTGCGCATCAACGCTGAGGGCAATCCGCCCTGGCGAGCGCGCTTCAGTCTAAATTACGATATCGACTACGACATCGGTTTTTTGGCTAATCTTACATCCAGGAATTTACTGGTCGGTGGTAGTTTGCTGGCCCTCGATTTAAAGATCTCGCCCAATCCCTCCGCTCAGCTAGAGTATTTGGTCTACACCAGATCGAATCCTAGACTTGGCTTGAGGCTACTCAGTAGTGGTGCCCTTTACCCAGGTCGTACCTTCGATGCCGGTGAGCCGACGGGGGAGTTCACCTTTATCGACTACCGCCTGAACGTTTCTGGTATTTTCAGCTTAGGCAATAACCGATCGCTGGAAGCCGGGCTGCGACTCAATCGACTGAGCCGCAACCCACGCTTCTTTAGGCCGGGCGAGGCAACAGAAATTCGGTCGGAAGTTGCCCTCGGCGCGCGTCTCATACGCGATACCTACGACCGCACCTTCTACCCGCGCCAGGGCTCTATATTCATCATCGACCTGCAAACCACGGCCAATGGTCGGCTTATCAGCAGACTACCCGAAACCGAGGAGCGTAATCGAAGATTGGGTACCAATTGGCGCGCACTAGCTCACATAGACAAAGTCTTTCCCTTAGGCAAAGACGTAAGCCTAATCGGTCGATTAAAAGGCGGACTCCTCAACGGTCCCGGAAGCACACTCGTTAATAGCCTTTATCTAGGCCGCCAGCCTACCGACGATTTAGCCTTTACCGAGCTCTATGGCTACCGCTACATGGAGCTACCCGCCGATGCATACGCCATAGCCGGACTAGATGTACGAATCGAACTCAGCGACGATTTCTTTGCGACCATCGGCTACGAAGCCGGCCGATTCGCTCGCCACGATGAACGGATATTAAGTAGTGATCGTTTCCTCAGCCTTGTACCAGAGCGAGAAAGTGGGACCATGCAGGGTTTTGGTCTTGAGTTGGGTACGCTAACTATTGCTGGCCCTATACAAGCCGGGGTTCAGTATCGACCAGATGATGGAGCGGTTACTTACTGGTTGCACGGCGGATATTATTTTTAAATAAGAGCTACCCCTCCTTGATTCGGAACAGGATGAATCATCGTATCCTCATCCCAATCTTTGGTTTTTTCTGTCTCCCAGAAGCACAAGTCGGGTTCGAAGTCATTCCGGCCTATTTCTACTAGAGCCTTTTCATAAGAGACCTTACCTAACCCGCGCTTTCTTACAAAAAGAGAAAGGATAAGATGCGCATTTTCTGATACTTCCAAATGCCCGCGCTTATTTGGCGAGTGTATGATCGTCTCGCCGTTGATAAACTCAGCCTTGACTGAAGGAGACAGCCATTCCCGGAATTCCATACGCTTTCGCTGTTCTTCCTCCAGTGCTTTCTGGGCACGACTTACTATGACATCCGCATTGGGATGATCCATTAAATCATAGTAGATGTCTTCTTCGCTTATCATAGCTACGTGATGGAAGTTACAAAGTAAGATAATGATAAAACGCCAATTGCCTTCAGTTAGTTACTAATCTCAAAGGCAACTGTCCGCACGGATCTATCCCCATTCTCATATTGCAGCAACTGTGCCTGTGCCTGAGCCGTGGCAAATACCTCCCCCATGTTACGCACTCGGCCAAAGGGGATACGTGCGCGATTGGCGGCTCTTTCAAAGTCAGGCCAAGACCATAACTTTAGCATATCACCGAGCTTTTCGATCAACTTCGATCTGTTCATAACGCGTTTTGCATTGGTCTCCCAATCGGGATGAAGCTCTAATCCAAGCATTTGACAAAGGGCCTCAAACTGGCGGTCGCTGCCTACGGCCAAAACGATACGTACGCCATTAGCCAACTCGAAGAGGTCTCCATAGGGTGCAATATTAGGATGCCGCACACCCATGGGCTGAGGAATATGCCCGGCTATCAGGTAGTTGGTGGCTTGATTGGCCAGGGAAGCGAGGCCGCTGGCATAAAGGTTAGTCGTAACGGTGGCTCCTTGCCCGGTTTCAGCTCGCTGCAATAAAGCCAAAAGTATACCTTCTTTGAGCTGGTGAGCTGCCAATATGTCGATCAAGGCCACAGGCATACGACACAACTCGCCCGCCTCGGTACCCGACATAGATAAAAACCCTGTTTCGGCTTGCAAGACGATATCGTAGGCCGGGCGATCCGATTTGGGGCCAAAGGCATCTAGGCGGGCGAAGATCAGACGCGGGTTTCTGGCTCTTAAGGTAGCTCCATCCACACCCAAGCTTTTACCTTTTGCCGGTGAAAAATTCGATATAACGACATCAGCTTGGTCTATTAGCGCATAGACGGTTTCTCTGTCTTTAGACTTCCGCAGGTCGAGTGCTACTACCTGCTTGCGCCAATTGACCGCCCGGTAATAAGCCGAGTCTTCTTTACCAGCGTCTTCGCTCGGCAACTTCCATGATCGGGTCACATCGCCGCCTGTGCGCGCATTTTCGACCTTGATGACCTCGGCACCCAGCTCAGAAAAGAATTGTCCCACAGCCGGACCTGCCAATACAGAGGCCAACTCTACTATTTTAAGATGATTTAAGATTTGATCTGCCTTATTCATAGAAAAGCTAAAATTAATGTGAGGTTGGGGCAGCGGAACGCAGAAGCTAAAATAAAAAAGCGCGAAATCAAATTGATTTCGCGCTTTTTTATTTTGGCTGAGCTACCTGTTTTAAGCATCGATATTTTTCCGATTCCGCCGCCAGATAAAGTAGATCGTACCTATAATTACATATGGTGTACAGAGCAGGTATAAGATACCGTTATTGAGACCCTTGCCTTCGGTACCGCCGTTTTGAAGATTGCTTTCAGCGGTGGCCCGGCACATAGGGCATTGCGCCAACAAATCAGGTGAACTGATGAGAAGGATCAATAGTACAAGAGCGAGGATGCGAATGAATTTAGACATAGTACTTACTTAACATCAAATATACGACTGGGCCGGTCACGGCTACGTAAAACCATAACGGCCAAACGTAGCGAGCCAGCTTTTTGTGGGCTTTGTATTTGCCGGTAAGCGCGTGTATAGCCGTGTATAGGATGAATGGTAGAATCAAACCGGCCAAGGCAATATGGCTAAAAAGGATCAACAGGTAGTAGGGCCGTATACCCGCTACGGCTGCCCGCTCTAGTTCGCTGAGTACCCCGTCGTGATTGGCATCGCCATAGACGACCTCTTGGGTCGTGAAATGGTAAGCCACATAGCAGCCTAAGAAAAGCACTGAGAGCCCTAGCGCAGCAAAGTTGGCATTGCGGTGCGCCAGATAATTTTTTGTTTTAACGAAGTATAGAGAAAACAGTAGTGCTACAGCAGTCAGCGAGTTGATGATCGCATTCACCGCCGGCAAAAAGCTGAGGTCAGCTTCTACCGGTAGCTTGACCCGACGCATCATCACTACGAGTCCGATCACAACTATCGATACAACGATAGCTGCAATCTTTAACCGTTTTTCCTGTTCTGGATAGTTTGGGATTTGTGCGAAAGACCTAGTATTTGACATCTTTTATAATTCGTTGTCGCGTTCGAGTATAATGTCTTCCTCCTCAGGTAGAGGTATGAAAGCTGCGACGTACCTCACCAGGCTGGTGGTTTCGTCTCTTTGCAGCAGATCATAGTGCTTGATGATGTGACCTTTTGCATTGATCAGTGTCACGATTGGCTCTTGGCCGAGCTCGGTAATACCGACTTCGCTTAGGGCATAATCATTTACGGCTGAGGCTATAAAAGCAGAGTCGGCTTGCAGCAAATGCAGTAAGTCTCCGACCTGCGGAAGTCCAAATTCATCACGCCACGCATGAATGTTCGCCTCGCTTACACCAGGAGGCGATATGGTAGTCAGATATAGGTGGGGGGAGTTCTCGAATTGATCGGCCAGGCTATCTAGCGTAACACCTAGCGTACGTGCAGATGAAGACTGCGGATCGGTTAACCAACTAACCAGCACGAGGTTGCCATTTAACGAATCGGGCAGCTTGCCTTGTACAGAGGTCAGACCTGCCAGTGAGGGTGCTTCGCCATAGTCAGACACCGAATCGATGAGTGCCTTGCGAAAGTTGTAGCCATCCTTCAAATACACATAAGATACCGCCGGGAAGCCAATGACCATCACGGTGATAACGAGGTAACCTAAGATTCTTTTGATTGACATATGCTAACGAGATGCATGCCCAAACACCCATCAGGTTGTTAAGCATGCTATGAATTAATAACAACTCACTCCTCGATTTGCTCAAGAAATGCGTTAGTTTTTATGTCGATAAGTGGCTTTGGAAAATAGACGCCTCGGCTCATTTGGCCAAGGTATCTAGTGCTACTACTCGATACCTTCCGTTAGATCGAGTACTTCGGTCGTAGATTCGGTTTCGGGCTGATCCATGTTGGCGGGGCGTTCGTTAAATTCCTGAACGCGATCGCGGTTGCCCTTCCAGGCTGTTCCTTCCTGGAAAAATGCAATAACTGCCCAAACCAATAAAATTACTGGCAGTAGAATACTCATAGCCATACCCTTGACTTCGTAACGGAGGTGCATGAAGTCGTATATGATGAAGTACGCTTTGTAAAGGGAAAGTCCAATCAATATCAGACCTACGGCGTACACGGTAACTGGATATTCGTATAGGCCAAGGCTACCAAATATATGGCCTTTGCCAAATAGCGAGAACAAGACTTCAACTATCGTTACCCCAGCTAGCAGCGCCAAGCCATAGTAAACACCCTTAATTTGTTGATCGTATGTTTGGTGGTCGGCCATTGTTTTTTGATTAGATGGTTATTAATTGGTGTTTTAGTGGATCAGAGTAGATAAAAAACGAGGAAGACAAATACCCAAACGAGGTCTACAAAGTGCCAATAAAGGCCGATCTTCTCAACCATTTCATAACCGTTTTTCCTAGCCTCGTACACACCACCACCGGCGTTGATGAGGACTATGGTCAGGAATGCTACCCCGCTAAATACGTGGAAGCCGTGAAAGCCGGTGATCCAGAAAAACAGGGCACCGAATGCCTTAGGGCCGAACTCCTGAACGCCTAGGTACTGCGTTTGCTCCTCATCCTCGGCTTCTGTGAATACGAACTTCCGCTGGATGTAACCTTGCTCGTTCACCATAAAACCGGGAAAGTCGTAGTACTGTGCACCAGCTATTTCTTCTGTGGCGATGTCTTGGCCGCCTTCGTTGATGAGATAGCCTTCGCTATTGAGGGCCAGTCCACTTGCGAAGATAGTTTCGTTGGCACCTTCCAAGAATACCTCTTCGGAGGTAGGCTCGTGGCCTTCACCATGACTGTGGCCCTCTCCAGGTGCGTGGTGCAAGTGAAGAAGATATGACTCCCCTTCTTTGAAAACATCGCCTTCAGCACTGCTAATCTGGCCTGAAAGATCGAGATAAGTTCCGCCTTCCGTATGTGTACCGAAAGGGTTGCGCGTCAAGCTCATGTTCTCGACATTGATCAGGTTGTTCCACTCCCAAGCCTGACAGCCCAGGAAACCTGCCCCGCCTATCACTGTGAGCAACATCCAGAATACCACGCCACGCTTGTTTTCCCTGTGCCCTTCTTGTACTGCTCTTACCATGGTTACCGAACTAATGATTAGCAGGAATGACATAATGGTCACAAAGATGAGCGGTAGATCGTGGCCACCGAATGGGGTAGTCGAAAACACAAAATCGGGAACCGGCCAGGAGGGGCTACTGAATCGAAGCGCACCGTATGCAATCAGAAAGCCGGCAAAAGTGAAAGCATCTGTCACCAGGAAATACCACATCATGAGTTTGCCGTAAGACGCCTTGAAAGGCTCTTTGGCACCTGACCAAACGTCTTCTGATGATTCATGCTCATGAGCATGATGCTCATCGGATGTATGCTCTACAACCAATTCTGCTTTGTCGAGCGTCTCTTCTGTTTTCTCATCGGTCATTTCATTCATATCAGTGCACGTTTAGATCGGTGGTGGTAGTTTAGCGTTGCAAACTCAAAAATATAAGAAGGTAAATCCAAAGTAGGTCTATAAAATGCCAATAGGTTAGACTAAGCTGGAACCTTAACTTTCTGGCTGGCGTAGCTTTCACAGGCAAAAATAAGGCAATAATTAATGCCACGACTAAGATAGCTATTCCGCCGACAACGTGGGCAGCATGAAGCCAACTCAATACATAGACAAAGTCACCAGCAGGGTTGGTTTTCAGTGGCACATACTTGGCCAGGTCTTCCCACCCTACGTATTGGAGATACAGAAAAAGTAGACCCAACGCGAAAGTAACACCAAGCAGTGCTCTATAAGGAAGAGCTGCCTCCCGCTTAAATGCTTCGTAGGATAGGTGAATGGTAATGCTACTCGCTACGATGACCCCTGTATTCCAGTAAAAGATATCTGGGATTTGGAATTCCAGCCAGTTGCCCGCGGCCATACGAACGATGTAGGCCGAAGTCAAAGCTGTGAACATCATCATGATGCTAGCTAAACCTACCCACAACGCTAATTTGTGCGGGTGGATACGGTTGCGCTTAGTAGCTTCGTCGATTGGTCTGATTAAACTTTGATCCATCTCTTCCATATTTTTACAAAAGCTGGTCTACCCAATACGTGGAGAAAACCAGTGGAATGTATAGAAAGGAGGCGAACATAGTGCGAAGAGCAGTCTTGCGTTCTGGCTTCTGCCAGAAATCGAAAGCGACTACACTGAAAAGCGCACCGATTACAGCCACACCAAAGGCAGCTGATAAACTGCTAAAATCGAGCAGATAGGGAATAAAGGCCAGCGGAATAAGCGAAACAGCGGCCCAGAAGGCATCTCGGCCTAATCGGGTACCATCTACTTTCCCATCGCGTTCGAGCACGAGTTTGAAGCCCGCCCGCTTATAGTCGTCATAACCCAGGTAACCAATAGCATAGAAGTGAGGCAACTGCCAGAAAAACTGAATAACGAAAAGGGTGAATCCCAGCCAGGAGATATACCCTTGAGCTGCCGTACAGCCGATGAGCGCAGGCAAGGCTCCAGGCACAGCACCTACAAATACAGCCGCTGGGCTTACGCGCTTCATGGGCGTATACACGAAGGCATAGCTAACTAAAGAGAACGTACCTAGAAAAGCTGTCCACGGATTGAACAGAGCAAGCAAAGTCACCCCAACCAAAGTCATGAAGCCGGCTGCCATCACACCATCACTAGTTGACCATTGGCCAGTAGCTAATGGCCTGCCCGATGTGCGGGCCATCATTTTATCGTAGTCTTTTTCTAAAACCTCGTTGAGCGCATTGGCCGCACCGGCTGTGAGCAGACCACCAGCTATAAGCACAAACAAGGCCCACCAGCTTATGCCGGCGGCACCGGCATCAAGCGCAATCAAGTACGCTAATACGGAGGAAAGCACAACCGTCACCGATAAGCGCAGCTTGACCAGCTGGCTTACATCGCTCCAAAAGCCAGATTCCTGACGCTTGGAAGCTTTCGATGTGGTGATCTGTTGCTTCATTCTTGGTCTCAGCGTGTAGCACTTTTAGTGGGCTTCGCTTTCGTCTTCTCCTACAGGCTGGATTTGAGGAATGTACTCCTTGCCATCCTTACCGTAGTCGTAGGCCCAACGTTGTACCGTCGGAAGCTTACCGGGCCAGTTACCATGGCCTGCCTTTATGGGCGTGGTCCACTCTAAGGTATTGGCATTGTAAGGGTTCTTTTCAGTTACCTTTTTACCGTACCAGATGCTGTAGAAGAAATTAATGACAATCAACAACTGGAAAGCAAAAGTCACGAAGGCAGCAATCGTTATGAATTGATTGAGCTCTGTAAAGTGACCGAAAGTTTCAAAGTTATCGAATCGGTAGTAGCGACGTGGTACACCAGCCATACCGATATAGTGCATAGGCCAGAACACACAGTAGGCACCGATCAGTGTACCCCAGAAATGGAGCTTACCGAGTGTTTCATTCATGAAGCGACCATACATTTTCGGGAACCAGTGATAGACACCTGCATACATGCCGAAGAAGGCAGCTACCCCCATCACGATGTGGAAGTGTGCCACTACAAAGTACGTATCGTGCAATTGAATATCGATGGTAGAATTACCCAAGAAGATACCGGTCAAGCCACCCGAGATGAACATGGACACAAATCCGATGCCAAACAAAGAAGCCGAGTTAAACCGCATATTGCCGCCGTAAATCGTCGCGATCCAGTTAAAGACTTTGACCGCCGAAGGAATGGCAATAATCAAAGTGAAGATCACAAAGAAGTTGGAGATAAACGGATTCACGCCCGACATAAACATATGGTGCGCCCACACGATGAAGGACAGGAATGCAATCGCCAGTATAGAGTAGACCATCGCCTTGTAACCGAAAATCGGCTTACGAGCGTGTACTGAAAGTACTTCCGATACAATACCCATCGCAGGAAGAATGATGATATACACCTCCGGGTGTCCAAGGAACCAGAACAAATGCTGATACAAGATCGGACTACCTCCCACATGATCCAGGGCCGCACCACCGATATAGATTTCACTGAGGTAGAAACTCGTACCCAATGATCGGTCACAGATAAGCAGGAAGAAGGCAGATACCAATACGGGGAATGAGAGCAGTCCAATGATAGCTGTTACGAAGAATGCCCATATCGGCAGCGGCAGACGCCACATGCTCATACCCTTGGTACGCATGTTCAATACCGTAGTTACGTAGTTGATACCACCAAGCAAAACAGAAACGACAAAGAAGACCAGAGAAAGTGTCCACAAGGTCATACCCGCTCCACTACCATCCATGGCTTGCGGCAGTGCAGAGAGCGGAGGATAAGCTACCCACCCACCGGCGAATGGTCCCGTACTGAGGAAAAGAGACGAGAACATAATCATACCGGAAAGGAAGAAGAACCAATAAGATAGCATGTTGAGCAGTGGACTGGCCATATCTCTAGCACCCACCATAAGCGGTATGAGGAGGTTAGAGAATGTACCGCTAAGACCTGCGGTTAGTACAAAGAATACCAGTATCGTACCGTGCATGGTCACCAGGGCATAATAAAAGTCGGGGGCCAGCGTACCGATGCCGGTTTCTGGTGCCACCTGTATCCACTTGCCCAATACGGGCTTTAACCACGCCAAACTTTCCTCGGGAAAGCCCAACTGTAGCCTAAATACCAATGACATGGCTCCACCGATAATCGCCCAAATCATTCCCGTAATCAGGAATTGCTTGGCGATCATCTTGTGATCCATGCTAAAGATATAGTGGGAGATGAAGTTTGATTGGTACTTATCTCCGTGGTGATGTTCATGAAAATGATCCTCATAGCCGAATTCCTTAATTAGGACGTCGTCTTGCGTGATCGGATCTGCAATTGCTATGTTAGCCATGGTTCCTCAGCTTTTGATCGCTTACTTCTGCTTAAATTAAATGTGAGTTCTATAGTTCTTGTTCAGTAGGTACTTTATCCATTTCAGCCGCTTTTTCCTCTGCCGAGAGCAAAGTACCGTTTACTGTAATTTCGATACGTCTGTTGGCTTGCCGTCCATCCTCGGTATCATTTGATTCGATAGGTCTGGTTTGCCCATAGCCAGTATGGCTAATTCTTGAAGGATCGATACCTCCAGCGACGATCTTATCGTATACTGCCGTAGCTCTATCCATGCTCAATTGCATGTTGGCTTCAGGTTCGCCTTGTGAATCGGTGTGGCCGGCCAATTCTATGGTTATGGTCGGATTGCTTTCCATGCGGGCTACAATATCTGCAATTTGATATTGAGAGAGCTCGGTCAGCTCAGACGAGCCGGAAGCAAATTCCAGATTATCCAATACGAAAGTATTATCTGCGTCATCTTCTGACGTCAGTGCTTCGTCGACAGCGGTATTAAATGCTTCGGTTTGGGCTTTGATCTCCCTCGGGAAAAGTTCATCCTTCCAGGGGTCATCCTCAGTGCCACGAATCGTACTGAAGTAAAACGCCTGCTCGGCCTGTTCGGCCATGTAAGCGTCGTAATCCTCTGGTTCGAGCACGAAAACATTGCGCTTCATCGAGTAGTGGCCCTTACCACACATCTCTGCACAAGCCAACTCCATATTGATGGTTTCCCAAAGCTGCTTTTCTGGGTCTAGAGGGCTAGGTACTTGATACTCGGGGTATTTACTTAAGCCCTCGCGCCATTCCTGGGTAGTCTTAGTTGGCGTGAATACAAAGTATGTAGGTAAACCAGGTACAGCATCCATTTTCACCCTAAACTGGGGCAAGTACCAGTCGTGGAGCACATCTTTAGCTGTAATTCGGACGCGCACTTGGCGACCTTTAGCCAGATAGACATCGTTTAGCAGAATGTCATCGAGATTTTTGCGGTCTTCCCAATCTTGGCCTAGCTGATTGGCTCCCTTTATGAGTCGATAATCCTTACGACCCAACTGGCCGTCAGGACCGGGATATCTCATCTGCCAGGCAAATTGGAAACCCGTAGCTTCGATCTCCGTATATATCTCATCGTCGTCAACATCGCCCATAATGCGGTTCCAGGAGTCCAGGCCCTTGATCACCAAAAAACTAAGTGTAATGGCCGGAATAACCGTCCATACAATCTCGATGGTATTGTTGTGAGAGATAAATTGGGCTTTCCGATTCTTGTTGTACCTAAATTTGAATGCATAGTAGAATAAGAAGATATGCGTAAGTACAAACACGATATAAGTAACCGCTAGAGTCGCCTTGAAGGCAGAGTCGATCTCTGCACCCCCTACCGAAGCAGATTCGTGTGGGCCGTACCCTAAGAAGTAATTCTTGTAAACCAGGGCAGAGGCCGCAGTCAAGAATAAAAATGCGACCATGAAGAAGAGCAAACTACCACCAATGATATTGGTGCGCCTAGCTTCGACCTCTTCCTCACCCCGCAAGCTGGTAGCCAGCTCACGAACGCGAGCTATCTGCACGATGATCATCATGAGCAGAGCTATACAGAGTATGATGATTAAGGTCTTCATGTATTTTAAATGTTCTTTTGGTGGTTGTGATACACGAGTATGAATTCCCGCTTATCCATGTATAAAACTCGTATAATAGCCTACAAGTTTCCTTTGTTTTGTTGAGTTTCTTGTTTAGATGTCCTCCAAACAACAAACCTAGGTATGGTGGTGATCGCTCTCCACCAGATAGGGGTCATTTTTAGGTATCAGTGGTGCTTTTTCTAATCGACTGAGGACGAAAAAGAGAAAGAAACCGGTAAACCCTAAAAAGGTTCCAAGCTCCCAGAAACCCGGGATGGTATATCCGTCTTTGAAGCCTCGGTTGGTGGGATCTACGCCGCCGTGCCCGTGACCGCCGCCGTGAGCATCATCTCCATGGTCGCCGCCATGAGCAGCATCATGTGTATCTTCTGTGTGGTGACCATCGGTATGACCACCTTGGCCGAGGGCACTTAGTTCGGCGGGGTTTTCATTGCCGTGATGGCCTTCATCGTGGTGCTCATTCCCATCGCCATAGTGCGCTTCGCCGTGGTGGCCGTCACCGTCATGCTCGCTGCTATGGTGGCCCTCATCGTGAGCGCCTGTTTGGCCGTGCTCACTACTCGTCAGACGACTTTGAGTCGGCTGACGAGGCTCCGTGGTGCTGTGATGCTCTTCGCCGTGATGGCCTGCATCGTGGTGCTCACTGCTATGGTGGCCCTCGTCGTGAGTAGTTGTTTCACCATGCTCACTACTCGTCAGACGACTTTGAGTCGGCTGATGAGACTCCGTGGTACCGTGGTGCTCGCCTTCCTGATGATGCTCTTCGCCGTGATGACCGTCTACCGCATCGGAGGTGATGACATGTGTGTCGCTATGGTCTCCACCATGTGCACCGTGTTCGTCTCCGTGGTCGCCATGACCTGCACCGTGGTCTGCATGGGCAGCATGCTCATCTATAGTGATACGGGCAGCTGGCTTGATCATTAGGAAAAAGTCCATCCAGTGGCCGAGAAAGACCATGAGTGACACGAAAAACAGAGTACCGAAGCGACGCTTCGTGTAATTTGGCAGTAGCACCGCGAATGGCAGCAAAAAGTTGATCAGCAGATTGGCATAGAAAAGGACGCGATAGTTGTCCAGGCGCTCGCGGAAGTAAATGGTTTCCTCACCTACATTAGCATACCAGATCAGCATGTACTGGCTGAACCACAAATAGGTCCAGAAAATAGAAATGGCAAAAAGGTATTTGCCCAAATCATGGAAGTGCTCCATGGTGACCTTGGGGAAGTAGCCCCGGCTCTTTAGGTAGATCATCATCATGATCGTAAGCCCCATCATACCTAAGAACCAGCTAGCTGTCGCATACCACGCAAACATGGTCGAATACCAGTGGCTGTCCATAGACATGACCCATTGCCAGATCATGGCGGCACTTGTAAAGCCCACGATAGGCAAGAAAATAGCAGCATACTTGCGATACGTGCGGTGGTGGCTAAAATTAGCATCGCCGCCATCTCTATCTTCAGCTAAGCTAATTCGACGCATCTTGGTAATGAAAAAGTACCAAATACCTCCAAATATAATGGTACCACCGATATACCAGCCCCAATTCAAGAAGGCCGATTTGTGGTTGAGTATAGGGTCGGTTACAACCAATTCGGGATCATTCCAGTGATAGAGGTGATGAGACTCCGTCACTAAGCCCACTATGATCACGCCCATACAAAACAATGCGGGCAGCAGCCATAGGGCAAAGCTCTCCCACACGCGCTTGAAGGTCACATACCAACCGGCATAGGCCGTCGTGAAAGCAGCCAGAACGAAATTAGCAATGAGGGCGATGCCCAAAAAGAACACAGAATTGTGCAGGAAGTTAGTCCAGAAACGCATGTGGTGGCTTTCCGGATACAGCAGATAAGTAGCCACCAGACATAAAAGCCCAAGCACTCCGAAACTGAGTGTCACAATTTTTGCCCGCGATGAGAAAACGAAGTTCTCCATATGGTTTCTTTCCGTGGCGGCTATTTCAAGCCAAGTTTAGATAGGTAGGTTATTTTTTTCGTTTTAGGGTGCCTCCTTCCTCGGCTTCGCTATTCTCCGTTTCGGCAGAACCGGCAGCTTGGCCGAGCTGATTGCCAAAATTGGATAGGTCGCGAAGAGCAGTCGGATCGAAGAGTGAAGCTGGCGTACCTTTTTCCGGATCGAGTGTATTCGACTCGGGCGAGTATTCCAAGCCCTTTTCTTTGGCCTGCAGCTTCCGGATGTAGTGAATCACATTCCAACGCTCTTCATAGTTCATCTTATCGGCATAGGCACCCATCACATTATAGCCATACATAATGGCATGGTAGTAGCGTCCATTGGAGGCTTCCAGATACTCATCGCGTAGGAAACTAGCGGGTGCAGCAGGGTACTTAGCATTCGGATTGGCCTCTGTATCGTAGATGTAGCCCAGACCATTACCGTTTTCGCCGTGGCAGATGCCGCAAAAAGTATTGTAAAGCTCTTCGCCGATCTCCAGGCCTTTTTCCGTAATTGGGAAAGGGTTGACAATCAGATTCTCAATAGCATCCAAGCGCCCTTCAGGGGAGTTTTCGTAGTAGTATGGCGCGTGGCCATTCATGGGTGCCGAAAAGTTAAGGGCTGCATAGTTTCTATCCAGCTCGGCATCGAGTTGGTCGGTCGCGCCGGATTGCGTCTGAGCGCGAAGTGCAATGCCAGCATATCCACGCGGAATGGTGCCTTCCACAGGCCGATTGAGTCTGGCTAAATCGTATTTAGAGGCTACAGACTCGTCCTTCCAAGTGTTGTAATAGTAGCCACCGTCCTCTTGAACGGTGTTGGTCTCATAGGCAATGGAGTGGGCCATATCCGGCATATACTCACTGCCCGTGAAGTCGCCCTCAGGAGCCGAGCAAGCCACCAGAAGGTAAGCCAGCAACAGACAACATAGATGTATTTTCAGCGTCTTCATATTTGTTAGTTCTGCCTTTCGGCGATAGTTCTTAAGGTAAGGTTTTTGGGTGATTTTTTCTGTACTTGCGCAGGTGGGGGCCTTTCTGTTGAGGCGCAAAATTTTGCGCCTTTACACTGCTCATATCCTATCTACCATAGTGGAGACGCAGTGGAGACCGCTGGGAGACGCAAAATTTTGCGTCTTTACAAGCAAGGGGCTATGAGGGGCATCCCACCTGCGGAAGTCTATATGGATCATACTACCTTGGTGTGTATACTCTCTACCCCAGTGGAAGTAAAGAAGTCCTTGAGTTTGTCTTTGCCCTCTTCGTCGTAGTTGGTGACGTCGAAGGCGATGCAGAATTTATCGTCGGTTATGCGATCGTGAAGCCTGGGCGGTGCTGCACCAGGGCCGAGACCGCAGATGATATAAAAGGTGATAACCATACCTACGGCTGCAAAAAGCACCGTGAGCTCGAAGGTGATGGGTATGAAGGCCGGTACAGACCAGTATGGCTTACCGCCGAATATGATGGGCCAGTCGCGCGTAAAGACCCAGGTCATAAAGCCAAAGCCCAAACTCGCCCCCGTGAGTCCGTATATAAAGCCAGATATGTGCAGGCGGCTTTCGGAGAGACCCAGTATCGGGTCGAGCCCGTGAAGCGGAAAGGGCGTGTAGACATCCATGATGTCGAGATGATCCGCCCGCGCTTGCTTAACGGCATCCATTAAGATCTCCTCATCGGTGTAGAGACCGAAGAGTACTTCGGTACCGTCTACCTTGGTGGTAGTCTGTTGAGCCGGTGCTGGAGATGTTAGCGTTTCTGCCATTGTATTTTTGTTAGGACCAGATCGGAATCTAGCCTTGATTCATCAGTGCTGAGTGTCTTCATTTTGATGGCCATCGGCAGTACTTGCCACAGCCGGTTCGTGATGGTCATGGTGATGACCGACGTATTGGTCACCACTGCTCTTGAGTATCGACTTGACCTCTGCTATAGCTACTACCGGTGCCACACGCGTGAACAGCAGGAAGAGCGTAAAGAAAAGACCAAGTGAGCCGATGTAGATGATGATCTCCACCCAGGTCGGCACGTAATAACTCCAACTAGAAGGAAGATAGTCGCGCGCCAGCGTAGTCGCGATGATTACAAACCGCTCGAACCACATGCCGATATTGATAAAGATCGACATAAAGAAGGTCCAAAAGATCGAGCGGCGCATCTTTTTGCTCCAGAATATCTGTGGTGATATCACATTACAGAGCATCATACCGATGTAGCTCCAGTAATAAGGCCCGATCACGCGATTCATGAACGCAAATTGCTCATAAATATAGCCCGAGTACCAAGCGATAAATAGCTCAGTGAGATAAGCTACTCCCACTATAGAACCAGTGACCAGGATCACCTTGTTCATCGACTCGATGTGCTGTAGGGTGATGTAGTCTTTCATGTTGAGCACCTTACGGGTGATCAACATTAACGTCTGCACCATCGCGAAGCCAGAGAATACGGCCCCCGCTACAAAGTATGGCGGGAAAATGGTGGTGTGCCATCCCGGAATGACCGAAGTAGCAAAGTCGAAAGATACAATGGTGTGTACCGAAAGTACCAGCGGAGTAGCCAGACCGGCCAGAATGAGAGAGAGGCTTTCCCAACGTTGCCAGTGCTTGGCACTACCTGTCCAACCAAAGGCCAGCAGCGAGTAAACCTTCTTTCGGAATCCTTTGGCCCGGTCTCTTACTGTCGCAAAATCCGGCACCAATCCCGTATACCAGAACACCAATGAAACGGTGAAATAGGTAGAGATGGCAAATACGTCCCAGAGTAGAGGCGAGTTGAAGTTCACCCAAAGCGGCCCTCTCGTATTGGGATAAGGGAAGATAAAAAAGGCCAGCCACAGCCTACCCATATGTATGAGTGGGAACTGCCCGGCACAAACGACCGCGAATATGGTCATGGCCTCTGCCGCACGATTTACCCCTGTCCTCCATTTCTGTCGAAAGAGCAGCAAGATGGCCGATATCAAGGTACCGGCGTGACCGATACCTACCCACCAAACGAAGTTGGTGATGTCCCAAGACCAGTTGATCGTTCGGTTCAGGTTCCACGAGCCGATACCGACCCAGATCGTCCACGCAACACCGAGTACGAACAAACCGAGGCAGATCACACTGATTACGAACGCGATCACCCAGGCCGTACCTGGAGCCGTCTCGGTCGGCCTACAGATATCTTCGGTGATCTGGTGGTAGGTCTTGCTACCGGTGATCAGTGGTTCCCGAATTGGCGATACGTGTCCGCTCATTGATTTCTGTTTTTTCTCCAGAGCTTAGCCACAGGCTAAGATCAGAGAATTTTTATGCTTCTAGTTCATCCATACTGTTGTGTACGCGGGCGGCGTACCAAACCGATGGTTGCACGTTTGTTTCTTCTAGCACGAGATAATTCAGTGGATTTTCTTCGATAGCCTTAGTCACCTTGTCGTTGATATTTCTATCGCCGAAGGTGATGGCACCGGCTGGGCAGCAGCTTTCGCAAGCCGTCCTCACGTCGTCATCTCGCAAACGACGCTTTTCGGCCTTGGCCTGTAGCTTGGCTTCCTGTAGGGTCTGTACACAGAAGGAGCACTTTTCGATCACACCGCGGCTGCGAACCGTAACGTCTGGGTTGAGGACCATGCGCGTTAAGTTATCAGCACCGTATGCCAACTCTTCGTCGCCTACGAGTGGTTCGTTGACGGCGAATAGGTCGGCTGTGGTGTAGTCGAGCCAGTTGAATCGACGCACCTTGTAAGGGCAGTTGTTGGCACAGTAGCGGGTGCCGATACAGCGATTGTAGGTCATCTGGTTGAGGCCTTCGTCACTGTGGGGGGTAGCGGCTACTGGACAAACGTTCTCGCAGGGTGCGTTGTCGCAATGCTGGCACATCATGGGCTGGTAAACAGCCTTTGGATTTTCGTAGTCGCCGAAGAAGTAGCGGTCTATGCGCATCCACTTCATTTCGTGGTGGCGCCAAACTTCGTACTTACCTACAACGGGTACGTTGTTTTCGGCCGTACAGGCAATCTCGCAGGCACCACAACCGTAGCAGGCGTTGAGGTCAACATGCATAGCCCACCAATGGCCTTGGCTGTACACATCATCTACGAACTCTTCGTAAGGGTAGAGCGTCTGATCGTTCAAGTGCTGAGCATGCTCGCGCTTGTGCTTGATCATTCGCTTCAGTCCATCTAGATCCTCGAAGCTACCCTGGTATATGATAGATCGATCCGTTAAACCGCCCTGCATACCTGCACCCAGGGTCATAACGGTCTGCTCATCTACATGATAGGGATCGATGTACTCTTTTTCTTCCTCGGTCAACTCCCGGTCTAGCGAGAAAGTCTCGCCAGTTCGGTTATTATAGTAGACCATATTGCCGTCGTCGTCGCGGGTGGTTAGTCCCATCGAGTGATGGTACTGAACACTGGCAAATTCGCTCTCTTCAGCTACTTTGCCGCTTACGCTAACGGTAGAACGGTACCTGACGTAACCATCTTCGTCGATGGGTAGCAGTGGGTATACATCTGTTCCCAGGTTATTAGCTATGGCGCGACCTGCCATACCAGTTATGGCGCGACCGTAACCCAAGGCCAGTGCAAAAGTATTCGGCAAGTGGCCGAACATGCGCACAGCTGTAGTGCGTACCGTTTGGTCACCGATTGTAATCTCTACGATATCGGCTTTGCCCTTATACTCTTCTTTGTTGAGACCTTCATAGGCTTGGAATTCATTACCGCCATCCCAGCTTACCGGAATGGATAAGTAATTACCCCAGGTCGTACGTAGTAGAGGGTCGGGCAGCTCTTGCAACCACGGATTATCAGCGTAAGAGCCGTCTCCTATATTAATGGTCTCGTAGAAGGTGATTTCCTGGCCTTCGCTGACAGGTTGCGACACCTTATTTATGTCAATGTATGGACGCTCGCTTTCAGGAGTTGCCTCAGCCGAAACGGGCAAGTGGACCACACCGTCATGTAAGCAGTTGTCCCAGTACATGCGGAATTGCTGGAATTCTGTTTGAGTGCTGAAGGCATTCATCTTCCAGGTTTCCTGCACGAAATCTCTGTAAGGCGTTTCGGAATCGCGATTATACTGGCTGCTTTCAGACCAAACCAAGAAGGACTCTCCAACCTGGCGGGTGCCTGGACGACCTAGAGCGGCAAAGATGGGTGTAATGGTTGGCTGAATCACGCTATACATACCCTCCAGTATTTCGCAATCGCTCCAGCTTTCCAGCCAATGGGTGTTGGGCGTGACATAGTCACAGTGCTGAACCGTGTCGTTGGGGTTCTGCGCCATGCTGATCTTGGTGGAAACCTTATTAGCCATAGCTTCGCGGATGCGGGCAGCGTAAGGCGTATCGAAGGCAGGATTGGCACCGTTCATGACGATCAAAACATCGACATCGCCAGACTCCATCTCTTCGACCAGGCGAAGAAGCTTGAGGTCATCGCCTTTGCGCTGTAGGTTCCAGCGCTCGGTTTCAATGGTCGTACCGTAGGCACCTAGTGCCTGATTGATCTGGTTGACCATCAGTTGTTCAGCGGGGTTATTGGTGCCACAAACCAGGAGGGAGTGGCTACCGCCGCGCTTAAGTTCGTTGGCAACGAGATCGAGCTTAGCCTGAATGGGTTCAGGTAGTGAATCACTAGGACCGCCACCTACAATAGAACGATGTAAGTAGGCAATAGCATGACCAATCTGCGATGGCTTGACCATCACACGATTGTCGGCATTGGAGCCCGTCAGGCTCATGAAGCCTTCGATCTGGATATGACGGGACATTTTGCCAGAAAGTGCTTTTCTCGTCTTGGCGTAGTGCGTACCGTACTGAGAAGGATTGACCCATCCACCGAGGAAATCACATTCGACAGCAACTATAACATCAGCTTTATCGAAACGGTAGTGCGGTACGGCGTACTTGCCAAACATAGCATCGTTAGCCCGCATCATAGCCGTACAAGAGACAGAATCGTACATGACGTGTTCTACATCGCGATACCTGCCTTTTAGTTCCTCCAAAGCCCGGAAAGTAGATGGGCTCATTTCCGTGTGGCTGAGCACCCGGATCTTGTTGGCGCGGCGCAGGGCGCGAATGATCTCACCATCGATGTCTGCCCAGCCCGGATTGTTTTCCGGCCTGCGGTCTCTTTCGAGTTTGCCTTCTTTGATACTATATGGACCGTCGAAACGACTGGTGTCGTATAAGCTAAGTATAGCGGCCTGCCCGCGGGCACTTGTTCCACCTGTAGTGAGGGTAGCCATGCCATTGCCGTCTAGCTTGATCGGACGCCCTTCGCGCGTTTTGACCAAGACGGGTTCGGCATCGCCACCATTGACAAAGGTGGATGCATAGTAAGAAGCTACGCCAGGTACGACTTTATCGGGCTTGGATACGTAAGGGATCGCCTTGCGCACAGGTATATCGCAGGCAGCGATGGTCGCTGCGCTCATACCAAACCCAACGTACTTTAAGAAGTCGCGCCGACTGGATTCCAATTTCGGATTTTCCACGTCAGGACCGCTGAACTCCTCATTTTCGCGGGCAACATAGTCTGGGTCGGCCTTGATTTGGTCCGTTCCGATCCAGATTTTGTCGTTTTTTTTGCTCATTCTCTAAGGGTATCGAATACACCTTTTGTTGGGGTTGCTTAATTCGGATTTCAGGTGGTTAAGGGTGCAATTAGTAGTGACAGCGCTGACAGGCCAAACCGCCTATATCTTCGACTGTTACTTTGTCTCGCGTTCCATTTTGCAGTTGCTCGTGGTATTGCTCGTAAGCCTGGTAGTATTCGTTATTCTCGAAGGCAGACACCTCAGTCTGTCGGTGACAGTTGATGCACCAGCCCATGGATAGGGGCGAGTATTGCCAGACCTTCTCCATTTGCTCTACCGGCCCGTGGCAGTTCTGGCATTCGAGATTGCCGACCACTACGTGCTGCTTGTGATTGAAGTAGACGTGATCGGGTAAATTGTGAATGCGTACCCACTCTATAGGGCCATATAAATTATTCTGTTGTTCGGGTCCAGGCATTTCGTTGCCTTTGCCGATACTGGCCACGATATCTTCCCATTGCTGGTCGACTACGCGGTCCATGCGGTCCATGTTGCCGCCATTTTCTTGATATTGATTGGCAATCCAGCTTTCGTAAATCTGACGTACTTCATCCATGGTCATATCTTCGTAGCCATCGATGTACTTGCCGTCGTTGGGATTCCAACCTACAGAGGCGTATATTTTGGTTAGCTCTGCTGTGCCATAGTTACTACCATACTTAATGGCGGCGTGGCAATTCATACAAGTATTAGCTGCTGGTATGACCGAGTGCTTAGAGCGGCGCGCACCATCGTGGCAGTACTGGCATTCGATCTGATTAAGGCCGGCATGGGTCACGTGCGAGAAGGCAATAGGCTGTGTAGGCTGATAGTTTTGCTGCCTGCCCATGTCTACCGCTTGGTTGACTGTAGCATAACCACCCAAGACGACGAGCGTAAAGACGACAAAAGCCACTACGCCCCTACTAGTCAGTACCTGGCCGAGGGTACGCCGCTGTGCGGGTGCATTGCCTTCCTTAGCCTTTTTCATGTAGGCTAGGTTGCTCGTGACGCGAGCAAGTACGACCGACAAGAGTCCTAATAACACTGCCAGAGTAATGAAGAGCCAGGTGTTGTCGGCTTCTTCTGTGACACCTTCATCTGGCCCGGGATCACCTTCCTTGCGCGGTGGGTATGTGCCGTTGTACATCCCATCAATAAATGCAAGCAGCCCTTCTATCTCTTCGTCAGTGAGTGCAGTATAAGAAGACATGACACTTTGCCACTCATCCCACAACTCATTAGCACGAGGATGTCCAGTAGCTATAAGGGCTTGCGAATTTCGTATCCAGGCATATAGGTCTTCTCTCGGATAATCTGCCCAGCGCTCTTCTACACCGCCCAATGCAGGACCAGTCATTTTCGCAGCCATGTTTGCGTTGTGGCAAGAACCACAAGCATTAGCGTTCCATACAGTCTTGCCTAAGGCTGGGTCTCCATCCTGTGCATGCGCGTATTGACCAGCACTCAAAGTGAGTACTAATATCAGCGTGAACCATCGAAGTAAACTATGCACTTTTGTCATTAAAGACGGTCAATTTAGCAATTTTCGCCGTTCCGGAATTCATACCCCTAACAACGAGACTACAAAGATACTTTTGTGACATTTCTCTAACAAATGAAATGCCTTTACGGACAGTTATTTAGATTATCTCTACACAAGTTGGAAAAAACACCTCGTAGTTTGACTGTTATGTTACAATAGACTTACAAATCAATGAAGTGGTATGTTCAGTCAAAGACACAAAAACCTGCGCGATTCGACAGACGAATTCATACTGATTTTTGTCAGCCAAATAATTGCGCGCCCATGGTCGAGAGGCAAGATATTGTAGTGCAAACTAAGCCTATCGCCACATTAAAATGCAGCTGGTCTAATAACCAAGCCCGCTCCGTAAGCGGCTCAGTTTTTGAAATCATACTGTGCAGTTTTTCTTTGCCCTTACCCGGCCCTGGTGGCAATCTGAGTAGCTGATCACTGAGGTCGAAGAGATTTTTAAAATTCTGCACGTGATAGCTGGTTTTTTGCTTTCGCCTGAGTAAAGAACGCGTATTGCGAATGTGGCTTTCTAGCAGATGATATAGCTCCAGCGACCAATACGCTTTCAACTTGAGGACTCGCGCATTCATTTGTTGAATGAAATCCTTGTAGTAGTCTTCACGCAGAGCTACGAGTACCCCTTCGTAGTCCTCTTTAGCCAGGGCTAGTCTAGCTGTGTTGAAGGCGGTCAAGGAAGCACGTTTGTCATCGGGTAGATACACGCATTGTGTATTCAAGAACTGCTCAGCCCAATCGTTTTCGCCCAAGCGTAAGGCTATGCCCACAACATTATTGAAGGTAAAGGGAGATATCTCACCAGCCTGATAGATCAGTTTTCGATTGATGGCCAGTCTGTACAGCGCTAAGGAAGGAGACAGAAATTCGAACTGCTCTTGATTGATACGTCCCACGCAAAAATTGATGCCTAATCTAAGCAGGTCGCGCTGTTCGGAAGTAGGGAAATGATCTAACTGTTCTGTTATTAGCCTGTAAAAGGACTCGAAGTGAACATCTCCCCCGTCGGGCTCCAGCAACATGGTACAAGCTAGAGAATAGGCTTTGATACCGGGTATTGCAGAAAAGATGGGCTGATCAGCCAATGCCAAACATTCGCTGAGCAACGCGATTTCATCTCGTTTTCCTTTCAAGGTGTAGGTAGATAGGGTTTGGCAAGCTGCTCTGAGCTTCATACGCAGCACCGCCGCATCCAGTAGTTGATCGCGTTCTTCCAGGTTGTGGGCCTCCAGCCTTTTACTGCCTGCAGCCAGGTCGAATTCCTGGGTTTCGATTTGATAGGCCGTCCAGAGATCGGTAGTCGGTCTGGACTTCAGGGTTCTTCGGGCACGCTTCAGCCGGTTGATGAAATGGCGTTCTAAGCCACGTTGTCTGTAAGCGTCAAGTAGAAAAGGGTCTACCTGCGGAAGTCTATTGAAAGACCACTGTTTATAGGCTAACCACGCTTCCAACTTGTCGAGTAGATAAGACTTGAGCAGTCGAAAATCTTGTTCGCTATAGGCCCTACCATCTGTATATATGGTGGGCCACCAGGCTTTGCCGCTCTCCTGTTCACCGGAGCGATAACAATCGAAAAGCCGCCTAATATCCTCGCGGGTGTTGTGAACTGGACAGGCCAACCAGCTAGACGCTAAGTCGCATTCAGCGGCAGAGAGGTTGGCGAGAAGAGATGACAATAAAGAGGCTTTATGTTTGATGACAAAGGTATTTTTGTTTTTACCGAACGCTCGCAAGGAAAGTACCTGTTAACGTTCGCGAAGAAAGGATCTGCTAGCGTTCGACGCAGTAGAACCTAGTAGCGTCCGTGTGTTTCGAGCATCACCGAACGCTCGCGGGAGCTCGTACCTCGCACGCCACGAGGTTCAGAGGTTCTAGCTCAATAATTCTATAATAACAAGATAATTGATCTAATTTATACAACAAATATTGACATTATGATAAATATTTTTGTCATTTTCTTTTCTACAAATCCACTTTTTTTGACTTGTCGGACCACATTGTTAGGTACATCTTTGGACCATCATGAACATAAATCCTAGTTGTATGCGCCTTTTACTTTGCTGTTTTACATTCATTTTTATCGCGAGCTCTGCCTCTCTTCTGACTGCACAAAATTGTGAGGGGTCGCCCGGGCAGATGATTGGTCCTAATTCCTTTTGTGAGAATTTTGTCATGTTCATGGGTGGGATTCACGACATACCCCAAGGTTATGAATTTAGAATGTATCTCACGACGGGTTCTACTTTCGACCCCAACGAGATAGTCTATGAAAACAATACCTCCCTACTAGATCTAAGCGGGCTCCCCCCAGGCAATTACTTTCTGTACCCGGCTATTGGTCCGATCCCGATCAATACGGCCGACTCCTGTTTTGCTGTGGGGCCAGCCCATATAGTGGATGTCGTTTCACTCGATGTAGCAGAAATTCCAGATACGACGTTTATCACCTCCTGTGCTAACCCGACGGCCACCATAACATGGAGTGACGACCCTGACGCAATTTTCGACTACCGCGTAATTGTCGAAGGAGATATCATCGAAGAAAGCTCAGGTACAAGCTATAGCACCTCAGAGCCAGGTGATTATACCATACGTGTATCATTGGCAAGTGCCCCCAGCTGTTTCGAGCTCTACAATTTTACAGTAGAGAATGAAGATTTTATACTTCCGCAGGTACTTTCCTTTGAAGGCAGCTGTAATGTTTTCGATACTTTTTGCTTTTCGCCCTACGATCCTGACCAGACCTACACATTAGACGGAGTCGTACTACCAGACGGCTGCTTTGACGAGCCCGATGGTGAAGGATCATTTCTACTGGAAATTTCCAGGCCGGGCTGCGACTCTTCTATTTCCAGAGAGGTTTACGTCGACGACTCCAATATGTTTTTTGTAGAGACGATACAGCCAGCTGACTGTGGTGAATCCAATGGGGCTGTTACGGTTACTGCACCCGGTGCTCCGCAACCTGTTTTCGTACAGCTAGACGGTACTACGCAAGTTATTACCAGCACCGGTGGGTCGGTTACTTTTGACGGCCTGAGCGTTGGTGACTATTCTTTGGCTGTTTATAAGCCTAGCCTCTGCAACACATCTCGTACTATACAAATTTTAGATGCTTTAGAGCCATTACCAGCTGATGTAAGCCCTGCCTCCTGTACAGGCGCAGCTAATGGAGCGATCACTTTTACTAGTGACATTACCGGCCTGTCCTTCTTTTGGAGCGATCTTTCATTTTTTGAGCAGACGGCCAATCGAACCGATCTCTTACCCGGTACTTATGAAGTCACGATCGAAAACGATGATTTTTGCTCGGTTACGCAGTCATTTGACGTAGGCACCAGTAGCGATCTCGAAATTACGACCAATACGACCCAACTCGTTTCAGGCTGCGATACCATTTCCTTTACCCCTACAGTTGAAGGCGGAACCCCACCCTATCAATATGAATGGGAGGATGGCTCTACTCAGCTCACCAGGGAGATTGCCCTTAGCATCGGCGATGAGTACACACTCACCGTTACCGACTCTTTGGGATGTCAAACTGAAAAAACATTTAGGCTTTTCACAGATTTGGAAAGCTCTCCAAGAATACGCAATGTTCCCTTCTTCTGCGAATCAGAGGCCATCTTATTTTCTACTTCCGAGAGGGTATTCGGTTTGTGGGAAGATGAAGACGGCAACATCCTCAGTACTGACGATACGTTGATCGTGACGCAGTCGGGTCGATACAGGGCATATGCCTTAGGATCTGATGGAGAGGTATGCCCATTCGTTTACACGACTTTCTTTGTTGTGGGTGCCGATCTCTTCGAACCTGTTCTGGCTCCGGGACTCCCCTGCGAACCGCCCAACTACAGCATAGAATTAGAAGGAGAATTTAATTGGTATGATATAGATGAGAATCTCATAATCGGGAACTCCTACGACTTTTTTCCGACCAGCCCGGGTCAGTACATATTGGAAGGCACCTTCATTTTCACTGGTTATGATACTTGTGTGCTCCGTGACACCTTCGAGGTCTTCTTCCCAGAATGCCAGCTGGCCGAAGGGACGATCTGGATAGACGAGGGCGACTGCCAGCTGAGCGGCACTGAGATCGGCCTAGCCAATAGCTTGGTATCCTTTACCTCCACAGGCCCTCCACCTGCGGAAGTCTATTATGCCACCTCCGATGCTAGCGGAAATTGGAGCATTGTACTACCACTTGGTGCGTACCAATTGGGGTATGCAGGCCCCTCCGATGATCTGTATATCGCTTGCCCCGGACCGCTTATAACCGTAGAGGATGGCATAGACCTCGAGAATGTAGATGTATTGGTAACGGCTATAGAAGACTGCCCACGGGTTTCCGTCGATCTGTCTGTACCGTTTCTGAGGCGGTGCTTTGAGAGCAATCTATTTGTCAACTACTTCAATACGGGTCCTGTAGAAGCCCAAAACGCCTCTATCACTGTAGAGCTGGACCCTTTCCTGATTTTCGAGTCAGCCGATTTCCCTGTCAGTATCGATGGCCAGACGCTCACCTTCGACCTGGGCGACTTAGCTGCGCAAACTGGCGGGTCAATTCAAATTGCAGTTACCGTCAGCTGTGAGGCCGAGCTGGGGCAGACCCATTGCATACAGGCCACCGCCACACCCAACGATCCCTGCCCCACCCCAGACATGGCCTGGATGGGCGGCACGGTCAATATAACCCCCATATGCGATGACGATCAAAGCCGGTTCGTGATCGAAAATATAGGCACAGGCGATATGACCGTCTCTTTGAGCTACATTATAGTGGAAGATGGTGTCATGCTCAGAGACGAACCCTATACGGAAGATGCCTTGGACGTGGCCCAAACTGTAGAATTTCCACTTCCGGACCCCGACAAGTCATACTGGATACAGTCCAACCAGGAGCCTTTCAGCCCGGGCGATCCGATGCCGACAGCTTTCTCGGCCGGTTGCGGAAATAACCCTGTCGGCACTTTCACCAACCAATTCGGCAATGGTGACGAAACCTACTGGTACGAAGAGGTCTGCCTACCCAATATAGGAGCTTACGATCCCAATGACAACACGGCCCTGCCGGTCGGTTACGGCAGCGATCGCTTCATAGAGCCGGGCACGCCTATAGACTATCTCATCCGCTTCCAGAATACGGGTACCGATACGGCTTTCAATGTGCGCCTGGTCGACACCCTGGATACCGATCTCGATCTAAGCACCTTCGAGGTCTTGAGTGCCAGCCATGATTTCCGCCCTGAGCTAGACACAGCAGGTATACTCAACGTCTACTTCGACAACATCATGCTACCCGATAGCAATGTGGACTTCCGCGGGTCGAATGGTTTTTTCAGCTACCGAGTTACCCCACGTGCTGATCAAGACCTGCCATTTTTAGTGACCAACCGGGCGGGAATCTACTTCGACTTCAATGCACCCATCATTACCAATACGGTGCTGCATACGGTAGATACGAACTTCGTACTGGGGCCAAACTCCATAGGGCAAGTGCCGACTCCTCTGGCCGAGTTGACGATTTCGCCCAACCCCAGCCCCAACGGTCGCTACTGGTTAGATATCGAGACTACCGAATCGGGCCCTTTTATCGTAAGGCTGACGGACAAGCTCGGGCGAGTAGTGTCGACTGAGCAGGGCGTGGGTAAGCGATCTCGTTTGGATTATTCCGAGCTTCCAAACAGCAGCTACCAGCTCAGCATTTTCGACCAATCTGGCCGCTGGCTGGCTACCGAGCAGATCATTAGGTAGGCAGCTCGACCGATCCATCACTGACGAATATTTGAGTAGCTTGTGGGCATTAGTCTACAAGCTACTTTTTCTATGAAGCAACGCCTTCTGGCCATTGATGTATTGCGGGGCATGACCATCGCCTTTATGATTTTGGTCAACAACCCCGGCAGTTGGTCGCATGTATATGCCCCGCTCTTGCACGCCAAGTGGCACGGCTGCACGCCCACAGACCTGGTCTTTCCTTTCTTCATTTTCACTATTGGGCTGTCGATGGCTTTTTCATTGGGCAAAAACAGTAGTAAATCGAGTAGTTTCCTGTTAGCTAAAGCACTCAAGCGAGCTGGGCTGATTGTCTTAGTCGGCTTTTTGCTCAATTGGTTCCCGTTTTATGATCGATCGCCGTTTGAGGTGCGCGTATTTGGAGTCTTGCAGCGGATAGGAATGGCGTATGCGGTAGGAGCCACACTTGTAATTTTGATCAAAAATGAGCTTGTTTTGGCTGGGACTTCCGCAGGTAGTTTACTGCTTTACTGGGCGTTGCAAACCTACCTCGGCGACTACAGCCTACCCGACAATGTAAATCGAGCGGCCGATCTTGCCATCCTTCCCGAAAGTGTTTTGTACAGTGGCTTCGGTATTCCCTTCGACCCAGAGGGTTGGCTGGGGGCCCTTTCGGCCGGGGCGCATATCATTATCGGCTACCTGATCGGTAGACGATTGTACCGGGTAGTGAAAACAGAAAGCGGGTTCAGCTTTGATCGCTTGCGCGGGTTTTTGCCTGGGCTGCTATTGATCGGTATAATGCTTACTGCATTGGGCTGGCTCTGGTCATCAGCGGGCTATCCGATCAATAAGCCCATCTGGACAGGCTCTTATGTGCTATATACCGCTGGCTTAGCTACGATTTTGCTATCAGCACTACTGTATGTCTTAGATGTTTTAAAGGCTCGCAGTTGGGCATTTCCGTTTCGGGTGTTTGGCCTCAATCCGCTGGCCGCTTTTGTGCTATCGGGCTTGATTGCCAAGACACTGTATCGCATTGAAATAGATGGATCGAGTGTAACGAGTTTACTTTATAAAAGTGGGCTTCAACCGATATTTGGCGACAAACCGGCCTCGCTCATTCAGGCGCTGTTGATGGTAGGGCTTATTTATTTGATCGCATGGGGTCTGTATAGCAGGAGAATAATTGTAAAATTGTGATGGTAATATTCATACCCCACATCCGCCGATGGCGGATGTGGGGTATGAAAAAATAAATACGATGAGGAATTACTGGTACGGTTTCGCAAGCGCATTGGCTTGTTTGTTGATATTGACTTTGTTTTTAAGTTATACGGATGGAGGAGCGGAAGAAGCTCCCCCCTCTACCTCCCCCCGAGAGGGGGAGTCGGCTCGTCAACTTCCACAAATCGTGCGTGCTGCGCCCCTGCAAGATATGCGCCTGTGCGGTGAGCTGCTGTCTATGGACAATTTCGATCTGCGCGAGCGACTGGACAGAGAACTGCTGAGAAACGTCTACTGGCATTCGAGTACCCTGCTCATCTTGAAGCAAAGTCGTCGTTATTTTCCCACTATCGAGCGCATACTCGCCGAAGAAGGTATGCCCGACGATCTCAAATACCTGGCCGTAGCCGAAAGTGCGCTGCGCAATGCGACCAGCCCAGCAGGTGCCAAGGGCGTTTGGCAATTCATGCCCGCTACCGCCCGCGAATACGATCTGGAAGTCACCAGTACCGTAGACGAGCGCTACCACCTGGAAAAGGCGACCCGTGCTGCTTGCAGCTACCTGCGCCGCTATCAAGACCGCTTCGACGACTGGCTACTCACCATGGCCGCCTACAATATGGGACCAAGCGGTCTTTCCGGGCAAATGGAAAGACAGGGCGGCGAGAGCTTCTTCGACCTCAATCTGAGTGATGAGACCAACGCCTACATATTCCGCATCGCCGCCTTCAAGGCCATTATCGAAAACCCGCGCGAATACGGTTTCTACCTCAATGAAGAAGATTACTACGCCCCCCTCGATAATTACTATACTGAAGAGGTCACTGCCACCATCGATAATCTGGGCGAATGGGCTAACGAGCGCGGGGTGAGCTACCGGATGCTGAAAGTCTACAATCCCTGGCTGGTCAATAGTACGTTGGCTGTGGGTAGGGAGCAGATGTATGAAATAAAGATTCCCAGAAACTAAAAGAAGCTTATATGAGTTTTATGTATTCAAGGCTCTCTCACTTACAATTATAATATTTCGTCATGTACCAACCACAGTATTTATACGACCCACAAGAAAATAAGATGGGTGTTTTTATTCCTATAAAAGACTGGGAAAGATAAAACTCAAAATCACCAAATCACTAATTCCGAGCCATGATACAGCCACAATACATCATAGATCAAGATGGAAATCCAACTGCTGTCGTTCTAAGTATTAAAGACTGGGAGACATTACAACCTGAAATAGCTAAAAAGCAGCGCGAAGACCTGGAAGAGCAACTAAGAGAAGCCTTTAAAGAAGTAGATGACGCGAGAGCAGGCAAGATTGAATTACAAACCCTAGAGAGCTACATCGATGAGCTTAAAAATAAAACTAACCAGAAGATTCAAGAAAGAGTCTGAAAGGCTTGCGAAGAAATATCCTTCTATTCCATACGATCTAGAAAATCTATTGAGTGAGCTAATCGAAAACCCTCGTTCCGGTAATGCTTTGAGAAGCAATGTCTATAAGGTAAGGATGAAAATAAAGAGCAAAAGAAAAGGGAAAAGTGGTGGTGCTAGAATAATAACAGCTCTTTTTACATTTGAAGATTTAAATGAAATTGAAGAAATTAACCTACTTACAATTTATGATAAATCCGAAAAATCTACAATAACAGATAAAGAGCTTGACCTAATGCTAAAGAACATAGGCAAATAATGGCAAGCAAATTCAAATCCACCCTCCTCCGCCCCATAGCCAGCTACATCGCCAAGCGCGTAAAAAAACGGGCTGCCCGCGCACTAGAAGAGCAAGATCGTATTTTTCGCGAATTAGTTAGCAAGGCAAATAATACCAACTTCGGCCAAGACCACGATTTCAATTCCATTAAAAACCATACAGATTTTCAAGCCAAAGTTCCCCTACGCGATTACGAAGCCCTCCGGCCATATGTCGAAAAAATAAAATCTGGCGAGAGCAATGTGCTCTGGCCGGGCCGACCAAAATATTTTGCCAAGACGAGTGGTACGACCTCTGGCATAAAATATATTCCCATCACCAAAGACAGCCTACCCAACCACTTCGGCTCGGCCCGCGATGCGGTATTCTGCTATGTGGCCGAAACCGGGCGCGCCACCTTCGTGGACGGCAAGCAGATATTCCTGAGCGGCAGCCCAGAAATGGAAGAGGTGAGCGGCACACCCACCGGCAGATTATCGGGCATCAGCAATCACCTGGTGCCAGGCTGGCTAAAGCGCAGTCAAATGCCCAGCTACGAAACCAACTGCATAGACGACTGGGAGACCAAGGTCGAGGCCATCGTCGCCGAAACCAAGACAGCCGATTTAAGGCTTATCAGCGGCATTCCGCCCTGGGTGCAGATGTACCACGAGCGTTTGCTGGAGGTAACTGGAAAGAAAAATGTGCGCGAGGTCTTACCCAATTTCGAGCTTTTCGTTTATGGCGGCGTCAATTTCGAGCCCTATCGGGCAGCCTTGGAGCAACTGACCGGTGGCCCCATACCCAGCATCGAAACTTATCCCGCCAGCGAGGGCTTCATCGCTTACCAAGACACCCAAACCGAGCCGGGCTTATTGCTCAACACCAGTTCGGGTATTTTCTTTGAATTTGTCAAGGCCGAGGATATTTTCCAGGATTCGCCAGCTAGGCTTAGACTTTCGCAGGTGGAGACCGGTGTCAATTACGCCATCATCATCAATTCTAACGCCGGTTTGTGGGGGTACAAAATCGGCGACACTATAGAGTTCGTGAGTCTGGACCCCTATCGCATACGCGTGACCGGGCGGACGAAGCACTTCATTTCAGCCTTCGGCGAGCATGTCATCGGCAAAGAGGTCGAGACGGCTTTGCGCGAAGTCGCCCCCAGGCACGGGGTCGCCGTCCGGGAATTTACTGTCGCCCCACAAGTCAGCCCGCCCGAGGGTGGCCTACCCTACCACGAGTGGCTTATCGAGTACGAGAAAGCCCCTGCCGATGTGGCCGCCTTCGCCAGAGATCTAGACGCAGTTATGGTTGGCCAGAACATCTACTACCAGGATCTGATAGACGGCGGCATCCTCAAGCCGCTGGTTATTACGCCCCTGCCTGCTGGGGCCTTCCGCAATTATATGGCCAGTCAGGGCAAGCTGGGCGGCCAAAATAAGGTACCTAGGCTAAGCGACGATCGCAAAATTGCGGATGAGTTGAAAGGCAAAGACTAAAATTGTTTAACACGTTAAACGATTTTATGCAAAAAGCGTTTAATCGATTAAACGATTATGCTACCTTCCAAGCTGTTATCCCGCAGTGAAGCCGTTTTAGAGAACATTCCCTTAAGCTACCAACGAAAGCTCATAGAAGAGATTGACTGGAATGATCCACTCATAGCTGTCATTGGCCCTAGGGGTGTAGGTAAAACAACACTCTTAGGTCAAAAGCTAGCAGAATTACAGTTGCCGCCTACCCAGGCTCTATACCTTGACTTGGGCGATATTGCCTTTGCTGATCTTAACTTATTAGACTTAGCCGAGTCATTCCTGGAAGGTGGAGGACAGTACCTGTTCCTAGATGAGGTGCATCGATACCCACGCAACTGGGCGGCTGAAATTAAGTCTCTTTACGACTATTATCGTCAAAGATTAAAAGTCGTTTTTTCGGGTTCTTCCATCTTAAAAATACTCAATAATAGTGCGGATCTAAGTCGTCGAGTACAGTTTCATCACCTGCCTGGTCTGAGTTTTCGTGAATATCTACTACTGGTCGAAAATCTTAGCTTTGACACTGTCGAATTAAAAGAATTGCTCGATAACCATTTGGAGATTGCCTTTGAAATCAGGAAGAAGCTACCATCAAATTTTCTATCACTCTTTCAGGACTACCTAAAATACGGGTACTACGCTTTCACTATCGAAGGCATATCAGGGTACCAAAACCGAGTAAATGCCATGGTCCAATTGGTCCTGACCAATGACATCCCCTATGCTACAGAAAGCCGATCAGCACACGCCAATAAGTTATCGCGTCTTTTACAGGCCATTGCCTCATCGGTACCTTTTAAACCAAACATTACGAAGTTGTCAGAACGGGTCGAGCTCAGTCGGGTGACCCTGCTCGAATACCTGCAGCTCCTACAGCGCGCAAATCTAATTCAGCTATTATCAGCAGATGGGAAGGGAATCTCTACACTGGCCAAGCCCGATAAGATTTATCTCGACAACACCAATCTGATCCATGTACTTGCGCCTAATACAGCAGAAGCAGGAACCGTACGAGAAACTTTCTTTTTCAATCAATTAAGCCATCTGCGCAATCGCGTATTGGCTTTTCAGCCTGAAATATCATTGCCCAAAAAAGGCGATTTTATCTATCAATATCAAGGCGATCGCTTTGTATTTGAAGTCAGCGGCCCGAATAAGACAGCAGATCAAATTGGTCGGGATACAAACCACTTCACTGTAGTAGATGATAAGGCCAGCGCATCGCCTCATCGCATACCTCTTTGGCTGTTTGGGCTTTTGTATTGAGCCTAGAGAGCCATTTTCCTTACCTTTCGACCATGGACATTGCCCTACTTACCCGCGGGCCTGGTTTGTATAGCACGCGTCGCTTACGAGAGTCGGCTGAAGCTCGCGGTCATCGTGTAGACATGATCGACCATACGCGCTGTGTGTTGTTGCTCGACAGCTACGGTGCAAAGCTGCTTATGAATGGCCGCTTTCACGAGGTGCCTGATGTGATCATTCCGCGCATCGGGGCTAGTGTGACCACCCTCGGCGCATCGGTCATAGATCACTACGATTTAATGGGTGTACCGAGTTTAACTTCCTCCAGGGGGTTGCGGCTGGCTCGCGATAAATGGCGCTGCCAGCAACTGTTGGTTTCAGCAGGTATCGACTCTCCGGCTACGCTATTGGCCTCCGACCCGGCGGAAGCACGAAAATGTGCAAGAACGCTAGGCAAGTATCCCCTCGTGGTCAAAATGTTAGAAGGTACGCACGGTATCGGCGTATCGCTGGTGCATAACCGCTATCAACTTGAACACACCTGCGATGGCTTTTTGCGCTTTCAGCCCCAGGTACTCATACAAGAGTATATCAAGGAAGCCAGTGGTAGCGACCTGCGAATATTTATGGTCGGCGATCGTATCGTGGCGGCTATGGAGCGAAGGGCCAGGCGGGGCGAATTCAGAGCCAATATGCACCTGGGTGCCACAGCCACTATAGCCGACTTAAGTAAAGAAGAAAAGGCCCTTGCACTGCGCGTAGTAGAGCTGTTGGGCCTAGAGGTAGCCGGGGTCGATATTTTGCGATCAAAACGCGGCCCGCTGGTCATGGAGGTCAACGCCAGCCCCGGCCTGGAAGGAATAGAGACCACCACTGGAGTAGACATAGCAGGTGCCATCATAGAGCTGGCCGAAGAGAAAGCCCGTTTATCTTTATCTGCCTAATTGAAATGATGACGATCAACGAACCGAACGAAAACGAACAGATTTTAAAAATCGGCAAAACGGAGCTTATACCCGGGCAGAATACGCTACTCAAACTGCCCGCAGGCCAGTTACCGAGCGGAAGTAAAGTCGAGATACAAGCGCATATCTATCGCGGTTTACGCCCCGGCCCAACGGTATTATTGCTAGCTGGTGTACACGGAGATGAAATAAACGGAGTGGAGATTGTACGCAAATGCGTCTACGACGGATACTTTGAAGAGTTGCTGGCGGGCACGGTCATAGCTATACCGCTACTAAACGTGTTTGGTTTCAATAATTTCAGCCGCGATGTGCCCGATGGAAAAGACGTTAACCGGGCATTCCCAGGCACCTCCAGCGGCTCGCTAGCAGCACGCGTAGCCAATGTGCTGCACAAAAATATACTGCCGCATGTCGACTTTGGCCTCGACTTTCACACCGGTGGCCGAGGTACCTACAACTACCCCCAGCTTCGCTATACCCCCGGTGACGAGAAGGCACTAGCCGTGGCCGAAGCCTTCGGTTCGCCCCTGATCGTAGCTTCTAAAGCACCAACTAAATCACTGCGCCGCACGGCCAAAGCCACCTACGACTTACCTATTTTGACCTTCGAGGGAGGGGAAAATCAGCGCTATGATGGGCTATCGATACAAACTGGCATCAATGGAATCAAAAGACTATTAGTGGGTCAACTCATGCTAGCCGGTTCAATTGGCCCAGAAGCACCCAAGTCTGTACACGTCATAGAAAGCCGCTGGACCCGCGCCGAGCGAGCCGGTCTCTTTCAATGGTTCAAACCGAGCGGCAACCGAGTGCGCAAAGGCGAGCCCATAGGGGTCATCTCTGACCCACACGGTCAGCTGCCCAACCAACGCATACTCTCCAAGAAGGAGGGCTTCATCATTGGCCATGCCAACACTTCCGTGGTCAGTCAAGGAGATGCCTTGTTTCATATTGGAAAAGAGGAAGCGTAAATAAAGTATCACCGACCATGTAGTTATACAACCCATTTATGTCAAAAAGACTCTTTAAGGCCAAGCGCTGACCCACATCACTACAATGAATCTCTACGCATGCCGACAACCACAGCCCGCATGACGGAAACCGAACTCGTAGCCGCGTGCAAGCGAGGCGAGCGTCTGGCTCAGAAAGAGTTGTACGATCGCTATTGTCGAGCCATGTACACGGCATGCTATCGAATCACCAAAGATTTTGAGCTGGCTAATGACGCCCTGCAAGAAGCCTTCATCAAGATTTTTCAAAAGTTACACACCTTCCGGGCTGAAAGCAGCCTGGGTGCCTGGATCAAAGTGATTGTGGTGAGAACGGCTCTGGCCAAAATCAAAAAAGAACCCCAGCACGAAGAACTGCCGCCCAACTTCAACGACCAGCGAATCGACTGGGGGCACAATGCCCTCGATGTCGAGTATCTGGAGAAAGCCATACAGCGGCTACCAGATGGTTACCGCGCCGTATTCGTACTGATCGAAGTAGAAGGGTATAGCCACAAAGAAGTGGCAGAAATGCTAAAAATCAGTGTCGGTACCAGTAAGAGCCAGCTGTTTTATGCCAAGAAAAAACTCCGTCAATTTTTGAGTCAGCAAATATGAAAGAACTCAATAAAGATCGACTTTGCGAGGCCCTGAACCGCCTACCTACCTACCAGCCCGACCAGCGAGTTTGGCCGGGCATCGTGCGTGGGCTGCAAGCGAAAAAGCAGTCACTCGATTTACCCGAGTACAGCCCACCCACGCAGGTGTGGAACAACATCAACCAGCAGCTCGACCAAACCGGCGGCCAGCAAGCCAAAGTCAGAACGCTCAACACCTGGCTAAGCCGAGCAGCCGCAGTTTTGCTGCTCTTTTCCGTTGGCTACTGGACGGCCAACTACGAGTCTGGCCCAACCGTCGCCGTACAAGAAAGTGTAGAAACAGCCACCATCAGACCCAACTTCGTTACCTATCAGGAAGACGAAAAAAGTTTTGCCGAAACCCTCAGAGAGCTCGAAGAGCTCAACGAGCCGACCATGAATCAACTCCGCTACGAGCTACAAGAACTCACTTACGCCAAGCAAGACGTAGAATCTATGCTGGTCAGCTACGGCCAAGACGCCCAAGTCATGCGGAAGCTGGCCGATATCGAGCGGCAGAGGTCTGCAGTGTACAGGCAGATATTGGCGGGGCGGTGAGGAATAGAGTTAATGCAATTGATTTGACTGTCCGAAACGTGTGCACTTATCTATCTCTGCAGAGTAAGTACCTTTTTGCAAAAAAAGAGTATGAATACCTCTCCCCCGGCCCCACTCCGGAGGAGAGGGGTGACGCAATGTACGGTTCCCCTCTCCTGAGCGAGACTTGGGGCAGGGGCCCTAAGTTCAAAGCAGGGGTTAGGGGAGAGAAAATAAAAACAAGCTCAATAAACGAACAAAAAAAGCCGCTTATAGTAGCTTTCTCCAGGTTAGGGGAGAGACATCCGATGATATCGATTCCTTTACCTTCATCTATCACTTGTATCTTGTTATTTTTATTTGCACTTCCCTGCCTACCTGTGGTGAGCAGGCAGGCGCAGGTGGGGGCCTTACTACATGCCCAGGAGGGTCAGCTACAAGACCTCCAGGTTGTCACCAAGACTATTGAAGACAACTACGATTACCGACCCGGCATGGAAGTCGCCGTAGAAGGCGAAAAAGCAGAGATTTTCGTCGAAACCTGGGACCGCAATGAGATCAGTGTCAGATTAAAGTTAGTGGCTAAGCACCCCGTTATCGATACCGCCCGCAAAGAAATCGAAAATCTGACCTTCATCACCAAACGGGAAGGAGACAAGATATACTTGCGCAACAAACTTGTAGACCAGAGTCTGCGCCCGGAAAGCGAGCTATACGTCTATTATTACTTGACCCTACCCGAAGATTGCCCGGTTTATTTAAAAAGTCACTTTGGAGCAGCCAATATCAACAACTTGAAAAACCGCTTACGCATATTCGGGGAATACACCCAGATCAACATCAATAATGTAGAGGGGATGATGGATATCAATACTCGCTTCGGAGACATATTGGGTGAACGGCTAGATGGAAACGTTTTCATTACTGCCCGGCGGTCTGACGTGGAGCTCTACGACATAGGTGGCAATTTCACCATCAATTCTCAATATGGCGAGTTGACGGTCAGCCCGAATAGCAAATTGACCGATCTACAGATCAATGCCGACCGCTCGGATGTATACTTGATCGACCCAGATGGGCGCCCGCTCTCTTACAGTTTGTCTTCTACCTATGGCGAGATGGTATTACCAGACGAGGTGCCCGTTACCGAGCTGGAAAGCAACGACGGTATCCAACGCGTGCGAATCGAATCCGGTCGAGAAATACATGGAGAGATCAAAGTGAGCGTATCCTTTGGCTCCCTTATCTTGGAAAAGCAGGAGCGCGCCCTCAGAAACGGCAGGAGACGATTTTAAGCCCCCTCGATGATGCGCTTTTTCATCGCCTTGAATTCTTTCTCGGTTATGATGTTTTGCTCGCGCATATCAGCCAGCCGCTGTAGCTCATCAAGTGCCTTTTTAGCCTCGTTGGAGTCTTTAGCATTAGCGGAGGCAGAGTCTCCGTGATCGGTCGGGCCCTGATCACCCACCTCTACGATGTCTGGGTCTGCGTCGGTCTTTTGCTCGGCGGCTTCCTCTTCAGTCTTCCATTGCTTGGCGATAGACTTTCCTTTTTCAAATTGCTCGTGATACACTTTGCGCAACCTGTCCGTATCGAAGTCGAGTATGGTTCCTCCCGTACTGAAATGCTTTTTGAAAACCTGACCGAGCGCGTAGGTACTTGCCCCATTGACCACAGCTACAGTTATGCCGCCTATGACCGTCCCAACGCCAGGTACGAGTTTAATGAGCGAGCGAGCCCCGGCCCGAGCCATGGTGCTGGTCGTCAGGCTACTCACGATAGCCTTTCCCTGAGACTCGGCAAAGTCGAGCCCGTACACCTTACACAGCGATCGGATCATATCCAGTTGTAAGGCTGAGACAGCAAACACATCGGCCACAGGAAGTGGAATAACATAGCTCGCCCCCATAGACCAGATCACGTGATTGCGAATTACGGTATCTGCATGGTTGTTATTGTCTGGCGTATTAAAGGGATTCATAACTGACTTTTTGAGCTTTTTGAGGGCGTATTCGCCTACTTTCTTGCCGGTCATAGCTTCAGGTTTTGCTAAAAGAACGACTGAACCTAGCTGTAAGTTAAGAATGATCGACGCATAAAGCGGTATTGATCGATGAATAGTGTGCGTTTTTAGACAAGTAGTAAATTTTGACTTTTTGCCCGTAGGGCAAAAAGTCATCACAATCTGGCCGCCGGTGCTACATCCAATGCAGCAAACTCTCCTTGTTGATATTTAAAGTGGGCCGTCACCCCGATCATAGCCGCATTGTCGGTGCAATACTCGAATCTGGGCATGTAAACGTGAAAGTCTTCATTCTCAGCCAGCTCATTCAAGGCCGTCCGCAGGCCACTATTGGCACTCACCCCACCTGCGATAGCCAAATGCTTGATACCGGTTTGCTTGGCAGCCATGAGCAGCTTTTCCATCAATATATCGATGATGATCTGCTGAACGGAAGCACAAATGTTGTTAAGCTCTCGCTTAACAAATTCAGGATCGCTGCGCTTTTCTTTCTGAAGCCGGTAGAGGATACTGGTCTTCAAACCGCTGAAGCTAAAGTCGAGTCCCTCTACTTGTGGGCGAGCAAACTCAAGGATGGGCTGCCCCAGCTTGGCCAGTTTATCTATTTGCGGGCCTGCGGGGTAGCTCAGACCGAGCAATTTACCCGTCTTGTCGAAGGCCTCTCCGGCGGCATCGTCTATCGTACGACCTATGATCTCGTGGTCGAGGTGGTCTTTGACAAGGGTTATTTGCGTGTGGCCACCAGAAACGGTCAAACACAGGAATGGAAAATCGGGATATGGCGGCTCGGCGAAGTGGGCCAGAACATGCGCCATCATGTGGTCTATCTCGATCAGCGGAAGATCTCTGGCCAGCGCAAATCCTTTAGCAAAGCTAACACCCACCATGAGCGAACCAATCAAACCCGGCCCTCGCGTAAAGGCGACAGCATCTATGTCCTCAACGGTGAGGCCAGACTCGTCGAGGGCAACCGACACGACGGGAAGAATATTTCGCTGGTGTGCTCGGCTGGCGTGCTCGGGCACGACGCCACCATATTGCACATGTACGGCTTGGTTAGCCGTGAGGTTGCTCAGCACCTTTCCATCGCGCACAATCGCAGCAGAAGTGTCGTCGCAACTCGATTCAATAGCCAAAATTACTGCCATACAACACTGTTTAGTCGAACACTTGGCCCACCATTAGTCATAAATGAAGCATCTTTTTTATTATTGCAAAAATTAATCCTCTCCGATGAGAAAAATCTTCAGCGCTTTATTCCTTGTACTCTCCCTTCTTATCTGCTTTTTGCTTTACCAAAGTATCAAAGAGCCCATCGCCTTTAAGAATGATAAAGAACTAAGAGAAGAAGCCGTCAAAAACCGACTCAAAGATATAAGAACCGTTCAGGAAATGTTCCAGGACGTGACGGGCAAGTACGCCCATAGCTTCGATACGTTATTGTCAGTCGTGAAAAGCGATACCTTCACTCGTATACGCGTGAATGGTGACCCCGATGATCCCAGCTTTACCGGCGAGATCACTTTCGATACGATCAGAACGAAGGCCGTAATAGACTCTGTAAATACGCTGGGCATCAATCTCGAAAACTTGCGATATATACCCTACAACAACGACAAGGAGGAGTTTGATATTAAGGCCAAAGTGATCGACTACGAAAACACCCGTCAGCCAGTCGTTCAGGTTGGAGCTGCGTATAATAAGTTCATGGGTCGCTATGGTGCCAGCTTTAAGCGCTACGATAACAAGTACGATCCTAACCAGGTTCTCAAATTTGGAGACCTGACCAAACCTAGCGTTTCCACTTCTTGGGATTAGTCAAATACGACATAAAAGAACAGGACTTCGACCACTCGAAATCCGACCAGTACGAACTGTCCATACTATTCGGTATGGACAGTTTTGCTTATTTGGTGCGCCGTTTAGCGGGCGGTGCGATTGCGGCATTTAGGTCTGTGGAGTTAGTGTCTGAATCTCGTGAAGATTACGGGTCGAAGATCATTCGAGCTGTGCATAATGACGATTTGCTCCGGTTGAACCTCATTCGCAATCTGCACATCGCCTGGCTACAACCTACGGCTACGTTGGTGCCTGCGCGATTGTACAATCCCGATGCACAGAAAGACTACCTGGGCCACCTCAGCGAGCTGGCTGCCGATTTCGAGTGTCTGGCAGACGATTTGAAAGTGCTGGAGACTAAAATTGTCTACGGCTACAGAGAGATTGCTCGCGAACCCATCATCAGGCGGTTCTCGCCGCGTAGCGAGCATCATTTTGCCAGTGGCTTGCTCTCCGATTGGGCCAATTCGCCCCTGGCCAAAAGCGACCGAAGTACATTTGCCAACTTCAGAGACCAGCGAGTGACTGTGGCTTGTATCGAGCAAGGGCAGATCAAATTCTTCAACATATTCGAGTATGCCGATGCCAAAGATGCCCTCTATTTCGTATTACTGGCTTATCAGCAGTGTGGGTGGTCGCCTGCAAAGACTCCACTCAAGGTAAGCGGAGAACTGACGGAAGACTCGGCGGTGTATAAGCAGCTTTACCGATTCGTCAAGCAGCCGGATTTTTATGATTTTGGCCATTCGGCAGGTCTCATTGGTCCGGCTATGCAGCATCTTCCCACACACATCTACAGCGATCTATTGACTATAGGTACTTGGTAAAGGCAGTCGACTATGCGCATCATTGGCGGACAATTCAAGGGGCGGCGATTCAACCCACCAGCCGATAAATGGCCCACGCGACCAACAACCGACTACGCCAAAGAAGGACTCTTCAACATCCTCCAAAATCGAATCGACTTCGAGGAGACAAGGGCACTAGACCTATTTGGCGGTACGGGCAGCCATGACTACGAGCTAATCAGTCGGGGGTGCCGAGATGTAACCTATGTAGATCGGCACGGACCGGCGGTAAAATTCGTTCGACAGACCGCTGAGAAACTCAACATCACTGACCACTTGACTATTTTTAAGATGGATGTTTTTCAGTTTATCGACCGCAAACCAGCCAGCAATTTCGACTACATCTTTGCGGGGCCACCCTATCCGCTCGTGCGCATACCCGAGCTGCCGGATCTCATACTCGGCTCGGGCTTATTGAAGGCAGATGGACTTTTTGTGTTGGAGCACAACCCGCAACACGATTTTAGCAGAGATGAGCGGTGCGAAGAAGTGCGGACGTATGGAACGACGCATTTTGCGTTTTTTAGATAAGTGGGCAAGCTGAAGCTTACCCAGAACGTACACGGGCTAAAGCCAGCGGAACTTATTTTGAAGGTTGGATGCTTGCATCCAACCTTCAATGAGAAACCTTCCGACCTGCGGAAGTACAAATAAATAAGACCGGTTTAATCCAAAGGCACCCGGAAACCGGCATTAATACCAATACTGCGCTGGCGAATTTCGTCTGTATCGATATCTGATTGATCGGTGAAGCTGCCGATGTATCGCGCTTCCACAAAGAAGCCGCCTAAGGTGATGCCCGCAGCAGCGGCGAAACTCAATTCGCCGCGTTTGATGCGATCGGCATCGAAATCTATGTCTTGCTCGCCACCTGCACCGACTTTGGTGCCGCTCAAGGCATAATTGAAAAATGGACCTGCGCCCAAGTAAAAACCGATGGCCTCGTCGGTACCGAAATTCAGTTTAGCCAATGCGCCCAGGTCGATATAAGCGAAATTTTGCTCAATCTCTACGCCCCCTATGAATTGACCTTCCAGCGTATAGCCTCGGCCCATGTAGTTCAATTCCGGCTGTATGCTCAGCAACTCCCCACCTACGGGTATATCTACGAAAAGGCCGAGCATGAGGTTGCCTTCACTACCCGTCTCGACCTCTGCATTGCTCAATTCAATTTTTGCATCGGTCCAGTTGTAGCCGCCGCGAATACCGAAATATTGCGCTTGCAAAGCCGTGAACGAGAGACAAAAAAGCAAGAGAAAAAATGGCATTCTCATTGGTCAGTATTTTTTAAAAATCATTCGATTCCAGTCGAAGCTAACGGCTTGGACCGGAATCGATGTTAGATTATTTCTACAGGGTTTTGTCAGAATATTAAGCCTGCATTTATACCCAAGCTACGCTGCCTGATTTCATTGAGTTCTGGTTCTGCCTGATCGGAGAGGCTGCCGTAATAGCGAATCTCTACGAATAAGCTGCCAAATTTAACCCCACCGGCAGCTGCCAGCAAGAGCTCGTTTCGACGCAGACGCTGGGTATCGAAGTCGATATCTTCGTCATTGATTTGGCCACTTACGGCGAAGCTCATAAACGGCCCGGCCCCCACGTAGAAACCCAATGGCGATTCGTGGCCGATATTGACTTTCAGCAGACCACCCGCATCGATATAGGCAAACGAAGCTTCGTCTGTGCTCGGGTCGGTATCGGGATTTTGGGTACTTTCCAAATCGTATGCCCGCCCCATGTAGTTGATCTCCGGCTGTACGCTGATGAAGTTGCCCAACAGAGGCGCGTTGTAAAAAATACCCGCCATGAATCGCCCCTTGTCGTCGCCTATAGAGACGGAGGGATCATCGAAATCAATGGTGGCATTGGTGAAATTGTAGCCTGCCCGAAGCCCGAACTGAGCGTGGGCACTGAATGCGGCAAAACAAAGGAATAGGGTTAAAAAGAATGATTTAGTTTTCATTGGAATTTGGTTTTAGACCCATTTCGGTCTTAGATCGAAATGGGTATTTTTATGTTAGATGGGACGCAGTCAGTTACACCCCTACTTAAAAATTTGTCGAGCAGTTTCTAAATCTTCCGGGGTATCGATGCCCATGCCTACGTGATCGGTCAGAGCTACTTTAATCTTAAAGGCCGCTTGCAGCCAGCGAAGTTGTTCGAGTTTTTCGGCTTGTTCGAGGGTCGAAACTTCGAGTTTGGTCAGGGAAGAAAGCACCTCTCGCTGAAAACCATACAGACCCAAATGTTGATAATGCGCGTGTTGGTCTACCCATTCTGCCTGGTCTAAATCTCGAATGAACGGGATGGGGCTACGGCTGAAATAGAGGGCTTCTCTGGCGTCGTTCATAACGACTTTGACTACCTGCTGGGATAGGATTTGATCTATTTGGCCCAAAGGGCGGGCCATGGTGCCGATCTGAGCCCGGTCCTTCGCCAGTAATGCGATTACACTCTGGAGTTGCTGTGTTTGGATAAAGGGTTCGTCTCCCTGTACGTTGAGGATATACTCGTATTTGGGTAGTCGGGCGCTGATTTCGGCTACGCGATCTGTACCGCTTTGGTGATTGGGGTCGGTCATTTGACAGTTTCCGCCCAAGTCAGTTACGGCTTTTAGAATCCGCTCATCATCTGTAGCTACGACCACTTCGTCTATGGCCTGGCAGGTGCGCACGGCCTCGTATACCCGCCAGATAAGCGGTTGCCCTCCGAGATCGAGTAGGGGCTTAGCGGGCAGTCGGGTACTTCCGTAGCGCGCAGGTATGACAGCTAACACAGACAAATTGCTAACTATTGTTGCGGTTGAAGGGCCAGATACCACCGCCACCGTTCTTTTCGCGCTCGCGGCGGCGCTTTTCTTTTCTACGCTGGCGCTGTCGCTTTTTGCGTTCGCGGTTGTTGGTGCGTTCCTTCTTCCGATCCCAGATATCGTTTCGCTTGGCGATGACGTAGCGGATAGATATGCCCGTCTGCAATTTCGGCCCCACGCTGCGGCCACCCAGATTGACCGCTGGTCTGATGTCGTAGCTGATGTTGGTGCGGCCTATGGTGATTTCCGCACCGACTATGGCCGTCAACCCCCAAGGGTTGCCGAATGGCTCGGCGGTTTCGGGGTCGAGCTCATTGGTCCAGCCCAGGTGGAAGCCACCTCCCATAAAAATGTTGAGCCGCCTGGTCAAGAATGGGTGGTGCCTGCGGCCGAGGAGCGTGAAGCGCCCTTCATCCTTGCTCATACTCTGCTGAGCGATAGCTTCGATGGTGAAGTTCTTATGGATTTGCGGTACGCGAAAGAGTGCAGTCGCTCCCCATTCGGTGCCCAAGCGTAGCCCCGCTGCCAGATCGAATGATTGAGCGGAGGCAAGTAGCGGCCACAATAGAATGAAAATCAGAAAAGTTCGTTTCACGAGCTATGGAACGCTTTTGGACAATGTAAATATTTTAGTTGGCTAGGGAATTCTGCGAATTCCCTAGCCAACTAAAATATCCATTACCCACTATTCAAAACTCAAGTATGGTACCAACCGCTCTCGATCTGCCTCAGACAGCAACCTCACATCTTTAAGCGCATTGGCATCGGCAAACGGGCCGTGCTGCTCGCGGTAGGCGACAATGGCTCTTGCCTGTCGGGCTTTGAGATAAGGATGGTGTTTGAGCTCGTCTTCACTGGCGAGATTGATGGGGAGTAGCGAGACACTTTGCTCCAACCTCAGACTAGGACGGATGGCTTGAAAGGTGGAGTCGGGAAAACCATAAGTATCCGCGATCTGGTCGATAGAGACAAAGCCGCCTAGGGCGTCTCTGAATTTAATGATTCGGCCTGCCCAGTATGGACCTATGCCTCGAAGCCGCTGCCAGTCTTCGGGTGTGGCAGCGTTGATATCGAGGCTGATGTTTTCATTAACAGTATAGCCCTCCCCTATTCCGGTAGTCCCCCCATAGGTTTGTGGTCTTCCGTCTTCGCTAGCTTGTAAATCGGCAATTTGTGGCTGGCCTTCGATGTCTACCAGCGGCTGTAATCTGGCTACATCTTCGGCATCTAGTACACGTAGGCGGGCAATGTCTTCGGGTTTGCCGAATGTGGCACCACTACTTCGATAGCGTATCCATGCGCGAGCCTGACCTACATTAAGACCGAGGCGTTCAAGTTCATCCTGCGTAACAGTATTTGGGTCGAAACGAAAAGACTCGGATGCTGAGCGTAAAGATGCTTCTACAGCGTCGGCTTGATCATCACTATTGGCATATTCTCTACCCGATATTCTAACCAATGGCTTCAAACGGTTCACATCCTCTGGCCGTAGGATACGCAACCTGGCAATATCTTCTGGTTTTTTGAATTTGGCCCCGCTGCTCCGGTACTTAACCCAGGCTTTGGCCTGGCGCTCGCTCAGGCCTAAATCCTCCAACTGCTGCTGACTAACGGTATTGGGATCAAAATAAAAGCTCGATGGCGAAGAATTCGAATAATAATTTCCACTCGATTCAGCTTCTGTTATTTCCTCCGTTTCCTCATTGGCTCGAAGTTTTTCTACGGCTAGCCAAAATTCGTCGTCGGTGGGCAGGGTTTCCAGTTCCTGTCTGGGCCACATGCTCCAACCGAATACGGTAACTAATACTGCCAATATTATCCAAAGTGCCCTCTGCTGCTTGCGGGTATAATAGGCAAACGACCACTTAGGTGGGGCGGGCATAGACGCAATAGATTTGTTTGGATGGGTAAGATAGGGAGATTGGTTAGGATTTTGGGGTTACCATTAGTCCAAAACTGATTATGCCGCAACATGAGTAGTGCCACAAGTAGGATAACTCGACAGTGGTTCTGATGGTTTTGGCCAGTTTGGTAATGGCCTCGGTGTGGGTTTGAGACTCTCAGCATTAGAAGTCAGACAACCTAGGTAATCACTAAATCGTTATCTTTAGCATACAATAGTATTATCTTTTAAATCCGCTAATTATGACTGCCAGTGAACTTCGTTCTGACTTACTGCTACAGATCGAGCAAGCTGATGAAAAGCTGCTGCGCATCATAGACTCTGTCGTAAAAGCTATAAAAACAGAATACAATAACGGCACCATATCAGGCGAAGAGCTGGCCGACTTACGTACGCCCAAAATGACCGTTGAAGAGTATGAGGCTTCTCTTAAGCCCATGACCGTAGAAGAGCTCATTGCTCGTGCAGAAGCTTCCAACGAAGACATTGCCGCTGGTCGAGTTTACTCTTTAGAGCAGGTGGAAAAGATATTCGGGATATGAAGCTGTTCTTTACCCGAAACGCTATCCGAAGACTCACACAAATAGAAGACTATCACAATAAGACAGGCAATCCGAAGAAAGGGAAAAGGATAGTCCGTGAGATACGCTCAAAGGCTAAAATGCTGGAAGATGATCCAAAGCTAGGACTCACAGAAGAGCGACTTGAACATCTAGGGCAGGGCCATCGATCCATCCTGGTGGGAACTCTCTACCGGATAATCTATCTGATTAATACGCCTTTAGTTTTAGTTACTGACATCTTCGATCTTAGGCAGGATTCTGATAAGATAAAGCCATAACCAAGATCGTACACCCATGAAAAACAAACTCTGTAGCAAATTAAACGGCACCCAAAAGCCTGTAATGCTAGGCTTGGAAACTCCTTTTCCAGCAAAGTTCAAGTCTCAGATTAAAAGAACCTCCGAGAACAAGAAAATATATTTGCTCGAAGACAATCAAATCATAGTAAACGGAATAATAATCGTCCCAATTCAAGAACATGAAGAAGCATTCAGATGGTCCATTTGGGTAAGCATAACTGAGGGTGAGTTCTTAAAAAATATAGATAAAGATAAAAGGCAAATCATAGACGAATCAAAGCCTACCCAAGCAACCCTGGAAACAAATATACCCTACTACTCTGAACCGACTTCCGGATTACAAGTAGCCATGTATCTAATACTCACTCTCCTAGCTCATCTACAAACTCTAAGGCTCATACTCATTAATCCTCGCCCCCTTAGGATACCGCCAATAAAAAACCCCAGCCACCAGACACCCCACTATCGCCGGCACCAAAAAGATCACCTGCCAATCGTGCTCGCCGGGTGAAAGCGTATAGTCCGCCACCTGCGCACCGGCGATCCAGGAGCCGAGGAAGGCACCGATACCGAGGGTGCAAAAAGCGATCATACCCTGGGCGGTGGATCGCAAGTAGGCCGGTACCCGACTATTGACGTAAAGCTGAGCGGCCAGTGTAGTAAAAGCAAAGGCAAAACCCTGCACCATAATGGCGATGTAGATCAGGCTATCGTAATGCCCGGGTCTACCCACTGAGAAAGCAAAGTAACGCAGCCCCCAAACTAGAAAACCGATCAAAAGGATGGTCCGCAAGCGCAGGTGGCTAAAAAACCAAGGCATCCCCAAGACTGTCACAATCTCCACCAGCTGGCCCAGGCTCATAGTCGCTGCGGGATTGGAGACACCCACTTCGGTTAGAAACGAATTGAGAAAGGCATAGTAGTAAGCCGAGGGAATACAGATGACTGTAAGTGCGCCGATCATGGTCAGTAGGGCGCGGTCTTTGAACAAGGAGCGTACATCATCTCCTCTCAAGTTCGCCCAGTTGAGACCGGGCTGTGGCGGGGTATGGGGCAGCGTAAAATTATAGCAGCCATATACGATACTCGACACCCCGGCAATCAGCAGGGGCGTTGCTTCTTTCTCCAGGGCCAGCCAGCTGATCAGCACACTGGCTACGATCCAGGCGATAGTGCCCCATACGCGTATGCGTGGAAAGTCGCGGCTCGGGTTTTTGAGGTGATGGAAGCATAGGCTGGTGCTCAGGCTGAAAGTAGGTACATAGCAAAAATTGTAGGCCAGCATGAGCAAGTAGAAAGGCCAAAAGCTGGTCGTAAAGTACACGGCAATCAAGCAGGCACCACCCAGCAAATGCAGCACCACCATCACCCGGTCACCGCTGAAGTACTTGTCGGCCAGTACGCCCATCAGCACCGGGGTGACCGTAGCCGCAATGGAGTTGGTGGCGTAGATCATGCCCACCTCCAATCCGCTAAAGTGCAGGTTTTGCAGCAGGTAAGTCCCAAGCGTGACCATCCAGCTTCCCCAGACGAAGAACTGGAGAAACATCATGATGGACAGGCGGGTGGATAGCGTCAATCTTTCTTCTTGTACAGAACCTTAAAAATTTTATCGGTATAGTATTATTTAACCAACCAGACAAGAGAAAGACTCACCACCTGCGAAAGTTTAAAAATTTAGACTTCCGCAGGTAGTTTGAAAACTTAATTTTCAGTTTACTCGCTTCTTGCTATCTAGGATTAACGCCAAGCGGAGCTATTCTGGGTTTTGAGACAGAAATGGTTTGGACTTGATACTTATTTATCGCTTAAATAGACCGACCTGCCTGCTGTATACCCTACCCCCCGTTTCCAAGCTCACCACATACACCCCATCCGACCAATTGATGCTCGAAAGCGGCAGTCTTACCGTTTGCTCTCCGGGGAAGTGGCGGCCCTGATAAGGCGAGCTGATCACCCGGCCCACCATATCGTGTAGGCGTATGGTCACTTCGCCACCCTGTATCATCTCAAAGTCGATATTCAGATCGTTTCCACTCAGGTAGGTGACCATCTTGATCTGATCGGTACGGCCTATCTCGCTGGTACTGGTCGACTGGCAGAATAGGCCCAGCCCTTCCAGTCGCTCGTGCATACTACCGAGTAGCTGATCGACCAGCATGCCGTCAATGCAGAGCCAATACTCTAAGACCGTAGCATAAATAGCGCGATAATCGATCTGAAAAATCAAATTGCCCACCTGATCGACATTGTTAAAATCGGGCAAGCCGCCCAGCATACCGTTTCCGTTAAGACCAGGCCCAAAAAGCATGAGGGGTGCTGCCGCCCCGTGATCTGTGCCTGTCGAGCCATTTTGCTCTACCCGGCGACCGAATTCTGAAATGGTCATGGCCAGCACGCGCTGCTCGTCGCCACCCGCCGCCAGATCGGTGAAGAAGGCATTCACATTGTCCGCTATCGATTGCAATAGGTAAGCGTGTAGATCCGGCTGGTTGGCATGGGTATCGAAGCCATCAATCTCTACCATATACAGACCCGTCGATAGCCCTCCCCTGATCAGCCGAGCGACCAAAGCCAGCTGATCGCCCAGCCGATTATTCATGTATTCGACTGAGTTTTGACCCTCGTCGTAGGCCTCCGCGATTACAGAGGAATAGGCAAAGGTTGTATTGGCGATCGCCCGCAGGTATTCGACCTGCTCACCATAGCCGCATTCCGGCAGGTTCTCGATATCGTACAGCTGCCCCGATTGAGCGATCTGATAGAGCTGCTGCGGATTTTCGGTAGACATGGCGTAGTTGAAGCCATCGTCATTGTTGAATAGTAGATTGCTGGCCCCGCCAATCTGGATGGCAGGCGGAAAGTCGGGTGGACTGACCAAAAAGTCGGGATACTCGTTGTCGAGCATACGCCCCAGCCAGCCACTTGGTACCACCACATCCGAATCCGAGCTAGAGGCCCAAATGTCGGACCCTCTAAAGTGACTCAAGTTTTGATCGGGATAGCCTACATTTTGCACCACTTTCATCTCCCCTTCATTCCACATACCTTGTAGGCTGGCCAGCTGTGGGTGCGTAGCCAGGCCGCTGCTGAAATTCACCGTCTGATCAATAGGAATATGGATGTCTGGCCGCAGATTTTGATAGGTTCCAAAATCGTGGATGGGGATGAAAGTATTCAGTCCATCATTCCCCCCTTTTAACCTGATGATGACCAGTATGCGGTCGCTATCGGCGCTGGTCAGGGCTTGCGTCCAAGCGTTGGCTTGCATAGCCTGTACTGGCACCTGATTCAGCAAAAGGCTGCCGCCACCGATTAAGCCTAAATTGCGTATGAATCCCCGCCGGGAATGCCGACCGTGATCTTTGCTGTGCTCATGACCATGCGAAAGTCGGTCTCCTCTTCGGCCATGGTTGTGATGGTGGTTATGATGATGCGACATAGCTTAGTACAATTGAAATTCAGGACGGCGAATGAGGTGGCGCATGAGCAAGAGCACCTGATAGTTGGCAGATTCCCACTGCAAATTCCAGGCACCGGTGGTATAGTAATTTTCGGGCACATCCCATTTCAGTACATCGGTGGCTATGTCGTAATCTTCCTGTGTAGGCAGCCCCTTTGCAATGAAATGATCAACCATGGTTTGGGCTATGATCTCCGGGCTATTGCTATTGTTGGTCAGGTCTTCTGCTAGCTCAGCGAATGTATTCTCTGTCTGGTCATTGTAGCTCCAGATAAAACCATCATTGACTTGCCATCGACCAGTCAGTCGAGCAGAATTGATCCAGCTTCGATCGCCGGGCCAGCCAGCTACGTCGGGTGGTTGCATAAGTTGCATACCCAGCTGGGCAGACGCCCAAAATGCCCAACTCATCTGATCCTCAAACTCCGGGAAATCACCCTCTCGGTGGAACATCAGAATATTATCGATAGGGCTTTTAATGATGGTCGCAAAATTGGATGCATCGAAGAAATGCTCAGATCGGAACAGCTGTCTGAGCACCGGCTCGATCTGAAAATTATTGCTAATGAAGGTTGCGGCCAGACCTTCAACGATCTGTTCATCTACAGCTGGGTTGACGTAGTACTTGTATAGCTTACCACATATAAACCTAGCAATCTCCCCGGAGCGCTCCTCAAATAAGATATCGATCAGACCCTGATGATCCCAGTTGCCTGTGCGGCCAAATACCGTCTTTTCGCCGGGATCGAAGCCCCACTCTGCCCACTCGACAGGTGCGCAAAACTCAGTCCAGCCATTCCAGCCGGTAAGCGCTCGGCTAGCTTCTACGATATCATCCTGCGTATAGCCATTATTCTCACCCAGCGTAAATAGCTCGAAAAGCTCGCGTGCGTAATTTTCATTGGGACTGTACTGCGTATTCTCGAACCCATTGAGAAAGAACAGCATGGCAGGCGTTTCCCCGATCTGGAAAACAAACTCCTTGAAATCACCAAAAGCATACTCCTGTAAAAGCCGATGGTAGGCAAACATCAAACTCGGGCAGTTGTAGGTTTCAAACTGCGTCACGAAGTGATTGTGCCAGAAAATCGTCAGCCGTTCTTGTGGGCCATTATCCTTGGCCGACGTCATAAACTGGATCATCCATTGAACGTACTGATCGAAGAACTGGTCGTCGAAGTTATCGTAGTCCGAATAAGTCCAGTTTGCCCATTCAGGCGGATCGGGCAGTGGCTGGTTTATGGCACTGTCGATAAGAAAGTCGACCAAGTCGATTGGATTTTCCTCTAAGGCGATCTCTAGTTGATCGGGTGTAGCTCCAAACCCGATGCGGCGATACAGGTGTCTGGCCCGTGCAGTATTCCAAGGCTGCTCAGTGCTGGGCACGTATGGTGCCAAAGTGGCCGTAGCGCAGTTTGTAATGGTGCTCATCCGATACGTCTAGCTTAAGTCTTCAGTCGCAAGTATAAACATGAGAACTACAAACACGGTATTTCTATTGCCACTTTCTCATTAATAAAAACCAATTTTAAGTGGCTTAGCCATTAATCACTAAACACTATACACCCGATAAGCCCTCATTTCTCTTCATTTTATCTATTTTTGCCCCCGAATTCGGGTCAACGACCTTCTGAAGCGTGGTGCTCGCCTGATAATCAGGCACTTATACAAACACACTTTTTGAGCGCTGCGGCCATTTAGTTCGCTTGTACGCGAAGACTGAAACTCTCTTTCTTCAAAAACAAGTTAAACTTCATTTTTCATGGATTTATCTATTCTTTATGCCGTACCCGGTCTGGGTGTGTTGGCACTTCTTTTTATGTTCTGGCGAAGTAGCTGGGTAAGCAGTCAGGAAGTAGGTACGCCCCGCATGGCCACCATCGCAGAAAATATAGCCGACGGTGCTATGGCCTTTCTCAAGGCCGAGTATAGGGTGCTATCCATCTTCGTACTGGCCGTTGCTGGTTTATTGGCCTTCAGTGCCAACTCACAAGACTCTAGTTGGATGATCGGTGTTTCATTCATAGTCGGAGCAGTCTGCTCTGCTCTGGCTGGTTTCATCGGTATGCGCGTGGCGACCAAGGCTAATGTGCGCACCACCAACGCCGCTCGCACCGGCCTAAGTAAGGCACTAGGTGTCGCTTTTGCAGGCGGTAGCGTTATGGGTATGGGTGTTGTCGGGCTAGGCCTGTTAGGTTTGGGTCTGCTCTTCATCCTTTTCCAAGGTATGTTCGTATCTGAAGCTATAGAAGCAGCTAGCGTAGACGCACAAACTGCCTTCGAACGCGTCATTACCGTATTGACTGGCTTCAGCTTTGGTGCTTCTTCTATCGCACTCTTTGCGCGTGTAGGTGGCGGCATTTATACCAAAGCTGCCGACGTAGGTGCCGACTTGGTCGGTAAAGTCGAAGCCGGTATTCCAGAAGACCACCCCCTCAACCCCGCCACCATTGCCGACAATGTAGGCGATAATGTAGGCGACGTAGCCGGTATGGGTGCCGACCTATTCGAATCTTACGTAGGCTCTATCATCGGCACCATGGTACTGGGTGCGGCCTTCATTACGCTACCTGAGTTTCGCGACAGCTTTGGTGGACTAGGTGGTATTGTACTTCCGCTGGTGGTCGCCGGTATCGGAATCGTTGCATCTATTATTGGTACCTTCTTCGTTCGTGTTAAGGAGGGTGGTGATCCACAAAAGGCACTCAATGCAGGCGAGCTTATTGCAGCCGTTATCATGTTAGGCCTGACCTACCTGGCTGTGAATACCATCATGCCGGGTAGTTACACCCTCGAAAACGGCGAGGCTTATGGTTCACTCGGTGTATTCATAGCCATCGTTTTCGGCCTAGTAGCGGGTCTGGCCATAGGTTACATTACCGAATACTACACCGGTACTGGCACTAAACCTGTGCAAGGTATCGTAGATCAGTCGGGCACGGGTAGCGCGACTAACATCATTGCTGGTTTGGCGGTGGGTATGCGTTCTACAGCTTTGCCCATTATCGTGTTAGCTGCGGCCATCATCGGTGCTTACGAGTTTGCCGGTTTGTACGGTATTGCCATCGCAGCAGTAGGTATGCTTTCTAATACAGGCATCCAGCTGGCGGTCGACGCTTACGGTCCTATCTCAGATAATGCCGGTGGTATTGCCGAGATGGCTGGCCTAGAGCCTGAAGTACGCGAGCGCACCGACAAGCTCGACGCCGTAGGGAACACCACAGCCGCTATTGGTAAGGGCTTTGCCATTGGTTCTGCCGCTTTGACGGCTTTAGCTCTATTTGCTGCCTTTATGCAGACGGCCGGAATCGATTCGATCAACATTGCACAACCCATGGTGATGGCGGGCGTCCTATTGGGTGCCATGTTACCTTTCCTCTTTTCTGCTTTCTCTATGGAAGCGGTAGGTCGCGCAGCTAATGATATGATCACCGAAGTGAGACGTCAATTCAAAGAAATTCCTGAGTTGACCGCCGCACTCGAAGTCATGCGCCGCAATGAAGGAAAAGACGAAAGCGAATGGAGCGAATCCGATAAAGCTACTTTCGCTGCTGCCGATGGAAAGGCCGAGTATGGTAAGTGTGTAGAGATCTCTACCCGCGCTTCTATCCGCGAGATGGTCGTTCCTGGCCTAATTGCCGTAGTGACACCTGTAGCGGTTGGCTTCCTGGGTAGTGCTGAAATGCTCGGTGGCCTATTGGCCGGCGTAACTAGTGCCGGTGTGATGATGGCCATCTTCCAGTCTAACGCCGGTGGTGCCTGGGACAATGCCAAGAAAATGTTCGAAGAGGGCGCCAACGTAAAAGGGGAGATCTTCCACAAAGGCTCAGAGCCACACAAGGCCGCCGTAGTAGGTGATACCGTAGGTGACCCATTTAAGGACACTTCTGGTCCTAGCCTCAACATCCTCCTCAAGTTGATGAGTGTGGTGGCGTTGGTGATTGCGCCACTGCTCTAACATTCATTTTTGCGCCTTCATCGCAAAAATGAATTTATTTTTCGCCCTCCGTTCTTTAGAGCGGGGGGCGAATTAGTTTAGGCTGAGGGAGTTGATATATTCTTTTTCAATTTCACCTAGCTTTGGTCCGGGCACTTGCGTATCGTATTTGAGAGATCTGTGATATGCGCTGCTTTCGTAGGTGTCTTCAAAAACGGCTTGCAAGTCCAGTTCTACAGTTTCTGTTTCTCTGATCAATGGTATAGCTACGGTTGGAAGTTTATCCCAAAGCTGAATGGCCCATAGATATAGCTTCCGGTCATGTGCATTCAATAATTGAATGGAATAACTGTAATCTGACCAATTTTTAGATTTAAAGGGCCTTTCTCCTCCTCTTAAAAAATCCAGCTCAAGTAGATGGACGCCCTTCTCTTGGTATTCCGAACGCTTTTCCCTGTATTTCTCCAGATTTGGCATTCGCTTATTTACAGGAGATAAAATTTCGATGGCAGAAACGGTATCACCTTCAGCGTGGCGAATAACCAGATTGTACTGCCTGTGAGAAACCGGCACACGTAATGGTTCTACAGTAGTAACAGGTGTTAAATTTACAGACTGATTTATCTTGTCTAATAATGGAGAATCATCGAGATGGACCACACTGACATCGGGGTTGAGTCTCTTTTCGGGTTCCTGTTCTATATTTTCTATGTAGACCCTAGCTTCAACTTCTACTATGTACTGATCTGACAACTGCTTGACTAAACTACGCTTACACCCTAGTGAATAGGTAGCATGAAAATCAGGCCACTTATGTCCCTCCAAATAGGGATCCATGCCAGGAAAAGGAGATTTCATACCTCCAATATAGGGGTTTATACCGATTTGGACGGGAGTAATAAGGCAGCATTGGCGGTATATAGGTCTACGTTTTCGGCGACTACCTGCGAAAGTCTAACTTCAGCAGGCGAATATGGGATCATACCCGTTTGCAAGAGCGCCCATTGCAGCAGATTGTCGAGTAGGCTGGTGAGGCCCTTGGCTGTGTTTTCTACGCGTTCGGCCAGGCGGCTGAGCTTGTCGGGTCGGTCCTGCTCCTTACAGAAAATAGAATATTATATATCAATCTTTAAAATCCTTTACTTTGCATGTTACATACCAACCCAAGAATTTATGTTGCTGAGATTTCTCCTATATCTTTCGCTGGCGTTGATGGTTTCTACCTGCGGAAGTACAAAACCCACAAACCCACCACCTGCTACCATTCAGACGGCGACGACTATAAACCCGGATCTGAATTGGATAAAGCTGCGCGAACAAGCCGAAAAGGCCGAAGCGCAGGACCGGCCTGCTGAAGCGGCGGATTACTACTATGCGGCCTGGGTCAAAAAGCCCAATAAGGAGGAACTGCTGGAGAAAGCCGCTGAGCTATACGAGCGCACGCGCAACTACCGCAATGCTGCCGAAGCCTATCAATATCTGCCGGCGCTAGACGAAGACGATCCGCTGCGCGGCCTGAGGCACGGGCGTTTGCTGAAGCAAGATGGGCAATACGAGAAGGCCAATCGCGTACTGACCCGATTTCTGGATACCTACAACGAATCTGACCGCTCGATCGTGGAAGACCTGGCGCGCGCAGAGCTAGACGGTATCATTTTGGCGCAGAGTCAAGCGGGCAGGGTCAATCAGCTGTTGATCGACAGACCGGAAGGCCTCAATTCTGTAGCCGATGAATTCGGGGCCATACCCGTGGGCTTGAATCGCATTTACTTCAGTGCCGACCGGGGTGGGCAGCGACGACTGTTCGAGAGTCGCAAGCAGGGAAAAAACTGGTCTAACGCACGCACGCCATCGGGCTTTCCGGTCATTGTAGAAGGCGAATTCGGTAAGGGCAGTATCAGTGCCGATGGTCAACGTTTTTACTTCACGATATGTAGTGCAGATGAGCGAGCTGCCAATCGATGTGAAATATTTATGTGTCAAAAACTGTCTGAGCGATGGGGGGAACCGGTGCGCCTATCGGATATGATCAATATGCCCGATAGCGATAATACCGACCCGCAAGTCTGTACGGTCAATGGCCGCGAGGTGCTCTTTTTCGCCAGTAACCGAAGCGGAAGCAGGGGCGGCTACGATCTATGGTACAGCCAACGCGACTTGGGTAGAGTCGGTGCTGTTTTTAGTGCGCCCGCCAATGTGGGTCCGACCATTAATACCCTGGGCGATGAGCGAAGTCCCTACTACGATGAGCAGGAGCTAATCTTGTACTTCAGCAGCAATGGACACCCGAGTCTGGGCGGGCAAGATGTCTTTAAAGCCACGGGCCGAGAGACCAACTGGTCGAGACCAGAAAATATGGGCCTGCCGATCAATTCGGTGGCCGACGACCTGGATTTTGCCATCAATCTGGCACTAGGCGACGGATATTTGAGTAGTAATCGCGCCTTTGCAGGTATAAAGAACACGACAGCAGATTTCGATTTGTTTGAAGTAAATCTAAACGCCGACCGGCTGACCGTTAGAGGTGCTGTGTACGATAATCGGAGCGGCAATGCGGTAGCCCCGGTCAATGTGAAGCTTTTTCAGATCGCATCGAATGGCCGCGAAGAACTGATGGCCGAGCGCCAATTTGATAGCAATGAATACATCTTCGAGCTGATCAGCGATACCAATTTCAGGATAGAAGTAGAAGCATCGGGCTTCGCCGTTTCGGGCTATCGTTTTACAACCGACCAAGAAGAACAGACGACCTACGGTCAGCCTTTGTTCCTGACGCTACCCACAGAGTCAGAAAAAGAAGAAAAGCAACAACCTGATTATCCGGCACCACCTACCAACCCTACGGAGTATCCCGACGCAGGCACTACAAATACCGGTGGTGACGAGCCCGCTGAGCCGAAAATCACTACACCGAGCACGACACCGACACCCGTGACAACTGCGACAGCACTTAGTGGTCGCTACTACAAGGTACAAATCAGTGCACAGAAAGACTTCAACCCTTCTGACGGCAAATATGAAGGTATAAGAGCTTTTGGATCATTGAAGTCAGAACCAATAGAGGGTCGAGATATTAGTCGCATTACCGTCGGCCCCTACCTGACTGTAGATGAAGCCAAGGCTGCACTGGCCAACATACAAAGCAATGGATTCCCCTCTGCTTTTGCTGTTCGATACGATGATGGCGTACGATATGGCCGAGTAAACTTTTGATCTGACCACCATTATCGAAAAAAGACCCCACCGAAAAACGATGGAGTCAACAGCTTACTTGTTTGGGAATGGGCTGTGCCCATTTTAAAAAAGTCAGCTTAGAAATTTAGGCGTTACCAGTAAGTTTGACTAGTGCGAAAACGCCATTAGCCGTGGGATTATGAAGGCTCTTTGTAGAGCGTTTAGGGATGGTTTCGGGCCTTTTTCTAATTGTTGTTCATAACATTTGAACGGTTGCGTGTGCGTGGGGAAATCAAGTGCGTTTAACAACCAATTCGCACTTTCTGACGGATGCTTTTTAAAAGGTCACATCTTTTGTTCGCTTTTCTTTGTTTTAGCTCTATGCTCAGGTGGATCTTGATTTTGCCGATACGATTTTACCAGGTAGCTATCTCGCCTTGGTTGGGGGGGCGATGTCGGTATCAGCCGACCTGTTCGCACTATGCGATTGAAGCCTTAAAAGAATGGGGTGCCTTAAAAGGTAGTTGGCTCGCTATAAAACGGATCGGGCGTTGCCACCCTTGGGGAGGGAGTGGGTATGATCCGGTACCTTCTAGAGAGAAGAGAGACAAGAAACAAGAGACAAGACCTTAGAGCGCTCGCTGAAGCGAGCTTTTAGACTTTAGACCGCTCATTGCATTCGCTGTAAGACTTTAGACCGCTACTGGCGCAGCTTTTAGACTCTAGACCGCTCATTGCATTCGCTGTAAGACAATAGACCGCTACTGGCGCAGCTTTTAGACTCTAGACCGCTCATTGCATTCGCTGTAAGACAATAGACCGCTGCTAGCGCAGCTTTTAGACTTTAGAACCAGACTCTTGACGTGTAAGGCGGATCATAGAGCTTTGCTGAAGGATAAATACATGCTCACAAATAAATTTTTACAGTACTGGAAAAATCGCGTTTGTGTGTATTCAAGCCACCTTTCTTCTCTAGGGGCTACCTTCCCTACACAAGTATCTACTTGCAAAACATTGCTCTAAATACCTCTCCCCCGACCCCTCTCCGAAGGAGAGGGGTGGCGTGGAAGGCAAATTTCAGATGTGATAAGATAACTAAATTAGTGTTTTGTCTTACAGGTTCTCATATTCTGATTGCATATACTCCCGGCCTCAAGAATGAATGCCATGATTCCCCTCTCCAGAGCGAGACTTGGGGTAGGGG
>JBCCPC010000008.1:0-115043 GCA_039025055.1 Bacteroidota bacterium | reverse complement strand
CATTAAGTCGCCGTCATTTTCTGGTCTGGCAAGGCGGCAAAACCGGAGTTTAGCCGTAGCTAAATGAGGATTTTGCCAACGAAGTTAGACCAGAAAATGACAAGGCTTGGGTGTAATAGTACTTCCTGGTTACTCCACTAGGAGTTCGGTGCAACTAAAATTAAAGAGAAATGTTTGATCTAGAATTAATTGATAGTCTTCACAAGTTAATTGCAAAAGCGCAAATTGAAGAAGCTGTCACTTTACTTCTTAATCAGCTTTCTAAAGGAATTTCAGAATATGAAGAGTTAACAAACCCAGTAAAAGAAATCAGGAAAGAAATAATTACAATTTCTTACAATTGGAACAACTTGCAAAAAAAGATTAATAAAGGTATTATAGATTACGATAAAGAATTAATAACTAATAATAAAATTGTTAATTCCTTTCTGGATTTAATTGACAGGTTGCCTAAATCTCAAAATTTATATAAATATCTAAAATTCCAAGATGGTATTCATCTTAATTTCAACACAGAATTAGAGACAAATAATGATAAAGTAAAATTTAAAGTACAAATTGAAGCGTATGGAAAGGCTGAACTAAAGGAAATTATCAAAGATTTCATATTTAATAAAGTTGAAGATTTTGAAGATTTCATAGTTTCGATAGTAAGAAAAAAGTTGAATCAAATATTTTCAGAAAAACCACCAATTACAATATATTTAAACTGGGACTCCGTATACAATAAAGTTGAAGAACCGATAAAGACAACAATTCAAAACACGATTGTTGAGATACTACAAAAATACGGTATTAAGGTGAATTTTCTTCTAATTAAATTTCAATCAACCCCAATTAAAGATAGATTCAGAAAATTAACATATAATATCAAAACTTTAAATATTCAATTAAGCACAAAAGATAAAGAGCAAGGTATAATATTAATTTATAGATTGAATTTCAACGTAATGTCAATCGATGAAGAAAATTTTTATACATTTATATCCAACAATTACGATAATGTAGAAAACGAATTAGATGCTATCAAGCACACAATTAAAGAAGAATTTATTACTCAAGTAAACCATATAGATTATGTTAATTTCAAACCAACAGACTTTGAATTTATCTTAAACAAGGTTAAGAATAAGGTAAGAAATACTTTTGGATTAAACATTGAGATTTTATCATTATATAGAATAGAAGACCATACAGATGAACAGATAAATAAAATAAGTAATATTGCTACTACATTAAGTTCAAAAGATAAGTTAGGCCTAATAAGGCAAATTCTTAATAAGCAATAAAATAAAATGCTGCACCGAATCGAGTAGGGTAAGCAGCGACTAATTGCCGCTGCTTATCCCTCTCACACCACCGTACGTACGGACCTCGCCTGCCTGCCTTGCGGCGAGCAGGCAGGTATACGGCGGTTCATGGAACAACTCAACTTTTCTTCTTGAGCGACTTGGAAGGTTTATCACTTTTCGAGGTGCCATATTTGGCTTTGAGGTAATATTCCAGAAAGGGAATGTATCCTCTTTGTCTCAGGCGATCTTCGGTGACTGTGGTGCCCATAATCGGGCTGCACGCAATAAACCAGCCTCCCTTTTGGGAGTAGGCGAATCGGCGTGCCCAGCTTTCTTCCACGCCCAGTTGTCGGAACGCCCGAAGACGTCGTTTCGGTCGCTTCCACGCTTTCCAGATGCAATACCGGAGTCTGCATCTTATCCACGCATCGAGCTCTCTCAGCTTTTGATAGCCGGTCGCATACTTGAAGTAGTGCACCCAGCCACGCATCAGCTGATTGAGTTTTTCGATGCCTGCCTGCCTTGCGGCGAGCAGGCAGGCGCTCGGCGACAGACATAGGTGTCGTCTTTCGCGTGATGACTTTGATTTTCGCTTTAAGCCGTTGCCAACTTTTCTTGGCAATGCGCAGCTGGTACCGACCACGCTCTCCCTTCTTATAGGTCGGGACAAAACTATGGCCCAGCATCTCAAAGTGAACGGGACGGCAGATCGAAGTCTTCTCTAGGTTGACCTCTAAAAAGAGTTTGTTCTCTAGAAATTTCTTGATGCTGCCCAGTACCCGCTCGGCTGCGCGTCGGCTTTTTAGGAAAATGCTACAGTCATCCGCATAGCGGACAAACTTATGCCCTCGCCGCTCAAGCTCTTGATCGAGCTCATTGAGCAGGATATTTGAAAGCAGTGGACTAAGTGGACCACCTTGCGGTGTGCCCACTCGCCGAGGAATGACCTTTGCACCTTCTTGCAGACCACTTTGCAGGTATCGCCGGATGAGACCGAGGAGGATTTTATCCTCGACCTTCCGGCTTATCAAGCTCATCAGTTTGTCATGATTGACCCGGTCAAAGAAAGACTTTAAATCGAGATCGATGATCCACTGACGGCCTGAGTTGATATACTCAGTGGCTGCTCGAAGGGCATCGTGCGCACTCCGTTTTGGACGAAATCCAAAGCTGTATGCGCAAAAGTCGGGCTCCCATATTTTACTGAGTACCCCATGTATCGACTGCTGAATTAGCCGGTCGATTACTGTGGGGATACCCAACTTACGGGTGCCTCCGCTCGGCTTGGGGATACTCATCCCTAGAACGGGCTGTGGGGTATAGTTACCCGTCAGCAACTCGGCTTTGACGCGCTCCCAGTTTTGCAACAGGTAAGCTGGAAGGTCTTCTGCTCTCGCGCCGTCCACTCCTGGTGCGCCGCGGTTGCGCTTCACTGCCTGGATCGCATTGACAAAATGTTGCCCATTCACGGCCCACCGCATAAGATTGGATGTCTGATTCATAAAAAAAAGTATTGTCTGTCTTCTTCGTACGGCTCCGTCCACCTACCATCCGCCGGTCGGCTTCGAAGTCGTTGGAGAAGTTCGTCGCTAGAAGACTGTTCCATGTTCAGCCCTTCACACATACGCGTCTCAGCGCATGGCTACTATGGCGTCTGCTGACTTCTCTAGAGTTTATTCCCTAGAGATCTCCCTCGGTAAGATGCATCCTCTTTCAGCTGAAGCTGCCGACATCTACATACGTGAACTAGTGTAAGTTCTGCCTTCGGTGTAATGTGCCACCTTGACGACTCACATATGCCTCTTATGTCGTTCCTGTTCGTGCATTCCAGCTTTTGTAGTCCCACTTAGTTACTCCCTTCGGTCGTGCTTTCCGCTTCGCTTCAGGTCAGACCCTTCCTCGCGGAAACGCCCTTGTGGCTTGCTATGCGAATTCTTACTATAGCGCAAGGAAGACTTCCACCTCCCTAGAGGACTTCCCTGTTGGAAAGCCGAACAATGACCCTTTCTTGCTATCTTTAATCTCGTTAGCAAAAAGATAGCTCGAAGTAATCGAGCTTCGATGCCCATTCGAGACACATATAATTAAAAATGCTAGAATAAGCAAAATTTAATAAAATGAACAAAATGACAATCCTGCTAATAATGTTAGTGACCTTATTTTCTGGCTGCGCTAAAGATGAAGAACCATCAGCTATGGATACGGAAATTCTTTATACGATGCCAAAAGGAATTGAACCACACGAAGGTACCTGGCTACAATGGCCACATCATTATCAATACGGTGTAGAATACAGAGACGAGTTAGATCCAACTTGGGTGGCAATGACTGAAGCTCTTATCTCAGGCGAGAATGTCCATATCATAGCCTATAACCAGACTGAACAAAACCGCATTATTGGACTGCTCAATACAGCTAATATCTCTTTAGAAAACATTGATTTTTATATCCATCGAACCGATGATACTTGGGTTAGGGACAATGGTCCAATATTCGTATATGATAGGAATGGGAACTTGACTATTCAAGATTGGGGTTTCAATGCTTGGGGTGAAAAAATAGATGAACTATCAGGTTTTCCTATTGAATTTGAGAATTGTGATGCCATCCCTTCTCTACTTGGTGCAGACCTAAACAAAACAGTTGTTGATTTGAACGATATAATGATAAACGAAGGCGGAAGTGTCGTTATTGACGGCAACGGTACGCTAATGGCCTGTAAAAGTTCTATTTTGAACGACAACCGAAATCCCGGCATGACGCAAGCTGGAGCTGAAAGTATCTTTAAAAAATATTTAGGCGTCACAAATTTCATCTGGCTGGAAGGTCAGGCAGGACTTGAAGTTACTGACCAGCACATCGATGGTTTTGCTGTATTCGGTAATTCAAACACCATTGTTACTATGAATAATAATGACCTGCTAGAGTATGATGTTTTGCAAAGAGATATTGATATTTTGTATGCAGCAACCAATAAAGATGGAGTACTTTATACATTTTTGGAAGTACCACTTACTCAGAATACCGTAAAGAAAACAGATGGAACTGACCTGAACATAAGAGGTTCATATATTAATTATTATATCGCCAATGATGCCGTATTAGTCCCAAACTATAATGACCCAAATGACAGCGTAGCGAATGGAATTATTCAGACATTATATCCAAACAGAGCTGTAGTCGGTATTGATGTTAGAAATTTATATCAAAATGGCGGAATGGTTCATTGTGTAACCCAGCAACAACCGATTGAATAAAAACAACTACCACTAATCGAGTAGGGCAAGCAGCACTAAAAAGGTTGGCATGAAGAGCAGATCAAGTAATTTCTTATGATACCTTAATGCATAAATATTTTTTACACTATACATTTGCTTGAAAACGAGTAAAATGGCTAATCAAAAGAACTATACTACTCATATTTTCGCGCTTACCTTTGTAAGTGCAGTCGCTTTCATTTATGTATTTATTGCCATAGCCTTAGTACCGTATTGGCAAGAATTATCAGGGACTGAAATTCAATCTTGGTGGTCCGGTCCTTTTACCCGATTTTCAAACATAATGGTCCCTATTCATTTCCTTTCCATTATTACAACAATATACGCCTTTATTAAAAATCGAAAGGATGCTGATAACAAAACCTTATGGGTGATTGCTCTGATTACATTGCTAATTTGTCAAGGATTCAACTTTGGATTATTTGGTGGGGTTTATAATCCAGCTTTACAGTCCGGTGTACTTGAGGCGCAGCAGGCTTTAACTACTTTTGAAGATTGGGACTTGTATCATACCTTAAGGACAATTTCTGTATGTGTAAGTTTGGTTGCCCTAATCATTATCGGCTTAAGATATGAATTAAAATGATTTTTAAATGTTATTATTCAAATCCAAACATCCCATTCTTATTTGCCAAACCCTCAGTAGGTATCGGTTGAATGACATCCCAATGCTCTACGACTTTATTGTTTTCAATTCGGAATAAATCATAGAAGACATTATTGGTATTGTTCCATTGACCTTCGCTTACAGTGAGTACAAAATTACCTTCACCCAACACTTTATGGATTTTGGTGTATCGGAACATATTGTTTTGCGAAGTGAGATATTCAACCGTTTCTATAATTCCTTCCAATCCGTCTTTGATGTCCGGGTTATGTTGAAGATATGTTTCAGCACTGATGTAGTCGGTGATTTTGTTTGGGTTTTTGCCCATCAATACATCTTCTACCAAGGCTTTGGCAATTGCTTTATTAGCTACGGTTTTGTCTAAGTCTTTGACTTCCGTTGGACCATCGGTTTGGGTTCTGCCATTTGCGCTTTCTTTTACCAAAGAGGTCATGGCATCCCAATGCTCGGCCACTTTGCTGTTTTCATCTAGTCGGATGATGTCGAAAGAAACCATTTCATCAGCCCCAAATGGCTTGGCATTGCGCCAAATGTTATGCATAAACACATAATTACCATCTTGGAACATCCGGATATTTTCAGCAGTCGTTCCGTTTTCCTGAAGGACAGGCAGCATCTGAATAAATGGCTCTAAGCCTGTCGGCAAGAAAGGGTTGTGTTGAATATAGTTAGCATTTGCCAGCTTTCTCATGGTCTCTGGGTCATTTTTAAGAACGGCCCCTAAAAAGGTACCCACGATTTCTTTGTTGCTCATCGTCGTTGTATGTATTGAATTAGGCTCGTTTGTTGTCTTAGATTGGCTCATACCACAGGAAACGAGAATACCTGAGATTAAGAGTATGCTTAGCGTCTTTCTCATTGATATGCCTTTAGAGAGATAATTTTTACTTTTGTTTCGCAAGCAAAATTACAAAATAACTTTCACTTTGCAAGTAATTTTCAAATATAACTTTCACTTTGCAAGCAATAAATCCTATAAAAACTTATGAATCAAGCATTTAGATGTAACTGCCCTTTTACTTCCGCCCTTGATATTTTGGGCGATAAGTGGATGTTGGTTATTGTAAAGCAGATGCTTATCGAAGGCAAAGAGACCTTTAAGGATTTTACGGAAAGTGAGGAGTCTATTGCAACCAATATTCTTTCGTCCAAGCTCAAACTCCTAGAAGAGGTAGGAATTATCATTAAAACCAAGCGGCCTAACAATAAAAAGACCAACCTCTATCTGTTGACTGATAAAGGCTTGGCTTTGACACCTATACTTATGGAACTTGCAACCTGGAGCGATAGCCATCTCAGAGACATCCATCCGACTATTATGGATGGAGAGTCAATGGAGTTACTGCGAAGGGACAAAGTGGGTTTTGCCAAAGTCATAGAGAAAAAATACAGGGAAAAACTGGCTACAATCGTGTAGAGTAAGCAGCTACCACTTATAGCTGCTTAAACTAGTCAGTAAAAGATAATTCGAAGTGGTCATCTTCGATGCCCATTCGGGACACACACATGAGTTAGACGAAGAGCATGGCTCACGCTACCGTTCTATTAGTCAGTTTAAAGCTGATCGGACAATTGATGGGATGCTACTTAGAAAACCAGACTATCGAGGCCATAAGTTCGTGGCAAAAGTCCTACTTTAGCTGGGTAAACAGCTATAAAGAATAAGGATGCAGATGTGCTTTTCCCTTTACTGGAAACGAGAGAGGTTACGAGTCTCGTTCAACTGGAACTGAACTTCCGCGCCTTGCCAGGGGTGGAAGTTCCTTAGAGTTTTGGCATCAATATCAAAAACAGGAATTATGAACAGACACATATTTTTTATTCTCGTCTTTTCATTCTTTACAACTAGCTGTGGAAACAGAAAAACCGAGACCTCAGACCAGCAAAATAAGACTAAAGCCATCTGCAAACTCCCAAGAGTTGTAGATGGGCCAATAGCTCTTGGGTTCCCAAAAGTAGAGGGGTTAGCACCTTCCATTGGAGAATTAAATATGACTGTTCTTTTTGTTGACTTTAATGATGTTCCTGCTACAAAAAGCACGGACAGGGTATTTTCAATCATTAATCCGATAGCACCGAATTTCTATGAAGAGATTTCATATGGAAGACTTGAACTAAATCTAATGCCTAACCATGAATGGTTACGTTTGAGTCAACCTTCAGCACATTATGGGAAAGCTATCTATAAAGGTGAGCCGCATCTAAATTTCATTCAAGAGGCTGTGGACTTAGCTAAACATCGTGTCGATTTCAGCGAAACTGATGTTGTACTCGTTATGTCAAATCCAGATGCTGAAGCTATAGCTTTAGGCCCTGTATTTAAGTCGCTTGACTCTACTTGGCACATTAAGGCCCCGGGAGCAAGTATATCAGTTGGTATAACCTCAGGATATGATTTGAACCATTGGGGCGGACTTTGGTTGGCACATGAAACGGGACACACCTTTGGTTTACCAGACTTATATGATTTCGAGGGTGAGAACCAACTCAGATCTGTTGGGACATTCGGAATAATGGGTACTCAAGCTGGAAATGCCCCAGGTTTTTTTGCTTTTGAGCGATGGGTTCTTGGTTGGATTGATGACAACCAAATTGTCTGTCATGATAGTGGAGAGACTGAAGTAGAATTAGAAGCCATTGAAAAAATTGGTGGCACAAAAGCTATCATAGTACCTATAGATAGTACATCCGCATTAGTTGTGGAGAGTAGAAGGAAAATAGGGGTTGATACTAGAACTAAAGAAGGTGCCTTGGTTTATCTAGTAAATACCGCTTTATCTGGTGGAAACGGTCCAATACAAGTAAAGCCAGGTGTGAAAAGTGAATATGAATTTCTTCAAGATGCCCCAATGACTAAAGGAGAGACCTACACGTTTGATAATGTAACCGTAGAAGTTATAGCGTCAAACAAGGCAAGCGATAAAGTAAAGGTTACAGTGAAATAAAATGGTAAAGAAAATACTCATTGGAATTGGACTGCTTATATTGTTTGTGCTATGCCTATTATATTTTAAGGTTATTTGGCTATTAGCTCCATATTATGATATAGAAAAGCCAGTTGAACTCAAAGTACCCATAATGAATATGGAGGCTTACAAGGAAATTTGGAACACCCACAGAAGACCATATATCTACTCCATTAGTCCATCAGGATCTGAAGGTGAAGTATGCGTTGTTGGCATTGACCACACTAAAGATCCAACTAATCCTGATCTAGATTCCCTTGTGTATCATTGGAATAAATTCAATCCTGAAATTGCATTGGTAGAAGGAAAAGTTGGCAACCTAATCACTTGGTTCCAAGATCCGATAAAAGAATTAGGCGAGGGTGGTCTAGTAACCAAACTCGCGAATAAAAAGGGAGTCAAAGTATATTCATGGGAATCAAGACGCGAAAAAGAAATAGAATTTTTGATACAGAAATTTGCTGCTGAAGAAATAGCCATGTTTTATACTTTTCGGCCCTATTTTAGCAATATGAGATATAGAAAGTATGACGATCCGGAATCTACACTTCAGGAGTATTTAGAAAATCGGACAGATTATCCTCATATTCGTGGTGTATTTAAAACTTGGCAGGAATTGGATAAGAAATGGAAAGAGGATTTTCCAAATATTGAATGGAGAGATTATGGATCAGGGAAAGGCTATCCAAAAGGATATCTAAATGAGATTTGGAATTACACGAATTTATTGAGAGACGAACACATGGTTAACATGATTATAGAATTAGTTGATAAAGACAAAAAGGTGTTTGTAACTATGGGAGTGAGTCATGCGCCCAGAATCGAGAAAACACTAGAAGCAGCTTTAGAATAAACCCTGCTATCTACAATAATCATCTTTTCTTACTATCTTTCCTCTTTCCAGTTATAAGGCTGCACAGGGTATTCATCTTAGATGCCCTTCTCAGATACATCTTTTGCATGTTATGCTCAGGCCTGTGATGTGTGGGCCGCGCCATTTATACAAGTAAGGTGATCTTCATTGTCATAAACCAAAGACCGATGCCACAAATCTTAAGAAAAGGAAGACAGGCTTTGTCTTCCATGAACAGAAAGGGAAAGTCTCCTAAGTCAGCACCTGGAGAAACCGTCACAAAAGCTCTCAAATTTTCAGAAAGGTTTCAGATAGACGGCTGGGCACGAGACCTTATCTCCAAAAATCTTTTAATCGCATCTATGGCTGTAATCTGTGCAAGTAGTCACATGTATGCCCAAATCGAACTGGCGTTTTCCCAAACGAGGGGGTTCTATGACTCGAGCTTTAATCTTTCGCTCGTTTCATCTAATCCCGATGCTGTGATTCGCTATACTTTAGATGGGGAGGAACCTTCTCCAACAGAAGGCACTATTTATATAGGTGCCATTCCAGTGACAACCACGACCGTGCTGCGTGCGATCACATATGAGACCGGAGTAGATACTTCACAGGTCTACACGCATACTTACATTTTCTTGGAAGATGTGATTGATCAGCCTCGCTTTGTAGAGGGCTGGCCTAATAATACTTACAGTCTTGGAGCCGGTGGCCAAGCTATGCACGACTATGAAATGGATCCATCCATCGTTGATTCACCGCTATACAGTGAGGATATTCTTCGAGGATTACGCGATATTCCCAGCCTGTCTATAGTTATGCCCTTTGACGATTTTTGGGACATGTATGATGGCAATGCAGAAAGAAAAACTTCTATAGAACTCTTATATGCCGATGATGAATCAAAGAATGAGCAAGCGGACTGCGGAATAGAGCCACACAGTCATTTTCGACTGAAGCGATCGATGCGATTATCTTTCAAAACTCAATACGGTGAATCGAAGTGGGAATCCGATATTTTTAGAAATGCTATCCTGGGCGGTGAAAGTGCCGTAGATGAATTCGATAGAATTGTACTTCGCGGCGGAAATAACAGAGCATGGTCCAGAGGATGGAATCCGGATAGGACAGCATTTACAAGGGATGAATGGTTCAGGCAATCTCAGCTGGCGGCTTCGGGAGTCGCTTCGCGTGGTACATTCGTTCATTTATACGTCAATGGACTGTACTGGGGACTTTACAATCCGATCGAGCGGCCAGATGAAGGCTTTACCTCTTCTTACTTTGGAGGTAGAAAAGACGATTGGTTTGCGGTTAGTCATGGTGGCGAACAAGGAGGAGATTCTGAACGATACGATTACCTCACGGACGAACTCGTTGAAACTGACCTGACCGACCCATCGAATTATGAAGAATTACAAGCGTATCTCGATATCTCAGCTTTTGCCGATTACCTGATCGTTTCCTGGATGACGGGTGTCAGCGATTGGCCCGGTAACAACTGGTGGGCGGGGATTCGCAATAATCCATCAGGAAAGCTCAGGTATTTCGGATGGGACAATGAGTGGTCGTGGGATGTGACCAATAACTCGAACAACGGCGCATGGGTACATCCTCAATTTCGGAGCAATGATACGGGAGGAAACAACTCTGCTTTAGTATTCAACAAGGCGAAGGTCAATGAAGAATTCATGATGACTTTTGCTGATCGGGTATATAAACTGTGCTTCAACGATGGTGCATTGACAGATGATAACTCTCGTGCGAGATGGGCCATATTGAATAATCACATTCGCAATGCGGTGGTGGCAGAATCTGCCAGATGGGGTGATAGTTTGGAAGATGGCGAAACACGCACAAGAAATTTTCACTGGCAAAATGAGGTCGACCGATTGAACGGTCTAATGGACGGAAATGTAGAGCAGTTTATCGATGCTCTAATCGAAGAGGGCTATTATCCAGAAATAGACCCTCCCCTATTCATCAGTGAAAACACCCCTTTGGAAGTGCAAGAAATATCTGTTCCTGTCGGTTATGCCATTCAATTGGTGAATCCGAATGATTCTGGAGAAATATACTTCACACTCGATGGAAATGACCCAAGACTAGAAGGTGGGGCGATTGCATCGGGTGCCATACTGTATTCAAATCAGGAAATAAGTATCACTAATGCCACCTCTTTACAAGCGCGTGTGAAAAATGGAAGTATATGGAGTGCGCTACACTGTCTGAATCTCTTCACTCAAAATGACTTGAGCGATCTAAAGCTTACCGAAATCATGTATCACCCCGCAGATTTTGACATGATCCCAGGTACAGAATTAGAGTTTTTAGAAATAAAAAACACAAGTATGGAAGAGTCCTTAGACATCAGTGGTGTAGAAATAACAGATGGTATAGAATTTACATTTCCCATAGGTACCATTCTTTCAGCTCAGGAATTTATAGTTATTGCAAGCAATCCTGAAGCACTAAGTATGAAGTGCCCTGATGTCGATATTTTAGGAGAGTACGAAGGACAACTGAGTAATGGTGGCGAACGAATAGAGTTCGTCAATTCCGATGGGGAAGAGATCATCGTATTGACATACGACGATAATGATCCATGGCCTACAGCAGCTGATGGCGACGGCCCCTCTTTAGTGCCTACCCTCAATGATCCAGTTGGCAGTCAAGATGACGCATCGCTATGGACGACATCGGTGGACTTGGCTTGTGGTTCACCTGGCGAAAATGAAACAACTACATCAACAGGTACACAGTCAGATAAAAAAGGAGAACTAGCCATATTCCCCAATCCCGTCTACAAGGGCAGCAGGTTAACATTGAGATCAACTGAAGAAATCAATTCAGTCATGCTTTACTCAAATGCTGGATCGAGTGTAAATATCCAGAGAGTAGCGAGGTCAAATAATGAAATGTCGATTTACGCCCCGAAGCAATCAGGCATATATTTTATTCAAGTTGCTTACCAGTCCGGCAGGATCGAATACAAGCGGATGGTTGTGATCTAAGAGCTTGTAGTTACATTATTTTTCAATGTCTAGAATAGCTTCGCGCATTTTATGGTTTACATCTTCCTGCTCCAGGATTATGGCGGGACTCATTCGTTCTTTGCAATTGGGTACCGAGCAGCGCTCGCAGGTCGTATGCACTATTCTTTTTTTGATTTGGTCGCCTCTCAAAAAACCCAGGCGATTTTTGAGTTGATCATTGACGAGCATGCCGATGGTTAAACTCACGCCTTTCTGGTTGTTTGTTCTATCGGGATGTGCCAAGGAAATACATAGGTAGGAACGATCCGACTCCCAGTAATTCGAAATTTGAATATCGATGGCCGAATCAAGAGAAGCATGAGACTTCAGTTGTTTGATAACCTGTATGGAATTCCATCTTCTACAATAGTGTTCTTCCCTTAGATTGCCATAGGGATTGTGCAGCTGAGATAAATGCAGCTCTTTGGTCAGATCGCATTGATCGAGCGTCTCGTCGGCCCGTAATCTGAGAAAAAAAAGATCTCGAATACTGAAATGCTCAGGTAGCACATTGGTCATCCGCTGGAAGAGCATTTCGGGTGTGAGGCCATACTTTTCAGTCAGATTTAGAAATGCTGACGCATTCCAACTATCTGAGCTGAGTATTCGATCCAGGTCTTCGGTGAGGCGATGTTCGTTGGCGAGCAGGGCTACGGCAAAATAAGAGGCACTAAAATTATTCAGCAGTTGGTCAAAGCTTTTGACTTCGGCCAACCTGGTCATGTAGGGTCGTTCCTCGATATCCAGTTCTTGAAAAGCAAGCTCTCGGCCAAGCAGAAAGTTTTCTTGTGCTTCGCTGAAACCCGCATTGAGGTACAATACCCGTTTACGCTTACTGAAGTACGACCGCAGATGCTGTAAGCCGATTTGCTTGGGGAGTGTTTTCCGATCTACCTGGATTCCATGGGCATTCCACAATACTTTTGCTAAAGTAGCTGTGGAAATTTTATGCTGACTCTCCAACTGATATCGATTGGCCATATTCTGAGCGGCCTGTTCTAGTTCTGGGAAGTAGTTGTCGTGCATCTCTTGGTAAGACCGGAGTGCTACCGCATAGAAGTGCTCATTGGTCAGCTGATAGTTGCGCGTAATTTTGATGACCGTGCTGATAAAGGCATTGATCTTGTCGGGCGTGGCTGAGAATAAATCGAATAAGCGGTATAGATCCAAACCAAAGAGCTCAAGTGGGAAGGCCTTCAGAAAATCGGAGTTGAGCATGTCAACGATAGGCTTGATCTTTCCGGGTGCCGAAGTGGCGACTAGCTCGTCGTAGGTAACTCCCAACGCTGATGCCAAAGCATTGATTTTATCGATTTTTGGGTACTTCCTTCCTTTCTCTATGTCATGAATATAGGACTTACTAAGGCCTGTGGCATCGGATAAACCGTGGTAGCTAAAATCATTCTTGATCCGCAAATACTTGATTTTCAAGGCAAAAATTAGCCTGATCCGTTCTTTTTCATCTAGCATAGCGACCGTAAAATAGACAAAAAGAGGAAATTTTTCATTTAGCGGAAATTCCGCTAAATGAAATTTTACCTCGTAATTTGGTGTCATCAACAGAAGAAGAGAAGCTTCGACTACACGTCGACTAACCTACTTCGGAAGTCTAAAAAAACAACCTATCATGAGCACGATCACACTTTCTGCACCACCAATCGAGCAGCCCACACCAAAGAGCGGAATACCTATGGAATACGAGGCTATACTCACCAAGGAGGCGATTTACTTTTTGAATGCGCTCCATTTGAAATTCAATGAAAGAAGACTGGCACTTTTAGCGGCCAGAACTGAGCGGCAGCAGCAAATAGATCAGGGCATATTGCCTGACTTTCTACCTGAAACAGCAAGCATTCGCGATTCGGCGTGGCAGGTCGCTCCGATTCCAGAAGATTTACAAGATAGGCGGGTAGAAATAACCGGTCCGGTAGATCGCAAGATGATTATCAATGCGCTGAACTCTGGTGCTAAGGTTTTCATGGCCGACTTTGAAGACAGCAATACACCCAGCTGGGAAAACAATATGCTCGGTCAGATCAATTTGCGCGATGCTGTAAACGGTACGATCAACTTTTTCAATCCGAAGAAGGAAAAGTACTATATGCTGAATCGCGAAACAGCTACGCTTATGGTTCGCCCGCGGGGTTGGCACTTGGAAGAGCGGCATATGCTGGTCGACGGAGAGCCGATCAGTGGATCACTCTTTGATTTTGGGCTATACTTCTTCCACAATGCTGAAAATCTGGTAGCGAAAGGAAGTGGCCCTTACTTCTATCTGCCCAAGTTGGAATCGCACTTGGAAGCGCGACTGTGGAATGATGTCTTCGTATTTGCACAGGAGTACCTGGATATTCCTTTGGGTACCATTAAGGCGACTGTTTTGATAGAGACGATCATGGCTGCCTTTGAGATGGATGAGATCCTATACGAACTTCGACAGCACTCTGCTGGCCTGAATTGTGGCCGATGGGACTACATATTCTCCTACATCAAGAAGTTCAAAAACTTACCAGGATATGTCGTACCTGACCGCGCTCAAGTAGGCATGACGGCACCGTTTATGAGTGCCTACTCTAAGCTGGTCATCGAAACATGCCATAAGCGCGGCGTACATGCCATGGGCGGAATGGCGGCTCAGATACCGATCAAGAGCGATCCGAAGGCCAACGAACAGGCTATAGAAAAGGTACGACAGGACAAGCTGCTAGAAGTACAAAATGGTCATGATGGTACCTGGGTGGCTCACCCCGCGCTGGTCGAAGTGGCGATGAAGATCTTCGACGAGTATATGCCCACTGCCAACCAAATCGAACTCGAAAAAGAACCAGTCGGAGTTATGGCTACCGATTTGCTGGAAGTTCCCGAAGGAACCATTACCGAGCAGGGCGTACGTCAAAATATAAATGTCGGTATCCTCTACATCGAAAGCTGGTTGAGGGGTAATGGCGCAGCGGCCATCTACCACTTGATGGAAGATGCCGCTACGGCGGAGATATCTCGTACGCAGCTGTGGCAATGGCTGAAAGCCGGCTCGATCACCGATACCGGGCAGGTGATCGATAAAGAGTGGGTAGAACGCCTAATTCCGCAAGAGCTGGTCAAGATAGCCGAATATGTGGGTGCGCAAGCGTACGCGGTCGGCCGGTTTAAAGAGGCGACTCAGCTGTTGCGCGAATTGATCTATGCCACTGACTTCCATGAGTTTCTAACCATCCCGGCTTACGATAAGATTTAGGCGACATACGAGCCAGATAGAATCACCCTCTCTTCATCCTTTTTTCTTCACCTGCGGCTAGTGCTTTCGATCCAGGCCCAATACCGCACCATATAACTATACCATGACTACAACCACCAAATTGCAACAACTCAAGGCCGACTGGGCCACAAATCCTCGCTGGGCAGGCATCAAGCGCCCGTATTCGGCTGAGGAAGTACTGAAACTTAGGGGCTCTATACATATCGAACATTCTCTGGCCCGCCGGGGTGCCGAAAAGTTCTGGAACGACCTACACGAGAAGGATTTCGTGGCTGGGCTGGGTGCACTAACTGGTAATCAGGCTATTCAAGAGGTAGCCGCCGGTCTGTCGGCTATTTATTTGAGTGGCTGGCAGGTGGCTGCCGATGCCAACCTAGCTGGAGAGATGTATCCTGATCAAAGTTTATATCCGGCCAATTCGGTGCCTATGGTTGTTAAGCGCATCAACAACGCACTACTTCGCCGCGATCAGATCCAGAGTGTTGCTCAAACAGGTAATACGGACTGGCTGGTGCCCATCATTGCCGATGCGGAGGCCGGTTTCGGCGGCAACCTCAATGCCTTTGAGCTGATGAAGTCACTCATCGAAGCCGGTGCTGCGGCTGCCCACTTCGAGGATCAGCTTTCCAGTGCCAAGAAATGTGGCCACTTAGGCGGCAAGGTGCTGGTCCCTACCCAGGAGGCCATCAATAAGCTCGTGGCCGCGCGGCTAGCCGCCGATGTGTGCAATGTACCCACCGTGCTTATTGCCCGTACCGATGCTGATGCCGCCAACTTGCTTACCTCAGACATAGACGCTCGCGACCAGGCTTTCGTGACCGGCGAGCGCTCGGCCGAAGGCTTCTTTTACGTCAAGGCAGGCTTACAGCAAGGTATAGCTCGCGGATTGGCCTATGCACCCTATGCCGATTTGATCTGGTTGGAGACTTCTCATCCTGACTTGGAGCAGGCCAAAGCTTTTGCAGAGGCGATACATGCCGAATATCCAGGCAAAATGCTGGCCTACAACTGTTCGCCTTCCTTCAACTGGGCAGCCAAGCTCAGTGAACGGCAGATGCGCACTTTCCGTGAAGATATTGCTGCCCTAGGGTACAAGTTCCAGTTTATTACGCTTGCGGGCTTCCATGCGCTCAATACTTCTATGTTTGAGTTGTCTCAGGCGTACCGCGAGCGTGGTATGGCGGGCTATTCAGAGCTGCAACAAAGGGAGTTTGCCCTTCAAGACCAAGGATTTGCAGCCGTCAAACACCAATCTTTTGTAGGTACGACTTACTTCGATGCGGTGCAGAATACTGTTCAGCAAGGTGCTTCTAGTACAGTCGCTATGGCCGGTAGTACGGAAACTGCCCAGTTTTGAGACAAGGTGCAAGATTTGCTCTTAGATCGGAAGCTGTAATAAGATCAATATTGTGTGAATGATGATTTGGTGGGGCTGCGCTAGGCGCAGCCCCATTTTTTTATCTATTTTGTACGGAAACTTTCTGTACATTTATCATGTTTCCATTTTTAGTCATGACAAAGAATAAAGAAGCCATGAGTCGCGTCGATGCTCGGCTCCCAAAATCTCAAAAAGAGTTCTTCGAGCGTGCAACTAGTTTGGGCGGCTTTAGGAGTCTAACCGACTTCCTGCTCTCTTCGGCTCAAGAAAAAGCAGAAGAGATCATCAATGATCGTGAGATAATTGCCCTTACTGAGCGAGATAAACAGATTTTTATAGAAGCTATTCTCAATCCTGCTGAGCCCAATGAGGCATTGAAAGCTGCCAAAAGAGAGTATGATGACCGAATCAACCGCGATTAAAATCATCCAAGCTTGTGCGGATTGAACAGTTTTCCAAAGCATACGACAGAAGTACGTTCAATAGTGGTAACCATCAGCTAGACGATTATCTCAAAACCCGCATTAGCCAGGATATAAAGCGAAAAATCTCAGCTTGCTTCCTTCTTATTACAGATACTGATAAAATAGCTGGCTATTATACACTGTCCAGTGCCGAAATCCCGGCCAAGTTCTTTTCCGAAAAAGAAGCTAAAAAGCTCGGTGGCAGATATCCTTACTTTCCAGTCACCCTACTCGGTCGACTTGCAATAGACTCAGATTTCAAAGTGCAAGGGTTGGGCAAACTGCTGCTTGTAGACGCACTCAAAAGAAGTCATGCGGCATCCAATAGTATAGGTTCAATTGCTGTCGTAGTAGACCCTATCGATAGTGATGCAGATCGGTTTTACAGAAAGTTTGGCTTTATAGAGCTGGAATATGGGAAGCTATTTCTGAGCATGGGAAGCATCGCTATGTTATAGAATGACCTTTCTCATCTACCGCGTTTTGGCCGCGAAGTCCCAAATGAAAACACGGCAAATTGCGTAAAGTCATTTATAGACTAAGTACAGCGTCCTTACACCCATAGATTGACCATCGTCGCGAATGAGATGCAAATAGTAGGTACCGCCCGGTAAGCCATTTAAGTCTAAGGGTATGTTTGTATCTATTTGGTTCCATGCTCGGAGCTGGCGGCCTAGGTAGTCGTATAAATGCATCTTTACGACCAGCCCAGGCTCATCGAGTTTAATACGCACCCAGCCAGGACTCGGATTGGGGTAAACCACAAATTGCGGCTCGCTGGGTATAGGCCCGGAAATACTGCTGATCACTTGTAGGTATCCTTTGCCGATTGTGTGGAAGTAGGTATTGGTGATGACGGGCTCATTGAAATCGAAGTAGATGCCAGCTCGATTTTCAATACGGGTGCCTTCGTCTAAGCCGGCAACGGGCTCGATGCTGAATTGATAAGCACCTTGCGATTCGATAGGGGCGATGAAACTATCGGGCAACATGATATCGGGGAAGCTGACCTCTAGCACGCGATTGCTATCGATGAGGTAGGAGAAATCGTGCGATGCTGCCCCAGGCCTGAAGGTTGTGATGTCGAGCTCCTCGGTCAGGGTATCGAGTAAGACGACATTGAAAGCGGTATCGGTACCTGTATTCTGAAAACGTATGGTGTACTCCAGGCGCTGGTCGCCATCTATGAAATGTTCGTCTGCATAGCCACGCGGTATGGCCTGCTTGTCGTTGGGGTCGTAAGCACCTTGGTTGTTTTGGCATTCGAGGTCGACCCAGCTTACGTCTTCGTCGCCCAGACTGAGCTGATTGATATAGAAGAGCGAGAAGGTATCGGCTTCGTTTCGGCCACAACCTTCTACGGCTATGGTCGGCATGGGCGAGGCTGGGGAGTTAGGCTCTTGATTGGTGATCAAGTGGTAGGTGCTTCCGTTGGCCGGAACAATAACGGTGATCGTTTCATCGGGATCGAGTGGAAGGGTATCGATGGGTGCAGGGCTGAGCATGAGGCCATCCTCGACGATCACGTAAGAGAGCGGAACCGTCATACCGAATTCGTCGCTCAGGTTGCTGATGTCAAAGCGCAACTCTTCAACTTCTTCGTCGCAGTCGGCGGCCAGGCCAACACTCGCCCCTGACCAACCGCTGGGCTCAGGACAGGGCTCGGTGATGGGGATCTGAGCCAATACGCAGTGATTTTGCCCCAATACCGCCGAGCAGGAAACGATGGCATTCACCGTGATTGAACCTCCTGTGAATGCAGGTAAGTCACCTAAATCGTATACCAATGTAAACCCATTGAGCACTTGATCGGGTGGAGGCGTGGCAGACTGAAAGAATAAGAAGCTATCCAGCTCTATGACGAGTTGGGCATCAGTCAGCAGCTCGGGTCCGTCGTTGTAATAGGCGATATGGATGGGGTTATTGAAACACCGCCTCAACAGTGGGATATTGACATCCACGCGAGGAGCGGCGCAGTCTACCAGGGCTGTCATACCCACATCGGTCGAGCTTCCCAACTGATCCGGAATCAGGGCAACTGAAATAGCCGGACAGGGCTCGTAAAGCTCATCGTAAAAGGGTTGAGCCTCTACGATATAATCACCCGCTTGGAGATTGGCCCGCCAGTAGCCATCAGAGTCGGTGGGTATCAGTGTTGGCGATCCGCTGCCATCTGCGTTACTGACCTGTACCAAGTAGCCGGGCGCAATCTGTCCGGAAGTGGGATCGCTGCAATCATCAGTTAGATATAGATAGCCATCCAGGTAGCCGCATTCGGCACCAAAATCGTCAACCTCGTAACTGTATACACTTTCGCAGCCAGTAGTTAGTGACCTGACGGTGACGAGATAAGTGCCTACCTGCGGAAGTACTAAAGAATCATCCGCCATTAAGAAGAAAAGATCACCGTTGGGCCATTGTACAGTTGTTTCCAGCTCTTCGTCAGGGTCAGAAGCCGCATGGATTACAGCCGGTTCTTCGCACGACTGAAAGGGGCTAAAAATGGGTTGAGCTTCGGGTGGAAATCCTAGAAACTCTATTGATTTAGTGGCAGAAGCTGTACAGTTTATGAGCGTATCGGTCACATAAAGCGTGAAGCTCATGCCTGTATCGACGACCAAGGTGGGAGACGTGCCGAGGGTATTATCGGATTCGCCGACCCAATGGTAGATATACGATGGGCCTGTCAGGCCGGATGACAACGAAACACTGGGCTGATAGCAGTCTATGGTATCGCCTTCGGGTGTAAAGATTTCAAGCTCGGGCAGGGTATTACCGAGTTCGATGGTGATGACCGTATCGCAGCCAAAACGAGTAGCTGTCAACAAATAGGTATCGGCGGGCAGATTGTCTATGAAGCTCCCCCCTTCACGATTGCTCCAGGCATAAAGTGGGGTGCCGAAACCTTCGTATTCGACCTGTATGCTACCATTGGACTGATCGCAGTCAGGCTGCTCGATGCTGAACGTAAACTCGTCCCACTCGGGCTGAAAAACACCAGCCTGATCTGTGTTTTGGCAGCCCTCACTGTCTTCTACGGTTACAGAATAGGTACCCGTGCTATCTATGACCAAAATTGAATCGTTGCTGCCACCTGACCAGCTGTAGGTGAATGGACCGACCCCGCCGGTTATTTCCGGTATGAGCGTCAGGCTATCCTGATGGCACAAAGCAAATGAATTAGGGTTGTCGTTAGCGCTGATCAAATTGACCTCCAAGCTACCAGATTGGCCTACTTCAAAAAACCAAATCTGAGAGCAGTAGTCGATCAGATCGACTGTTTCTAAGGTGTAGATGCCGGGAGAGAGATCAGTTCGGTCTACGGGCCCTTCGCCAGAGAGGTCGTCCCAGAAAAACTCCAGGTCGTCTTCGTCGAAGAAGCCGCTCACCGAAATATCGATGGCACCAGTTGGACTCCCTTCGCAGTCAGCATCGGTTACCTGCCCATCAATCCAGTATTCTTGTGTAGGGAAGAATGTGTTATACGCATTTTCGACCTGACAGTCATTGGCATCGGTCACCGTTACGACGTAAACGTCGGAGACAAGTGGAAAAATAGCCGCCGTTGCCGTATCGCCGGTAGACCATTCGTATTGGTAGGGCGGTGTGCCTCCTTCCACGAGTGCCTCTAATGGCGTAAAGCCCGGGAGGCAGGCATCCTCCATGAACTGGAACTGTACATCCAGGCTATCGGGCAGGGTTTCTTCCAGATTGTAGGAAAAAGCCGCGACACAAAAAGGCTCTTCTTCTGCGAATAAGCTGAAGGAGTAGTGGCCAGCCTCTAGGCTGTCGAATACGCAGGGGGTGTTGAATATTTCCTGCCAGATGTAGGGTTCACCGTCTTTGAGGATGCTTAAAAGCACGGGCTGCGCGGCTCCTGTAGATACGACGATCTGCCCATTGTCCATACCGCAACCGGTCGGGTTGAGGGCCGATAGCTCTAGTCCGAGGCCACCGCTTATGACCACCAAAGGATTGGGGCCATAGTCGCAGAACCCTTCTTCGGGCGTGAGGGATAGAATAGCCGAGTTATTGCTGTTGCTGCCTATAATGGCGCAATCTTGGTCTGGTGCGACGTTCCATTCGTAGTCGATATTGGTGGGCATTTGTACTACACAAACGGGGCTATCTCCGAATCCACAGCTAAACATTCTGATCAATTCGGGAAAGGCTTGTTCGCACTGGGCAGATACAATACTATGGCCACCAAACAGGCATAACAAAACAGTAAACAAGCAGAATCTCATAACGAAAGGCTTAGCTAGTATACAATAATCGCAAGATGGTAGAAATGAGGCAAGGTCAATAGAGTGTATTTGTTCTAATTTTTTATAGTCTTTGCTGTATATTGATCCTTTTATTTAAGCTATTTATAGGGATATGTAGAATTTTTGTTCGGATTTTTTATAAATATGCATAAATGCAAATTTACCTTCCTCCCCCATGCTCCTACTCACCCTCTTCTCTCGCCTCACCCGCAGCGAATACCATGCCTTCCTATCCTGGCTGGCCCATCGGCGTCATCGCAAGCTCAAGCGCTACCGAGATGTTTGCAGCTACTTGTGGTCTGATCTCGCCAAGCTAGGCGAGCCTTTTGCCACGCTAGATCTAGAGCAGCTCTACGAAAGGTGCTTTCCAGATCGACCTTACAAAGATGCCCACTGGCGCAGATTCTCCCACGAGCTGCGCTTAGAACTGGAAACCTTCCTCCTCGACCGGAAAAACGCCCGAGATGAAGACCGACTCATATGGGATCGGCTGGATCTGTATCGCAAACTCGATTTGGAGCGTCACTACACCCTCACCCTGTCAAAAGCCCGACGGGCAATAGAAGCGAGCGACAAATGCGGTGCCGAACAGCTACTCCAAGCCTACCAGCTGGAGCGCACCGCCTACCGAAGCGGCCTGCTACAAACCGAGCGAACGGGCAGCAACAACCTCACCGATCATAGCGAGCTGCTAGACCGCGCCATATTGGCCTTGCGCCTACGTCAGATTTGCGAGCAGCTCTCCGCCGCCAGACTCCAGATCGACAAGGGGCAGGCGCTTGAAATACAAGCCAACAACCTCATTGAGCAAGCCATAAAATTCGAAGACGAGCCCGCCATCTCGGTATACGCCAAGGCCGCCCAGCTGTACACATCCACTCGGCAAGATGAAGGTGATCGACACTTCGATACTTTTCAGCATTCGCTTGCCGAAAACCTGCACCGCTTTAAGGCCGAAGAGCAACGCGACCTGTTACTCATCGCCATCAATCACGGCCTTAGGCAGGCCAATGCCGGGCGACGCGAGTACCTGCCCAAGCTCTTCGAACTTTACAGAAAGGGACTGGAAGAAGAAATTTTGCTCGAGCACGGCCGCCTCAGCATTTTCACCTTCAACAATGCCTTCGGGGCATCGATACACGTAGATCGTATGGACTGGGCCGAAGACTATCTCTTCACCCTTCAAAACCGCCTGCCCAAAGGGCGAGGCGAAGAGGTCGTTGCCCTCGCCAAGGCGCGCATGGCCTACATCAAAAAAGACTACGACCAAGTGCTTACCGAGCTGCAAAAGGCCGATTATCGCGATTTTATACACCACATGACCGCACGCCTCACGCAGCTCAAGGCCTACCTCGCACTCGATTATTATCACCTGGCTGAAAGCCTCATCTCTGGCACCCGACAGCTATTGCGCAGGCACAGCGACAGAAGCTATCACTACAAAAACTACCGCAATATTTTCACCCTGGCAGCTCGTGTCCTCAAGCTATCTCCAGGTACCGATCAAGCGCGGGAAAAGCTCATAAATCGCATACAACAGACGCAACCCTGCACCGAAAAAAGGTGGTTGCTAGAGCAAATCGAGCCCAACTAACCTACTGCTCGGCAGCAGCAGCGACCATGCCCGCCAGCTCCTCAGCAGAGTGCAAATAGGTGTTGAGCTTGGTCTCCATATCCTCCATTTCTTCGTCATAGGCCGCATAGTGCGCCAAGATCTCTTCGTGGTTTTTAGACTTCCGCAGGTCGTCAGGTATGACCATAGCCGCAGGCATCCACTCCATCATACCATCGTGGATCGATTCCAGACCATCATTTAATGTTTTGGCCTTTTCCCTGAATCGGTCGGTCGTGTCCTCGTTATTCATAAGGTCTCGAAGCTGGATTTGTGCCTGGGCGATCTCTCCCATGCGCGGCATCACGCGGTCGTGGGCATCTACCATTGCCTTGTAGGCTTCTCCTTCAGCCTCCACCTCTGCCGGGGTCAGGGCTTCCTGGCTTTCTTCACCAATAGTGGTTACTTCCTCAGCTGCATCAGTGGCCGTATCTCCGCAGGCCGTAGTTAAGATCAGCAGTCCAATAGTAAATAGCGTTTGTAGTCTCATGAAAGGTATTTTAAGCTTGCGCATAATTAACCCGCAGACGGGGTGAACGTTCAATAGCTTCGAGACATCGGAGGAATTTTTGGCAAACAATCGTTTACCAAGAGATGCCTCCGGCAACCTCAATCCACTGGCGAGCTCATCCGCTGTGTGCCGAGTGACCGCAGGGAATAGCACTCGGCCTCATCGGATATGTCGAGCAGTAAGAAAAACAAGGCCTTCAAATAGATCTACTAATCGACAGAAATGACCGAGCCATCAATCTCTGCGAATTCAAATTTTCGGAGACACCGCTCAAACTCAATGCAGCACAACGGGAAAAGATAGCCCATCAAAAGGTTCGTTTCCGAGAACTTACTGGTACTAAAAAGCTGCTATTCTTGACTTTAGTGACAACGCATCCCATCTCAGAAGACAATACCTTGAGGTCGTTATTCAATCAAGTAGTGACGCTTGAAGATTTCTTTTAAGCAACTTCCTTTCTCACTAACCTTGCCACCCAACTCAGCAACAGCATAATCGTCAATAAGCCCGCCACCCGGCCGATTTGATCGCCTCGCTTGACGTACCAGGTGACCTCATCGCGCAGCTGCACTTCGCCGCGTAGGTAGCCGATCTCATCGTAGTTGGTCTGGGCGGTGATTTTCCCGCGGGCATCGATGAAAGCGCAGTTGCCCATATTGGCGGCGCGGGCCATAGCGCGGCGGGTTTCGATAGCGCGCAGGCTATGTATCCAGAGGTGCTGACGATGGCCGGGGGTGTCGTCCCACCAGCCGTCGTTGGTCATGACAAAAGCAGCTTGAGCTTGGCCCTCTTTGATGTAGTCGGTGAAGTAATCGCCAAAAACCCCCTCGTAACAGATGACCGGAGCGATACGTGCAACGCCCTCGAAAGAGCTTCGCTCATCTTGGGTCCCGAAACCCGCCATACTCAAGGCCGTCGATTTCAAGATGGGCCTAAGGAAGCTCAAAGCATTGGAAAACGGCAGGCTTTCGGCCCCGGGCACGAAGACGCCCTTGCGGTAGGTATCGGTGCCGAACATATCCGTATCGATCTGTATGGCGGCGTTGAGGGCTTCGTAAGCGACATTGCCCGAATAACGCACGGCCGGGGTCACAAACTCATCGGGTTTAAACTTGTAGTAGCCACTGAAACCTGTGAATAGGTATTTGAATCGGTCGGTTTGCAGGCGGTTCATTAGGGTATTGAAGCTACCGTCTTTAAAGGGCTTCCGCTCTTGGATGGGGCCGAAAGTCGTCTCGGGCAGCAGCACATAATCGATGGTGTCTTCCGACTCTGCCAGTGCCTGGCTGATAAGGTAGCTGGCCGAATCTACAGCTGGCCGACGCGTTTCCCCGGCAAACTTTTCGAAGTGTGGCTCGTCGTTGAGATTGACCGCCACCACAGAGACCGATGAACCTGATTGGGTGTCGACCGACCGGTAGATGAGCAAGCTGACTACCTGCGGAAGTACAAATAAAAGAAGTACCCCTACCCTGCTATAAATCGGCCTAAACCTAAGCTTCTTTTCATTCAAATATCCGGAGGATATTTGAATGAAAAGAAAAAAATTAACCAGCAATATCCACAGACTTCCACCGCCAGTGCCTGTGTATTCATACCACTGTGCCATCCAAGGGTTTTGGGCGAGTCCATTGCCCATATCTAGCCAGGGCCAGCTGAGGTCCCAGCGGTAGTGCAGGTATTCGAAGGTGAGCCAAGGTGCTACGAAGGCCAGACCCGAAACCTTGCGCAGCCGCCTGCTGATGCGGTCATACAACCACCAAGGCACGCACATCAACAGCGGATTGACCAGCACGGGAAAGGCCCCGGCAAATAGCCCCGTATTGGTGATCCACCAGGTAGAGATGATGTTGAAAAGCAAGAATGCGGAATAGCCCAGCGCGAAGACGCGCCTACCGCTTGCCCCTTGTTGCGCTAGTCTACGCTGCAATAAAAGCAGCGGCACCCAGGCTACAAATAGCAGCAGCGGGTACGGTAAGTAGCCGGGATAGCCCAGTCCGAGTAGGCCCCCACCCAAGAGTGCCAGCGATAGATTTCGGTCGTTTTGCGCCCTTATGCTTTTCTTACGCCGCGACCTGAGCAAGTGCCAGGCCGCAAAGAAACTGAGGTACATCACCAAGGGTCGCCAGCCCCAAAGCAACTGCTCTTGAAAGCGAGCGAACATGCTGTAGCTGGCGATTAAACCGATCAAAATGAAAACCAAACCGCCCCATAAGCGATATGAAGGGGAGAGTTGCGCCATAAGCCCAAAAATGCGACATTTAGCGTTACTGAAAAAACCAAATAAATGGATAGACTGTATATAGCCGCCACTAGTCAGCACGTGGGCAAAACTACTAGTACCCTGGGGCTGATGGCCGCCATAAAAGAGCGAAATATAAACGTGGGGTATTGCAAGCCGGTCGGGCAGCAATTTGTAGACCTAGGGGAGTTGCAAGTCGATAAGGATGCGCTGCTATTCGCTAGAAGTAACGATTTCGAGCTTAAGGCCGAGTGGCATAGTCCGGTTATCATAGGCCGGGGCGTGACGAGCCAATACCTGGAAGATCCCAGTCAGTTCGACTTCCCGACGGCCATTCAGCAGGCGAGTCGGCACCTGCAGTCGACCTATGACACCGTGGTCTACGAGGGCACCGGCCACCCTGGCGTAGGCAGCGTATGCGACGTGAGCAATGCGCAAGTAGCTCAGCTCCTATCATCTCCGGTTGTGATGGTCGTGGAGGGCGGCATCGGCAAGACCATAGATATGCTGAATATGAATTTGGCTTTGTTTCGCGAGCGGCGCGTACCTGTGCGTGGTGTAATTTTGAATAAGGTACTGCCCAAGAAAATCGATAAAGTGCGCAAGTACGTGGGCAAGTATCTCGATAAGATCGGTATTCCGCTACTCGGCGTGCTACCCTACGATAGGAGTCTCTCCAGTCCGATCATGGCCACCATACGCCACGCTATAAAAGGGGTGACCCTCATAAATAAAGAAAGCCTCGATAATCGGGCTGAAAATATAGCCAGTGCAGTCTTACTACAACAGCAAGAGGTACAGCCCAAGCCGAATTCCGTGATCGTAACCGGTTGGTCCCGCCTGGAGAACACCTTGGGCGACATAGCCGAACTGATCGAAAAAAAGAAGCTTCCGGAAGATGTGCTTTCCGGTGTAGTTGTAACTGTACGCGAGCACGAGATGCTCAAATCTGAACTAGAAGAGATCATCCCACACCGCGACTTTCTCGACAAACATAAGATTCCCCTGATCGTGACCGATATGGACTCCTACGCTGCCGCCGTAAAAATCAACCGTATGGAGGTAAAGATCAACCTACGCACCCCTTGGAAGATCAGGCGAGCCATAGAATTGGTCAAAGAGCATGTAGACTTGTCGAGCCTATTCGACTAAAAGGAATTTGGCCCGTAATGATGCGTATCATTACGGGCCAAATCTGAGAAAGCGAAGTTGCGATATTACTCCTTATCGGACTTTGCGAAGCGGCTCTTACCGAACTTCTTATTGAACTTATCGATACGCCCTGCGGTGTCTACAAACTTCATCTTACCTGTAAAGAAAGGATGAGAGAGGTTAGATATCTCCAGCTTGATCAGTGGATACTCGTTGCCGTCTTCCCACTGGATGGTGTCTCGTGAGTTGGCACAAGAACGGCCCATCCATGACTCGTTGGCCGAAATGTCTTGGAAGATTACGGTGCGATACTGTTCGGGATGGATTTCCTTTTTCATGACCTTGTTATTTTCGGGCTGCAAAGATAGGCAGGATAGATGAAAGAACAAAGGGTGGAGAGGAAAGACTTGTTTTAGAGAGGAAAGAAGAAAGAGTGGAGAGGAAAGACTTGGTTTCTCATAGAATAGAGTTTGCCCATTCTTTTGGAAACCGGAAACCAGATCGCTGCTGCGCAGCTTTTGGAGACCGGATGTAGAAGATACGGCTGGCTATCCCTTTTGCTTGCTGATGAACATGACGGCAATGAACCCGAATATAGCACCACCAATATGTGCAAAGTGTGCGATGTTATCCCACTCGAAGTTATTTACGCCTAGGAACAGTTCAATAATCATGTAAATGGGTACGAAGTACATGGCTTTGATCGGTATCGGCAAGAAAATGAGTCGCAGCTCTGTCTTTGGAAAGTAGTACGCAAAGGCAGCTAATACACCCATTATCGCACCCGAAGCCCCGACAATAGCTCTATTGAGATCTAAATTGACCTGGCCCAAATAAGCATCTGTGTAATTTCGATTGTTGGCCAGCAGATCAGCTCCTTGATTTTGCATTCGAGCAAGTACTTCCTGAGGCACATCCGACAGTTGGAACCAAACAACCAACATGTGCAGCAAAAAAGCACCAAGCGCAGAAAAGAAGTACAGAAATAAATATTGGTTGACTTTTAGTTTGTTTTCTACTGCACTTCCAAACACCAACAGAGCATACATATTGAATAGCAAATGCGTAAAGCCAGAGTGCATAAAAACATGCGTAACGATCTGGTAGGGCTTAAAAAACGGGCTTTCAAAATAATACAAGGCCAGTGATCGATTGAGATCCGGGACTAGGTACGCGGCTATAAAAAAGAGGATGTTGGTGACCAGTAGTGCCCGAGTCACCTTGGGTATCGACTCCAAGAAGTTTGTATCCATTGCTGTGTCAAAAAGATTCGTAGGTCTGAACGATTTCCTCGGCCTCCGCAGCTGCAAGAATAGCCTCCGCTATGGCATAATACACAAATCTAGTACCAAATTACTGATCAAAAAATAACATAGATTAAGTGTGCAACATTTAGTGCACGATGTTTCATTTCACTCCCCGATTGCCGTGGTACACATATTGTTGTATTTTAGCGATTCTTCATCAAACCAAACACAACAAACATGTTAGATCAACTCCTTTCTGGCGTACAGAGCCAATTCACCTCATCATTGACCGAGCAGACAGAACTGAGCTCCGAGCAAGCGACGGGGCTATTTCCCGTAGCGAAAGACGCGATCACCAGCGGCATTACCGGCGCGGTAGCAGGTGGTAACGTAAGTGGCGTACTAGATATGCTCAAAGGTGCCGTAGGTATGGGCGGCAGCGGTGGCGGCGGCCTAGCCGGACTGGCCCAGAACATGGTCTACAAGAGCATAGCCGGAAACTTCATCAGCAAGGCCACTTCTAGCCTTGGGCTTTCAGAAAGTCTAGCAAGTCAGGTATCTGGCATGGCACTGCCTATGATACTCAGCAAGATAGGCGGGGCTGCACAAGCACATGGCGATACCGACGAGATCGACCAAAGTAGCGTCATGGGCGCGCTCGGCCTCGACTCTGGCGGGCTCATGGACAAAGCCAAAGACATGCTAGGCGGCGGGCTCGGTAATCTGTTCAAGTAGGCCACTGAACAGTAACGAATAGGTCGAAGCCCCTGTCTTCAACTTATCCATTTGGACACGGGTGAACGCAGGATAAACACGGATAGTCATTAGACTAAAATCCGCGCTCATCCCGCGTTTATCTGTGTCCATTTTTTAATGCGGCCGAAGGGCGCGTTACCATCATTCTAATCTGAACTTCACCGGCAAGTTAAACTGCACCCGCACCGGCCTCCCCGCCTGATTGCCCGGCACCCACTTAATGTTGCGGCTCTGCATCAACTCTACGACGCGTAATGCCTCATCACCAAGCCGAGCACCAGGATCTCTGATGACTTCCGCGTTTGTCACACTACCATCCTTCTCGATTACAAAGCGGACCACTGCCGTTCCCGACTGCCCATTCTCGAGCGCTATAGCCGGGTAGTTGATCTCGCGACTCAGAAAAGCCATAAGCTTGCCCTCCGCACATGCCCGTTGCTCCTCATAGGGCGCATTTTCATCGCAACCTGGAAACAGGGGCATACGCTCTACAAAAACCATGATTTCACCATCGTCTTCTGGCATAGGTGGCGGGGGGATATATTGTACTTCCGCAGGTGGAGCTGTCGGCTCGGGCGCGGGTGGCGGCTCATTCAAAACCAAATCATCGAATGACTGAGAAGGCGGTGCAGGCGGGTCTTCCAACAGCTCCTCCGGCTCCACCTCGTCTATCACGGGCGGTGCAGGTGGCGGCGGAGGCGGTGCTGGCGGCGGTAAGACTGGCGGTAGCTCGGTAATTTCAATCTCGCCGGTATCTACGTATTCGTAAGCGGTGCTTTGTCCATTCGTCTGCTCCCAAGATATGGCCAACAGGCTGCAGCTGGCCGCTACAAATAAACCATAAGAAAAGAAAGTACGCCCTAGTGTAAATACTTGTAGATGCTTGTATTTGGTACGATTCCGAATGGCTTCGCTGCGTTCTTTAATGGATGGTTTACAATCTTCCCGTGACATTTTATCCTCTCCCCCCGCCCTTTCCGAGGGAGAGGGAGCTGTTCGCCTAGTATGAAACTCTCGGCGCAAGAAGAGAATAATTGCAATCGTCAGTATGAGCAACCCGAGCATAGCAGTGGCTACCACCCACCCGGGCAGGGCGATGTTTAATGGCATGGCAAATTGTTTTTTAAAAGTGAAAGCGGGCTAATGGATTTTGGCCTATGGCCAAAATCCATTAGCTAGTTGTGTAGTAAAAGATGCACCTAAGTTAAGAAATGGTGTATCAAATATAATTTCGGAAAGTATTGCAGACTTTCCGAAAATATGTTCACTCCCCATATGTCTCCCTGGTAAACCCAAGTCTCACCAAATCCACCAGCGTCCCACCTGGTCTTCGGAACTCATTCCGCAAATCGCCCTCGCGCTGGAAGCCCACCCGCTTGGCTACGCGCTGGCTGGCGTAATTATCGGCCAGAGTAGTGAGGAAAAGTTTCTCGACCTCCAGCTGTAAAAAGGCGAAGCGCACTACCCTAGCCAGTACTTCAGTCATAATGCCATTGCCGCTGGCTTCACGATCCAGGAAGTAGCTGATCTCAGCGATAGGTACATCCCAATCGATGTGGAACAGATGAACGTAGCCGATCATTTCGGTGCTTTCATTTTCCCAGATACCGAAGGTGTATTCTTGCTGCAGCAGCCAGTCGGAGATACGGTGCCGGATGAAGGCCTCCGCCATTTCTGGCCCATCTATCGCCTTGACTAAGTGGGGGAAATGATCGGTCAGGTGGGTCTGGTTGTTCTGGATCAGGTTATGGAAGGGCTTGCCATCCCCCTCCCGGAAGCGGCGAATGACGCAGCGCGGCGTGAGCAGGGCGGTGTCGATATGATATAAGCGCGGATCCATTAAAGGATGTACAAATCAGAAACCAAGTTAGTTGTACCTAGCTGGGCTGATAAGCTTTTTGAACTTATCAGCCCAGTGAAAAACCTTATGGGTATAATATTAGAAGTCAACCGCTATACCAAGAGTCGGCTGTACCACACCAGAAGTCGTATTGACTTGCACTAAAGATCTCGGCATTTCTAGATTACCATTGTTATCCCTTGCCAACCCGAATTCAGGTGGAAAAGGAATATTTTGTCCAAGCACGTTCTCGATATCCAAGAATACGTTTAGTGCTAACGTGTTGAAGTTCCACTTCTTATCGATGCGAATATCGAGCTGAGAAAACACATCCAATCTGGAACGCCCAAAATTGTCAAAGTCCAAAATCAGCTCAGGGTATGTTGCCTCTGAGGCCTCTGTATCAACAGGCGCAAAAGGTGCTCCTCCAGCTAAACGGTAGCGCAAACTAAATTCCCAGTTTCGGCCCAACTTGTAACCGCCAGTAAAGGAAAGCAAGTGACGATTATCCCATGAAGAAGGAAGGAATTCTCCAGCTAAATTGGTAAACTCGCTGTAAAAGAAGGTATACGCCAAGATGCCATACCAGTTCTTGCTGAGCTTCTGTTGAAAGAGCAATTCCAGACCATAGGTTCGCCCCTCTCCTTCTGGTATTACTTCTTCACTGCCCAAGACAGAAAAATCTCCTCCCTTATTGGCCAGAGATATACCATCCTCAGCTGAAATGAGATAATTGGAATAATATTTGTAGAAGCCTTCCAAACTCACTTTACCAAATTGCCCAATGCGTCGTTCGAGTCCGGCTACGGCATGTACGCTGCTCGTGTATGGCACGTCCCGATTTACAAACTCTCCAGCTTGGTTTTGAAAGCCCAGAACCGTGAAGGGAGCAACCTTGAAGTAGCGGCCAGCAGAGGCACTTACTCGCCAGTCACCGACTTGGTCAAGTGCGTAACTCAAAGACAAGCGAGGAGAAAAGGTCTTTAACAAGGTATTCGACTCGCGTGAGAAGGTGTTATCATCTAATCTGAAACCCACTGAAAGATCAAGCCGATTGTTCAATAGCGATCGAGTCGCCTGCGTAAAAAAACCGTATCGGAAAAAATCGATGTCTGTTTCAAATCGAAGCTCATTGTTGTTGTCAGTCGTTATGTTGTCATAATCAGCACGAATTAGATTAGCACCTGCTGTTAGTGTCCAGGGACCCAAAAACCGGGTATACTCGTATCGCAGTTTTTGCTCCCACTCCCTACTTTCATTTCGAAAGACTAAGCCTACCCGATTTTCATTGTCTTGGTATCGGCTGAAGTCATTGTTGAATAAATTGGTACTGAGATAGGTATTCATAACCCCCTTGCCGTCTCTTAGACGCCTTCGCCAACCTAGACCAGCGGTGAACGTCCGTTGCTGGATGATGGGAACTTGCTCTAAAGAAGACTGCTGCTCGAAATCGAAATCGTCAGGAGGCGACACATCAAAATCGTCAATAGAGCCAACACCCGTTAAAAAGATGGTGTTCCGCTCGTCAATCACATGATTGACTTTAAACTGATAATCCCAGTAATTAGGACGAATGGGAAGCTCTAATAATTCAAATAAGAGCTGTAGATAGCTTCTGCGAGCCGAAACTATGAAGGTGGTATTCGATTCCGACCGACTTCCTTTAAATAGGGGGCCTTCCGTAGTCAGGGCTGCTTCCGTAGCACTAATGCGGAAATTTGTTTGACGCTGCCTGGGGTTCCCCGTGCGCTGATCGAATTGGAGCACACCTGACAGTGGATTGTCATATCGAGCCCCAAAAGCTGTTGTCGCTAACTCTACCCCTTGAATAAAGTCTACATTGAGCAAACCAACAGGTCCTCCGGCACTACCCTGAGTAGCGAAGTGGTTTATACTGGGAATCTCAATTCCATCTAGGTAGTAGACATTCTCGTTCGGCGCCCCACCCCTGATTATAATGTCATTACGGAAACCTCCAATCGATCCCGAAACACCTGGTAGACTCTGCACAGTTCTGGCTACATCGTTATTGCTGCCAGGGTATGTCTTGATCTCTTCGGGTGACAATTTCTGCAGTGAAACGGGAGTCAGTCTATTGACCTGAAACGGATTAGCCCTCACGACTACCTCTGATATGGTCACTCCCGATTGCAACTCGAAGTTGAGTGCATCATTACCCCTGGAGGTGACGATTAGGTTTGTACGTGTGCTTGTCTCATAACCAACATAAGTAGCCGTAATATTATAGCTACCCGGCTCAACGCTGAGCTGAAACTTTCCGTCTAAATCGGTGAATGTACCGTTAGTCGTTCCCTCTATAGCAATGCTTACACCAATTAGTGGTTCCTGCGTTTTGGCATCTACTACACTCCCATAAATATCGACAGCTTGAGCCAATAGTAAATCGGCCAATAGCACAGTTGCAATAGTAAAAAAGAATCTCATCCAATATTGATTTTATAGCGTTTTTGATATAATTGTATCGTTAACGATATAAAATTTATATGGTTTAAACTATCAGCAACTTTTATCATTTTTGCTATAATAATCACAGAAACGCCATATTCTATGCGCTACCACCAAATACAAAAGTTGATTGGCCTGTACGGAAATTTTGAAGAAAGTACTGGTATGGATGATATTCAGTCATTCGGCCGTTGGCTAACTTCTGAGCAAAACCAAGAAAATCTAATCGCATATAATCAGTTCGACGACCCACAAAAAGGGCCACAAACCCAAGAAGAGCAAATCTCCATGGGGCTCATTATGTTGGCTAATCACGCCAGGCATTATCTCAAGGCTGCGAGTAGAGGAACAGAGTTGGCGGGCTGGAACGACACAATAATGATGCTGCTACTCTTTCATACCGGGGCACAGCGAAAAACTACACTTATCAAAACAGGAATCATAGATATATCAGCAGGTATAGAAGCCATCAAACGATTAGTACGTAGGAGAATATTGAAGGAAGAAAGTGACCCGACAGATAAACGGGCCAAGCTGGTCATACTTACAGAAAAGGGGAAAGATCTTGCAGAAATAATGGATGCCAGAATTGACCTAGTCAGCCAAATAATAGCTGGCAACCTCAGTCCGGCTGAAAGATCTATACTACTACCTCTGATCTTTAAACTGGTCAACTTTCACGCTCCTATATTTCATAATGACTACGGAGCCGAACTGAATAAGCTGGCTGAAAAGTACCTTCAAAAGCCTACCGAGTAGTACAAATAAGAAAGCCAGCGAGAAGACTGAAATCTTCTCGCTGGCTGTCAAATAGTAAGGCTTTTGCTACCAGTATTATAATCACTCAAATACCAGTACTGCTTGCTTTCCTTACTCTAACCTAAACCGTACCGGCAGGTTAAACTGCACCCTTACAGGGCGTCCGCCTTGCTGACCGGGCACCCACTGGATATTTTGTGAGGCCATCAGGTTAACTACGCGCAGGGCCTCGTCTCCGGTTTTGGCACCGGGGTCGCGGACGATGGTGGCATCTTTTACAGAGCCGTCCTTCTCGACAACGAAGCTGATTACAGCCATACCCTCTACGCCATTCTCACGCGCAATAGCTGGGTAGCGAATATTTGAGTTGAGGAACTCCAACAGCTTTCTTTCCGCGCACTGCTTAAGCTCGGCTTGTGGCAAAGACTGATCGCAACCCGGAAATTGAGGCATCTGCTCGACCACGCGAAAGATCTCGTCATTGGCCGGTGGTGGGGGCGGTGGGGGTGGGGGCGGTGGGGGCGGCGCAGCCGGAGCTGGTGGGGGCGGCGGCGGTGGCGCATTCTCTACCTTATCATCAAAGTCTTGAGAAGGTGGCGGTGGGGGATCTTCGATAAGTTCCTCAGGCTCTACCTCTTCGATAACCGGTGGAGGTGGGGGTGGGGGTGGAGGCGGCGGCGGGGCTGTTCTTGGCGGTAGCTCCATGTCCAATATCTCCAGTTCTATAGAAACACCCTCATTGTCATACACCTCTTCATACTGCTCCCAGGCGAGGGCGCAAAGGGCCAGGCCAGCAGAAAGGGCCAGACCGAAAGTGAAAAAGGTATTGCTGAGGCCAAATACATTCAGTTGCTCATACTTGGTGCGATTTTGCAGGGCAGCTGCACGCGATGCGTTAGCTTCCTCCTTGAAAGAGCCGTCTAAAGCTTCTTTCGTACGCTTGCCGTGATACACATCTCTCAGATAAAATATCATACCGACTATCAGCACGATCATACCTATAATGATGGCACCGACTACCCAACCTGGTAAAGCGATGTCAAAATTCATGATTCTCTTTTAATTTTTTTCGATACATAAAAGTAGTGCAACAACACTACAGCTAGTAAAGCGCCTAACCCATTGGCCAGCATATCAGCTAGCTCGAAGGCCCGACCCTTTCCCATCCAGGCCTGAAGAAACTCCATGCCAGCTCCATATCCGGTAGCTAACGCGAAGGCCCACAGCATTGCCCGTTTGGTCATTGGCCGCAACAGCAGGAACAATAATACGGCAAATACCCCATAAAACAAGGCATGTGCAGCTTTGTCGGGCGAGACAATGTCTGACCAGAAGTTTAATTTGGGCAGATTGCCTTTCGGCAAGGTCGACGCAACCAACAAAACAATTGCCCAAATCAGGGCTGCCAGCCATTGCCAGCGACGCTTATAGTGGGTAGATGCCAAGGTTTTGCCTTTTGGTGGTTGCCCGCCAAAAAAAGTTAACTGATCTCCGCTTCGTAGGCTTCGGCAGTCAGTAAGCCCTCCAGATCAGCGGGGTCGGCGGGCTCGACTTTTGCGATCCAACCACCGCCATATGGATCTTCGTTTATGGTCTCGGGGCTACCTTCCAGTGACTCGTTCCACGCCACTACTTTGCCAGCTATGGGCATGTAAAGGTCGCTGGTTGTTTTTACAGCTTCCACAATACCGAAAACTTCTTCGGCATCGAGGTCTTCGCCTACGGTTTCCACCTCGACGTAGACGATGTCAGATAGTTCCTGCTGGGCAAAGTCGGTTATGCCGATCACGGCTACGCCATCTTCACCCACTCTGATCCATTCGTGGTCTTTGGTGTAGCGACAATCTGCGGGTATCTTGCTCATTTGCGTTTTTTAGTTAAGCGTTTTCAGCTATATAATTTTTTAACCAGCCACTGGTGACCGACTTGGGTCTTTCGATCGGCATACCCAGGGCCCGGCTCCAGCAACCCGCAGCCAGTACACCCAGCGCACGACTCACGCCAAATAACACCGTGTAGTAGCTAAACTCCTTGATACCGTAGTGCATCAGCAAGGCCCCAGAGTGCGCATCGACATTGGGCCAGGGGTTTTTCACCTTGCCTAAACTCTTCAATATTTCGGGCACGACATCGAAGATGTTCCAGACTGTATTCACCAGTGGGTCACCCTTGATGTAACCCTCGGCAAATACCTTCTGAGCCGTAAATCGCGGGTCGGGCTGACGAAGCACGGCATGGCCGTAGCCGGGTATCACCTTGCCGGCATCGAGCGTATCTTGTACGTACTGCGCAATTTGCTCTTTGGTGGGCGAGTCGGTACCAAGGCTTTCGTTCATTTCTAGTATCCACCTGATCACCTCTTGGTTGGCGAGGCCATGCAGTGGACCGGCCAGGGCATTCATACCACCGGCAAAACTCAAGTAAGGGTCACTGAGCGTAGAGCCCACCAAATGGGTCGTATGGGCAGATGCATTACCACCTTCATGGTCGGCATGTATGGTCAAATACAGCCGCATGAGGCTCTTGAAATCAGCATCGTCGTTACCGAGCATCTGGGCAAAATTGGCAGCCCAGTCGAGGGTATGATCTGGCTCGATATGCTCACCTCCATGGAAAGTCTTGCGATAGATATAAGCGGCAATGCGCGGCAGCCTGGCCAGCAGGTTCATAGTGTCTTCATAGTAGGCGTCCCAGTATTCGGTTTTGGGCATGCCTTCGGCATATCTACGCATAAAGACACTGTCTTTTTGCATAGCCATCACACCTATCGAAAACTGGACCATGGGGTGGGTGTCGTCGGGCAGGGCGTCGAGTACAGCCAGCGTACCATCAGGTAAAGTCGATCGTCTAGACCACTCGCCAGCTAACCAATCTACCTCGCCTTCTGTGGGGACATCACCTGTCAGCATGAGCCAGAAAAGACCCTCTGGCTTAGGTTCGCCCTGCGGGCCGGCAGGGAGTTGCTTTTTGAGCTCGGGTATGGTGCGACCCCTGAATCTAATGCCCTCTATGGCATCGAGGTTGCTGGTTTCCCAGAGCATCATCTTTACGCCGCGTGCACCGCCCATGACTTGCTTTACGGTCACTTCACCTACGGTCATGTCGCCGTGTTCTTTGCTCAGGGCACGTAGTTCTTTAAATAATTCCAGGGCGCGTTCGGCAAATATTTTTTTAAGCGGATCCATTATTTTGGTTAGGAACCTGAGTAGGTCGAGCCGCCTATTTACATATAGCGACTGCTTGGTTTAGACTTCCGCAGGTCGGATGGTTAGAATTAAGTGGCTGTTAATATCGTCTCAACATCAATAGTCTTGCGGCTTCGGGGGTATTGCCTTCGGCGACTAGCTCTCTTACACGTTCTGTTTCTGCCCGCCTGTTGGCTCGCAGCTCTGCCTCGTACACCTCGATTTGATCTCTGTTCTTGAGGATAAGCCTGATACTGGCCAACTCACCATAGTAAAAGTTGCGTCGCTTGTTCCAGTAGGCATCTTCGTTTTGAGCGGTGTATTCGCCCAGTTTATCGAGATTGGTGTGGCGCTGCGTGAGTATGCGATCCAGTTGGGTGGCTTGCTCGTCGTCGAGATCAAATTGATCGACCAGCTCAGATTTTGAAGCGTAAATATCCGGCGAGTCCAAATGCTGTCCACCTGCGGAAGTGCAAAAAAAGAGCATCATTACGGAGGTGAAAAGTATCTGTTTCATGGTCATTTTTAGATTTAGACAGCGTGGTGGCAATTTACGTATAAAGACTGGCAATGTCATGGCTGTCGATCACAATTATCCTTCTCTTTTGTTGCGTTCGTCGAGTAGCTTACGTCTGAGGTCTTGCTCTATGGCCAGCCGCTGCTTGCGCGACTCATCGAGCTCGCTGCTCAGCTTTTCGATTTTACTTCTGGCTTCCTTGGCGGTAGACACAGCAAGGCGCGCCCGCCCGATCAATACGAATGCCAGTATGCCCAACCCCACTATGATGCCCCAAACGATGGTGTGATAAGCGGCCTTACTCAGCGACATGCCGAAAAGTGAAATGCTGTCTTTTTCCCCTTTTAGCGATTCTATTTCGCCATTCAATGTGCTGATCTCTTCGGTGCGTTCTTCTATGGTTTTGGCCTGATCTGATATATTGCTATTCAACTCCTCTTGATAAGCCATCATGGCCGATAGGCTGTCGGTCATATGGGTCTCGAAGGCATCTAGCCAGGCTCGCTCTACGACTCGATACTGCTGGTAGCGCCCCGACTCTTCGACCATAAGCTCGTACTGCTCTGGCAGGGGTAGCTGTGCATTGGTGATTGGGCTACCGGACTGTGTGAAGGCAAACAAGGTAATAGATAGGCTGACGACAGTCAGAAATGACCTGAAAATCATAGGTTGTGGTGAGATTTATATGAGCAGTCGGAAGTGTAATTTCCCAACATGTGCTCGATCGGCAAAGCTAGTATAAAAACCCATTTTTTGCATCCGCGATTGTTTTGTTGAGTAATTATCTCAAAGTCTCCGTATTATTCGGATTTAAACCCACACTATCTATGGATGAGACGATAAATCGAAAACGGTTGTTTTATGGAGCTTGTGTCGCTTTATTGGTGACGTCCATGACTTTTGCCTTTCGCGTGGTCTTCGACAGCGAGTTCGGTCCCGACGGTTATGGTTATGCGCTGGAGGATGTGGGCTGGGCTTTTCTGCCGGCTTTCTGGGGTTTTACGGCGGCTATGATGATAGGTGGGCCACTGGCAGACCGATTCGGGCTGAAGACCATCGCCCGCATTGCATTCGTGACGCATGTGATCGGCATCATCATTACAATCCTTTCTAAGGATATCACTACCCTATTCATTGCTACCTGCTTTATCGGTTTGGGTAATGGTTTTGTGGAAGCGGCTTTCAATCCCATGGTGGCTTCGCTCTACCCCAATCAAAAGACGAAGATGCTCAATCGGTTCCACGTGTGGTTTCCGGCGGGCATTTTGATTGGTGGCGCACTGGCCTTCGTACTGGTCGACAATATGGGTATCAGCTGGCAGATATTGATGGCGCTGCTGTTTTTGCCAACGGCTGTGTACGGCTACATGATTTTCAACGAACGCTTCCCCGTCACCGAGCGGGTGAGCATGGGCATCAGCGAAGGCAAGATGTGGGCCAGTTTGGCGACGCCCCTGTACCTCTTTATCGGTTTTTGCATGCTGCTGACGGCCGCTACCGAGCTGGGCACCAACCAGCGAATTGGGGCCATACTGGGTAATACCGGTACCTCGGCTATTCTGGTGTTGGCCTTCATCAATGGCATTATGGCACTGGGTCGATTATTTGGTGGCGATTTGGTGCACCGCATCAGTATACCGGTCGTTCTGCTGGCTTCGGCGGTGATCAGCTCCATTGGGTTATATATGATGTCCGTTTCTACGGGTGGGTTGCTGTGGGTGTCTGCGGCGGTTTTTGCAGTGGGCATTACTTTCTTTTGGCCCAATATGTTGGGTTTCATCGCGGAGTATATCCCAGAAAGCGGTGCACTGGGCCTTTCGGTGATGGGTGGTTTGGGGATGCTTTCGGCGGGTGTGGCCCAGCCCATCATCGGCAGTATGCTCGGCGACCCCGGCGGCCAGATCGAAACGGCTGCCCAGGTGGATGCGGCTGCTTCGTTTTTGGGCAATATGGCCCTACTGCCCGCTATCTTGGTCGTGCTGTTTGGGGGGTTGTTGGTGTATATGCGGGGGCGGGGCCGAAAAACTAATCCTATATCGGGAGGCCCTGGACTTCGTCCTGGCTGACCTCCCTAGATGGATAGACGGGAGGCCCTGGACTAAAGTCCGGACAGACCTCCCTGGCTTGATGGACGACCCCTCGCGGGGCCGTAATTTGGGGAGTGGCCTGGGCAGTCGGGCGGCCCCGGCAGGGGTCGCCCCAAATGGCCGATCTGCAATCGTTCGCCAACTACGGGGGGCCCTGGACTGACGTCCGGGTTGACCTCCCTAGATGGATAGACGATCCCTCACGGGGCCGTGATTGGGAAACGGCAGCCTAGGCAGCCGGGCGGCCCCGGTAGGGGTCGTCCCAATTGGCCGGTCTGCAATCGTTCGCCAACTACGGGAGGCCCTGGACTGGCGTCCTGGCTGACCTCCCTGGCTTGATGGACGACCCCTCGCGGGGCCGTAATTTGGGGAGTGGCCTAGGCAGCCGGGCGGCCCCGGTAGGGGTCGTCCCAATTGGCCGGTCTGCAATCGTCCGCTAGGACGATCAGGGCCTTAGGCCAAAAGATCTTAGTTTTACTAATAAACAATCCACTATGCCATCATCATACAGCCGCATCATTCTCCACACCGTTTTCAGTACCAAATACCGCAAGCCACTAATTCATCCAGATGTAGAGGAAAAGCTCTACCGATTTCTGCGATCCAGATTAGAGGAAAATGGTTGTGTGGTTTACGAAATCAATGGTGCTTTCGACCACGTTCATTTATTGCATTCGCTGCCACGTACGAAAACCATCGCCAAGCTAATGGAAGATGCCAAGTCGCTGAGCAGTAAATTTATGAAGCAGCAAAAACTCATCTTAAATAGCTTCGAGTGGCAAACGGGCTATGCCACTTTCTCAGTCGACTACCGAGATATGAGTGGGCTGCGTACCTACATCAAACGGCAAAAGCAACACCACTACGGCACAAATGATCAGTATTGGGCGAGCATCGTCTACACGTTCAAAGAAGAGTTTGTCGAGCTGCTGGATAAATACGAATGCGAATACGACCCTGCATTTTTATGGGAGGAGGAACCTGATGGGGAGGGGTAAGGTAGATAGGGTCTGCTGTATCGGGAGGCCCTGGACTTCGTCCGGGCAGACCTCCCTCGCTTCATAGACGACCCCTGCCGGGGCCGTGATTGGGAGGTGACAGCCCGGGTAGCCGGGCGGCCCCGGTAGGGGTCGTCCCTCATGGCCGGTCTGCAATCGTCCGTCAGGACGATCAGGGCCTTAGGCCAAAAAGCAAACGATTCCTTCCTACATTCGTTATTACAACATGTACCCTTTCAACTACGACCTTATCATCATCGGCGGTGGGCCAACCGGCATCAACGTAGCCCTGGCTGCGCAGGACGCCGGGCTGAATTACCTCGTATTGGAAAAAGGGCAGCTGGTCAACAGCATCGTCAACTTTCCAGACAATATGACCTTCTTCAGCACCAGCCGAAAGTTGGAGATCGGGGGCGTGCCCTTCATAAGCCATACCGATAAACCCACCCGGCGAGAAGCGCTGGAGTACTACCGGCGGCTAGTGCAGAGCAACGTGCTCAATGTAAAGCTATACGAGCCTGTCGAGCAGATGCAGCCGTATGAAGATGGCTATCAAATCACGACCCGGAAAGGTCAATACACCACCAAATACGTGACCGTAGCCACCGGCTTCTACGACACCCCGCGCCTACTAGAAGTACCTGGCGAAGACCTGCCCAAAGTCAAACACTACTACGATGATGCCCATGCCTACATGGGCCAAAAGGTACTCGTGGTCGGTGCCGCCAACTCAGCCTGCGATGTCGCCCTGGAATGTTGGGCCAAAGGCGCCGAGGTGACCATGGCCATACGCGAAAGCGAAATCTACCCCAAGGTCAAGTACTGGATCAAGCCCAATATCGAAAACCGTATAGCCGAGGGCAGCATACCCGCTCACTTCAATACCATCGTGACGGCCATACACCCTGACTCGGTAGACTTGCGCGGCCCCGATGGCGACTTTACCATCGAAAACGACTGGGTGCTCGCCATGACCGGCTACCAACCCAATAGCCAGCTCTTCCGAAAGCTTGGACTGGAGCTAGACCCCAAAGACCAATGCCTGCCCATACACGATGAAGATACTCTGGAGACAACCAGCCCCGGTGTGTTCATGGCCGGAGTAGCCTGCGCAGGTAGTGCGACCAGTAAGCTGTTTATCGAGAATACGAGAGATCATGGGGAAATTATAGTCGGACAACTCGGGCAGTTGGTGTAGATACTAAAATTTTATATACATTTAGCATCTGTAAGCAACCTTTGCTCATTTCGAGCATCCTACCTGCGGAAGTCTAAATTTAAGGACACGCTAATTCAGGTTTAAGGAAAGGTTCCTACACGTAGAACTTCACTCCAGTTATTACTGAATTTCTTAAGGACTTAATCCATTTTGCAGCTCGCTGTTGCAAGACGGGTTACAGCTAAATGTTATGAGCTAGATGACAGAAACACTCACCCAGACAGTCGTCAACGACTTGACGCAATACGACGGCCCCTGGGGGCCAGAGCAAGCCGCTCACCTGCTGCGACGTACGAGCTATGGACTGCTGCAATCGGAAATAGACCAGCTGGTGGAGCTGGGTATGGACGCTGCCGTCGATATACTTTTGGAAGATAAGCCGCTGCCCCCTCCGCCTATCAATTACAATTTTGAAAACGATCCAAATGTAGCCATTGGCGAGACCTGGGTCGGTCAGACATTGGAAGAAGATGATGGTGTATTGAACTATCGCCGCCAATCATTCCGCCCGTGGATGATCGATACAGCGCGCAAGGAGCGTATGTCGATACGCGAGCAGATGGTGCTGTTTTGGATCAATCATTTTGGTATAACCGGGGTGAATATTCCTCAGGTACGCTACGAGTATCATACCACCTTGCAGACCTTTGCGCTGGGCAACTTCCGAGAACTGATCAAGGCCGTCACCATAAACCCGGCCATGCTGGTCTTTCTGAACGGCAACCAAAACAACGCCAATTCACCCAATGAAAACTACGCCCGCGAGCTACTGGAGCTTTTCACCGTTGGTAAGGGGCCACAGATCGGCCCGGGCGACTACAGCAACTACACCGAAGACGATGTGCGCGCCATAGCCCGGGCACTGACCGGCTGGCGTACGCGCTATTTCAACAGCACGGAGTTCTTGCCGGAATCGTATTACCAGGCGAATCGCCACGATACGGGCGATAAGCAGCTGAGCTATCACTTCAACAACGACATCATCACCAATGCTGATGACCAAGAATATGCCGTAGTCGTAGACCGCATTTTCCAACAGCCGGCCTGCGCCTATTTCATTTGCCGGAAGTTGTACCGCCACTTTGTCTATTATGAGATTACCGAAGAGGAGGAGGTCAATATCATTGGCCCGATGGCCCAGATGTTGATCGCTGCCGACTATGAGATACGGCCCGTGATGTCGGCATTGTTGAAGAGCAAGCATTTCTACGATCTGGAAAATCGCGGGCCAATGATCAAAAATCCACTGCAACTGGTAATCGGCATGCTGCGCACCTTCGACTATCAGCACCTCAGCCCAACGCTCAATCAGGAAAGACTCATTCTGCAGACCTACTACGGCCGCGCCCGCAACATGGAGATGGACTACTTCAACTTACCCAGCGTGGCCGGTTGGGAGGCCTACTATCAGGCACCGGCCTTCTACCGCATCTGGATCAATAGCAGCACCCTGCAAGAGCGCATCCGGTTTACCAATCAAGTCACCAATAATGGCTTCAATCTCAACGGACTCCGGTTTAGATTCGACTATCTCGGTTTCATCGAAAACATACCCGATGCGACTGACCCCAATGCCTTGATTTTAGCCCTCAGCAAGCTATTGGTGCCCAGGCCGCTGACCGATACGCAATTGGCCAATCTAAAAGAAGCGCTGATCCCCGGCCTACCCGATTTCGAGTGGACCGTCGAATACGGCATGTATCTTTCTGAGCCTAGCCCAGAACTGGAGGCAGCTGTTGAAGACAAGCTCAAGGACCTATTCAGGGCCTTCTTCAATCTCGCTGAATTCCAACTCGTGTAAGCTAAATGCGCCGTCTATTTAGATTTTTAGACTTCCGCAGGTAGATCATTTCCTCAAAAACTGAAAGCCAAGTAGTGCTAGAAAAATCATTATCATGAATAGAAGAAAATTCCTTCGCACGGGCAGCTTACTCTCTCTTCCGCTCATTGCACATAACCCGCTTAGTGCTCGCTTGAGCCGACAACTCAGAACACTAGTCAACCCCGAACTCGACCGCGTGCTCGTACTCGTGCGATTAAACGGCGGAAACGATGGGCTCAACACCTTGATTCCAATCGATCAGTATGCCAACCTTATGGCCAACCGGGCCAATGTAATGATACCCGAAAATCAGCTGCTGGGTATTGAAGACACGCTGGCCTTCCATCCTTCTGCTATGGGTTTTCAGCAATTGTATCTAGATGGGCAGTTGGGTGCTGTGCAGAGCGTAGCCTATCCCGACCAGAACCGTTCACATTTTCGCTCGACCGATATCTGGACTTCGGCCAGCGATGCCGAAGAGGTCGTCAATACCGGCTGGCTGGGCAGGCATTTTCAAGATGATTACCCCGCATTTCCCGATGGCTTTCCGAATGAGGACTGTCCGCATCCTTTCGCCGTGGCTATCGGCAGTCAGGTATCTCAGACCTGTCAGGGGTTGGGCACCAACTTCAGTATGGCCATCAGCGACCCGTTCAACCTGCAAGCCCTGGCCGGTGGTGACGACACCCCCCTCCCCAACGATGCCTACGGAGACGAGTTGGCATTCCTTCGCACCAGTATCGCTCAGGCCAATGCCTATGGTCAAGTCGTTCAAAGCACAGCCGAACAAGGGGTGAGCATGGTCGATTACCCGGATACGCGATTCGCCAGCGATTTGCAAAATGTGGCCTACCTAATCTCTGGTGGCTTGCAGTCGAGTGTGTATGTGGTCTCCCTAGGCGGCTTTGATACCCACGCCAATCAGGTCGTTGCAGGTAATACCACCACCGGCGAGCACGCCGAACTGCTGGACACATTGACGAGTGCCCTTGCCGCCTTCCAGGCCGACCTCAATGCGCAAGGACTCGAAGAGCGCGTACTTACCATGACCTTCAGCGAGTTTGGCCGCCGCATACGCGCCAACGAAAGCAACGGTACCGATCACGGTACGGCGGCTCCCCTATTCCTCATGGGCCCATGCGTGCAAGCTGGCATCCTGGGCGACAATCCCGAAATACCCGAGGAGGCAGAGATACCTGAAGGTGTCGCCATGCAGTACGATTTCAGAGACATATACGGTACCGTATTCGAAGATTGGTTTCAGCTGGAGCCCGAAGAAGTAGTCAGCGTGCTAGGACACGATTATGTGCACCTACCCATTCTGGCCGGCTGCCAGGCACCGAATAGCGTAGCAGAAAACCCCGTCCAGAACCTACAGGCCAAGCTCTGGCCCAACCCGACCTCCGGTTTGGCCAGGATCAGCTTTACCCTCGAAAACGATGGTGTAGTCTCTCTTTCCGTTAGCAATGCGGAAGGCAGACTCGTCGTGCAGGGGTTCGAGCGCAGCCTGAATGTGGGTGAGCACGAGTTCCCCCTCAATCTGAGTGGGCTGCCGACGGGGCCGTATTTCGTACGTTTGCAAGTGGGCAGAAGTGTAGCTGCAAGGCGGATTTTGAAGCGGTAGGGGCATTTAACCTTGAAAAACAGGTACCCGGCTACCTGTTTTTCAAGGTTAAATACCTATTTTTGATTCGTGGACGGCAAAGTATATATCCCGCGCCAAGCAGAAGAAACTGTTTTAAAGCGATTAAAATTCTTCCCTGCAACTGTACTTATTGGCCCTAGGCAAGTGGGAAAGACTTCCCTTGTGCAAGCCATTCGCAACCAGGTTGAAGAGCTTTCAGTATACCTTGACCTAGAGCGACCTAGAGACCTTGATACAATAGATGACCTCGAACAGTTTACGCAACAGCACCAGGATCACCTTGTCATATTAGACGAGATTCAGCGAAAACCTACTCTCTTTCCAGAGTTAAGAGGGATCATTGATCGCTATCGAAGACCAGGAAGATTCATTTTGCTCGGCTCTGCTTCTCTATCTCTGATTAGAGATACATCAGAATCTCTAGCTGGTAGGATCAGTATAGTAGAACTTTCGGGCCTCGACTATCGAGAAGTAAATGACTACGTATCACAGCAAGATCACTGGCTAAAAGGAGGATTCCCAGATAGCTTGCTTTCTGACAGTCTAGAGATGAGCCGACTTTGGCGACAAGACTTTTTACGCACCTACTTGGAAAGAGATCTTCGCTTGTTGGGACTCGATGCCGATCCAGTTTTACTGAGAAGGTTATTCACCATGCTGGCCCATCTCAACGGTCAAACGGTTGTTTACAGCCAACTAAGTAAATCATTGGGGATAAATGTTAAAACACTAAAAAGACACTTGTCTTTTATGGAGCAGGCTTTTCTTATTCGTAGTCTACCTCCATACAGTACTAATATAGGAAAGCGCTTAGTCAAAAGCCCCAAACTATACATACGAGACACTGGAATTATTCATGAGCTACTTCGTATCGATAGTTTTGATGATTTACTTGGCCATCCACAAGTCGGCGCATCATTTGAGTCGTACGTATTAGAAGAGATTTTTTCCAATTTACCGGAAGGCCTGGAATTGTTTTTCTATCGCACACAAGGAGGCGCTGAGGTCGACTTGATAGTAGTAGATGGTTTTCGGGTAAAATCTATGGTCGAGATCAAAGTATCGCCAACCGCTAGCATTGGTCGAGGCTTTTACGAAGTGGAAAAAGACCTAAAGCCAGAGAAGAAGTTTTTAGCTACGCTCACAGATGATACACCTTACACCAGAAAGGATGGGACTCAAGTTATTGGGGTCAATGATTTGAATGCTATTTTTTAGCGGTTAGCTTACCTTTACCGAGCATGGTATTTGATCAACTCCTTAAAGACATAAAATCCAAAAAATTCGCCCCCGTCTATCTCCTACATGGGCCGGAGGCTTTCTATATCGACAAGATCGAATCGGCTATCGAAGCCAATGCCCTACAAGAACACGAGCGGGCATTCAACCAGACCATCGTCTACGGTAAGGAAGCCGAGCATTTACAGATTGTCGATGCCGCCCGTCGCTTTCCCATGATGGCCGAGCGGCAGCTGGTCCTCCTCCGCGAAGCCCAGGATATGCGCTCGCTCCAGCAGTTGGTCGGTTATGTCGAGCAACCGGCACCGACGACTGTGCTCGTTATCAGCCACAAGCATAAGAAGCTAAATGGCAACACCAAACTGGCCAAAGCCATCAAGTCAAAGGGCGTTGTCTTTGAGGCGAAGCCGCTCTACGACAACCAAGTACCCGACTGGATCAGGAACCACCTGAAAGGCAAAGGCCATACCATAGAACCCGCCGCCACTCAGCTACTCGCCGAGTATCTCGGCACCAGCCTGAGCAAGATCACCAACGAGCTCGAAAAGCTACTTATCAATCTGCCCAAAGGTACAACCATCGATGCCCAAACGGTAGAAGACCAGGTCGGCATCAGCAAGGACTACAATGTATTCGAACTACAAAAAGCTTTGGGTAAACGAGATCAAGTGAAGGTCTTTCGCATCGTGCAGTACTTTACGGCCAACCCCAAGGCGGGCCCCTTGCCCATGGTGCTGGGCAGCTTGTACAACTACTTCAGCAAAATTTTTCAGTTGCTGGAGCTGCGCGCCCGCCGCGCCTCCGAGCAGGAAGTGCTGAAAGCCCTCGGCCTACGCTCCAACTTTTTCCTACGCGAATACAACGAGGCCGCTCGCAACTACAATAGACATCAGACAACGGCCGTGTTCGAGATTTTGCACGAGTACGATCTCAAAAGTAAAGGCGTAGGGGCTGTTACAGCGGTAAGGGAAGATGGAGCCCTGCTACAAGAGTTGTGCTGGAAGGTGATGGGGACTTAGATTTCTACAATTTCAGAAACCTGCATTTCAGAAATGGCTATTTCCGAAATGCAGGTTTCAAAATTCACTTCATATCCATATCCACGACCACGGCGCAGTGATCGCTATGCTGATCATCGCGATAATGATTGACATCGGTAATTTTATCAGCCAGGCCTTCAGTGACAGCGACGTGATCGATACGCCAGCCTTTGTTATTGGCTCGGGCCTGGCCGCGCATACTCCACCAGCTGTATTCGACCTTTTCGGGATGGACCTGGCGGAAAGCATCTGTAAAAGCCAGCTCGCCATACCACTTATCGAGCCAGGCGCGCTCTTCGGGTAAGAAGCCGGAGGTCTTTTTATTCCTCACCGGGTCGTGAATGTCGATGGGCGTATGCGCGATGTTGTAGTCACCGAGAACGATTAATTGGCGAGGAGGTGCCGACCCCGCTTGCTTTCCATCAGAAAGAACACGGGATGTCGCGCCTCCGGTGGACGCGCTCCACCTGCGGAAGTCTAAAATAAAAGACTCGAAATCGGCTAAGAACTCCATTTTAAAAGCCTGCCGTACATCGCCGGTCGTGCCGCTGGGGAAGTAGCAATTGAAAATACTCAGATCGCCAAAATCGGTGCGAATAATACGCCCCTCGCGGTCATAATCTTCTATACCACAGCCTATTACCACTTCATCGGGCTTTTGAAGGCTCAGGCTCAACACCCCAGAATAGCCCTTCTTGCTCGTGGCGCTGTGCCAGTTAGCGTGGTAACCCAGAGCCTCGATATCTGCCATATCGACCTGCTCTGGCCAGGCTTTGGTCTCCTGTATACCCACAAAATCGGGCTTGTGCTCGGCCAGCCAATCGACAAAGCCCTTGCGGATAGCGGCACGGATGCCATTCAAATTGTAAGAGACTACACGCATAGCATGGATATTTTATCGTTTTTTGAAAGAACCTTCCAGCGTCCGACGCAGGAGGTCCTGGAAGCGTTCGGGTGAGACCCCAGAACTTTATCATTTTTTGAAAACACCTTCCGGCACCCAACGTAGAAGGAGGTCCTGGAAGCGTTCAATGGAGATTTCAAGACTTTGGGATTTGCTTTAGATGGTGCGCAAAAGTAATCCATATCTTGAGGGCTTAAAAAACATTGCCACACATGACCCAACGCATTATTTGCCTGCTTGTTTTCTCGATTTCGCTTTCTGCTTTTGTACTTCCGCAGGTCGGAAGTCTACACGCCCAAGAGGCGAAAGAACTCACCTACTATCTCCCGGATTTGGAGTACGACCCCGCCATTCCTACGCCCGAATCTTTCCTCGGTTGGCAGATTGGAGAGTGGCACCTGAGTCACGATTTGCAGTATCACTACTTAAAGGCGGTGTCCGAAGCCAGCGACCGAATTTTGCTAAGCGAGTATGCCCGCAGCTACGAGCAGCGACCGCTGATACACCTGATCGTCACCAGCCCGGAAAATCACAGCAATCTGGATGAATTAAAGCAACGCCACGTTGACTATGCCTATGGCGAAGGCAGTGCTAAGGTAGGCGATGTGCCAGGCGTACTTTACCAAGGCTACAACATACATGGCAACGAGCCGAGTGGCGGCAATTCAGCGGTTTTGGTGGCTTATTATCTGGCAGCTGCACCCGAATCTGTTGTAGGTCAACTTTTGGATGAGAACATCATTCTCCTCGACCCTTGCATGAATCCTGATGGTTTTCACCGATTTGCTTCTTGGGTCAACCAGCATAAGGCAGAAGTGCTGACCCCCGATGGACAAGACCGCGAGTATACCGAAGCTTGGCCACGCGGTCGCACCAACCACTACTGGTTCGACCTCAATCGCGATTGGATGCCCGTGCAGCACCCGGAAAGCCGGGGGCGCGTCCGAGCCTTTCAAGAATGGCGACCCAACGTCTTGACCGATCACCACGAAATGGGCACCGATGCCACTTTCTTTTTTATGCCCGGCGAGCCTACTCGTGTATACCCAACTACGCCTGCTATCAATCAGGAGCTCACCGCGCGCATAGGCGAGTATCATGCAAAAGCTCTCGACCAGATCGGATCACTTTACTACAGCGGAGAGGGCTATGACGATTACTATGTAGGGAAAGGTTCCACCTACCCCGATGCGCAAGGAACAGTGGGCATTTTATTCGAGCAGGCCAGCTCGCGCGGGCATTTGCAAGAGAGCGAGAATGGACTACTGAGCTTTCCTTTTACCATCCGTAATCAGGTGGTTTCTTCCCTGTCTACCCAAGCGGCTTTTGTCGATTTGAGAGAAGACCTGCTCGAATATCAAAGAGATGTTTTCAGCCCAAGCAAGCGACCATCTGGTGGTTATTTGATCGATAGCGAAGGCGATAATGGGCGGGCAGTCGAGTTGGTTTCAATGTTACTTCACCACGACATCGAAGTGGACATAGACATGGATACTGAAAATAGTCTGAAATTTTACGTGTCCAAAAATCAGCCCCAACACAATCTAATCGATGCGCTCTTCGAACCCATTAGCGCATTTGAAGATAGCCTCTTTTACGATGTTTCTACCTGGACACTGCCCTATGCTTTTAACCTGCCTGTAGCGTCTGTCAGCACTGCACCACCTCGCTTGACATCTGCACTGATGATGGCTCAGTCGGCCCCGCCGAGCACACGCAGCGACTATGCTTATCTACTGCCCTGGGACGATTACTATGCTGCCAAAGCCGCCTACCAACTTATGGCATCAGGACTGAGGCTCAAGGTGAGTAGCTTGCCCTTTACCGATGCGGAGGGGCGAGCACACCAGCCAGGCACTATTCTCATTCCGGTGGCAAATCAAGGCGAATTGAATAGTGACGAAGTCTATGGAATTATCCAAGCGACGAGTCGGGATACAAAGCTCGAAATCTACGCAACCGGCTCAGGCGACACGAATGAAGGCCTCATGCTCGGCAGTCGATCCGCCTGGCGCACCATGCGAATGCCCAAAGTCGCCCTGCTCGTTGAGGGCGGCGTAAACAGCTACGATGTAGGTGAAGTTTGGCACTTACTCGATCAGCGACTGGGGATGCCGTGCACCAAACTGTCCGTAGATCGGGTGTCTTATGCTGATTTGAGCCGCTACAATACCATTGTCATGGTCGATGGCAGCTATGGTGCACTAGACGGTGCGGGTACACAAGCACTCAGAGATTGGATGGGCAGTGGTCATGTGCTCATCACCGAAAAGCGCGCTGGCAGTTGGGCCGCAGCCAATGGACTGGCCGACTTAAGAGTAGCAACCGGTAGTCGCTCCACGGGCGATAACGAACGTCGTCCTTATGAACTCCGCAGCCGCGACCGAGGTAGTCAAGTACTAGGCGGGGCCATATTCGAAGCACAAGGCGACCTGACTAACCCCCTCCTCTTCGGCTTCAAACGAGAAGATGTGCCCATCTTTAAGCGCGGTCTGCTGCGCTTCGAGCTACCCAATAACCCATACGCCAGCCCGCTCGTATTTAAAGAAAACAGCTTACTAAGTGGCTACAGTCCACGCGGATTTGAAGACAATCTAGCCAATACGGCAGGCATAGTCGTTTCAAACGTTTCCGGCGGTCGGACCATAAGCTTTGCCGATAATCCCAATTTCAGGGCTTTCTGGTTTGGCACGAACCGCTTGTTCTTCAACGCGCTGTTTTTTGGAAGCACTATAGACTCATCGGCTGCAGAATAAAGCAAACTGAACCGTAAAGCCGCAATGCGGCTTTGTGGACAATAACACAAAACAGCCGACAACCTCACTAGGCTTAGACCGTTGTATGGTCGCTTTTAGCCAAATAAAACCAAAATACAGTGCGTGTTTTACCTCCTCTATCTGGTCTTACCGACGAGATAAAACTTATACAGGTGCAACCTGGCGAAGAGGCTGATATTCCTCAGCTAGAAGGTTATTTCATACAGGTCATTAAGGGCAACGCCCAGCTGATCGATCCACTAGGCCGTATGCAGTCCATGCGAGCAGGGCAACGAATCGCTCTGGAGCCTGAAAGCGGTTGGAAGATCTGGAACGAGCACGTCAGCCAGGAGCTGGAGATTTCGATAGCCGCTTAATTCAGCTAGTTTTTTTCACGCCAGAAGGCGATCCAGTTTAGCCCGATCGTATCTGGGTCGGGGTCTCTTATTTTGAGGTAGCTGATGACTAGGTCATGTCGCTCTGTCGTGGAAAGTGTGTCGATACCTATCCTGGTATAGAACCCCTCCTGATTGCTCACGGGATGCTTCTTGTAGAACCAGCGTAAGCTATCCACCTCATTTCCGTCGATTCTGACATAGAACATATCATTTAAGGACCTTTGCACCAATTTGGTGGCGTCCCTAAAATCTTCGATATCCATCGTATCGTAGTATGTTTTGGGCAATCGAAAGCTATCGACCAGATAGTCGAAGTTGGCATCCATATATTGGTCGTAGGTTACGAATAGTGGGAGCGTATTACCATGTATGACTTCTGAAGGTATACTCGCTTCTTCAACCAGCTGGCCGGGGCGCAATTGATCGTTGTAATCATCTTCTTCTAGCTCAAATCGCAGTAGTGGTACCTCGCGATACGCTCTAGCATCGAAGGGTTCGAGTTTTATCCTCAGCGGACTTTGAAGTTCCAAGTCCTGGAGAGAAACGAAGATGGCGATGATGAAATAAGAAATGTACAGAAGATGAATGCGCCAGCGTCTGTTGTTACTAACGATCGTTAATGACTCTCGACGAAGAAATCTAGTCAGATTAAAAGTTCCCAGTATTCGGCTAAGTCGAAAGTATCGCTTAGTCGCTTTAGGCTTTTTCCGAAGCGATCGAAACATCAACTTGTCTACAAAGCCAAATGAGAAGAGCCCGATTAAAAAAAGCACCAAGTAGCCAAACCACTCGGATTGGGAATAATACGCACTGAAAAATGGATCGATAATCAAGTAGTAGATCAATGCAACGACCAAAACAGCACCTAATGCCCCAACGGTAAGAATGATAGCTAACGAATAACTCAAAGAAGACCAGCGCTCCAGCCACAAAATTCGATCGAGTGTAGAAGGACGACGATTCATCTCTTCCTTAAAGGTTTCCGAATAGTCTAACCGCTCAAAATCAATTCCTTTGGGGTAAGCAAAGTTAACCCCCAATAAGGCGAGCCAGATAGCTCGCAAAAAAAGATTGACCCCAAAGCCGATCAGCAAGGCCTTGCTCACTACAAAAGCTGCAATGAAAATGATAAATAAGGGCGTATCAAAACTGGTGTGCAGAAAGGCACCAAGCAGTGCTTCATTGATTTTACTCGGCAGGTTGAACAGTGTCAATACCAAACCACCACTGATGAGGACTTCTATCTGCCAGGAGGAGCGCTCTAGAGATTTGAGCCAGTTGGGGGTGCTTTCATTGTTATTTTCAATCACGGTTGCCCAAATCTAACTCGGTTTGGTTCAACAACCATAAATCTTCCTTTTAGTCGTTCACCGTACTCATCAATGACATCCATTAGGATATTAGCCTTTTTGTCACTAGACAAACCTCTGAGACGGTTAAGAATGACGCCAATGTGCAGTTTTTTGTATTTAAACACTAATTCACCAAAATCTCGGTCCTGAGTAATAAGCACTGCATTTGAGTCAGTAGCTTTAGCCAGTACACTCAAATCATTTATTCCAGGAGCAATATCTACGATCAAAATGGCCTCATAGCCCCTTTCTTCAATAAGGCCCGCAACTATCCTGTCAATGTTTTCGTCGAGAATAAACTTCATCCAGGTAGTGCAAAAGAAATATCCTTCTTTACAGCTGCTGCACCAAAAAGCAGAGCAGCTCGTATATCTTGTTCTGTAATGTGTGGAAAGGAATCTAAAAAATCATTCATATCACGTCCACCACCAAGCTCCTCCAAAATAAACTCTACTGTTATCCTGGTGCCTTTAATGCATGGCTTGCCTACCATGACCCCGGGCTTGGCTTCGATATAGTTCCAGTAGTCCATGTCTGTAGAAGTTTTGACAAATTTAAAACAGTAGGTCTAAACATTAGGTTCCAGGCGGGCTTTTGTACCTGCCTAAAACCTGATATATTTACAAGGTCTCAATTTTTGAGCTATGGAAGCCATCGTGCATTATTTTGAAACTATCCCATCCCTACACCGCAGCCTGATCTTAGCTGGAGGCATCGCTACCTTTTGGCTGATCGAAACGGCGGTACCGCTATTCCGTTTCGACTATCGCAAATGGCGGCATGCCGGGATCAACATCTTTTTTACACTTACGACCATCGTGGTCAACTTCGTGCTGGCCTTCATCTTGCTGGCGGCCAGCGAGTGGGTGGTACAGGCCGAAATCGGTATCCTCCAATGGATACAACTGCCACTTTGGGCAACAGCCATATTCGGGCTTATGCTCATGGATCTGATCGGTGCCTACACCCCGCACTGGGCCGAGCACCGGGTACCTTTCTTATGGCGTTTTCACATCGTACACCATACCGACCAAAATGTGGATACAACCAGCGCCAATCGTCACCATCCTGGAGAGAGTATCATCCGATTCGTTTTTACCACCGCGGCTGTAATCATTATCGGCGCACCAATCTGGTTGGTGTTTCTGTACCAGAGCTTGAGTGTGGTACTCAGCCAGTTCAATCACGCCAATATCCGCGTTCCTGCTGGTGTCAACAAGGCACTAGGCTGGCTCATCGTTATGCCCGACATGCACCGGGTGCATCACCACTACAAGCTACCCTATACCGATAGCAACTTCGGTAATATTTTCTCCTTTTGGGATCGACTCTTCGGCACCTACCGCTCAGCCGATAACACCAAGCTCGTCTATGGCGTAGACACCTGGATGAATAAAGAAGAGCATACCGATATATGGACCATGCTTAAGATACCCTTCCAGCCCAGGCGCAAGCCGAGCAGCCAGGAAGAGCAATCGTTATGAAAAGCGGCATTCGGTTATTTTATCTAGCAGATTTCGCTGAAATTTGTCGGACAAAACAACCAAATGAAACTAATCTACACTTTAATTCTTCTCCCTACTTTTTTCGTTGCCTCAGCACAAGATATAGTCGTCGATTTCGAGTCTGTAAATCTCGAGCTCGACACCTTCCTCAATGGCTCTGATGGGACTACTGAGTTCTGTCTACCTTTCAATGAATTCGATATTTGCTCATTTGAATTTCCCGTTAGATTCGATACCAGCTTTGGTGGCTTTTGGGCTGGAGGATGGGCTATTAGTACAGTCTTGGATACCACAGATGGAACTTTCATGAATTTATATGGGGCAGCCGCAGGTCGTGGATTCGAGCAATCGAATACTTATGCTGTGGGACAGCAAAATTCATTCATTATCCCTAATCCTAACGGAGATCTTATCTCCACACCCATATTTCGTAGCCTTTATGTAACCAATACTACCTACGCTGCCAGGGTGATACGAGATGGAAACTCCTTCTCAGATCCTTTCGGAGGGGACGATGGAAACGACCCCGACTTTTTCAGATTAATTGTAAAGGGTTTCGATGAGGGCCAACCAACCGGAGACTCCAGTATCATTGTTCTAGCCGACTATCGCTTCGATGACAATGACCAAGACTTCATCATCGAAGACTGGACGTTTGTAGATCTGCAAGACTGGTCTTCGGACATCGATTCCCTAGCTTTTACACTGGAAAGCTCAGATGTAGGTCCCAATGGTATCAATACACCACTATTCTTCGCCGTCGATGAATTGGCTTTTGATGTCCTGTCGAGCGTGGAAGACATTACTCCCGAATGGGCCCCAACCGCTTTCCCCAACCCCAGCCCCAACGGCATCATTGAACTAAACTGGCCAGATCATTTCGCTTGGTCGGAAGGTGATTACTGGTATGTGCATGATGCCCTGGGCAGACCCATCACTCGCGGAAATACATGGATCGATAATATCGATTTGTCTAGTCAGCCAAGCGGGGTCTATTATTTGATCTTGACCAAAGATCAAAAGAGGCACAGTATCAAGCTGATCCGGTAAAACCACGCTATGCGTGCGTGACCTTTTGAATGGGACGCAGATCTTCGCAGGGTGAACACGGATTTTGACTAATTTGAAATCCGTGTTCACCCGTGTGAATCCGTGTCCAATTCTTTAAATATTTACAACCTTGACCCGTGGATACTGATTCAAAAACCGCTGAATGATCCGCGCGGTGCCAGGTATATGCCGATTGGGCTGCACCTCGGCTCTAATCGCTTCCAGATCGTAGCCTTCTTCCGTAGACAAATAGGTAAAGCCACAATACTTACCATTTTCGACCAGCACAACGGCCTGCTCGTTGGGGTCGCGGCCTTGGTCGAAGAGGAGAAAATCGTGGTCGAAGACCGTATTGAGATACTCGACGGCCAGGTCGGCGCGATCGTTGTAGGCATCGGGGGTCTCCTGGCCGGTACAAGCACCGTGGCACTGACGCAAGTGGTAGTGGAAGCAGGCAGAACGGCTCGGGTGCAAGTGCGTCAAGGCACTACAAAGCTCCAGCTGAGCGCGTACGTATTTGAGGCGGCCCTTGGCGCGCGTCATACTGGGATACTCGCTGATGATATCTTTTTCTTTGCGCGCCTGGGCGGTATTTCGGCACACATCGAAGCGGCGATAGCCAGCACTATCTATCCAGGTGTGAATAGCATAAGAAAGTGCTCGGCCGCGTTGAGCGCGATTGATGTTGGGTAGCAACCGCTTAATTTCCTGATTTTCTAGTAGCAAGGCTACCAACTCACTGCCGGTCAGCTCGTAGCTTATGTCGGCGACCTGGCGCTGTATTTCCTGTCCTTTGCTGGTGGTATCGGCAAAATGCTGGGCGATGCGCTTGCGTATATTGGTGCTTTTACCAACGTAAACGACCTGCTGATTTTCGTTGTAGAAGTAGTAGACCCCACAGGCTTCGGGTAGCGACTGAATGCGGTCAATGCTTAGATTTTTAGGTAGCCGAGACTCTTTGATGCCCATATTGATCATGGCGTTGGCTTCCGCCACAGAATCTTGCCCTTGCAAGGCCATGCGTAACAATTCGGTAGTGGCTTCGGCATCGGCTAGAGCGCGGTGACGGGCATTGACCTCTAAGCCGAAATGCTTGATCAAGTTGCCCAGACTGTAGGACCGCAACCCCGGAAAAGTCTTGCGGCATAGCCTGACCGTGCACAGCTTGCGACGGGAAAAAGTATAGCCAAGACGCTTAAATTCATTGCGCAAAAACTCGTAGTCGAAGCTCACATTGTGGGCCACAAAAACGGCCCCTTGGGTCATCTCCACGATTCGCTTGGCGATCTCGTGGAACTTAGGCGCATCTTCGACCATCTCCTGGGTGATGCCCGTCAGCTCGGTGATGCCCGCCGGTATGTAGGTCTGCGGATTGATGAGCGACTCGAATCGATCGACCACTTTCTCGCCATCGAAGAGCACGATACCGATCTCCGTCAGGCGATGCCGCGTAGCTCGCCCACCCGTCGTCTCCACATCGACTATGGCGTACAATCGTGGTTTACTCATCGAAAGTTGATAGATTCCACCTTAAATTGTGGACATGACGAAGGTACTGCTATTTTTTTGTTTTTTAGGGCTGATTCAAGCAAATTGTAGTAAGTCCAACTCAGAATCGGATGTTTTGAATAGGACTTCCACAGGTAGTCAGCTTGAGGGAGACGCTCACCACCTGCGCAAGTCTGAAAATCCAGAAAACAATTTTGAGGGAGAGTCCCTCTCTAGCTCACCTGAAGAGAATACTTATCCTCCCCCGTCGGGGGAGTTAGAGGGGGACAACATCCAAGTCGGCGCCCAACGCCTCGACCAATACCTCCCCCTGCTTGAAGGAAAAAGACTGGCTCTGGTCGTCAACCAAACCTCTATGGTCGACGAGACGCACCTGGTCGACACGCTGCTGGCTCTTGACCAGGAGATCGTTTATCTGTTCGCGCCCGAGCACGGATTCAGAGACATGGCCTCGGCCGGAGAGATCATTAATGATAGCCGCGACCCACAGACGGGTTTGCCGATCATATCGCTATACGGAGCCAAGAAGGAGCCCGCCCCCGAAGACTTAGAAGGCATCGACCTGATCATTTTCGACATTCAGGATGTAGGCGTTCGCTTCTACACCTACATCAGTACGCTGCATTACGTGATGCGTGCGGCTGCTCGTGCTGATGTGCCGGTCTTAGTGCTTGACCGCCCCAATCCCAACAGACATGTCGTAGATGGCCCGGTTATGGAGGCTGATTACACCAGTTTTGTGGGTATACACGCAGGCGTGCCCGTGCTGCACGGCATGACCGTGGGCGAATATGCCCTCATGACCAATGGCCAGGGCTGGCTAGGCGACGGACTAAAGGCAGATTTGAAGGTCATCACTTGTGCTTACTACAATCGCAGAAAGGTCTACGATTTGCCGATTCCTCCTTCACCGAACCTACCTAACCAACGCTCGATCTACCTCTACCCTAGCCTGTGCTTTTTCGAGGGTACGGCGGCCAGTATCGGGCGGGGTACCGACTTTCAGTTTCAGGTGATCGGCCACCCAGACTGGCCGTCAGACCGCAGCGAGATCACTTTCACTCCCGAACCGAATGCCGGGTCTAAATACCCTAAGCTGGAAGGTGAGCTATGCTATGGTCGTGACTATACGCGCTTATCGCCAGCAGACATCCGCAATGGTGCATTTTCACGATTAAATATTGAGCCATTGATCGATTGGGCCGAGCAGCTGGGGCCAGACAATTTTTTCAGTCGCATTCCTCATTTCGATCGCTTGGCGGGTAGCAATAAGCTTCGGAAGCAGATTTTAGCGGGTGTGTCTGCGTCTCGAATCTATGCCAGTTGGGAGGATGGAGTGGTTAATTTTTTGCTTACGAGGCAGAAGTATTTGCTTTATGAATAATGATGGCAAACAAAATCCAAAATACTAAAGTTGCACGTTACAAACCGCTCCTCCAATGCCCACCCTCCCCCGCAACCCCAATCTATACCGTCTGTTGCTGATTACTTTTATTGGGGTGCCGATCGCCAACTACCTGCCATTTATACTGGCAGATGGTCGGGCAGAAGCGCGCTTTGCTGATGACAACTTTACCTACGTACAAGCGGCAGGCTACGCATTCAGCATATGGGGGATTATCTTCATCGGCATGATTTTATTTGCCTGGGGGAGATTGAGAAAAGATGCTGAGCCACCGACCAAAGCATTGCATCAGGGTATTGCCTATCTGATCATAGCCGGTATAGCCAGCATCGCCTTTGTGCCGCTGAGTTTTGGCGATAACCAGTTTCTGATCTGGATCGATATAGCCGTACACCTGGTGGCATTGATTCTTGCCAACCACAACTTGCAAAAACATTGCAGGCTAGTAGAGCAGGGCGACAGCTGGCGGTGGTCCTTCTTCGCACCGAGTGTGTATATGGGTTGGATCAGTGCTGCCTTCGTTATCAGTACGGCACTGATGCTGGATTATGTCGGGTTCAACCCGAGCAATCAGATGGCTATCACGTTGGCCATGGTATTGATTGGGGCACTTTTCCTGATCGGGAGGTTCCTGATACACAATCGCGATATCATATACGGACTCACGGTGGCCTGGGCATTGGTAGCCGTCGGGGTAGAGCAAAGTGCCGTGCGTAGTCTTCAATATTTGGCCTGGGGCGGTGCCATTGCACTGATTGCTCTCATATTGATCAGAGCGTCTTCGGGTTTAAAGCTGCTGTATTGGCGAAACGCCTGATTTAAAAATAGTAGTTTTGTTCTCCGACAGTCCTGCTGACTGTTGAAGAACCATAAAACCACCCCTCCTCCATGGCAGTAGATGTGCTACTCGGCCTCCAATGGGGCGACGAAGGCAAAGGAAAGATTGTCGATGTACTCGCCCCTCAATACGATCTCATCGCCCGTTTCCAAGGTGGCCCCAATGCCGGGCATACCCTCCACTTCGACGGGAAGAAGTATGTGCTTCACACCGTGCCTTCAGGTATCTTTCGGCCGGGGCTAGCCAATCTGATCGGCAATGGCGTTGTGATCGATCCGGTCACCCTCAAAGGCGAGCTCGACAAGCTGGACGAAGCTGATGTCGACTATCAGAATCGACTATACGTAGCCCGCAAGGCCCACCTGATATTACCGACCCACCGCCTGCTCGACAAAGCCCGCGAAAACGCCAAAGGGAAGCGCAAGATCGGCTCTACCCTCAAGGGCATCGGCCCGACCTACATGGACAAGACCGGCCGAAACGGCATACGCATGGGGGATATCGAGCTCGATAATTTTAAGGCCCGCTACGAAGAGCTGAAAGCCAAGCACCTACAATTAGCAGGCTTGTACCCAGAGGTAGAATTCGATCTGGAGCAAGAAGAAGCCGCCTTCTTCGCGGCCATCGAGCGGCTAAGTGATTTACCGCTGGTAGATGGCGAGTACTTCGTGAACCAGTACCTGGCCGATGGCAAATCCATCCTGGCCGAAGGTGCTCAGGGCAGCATGCTCGATATTGACTACGGCACCTACCCTTTCGTGACCAGCTCCAATACGGTCACAGCAGGCGTATGTACGGGCCTGGGCGTGGCACCCAGCAAAATTGGGCGGGTAATCGGCATCACAAAAGCCTACTGCACACGGGTCGGTGGTGGACCTTTTCCCACCGAGCAAGAGAACGAAATTGGGGAATACCTCCGCAAAGAAGGCGCAGAATTTGGTGCGACTACCGGAAGACCGCGCCGTTGTGGGTGGATCGACCTGGTGCAGCTTCGCTATACCATCATGCTCAATGGGGTAACCGAGCTGGTCATTACCAAGATCGATGTGCTCAATCAGCTGGCCGAGTTACAAGCGGCAGCCACCTATGAGGTAGACGGGGAAGAAACGAAGCAGCTGCCCTACGATTTAGTGAACCAGCCGTATAAATGCATCTATACGACCAAGCCCGGCTGGCAAAGCGATCTGAGCGGTATCGCTACCTTCGACTTCTTGCCTTTAAACGCTAAAGATTACGTGGCCTATCTGGAGAAGGAGCTGGAGGTAAAGATCAGCATGGTGAGTACGGGGCCGGATCGGACGGAGTTGATTGAGCGATGATTGTAGTTCCGCGGGGCTTTAGCCCGTGTGCGTTCGTGGATGCTTCAGCATCCACTAGTACTCACCTATCAGCCGATCAGGCAACGCTAAAGCGTTGCTGAACGCGAACGGAAAGAATGCCGCTGAACATATCAACAACAACATGACAGACCTCCAATTCGATCAGAGACATCTTTGGCACCCGTATACTCGGCTACATAGCAAAGCTACCCTACCCCTGGTCGAACGGGCAGAAGGCTGCACTTTGTACACCCGCGATCACGGCCCGCTGATCGATGCCATGTCTAGCTGGTGGTCGGTCATACACGGCTACAATCGGCCGGAGCTAAACAAGGCCATCGAAGATCAGCTGGGCAAAATGGCCCACGTCATGTTTGGTGGGCTTACGCACCAACCAGCCATCGATCTGGGCAAAAAGCTGGTCGACATTACCCCCCCAGAGTTAGACGCCGTTTTCTTTTCCGATTCGGGCTCGGTGGCGGTTGAGGTGGCCTTGAAGATGGCCGTGCAGTACTGGCAGGGGCGCGAAAAGCCCCACAAGCGACAGTTTGCTACTCTTCGCAGCGGCTACCACGGCGACACCTTCGCGACTATGTCCATGAGCGACCCTGACGATGGTATGCACAAGCGATTTCACGGCCTTTTGCACGAGCCTATTTTCCTGGATGCTCCTCCTTTGGGCTTCGAAGCTGACGATCACGTGGTAGCTGACTACCTGCGGAAGTCTAAAAAAAACCTACAGCAAAACCGGGATAAGGTCGCTGCTCTAGTCCTTGAACCCATCATGCAAAACGCTGGGGGCATGCGGGTCTACAGCCCCGAGATACTGGCAGGCCTGCACGACATCTGCAAGGAACTCGACATCCTACTGATCCTTGACGAAATTGCAACTGGATTCGGGCGCACTGGCCGTCTTTTTGCCTACGAGTGGGCAGGCATTTGCCCCGATATTTTGTGCCTCGGCAAGGCCCTCACCGGCGGCTATCTCAGCCTGGCTGCGACCATCGCCAAATCGAGTTTGGCACCCGACATAGAGGGCCCAGATCACGCACCCCTCATGCACGGCCCCACCTTCATGGCCAATCCGCTAGCTACCGCCGCCGCCAATGCCAGTATCGAGCTGCTGTTATCTAGCAACTGGCAGCAAAAAATAAAAAATATAGCGCGACAACTGCGAGAAGGGTTGTCTTCTTTATTTGCACTTCCGCAGGTCGAAGCCATCATCGTAAAAGGGGCGATGGCTGCTATTCACCTCGACCATCCCGTTGACGCCGCAAGGGTACAACAGATCGGTTTCGAGCATGGTGTTTGGATCAGACCGTTTCGGAATTTGATTTATACGATGCCGCCCTACTCTATTTCTGAATCCGAGCTAGCCAAAGTGATTGAGGTAATAACTCGCTCCGCTCGCGGGATGCGCCCGGCTATCGCCCTACGCAGGGATAACCTCGCTATCGCTCGTCGGGATAAACCTTCAACATGATAAGAGACCGCATGTACTTTAGAGTCCCAACGACCGAAGGAAGTGATAACTCGCTCCGCTCGCGGGATTCGCCCGGCTATCGCCATGGCTGAGACTAACTCGCTATCGCTCGTCGGGATAAACCTTCAACATGATAAGTACTCTCCTATACTTTAGAGTCCCAGTGACCGTAGGGAGCTTCTCACGCGATGCCAATAGGCAAGCAAGTCACACGAGGGCGATAGCCCGAGTTATCCCAGCGACCGAAGGGAGTTATCCCAGCGATGGCGATAGCCGAGCTAGTCACACCGATGCCGATAGGCGAGGTAATCACGCGAGGGCCTTAGCCCGAGTTATCCCGCCTTCTTTAAGTTTCTTAGCCCCCAGTACATCAATAGTAGCTCAGCCAGCAAACCGACGATAAATTGCTCAGATACCCCATCAATTGCCGTGCTCACCAAACGCCCCACAGCCAATCCCCCCATAAACAGCACATTCGAGATGGTCGCACCCCGCCAATACGACTTTTTGTAAGCTCCAAAGAGCCAGTACGCACCGAATGCCAGATACAACCCCATCGTAGCCCGAAAGATATTTTTCAGCTCCAGGTCTTGAACCTCGAAGCCGAAGACCTGTAGCAGTACGCTGCTGGGGTTAAGGCCATACATCAAGCCTACAGGGATGATAATGGTGGCAGAGATAGTTAGGTGTAAATGTCTAATCACTTAGCAACGAAAGATTTTTCGTGCTAATATAATGGGATAACTCGCTTCGCTCGCGGGACTAGCGCGGGCTATCACCCTACGTAGGGATAACCTCGCTATCGCTCGTCGGGATAAACGCAGCTATCGCTGACGTTGTGATTAACTCGCTACCGCGAGTCGGGATAAACCTTCAACATGATAAGAGCCCGCATGTACTTTAGAGTCCCAACGACCGAAGGGAGTCATCCCCGCAATGGCGATAGCCGAGCTAGTCACGCGAGGGCGATAGCCCGAGTTATCACGCCAATGCCGATAGGCAGGGTAATCCCACGAGGGCGATAGCCCGAGTTATCACGCCAATGCCGATAGGCAGGGTAATCCCACGAGGGCGATAGCCCGAGTTATCCCGCCGATGCCGGAGGCGAGGTGACCAACCTAGACTTAATTACAAAGCGTATCCCCAGCGGTATCTCCAGACTGAAGCTAGCACCTCGACCCGGCACCACATCCAGTGTCAAGTGGGTGTGCTTCCAGTATTCGTATTGGAAGGCCGACATGTAGAAAGGGCAGCCGTGTACTTCGCCGAGCTGTACATCCGAGTCATCGAGATAGAGCTCGCCTTCGGCAAAACACATGGGCGAAGAGCCATCGCAGCAGCCGCCACTTTGATGAAACATGAGGGGGCCATTGGCTTCGCGAAGCTGATCAATGACCTTTTCAGCTTCAGGGGTAATGTCTACTTGGTTAAGCATAGTCTTTAATTAAAGCAGGTTGCTCGGATCAATGATCCGAGCAACCCAAAAATAAGTTTTTTTGATTCGGGCTCTGCCCGAATTAAAAAATTTTAGAAGAAGCCCATGGCGTTCTTATCGTAAGAAATGAGCATGTTCTTCGTCTGGCGGTAGTGGTTGAGCATCATCTTGTGGGTCTCACGACCGATGCCCGACTTCTTGTAGCCTCCGAATGGTGCGTGGGCTGGGTACAAGTGGTAGCAGTTGACCCAAACGCGACCGGCTTTGATGCCTCTGGCGATCTGATAAGCCTGGTGCGTATCGCGCGTCCAAAGGCCTGCACCGAGACCATAGAGGGTATCGTTGGCGATTTCGAGGGCATCCTCTTCGTCTTTGAAGCTGGTGATACAGACTACAGGACCGAAGATTTCCTCCTGAAATACGCGCATCTTGTTGTTGCCCTTTAGGATGGTCGGCTCGATATAGTATCCGCCTTCCAGCCCTTCGACATAGGCAGCTTTGCCACCGGCTAGCACTTCACAGCCCTCTTCCTTACCGATTTCGATGTAGTTGAGGATCTTCTCGTATTGGTCGTTGCTGGCCTGCGCACCCATCATGGTATCGGGGTCCATAGGGTGTCCGAGCTTAATGGCCTTGACCCGCTCCACGAACTGCTCGACGAAGGCATCGAAAATACTCTCCTGTACGAGTATACGCGATGGGCAGGTGCAGACTTCGCCTTGATTGAGGGCAAACATGGCGGCACCTTCCAGACACTTATCCCAAAACTCGTCGTCCTTGTCCATGACATTGGCAAAGAAGACGTTGGGTGACTTACCGCCCAGCTCTAGGGTAACTGGCACGATGTTCTTAGAGGCGTACTGCATGATGAGCTGACCGGTCGTGGTCTCACCCGTAAAGGCCACCTTGCACACATCGGGGTGACTGGCCAGCGGCTTACCGGCCTCTACACCAAAGCCGTTTACGACATTCAGGACTCCCGCAGGTAGTAAATCTTCTACCAACTCGAGTAGGATCAGGATACCGACTGGGGTTTGTTCTGCTGGCTTCAGCACGACGCAGTTGCCTGCGGCCAGTGCTGGCGCAATTTTCCAGGCCGCCATCAGGATGGGGAAATTCCATGGAATGATCTGGGCGACCACGCCTAGTGGCTCCAGCACATTCATGGAGAGGGTGTTGTTGTCGAGCTCGCTGACGGTTCCTTCTTCTGCGCGGATCACCCCGGCGAAGTAGCGGAAGTGATCTATGGCCAAAGGCAGGTCGGCAGCTCGCGTTTCGCGGAGGGCCTTACCGTTGTCCCAGGTTTCGGCCCGGGCCAGGGCTTCGAGGTTTTCCTCCATGCGGTCGGCAATCTTGAGCAGTATGTTGCTGCGCTCGGTGGCCGAGCTGTTGTTCCAGCTAGGTGCTGCTGCCCAGGCGGCCTTTACCGCCAGATCGATGTCTTCTTTCGTCGAGCGAGGTATGCGGGTAAATGCTGCTCCGTCTACTGGCGACGTATTGTCGAAATACTGCCCGCCAACGGGTGATTTCCATTCGCCGCCTATATAGTTTTCGTATTGTGCTTTGAATTTTGGTTTGGCCAGCACTTCTTCGCGGCTGGCTATGGTGGTACTCATGAATAAAAGTATTTAATGATTGATGTTGCTGTTCTGCTCTGACATCTTGTATAGAGCAGGTTTTCGTCTTAATTCGATTCAACTCTTAAAACATGAACGTAAGTTAATATATTGTTACAACCTTACCTTCAAGCAATTGTAATATTTTCCAAATTAAGTTTTGTCATCACTTGTAAAAGAGGTCTCTTGTGCTGAATAATCGGAATGACTCGGCTTCGCCTCACGGGAAATACTCGGCTTCGCCGTCGTTGGGATTAACTCGCTTCGCGAGTCGGGACGAAGGCTCGATGCCCTGGGCATATCCTATTACTAAAATCCTCGTCGGCTGCCACGTACAGCTATCGGGGTCCTCGCCCGCTGAGATGAGTGTGCACGTTGCTCTTGGCAGCAAACCATTTCATTCAGCAGAGCCTTGTGCAAATTCTTATCGGCCGACGAGGAAACCTCGGCGGACGACGCTCTCTGGCCCTCGTCGGCCGAGAAGGATATGCACGATTTGCTGAGCAAGGTATGCTGTCTGGAAATTGAAGAGTGGGCACTTTGCTTAAACTAATAGACCATCGCATTCAGCAGAACCCTGTGCGCAACCTTGTCGTCAGACGAGCATAGCTCGGCGGACGACGCCTGAGCTACTCCGCGGACGACAGCTCTTCCTCCGGCTCTAACGCCTCAGCAATACCCTTCAAAATATCCTCGGCTAGGGAGAGACTCTTCACCCCTTCCCGTATCATGATAAGCGATCTCGGCGTCTGCTTCAAACGCAAGGCGCGCAGCTTACCTTCGTTGGCGATCAGGTCGGAGATGCGGGCAAAGGCGGGGCTTTCGTAGTAGGGCGACTGCGGGTCTTCCACGAAGAAGCACATCAGCTTGTTGTTCTTGAGGACGAGCCGCTCGAAGCCTAGACGGCGGCAGACCCAACGCAGCCTCAAACCATCCATGAGTTCTTCTACGGGGGGAGGTACCCGGCCGAATCGGTCAGCTAACGACCTGCGGAAGTCCTCTAAACCTTCCTCATTTTCGATGTTGTCCAGCTCCTGGTAGAGACGGAGGCGTTCCTGACTACTTTCCACGTATTCGGTGGGGATGAGCATTTCGGTATCGGTCTCGATGACCACCTCGCGTACGAAGGCTTCGGCATCTTGTAGCTGATCGGCGAAGACGTCTTGAAACTCGTTTTGCTTGAGCTCGCGGACGGCCTCTTCGAGTATGCGCTGGTAGGCTTCGTAGCCGATATCGGCGATGAAGCCCGACTGCTCGCCACCCAGCAGGTTGCCGGCCCCGCGTATGTCGAGGTCTTTCATGGCGATGTTGAAACCGCTACCCAGGTCGCTGAATTCTTCAAGGGTCCGCAGGCGCTTGCGGGCCTCGGGCGTGAGTACGCTCAGGGGCGGGGCCAGCAGATAGCAGAAGGCCTTTTTGTTGCTGCGCCCAACCCGCCCGCGTAGCTGGTGCAAGTCGCTGAGGCCAAACTGGTGAGCGTTGTTGATGATGATGGTATTGGCGTTGGCGATGTCGAGCCCCGTTTCGATGATGTTGGTGCAGACGAGCACCTCGAAGCGGCGGTCGATGAACTCGACCAGGCGGGCTTCCAAATCTTTGGGGTCCATCTGTCCGTGGGCGGCATCGAACTGCACGTCGGGGCAAAGCCGCCTGAGCAAGCCGAGTACGTCGTTGAGGCTCTTGACCCGATTGTGGACGAAAAACACCTGTCCGCCGCGATATACCTCGTACTCGATGGCTTCCTTGATGAGCTCTTCGTTGAAGACGCGCACCTCCGTATGGATGGGCTGTCGGTTGGGCGGCGGGGTGCGGATCACGCTCAGGTCGCGGGCGTTCATGAGGCTAAACTGGAGCGTGCGCGGTATGGGCGTGGCCGTGAGCGTCAGGGTGTCGACGTTTACCTTGAACTTGCGCAACTTTTCTTTGGCCGCCACCCCGAATTTTTGCTCTTCGTCTATGACCAGCAGCCCGAGGTCTTTAAAGCCGACATCCTTAGACAGGAGCGCATGGGTACCGATGATGAGGTCGATCTTGCCTTCTTTGAGCTTTTTGTAGATCTCCCGTTTCTGCTTGGCCGTCCGAAATCGGTTGACGTAGTCGACATTGACGCCGAACTCGTCAAGCCGTTCGGAAAAGGTGCGGTAGTGTTGCAGGGCGAGGATGGTGGTGGGCACCAGCACGGCCACTTGCTTGTTGTCGGCTATGGCCTTGAAGGCGGCGCGCATGGCGACCTCGGTCTTGCCGAAACCCACATCGCCGCAGACCAGCCGGTCCATGGGGTGGGGTTTCATCATGTCGCCCTTTACGTCGTTGGTGGCCTTGAACTGGTCGGGCGTGTCTTCATAGATGAAAGAGGCTTCGAGCTCGTTTTGCAGGTAGCCGTCGGGTGGGAAGGCGTGGCCGGGGGTGGCTTTGCGCTTGGCGTAGAGCTTGATAAGCTCGCCCGCCATGTCTTTCATGCGCTTTTTGGTGCGGGCTTTGAGGTTTTTCCAGGCTTCGCCGCCGATCTTGTCCAGGCGGGGTAGGGTACCGTCTTTGCCCGAGTAGCGACTCAGCTTGTGGAGACTGTTGATGCCCACATAGAGCAGGTCATTATTCTTGTAGACCAAGCGTACGGCCTCCTGCTGGCGACCATTGATGCCAAGCTTTTCCAGCCCGCTGAATCGACCCACCCCATGATCGATGTGTACGACCATATCGCCGGGTTCCAGGTCTTTGAGCATGCGCAGGTTGAGCGCCTGATCGCGGGTAAAGCCACGCCGCAGCTTGTAGCGGTGAAAACGCTCGAATATCTGGTGGTCGGTATAGCAGGCCACACCCAGTGCCTGGTCGATAAAGCCCTCGTGGATGGATCGCACGATGGGCTCGAAGCTCACCTGGGCATCCAGGTCGTTGAAGATGGCGTAGAATCGCTCGACCTGCCGCGCCTGATCGGTGAAGATGTAGTTGGTGAGCCCGCTGGCGCTATTCTCGTTGAGGTTGCGGATCAGCAGCTCGAAGTTCTTGTTGAAGCTCGGTTGCGGTTTGCCCCCGCAATCAATGGTCTCGTGTATGTCGAGGGGCTGCTGGTAGTCGCTCCAGAATACGATAGACTGGTCCTCCACATCGGCCACGGCCTCACCTGGCCTGATAAATGCCCGCTCGCGGAAGATGTTGGCCAGCTCTTCATCGTCGATCACGGTCAGCTCTTTGGCAAACTTTTCGGCCTTGTCGAAGGCTTCGGCCAGCTTGTCCATCAGCAGCTGGTGGTCCTTGAGCCAGACGATGCTGTTCTCGGGCAGGACTTGCCACAAGCTCACCTTTTGCTCTACCCCGAACTTGGTGTTGATGTTGGGTACGATGTGTACCTCCTCCATGTTTTTCTGCGAGAGCTGCGACAGCGGATCGAAGGTGCGGATGCTCTCCACTTCGTCGTCGAATAGCTCGATGCGGTAGGGGTAGTCGTTACCAAAGCTGAAGATGTCGACTATACCACCGCGTATGCTGTACTGCCCCGGCTCGTAGACAAATTCTTCGCGCTTAAAACCGTACTCGCTCAGCAGCTCTACAGTCGTATCCACATCCAGCGATTCTTCCTTCTTGATGTCGATACGCGACTCGTTGAGCGCCTGGGGCGAGACGACTTTTTCAAACAGGGCTTCGGGATAGGTAACTACTATCTCGCCTCGCGAACGCGCATGCGTTAGGTAGTTGATGGTTTCCGTCCGCTGCTGCACATTGGTGCGATCTATGCGCTCGAAGTAGAGTGGCCGCTTAAAGCTATCGGGCAACAGGCGTACTTCCTTCGGTTTGAGGATTTCTGAAAGGGTGTTTTGTAGGTAGGCGGCCTCTTCTTTGTCGGTCGCGATCAGCAGGTGGTGACCTCCGGCGCGCTTGTAGGTGCCGGCGAGTAGGAAGGCGATTTGGGAACCGGCGAGGTGGCGGAGTTGGACGCGGGCGGGTGCTAACTCGTCAGACAAAGTTTCGCCCTTTAAGGGCTGGGCGAAACCATTTGGCTGACGAGGGGTCTCCTTTTTGCCGAGGGCTTCTAGTAATCTCGCTACACGCTGATCATTTCGATAAAGGTCGAGGAGTTTGTCCATTGGCTAGCTGGCCGTGAAGAGGATGGGGCCGTGAAGATAACGGTATGGGGGGAGGGAGGTTTAGTGGGGGGATATGTCATCGGCCCAGCTCCGCTGGGCCGATGACAAGAATACCAAGAGTTGTATAGCCTCAACGCAAATAATTCGCCGCCATCCGCCCGGACGTATCTTGAATATTAGGATAGGATCGATCAGCTCCATGTCGCAACTCTTGTCTACCTCGCTCGCTTCAAATAATCCGGCAGAGTATCTACAGCATTGCGCAGATCGGATCGGCGAATCTCTGCGGCATTTTCATCTTCAATGTGATGAATAATGTTGCGGCATAAGAAAACCATAACCAACCGATTGAAATCATCCAGCTTAGGATCGCTGATATGTTTTAAAGCTCTTGCGTAAATGTCGTCGAGAAACTGTGATTCAGCTAAAGCTCGCCCTAGTCTATTAACAGAACCAAAATAATGATTTTGACTGGGGTTACTCATCCTGAAAGTAAGACCAAGCATTAGGTCTGGCACGTTTATGCCAAGCTCTTCCAGCTCGCGTATATAAGTTTTTCTGGCGCCCCATGCATAGCTGCCATCGCTAGCCCGATCAAAGCGGTCGTTCATAATGTTTAAATGGGACCGTAGGAATATTTCCCAACTACCTGTTTCTGCGGCCAACCGGGTAATATTCATAGCGTGGATTCGCGGTCGACTATCCTGACTGCAAAATCCTACTACTTCTTGAGCAAGCAAATGAGATAGTAGCATGTTTTTTTCTGACTTGTTGTATTCCGAAAAATCCATAATCCAATCTGCGCTATAATTAAATCTATCTACAGCTTCTGGTTCTGGGATATTGGTGGTGTCTATTAAACAATCTGCATACCCCACTAAAAAGCTAATTTTTTCATTAAGCAGTTGCCTACTGAATGGAGTAGAAATATAAAACCCTACTAAATAAGGCGTTGACACATACTCTCCGTCTAGGAATCGATAATATATTTTTTCCTGACGATCATATTCTTCGGCCTCGAAACTAAATCTTAAAGACGATCCGTTTTCGAGGTCCATCGAAAATAGTTCAACTTGTTCTACACCGTTATAGTCTTCATATCGATCTTCGACTAAGAGCACGGACTGAAGCTCAAGGCCAGTATACTCCGCCTTTATCTGTTCGAAGGGAACATTATTCTTCAAATCTTTGCTCAAAGTTTTCGCTCGATCACCTTTTAAGATGAAGTGCGTCGCTACCGTTTGGTAATTGCTGTAAAGGGCTCTGTCCAAATCACAGCTCTTGTAGTGCTGATTTAAACTGTCTACAGTCTGAGAAAGTAGACCCATTGTATGCTCACTGTAGATCAGGCCACTCTCATAAGTCATAAACTCTGTAGATTGACCAAAAACACCACTAAAATCGAGCAATAAAAGAAAGGGAAATAAAAACCGGTACATGTGAATTGATTTAGTTAAGTAAGCCATTCAATTCATAGATGCGATTTTTAGGTAAAAAGCACAAATAGGTAAAAAGTAACAAAACTTCTCAATCTTCTTTCGGGACTTTCGAGGAGCCCCTTCGGTCGCTTCAAAGTCTCCCTAGCAGGTGCTCGGTACGCCTCAGAGAACCTCACTGGCCTTCTCCATACGCCACACAAACATTCTTCGCCTCCGTAAAAAAGCGCAAGGCTTCCAGGCCGCCTTCGCGACCGACCCCAGAGCTTTTCATGCCACCGAATGGCGTTCTAAGGTCGCGGAGTAGCCAGGTGTTTACCCACACGATACCCGCTTCGATCTGTTGGCTAAGGCGCATGATGCGGTCGGAGCTGTCGGTCCAGAGGGTAGCGGATAGGCCGTAGGGCGATTGGTTGGCGAGGGCCAGAGCTTCCGCCTCGGTATCGAAAGGGGTGAGGGTAACGACGGGGCCGAATATCTCCTCCTGGTTGGTACGGCAGTCCATGGGGAGGCCCTCGATGACGGTGGGGGCGACATACCAGCCCTGCTCGAAGCCTTCCGGGAAAACGGGCTGGCCACCCGTCAGGATACGTCCACCTTCTTGCTGAGCCAGCTCGATGTAGGACAAGACTTTATGATAATGCGGTTCAGAGACCAGGGCTCCCAAGTCTACATCAGCACGGAAGGGGTCGCCCACGACGAGTTTTTGCACCCGATCTATGAAGTCTCCTTTAAAACGATCGTAAATTTTACGCTCGACTAACAGCCTTGACCCACACAGGCAAATTTGCCCCTGGTTGGCAAAAGACGACCGCACCGTGGTGTCTAGCATCTTCTCATAATCGCAATCGGCGAAGATCAGGTTGGGGTTTTTGCCCCCCATTTCGAGCGATACCTTTTTGAACATGGGGGCCGCCACGCGCGCAATTTCGCGACCCACTCGCGTACTGCCCGTAAACGAAATGGCCTTGACCCCCGGATGGGCCGTAAGGGCAGCACCGACCTGCTCACCGCGACCATGCACGATGTTGAGTACGCCTTCGGGCAGCCCGGCCTCCTGACATATTTTGGCGAGCAGATAGGCCGTCATGGGGGTTACTTCCGAGGGCTTGGCGATGACGGTATTCCCGGCGGCCAGGGCCGGGGCAATCTTCCAGGTAAACAGGTAGATCGGCAAATTCCAGGGCGAGATCGTACCGACCACCCCCAGCGGCTGTCGCAAGGTGTAATTGATGGCGTTGGGCATGGCGTGCGATTCCGAGGCGAACTGCGTAATCGCCTGAGCAAAAAATCGGAAGTTGGCCGATGCGCGCGGTATGTCCACCTTTTTGGCCAGCCAGAGGGGTTTGCCATTGTCTTTAGCCTCAGCGGCGGCCAGCTCGTCGAGCTGCTGGTCTATGCGGTCGGCAATCTGGGTAAGTATTTTTGATCGCTCATCGATGGATCGAGCAGACCAGACTGGGAAAGCATTCTGGGCAGCCTCGAAGGCGGCGTCTACGTCTCTCTGGTCGGAGTCAGGCACCCGGCCATACACCTGTCCGCTGGCCGGTTCGTATAGGTCCAGATACTGACCGTTGCTCGGAGCGATCAGCTCACCGGCCATGTAGTTATATATCGTTTCGGGCTGCGTCATGGCTTACCTTACTCTTTCAGCGGCTTGTAGGCCACGGCTTTGATCTCGATCAGCAAGTTAGGATGTGGCAGCTCCTTGACGGCCACCGTTGTTCGGGCCGGGCCGGTATGATCGAAGAACTGGCCATAGACCCAGTTGTAGCCTTTGAAATCTTTCATATCGACCAGGAAGGTCGTCATGTCTATGATGTCGTCTTTGCCAGCATCCATCGAGCTCAGTAGCGCAATTATATTTTCGATCACAGCCCGGGTCTGCGCCTCGATGTCGAGCACCCAATGACCCGCCTCGTCTTGCTCGGCCCCCACGTGCGTATTGTCGGGCCGCCTGCTACTCGTACCAGATACGTAAATGAAATCGCCCACTCGTTTTACGTGCGGATAGTTACCTAGCGGCTGGGCCTTGTCTTTTAATATTTTGACTTCCGTCATGTGGTTTTGTTTCTGTGTGTGCGTTTGCTTGCTTGTGCTGTAACTCGTCAGACAAGGTTTCGGGCTTTTTTAGGGAAATCCCGAAACAACTTGGCTGACGAGATAGTTCCTGGTAAGCTACCCACCTCGTCAGCCAAATTGTTTTGCCGCCCGCCGAAAAGGCGGCAAAACTTTGTCTGACGAGTAAGGACACAAGCTACCAAACCCCTTCTTTAGGTACCTCCCCATACAGCTCTACGGCCAAATCTGGCTCACAAAGATACAGCTCTTCCATACCTGCCCACATACGCGCGGAAGAATGCGGATAGTCAGTAGCTACATCTACCAGCCCATCTTTGACTGGATTAAGATGGATGTATCGCAGGCAAGTCCAGAAATAGGATGAATTGTCTACCTCTTTCGCATTGATGCGCGTGCGAAACAGGGTGCCACGCATTTTGTAATGCCGATTAAAAGCACGGGTATAACTACTCAACATGATCCGCAACTCGTGGGAGATGCGTTGCTGAAACTGCTTGCCTTGTTCGGGGTTCTGTTGCGGTTTTATACTTATGCTATCGGCTACGCCTTCGGGTTTAGGTCGTATGAGCAGATGGAAGTGATCGGGCATGAGTGCATATCCAAATATGTGTGCAAATGGAGCTAGGTGGGTTTCGACTTTCTTCAAGAAGAAGCGATAGTTTTTCTCCTCACGAAAAATGGGCAAGTAAGCATTACTTTGCTGATAGAGGTGATAGGAAAGGTCTGTGGTGTACATGCACGTAAGATAGCAACTACCCCGCTCGTCAGCTAAATTGTTTTGACGCCCGCCTGTAAAGGCGTCAAAACTTTGTCTGACGAGTAAGGGGTAAGGAGCGGCTTTACAAAGTGTCAAAACTTTGTCTGACGAGTAAGGGGGTAGGAGTACCCGAGGAACAGCTTTTTAAATAGAAACCTGTCTCTTTTACGTAGGCCATATAGTGCTTCACTCGTCAGACAAGGTTTTGGGCTTTTTAAGGGAAAGCCCAAAACAACTTGGCTGACGAGGCGGTAAGCCTAGCAAACAAACTCCCTCTCCACTCATTTACTTTTAATGCATCCGCAAACTATCAACATCGTCTGGCTGAAGCGAGATCTTCGGCTGCGCGACCATCTGCCCATGGTGGCAGCGGCACGAGCAGGCGTGCCCTGCGTGGTGGTGTATTGCTTCGAGCCGAGTTTGGTGGCCCATACCGATTATTCGGATCGGCATTGGCGGTTTGTGTTTGAGAGTTTGCAGACCTTGAAACAGAAGCTTGGCGATCGGCTGCTCGTCTGCCAGCGAGAATGCCTGGAGGTATTCCAAGACCTGGCCGATCGGTACCAGATCGCACACATCTGGTCGCACCTGGAAGTGGGTTTGGAGATCACCTTCAAGCGAGACCTGGCCATTCAGCAGTGGTGCCGTCAACGGGGCATTCGGTATGAGGAATATACCCAAGACGGAGTCATCAGAGGGGCAATAAACAGACGGGGCTGGCGAGCTTACGGTGAGTTACACTTGTCTCAGCAGCCACTACCCGATACCAGCGACCGGCTCGCATCAGTAGCTCTGCCTCCAGACTTGAAAGAAAAACTGGAAGGCCCGGCTTTGCCCAAAAAATGGACCACCCCCAATCCCAATTTCCAACCCGGCGGAGAAGATAAAGCCTGGAAATACCTGCGCTCCTATTTGCGCCAGCGACATCGCAACTACAGCACCCAGCTCGGCAACCCCAGCTTGAGCCGCCATTCGTGCAGTCGGCTATCGCCCTACCTGGCGTTTGGCTGCATCAGCTGGCGGTCGGCTCACCAGGAGACGGAAGCCTGGAAAGTGCGCACGGGCGAAGACTTCAATCTGCCCAACTTCCTCTCGCGACTGTACTGGCGAACGCATTACCTCCAGAAATTCGAGTCGATGTACAAGATGGAGCACCGCGCCATAAATCCGAGACTGGAAGAGGTCGGGCGGCCACACGATCCCGATCTCTGGCAGGCTTACGTGGAGGCCAGAACCGGCTACCCCATGGTCGATGCCAGCCTGAAGTGCCTGGAAGAAACCGGCTGGGTCAACTTCCGCATGCGGGCAATGCTGGTCACCTTTGCCAGCTACACCCTCGGGCTAGACTGGCGAGAGGTAGCACATCATTTGGCGCGACTTTTCCTGGACTTTGAGCCGGGCATCCACTACGCCCAGCACCAGATGCAAGCCGGACTTACGGGCTACCACACCCTCCGCATATTCAGCCCCAATGCCCAGGCAGAGAAGCACGACCCCGAGGGCGTTTTCATTCACCGCTGGCTACCGGCTTTGCGCACCGTTCCGGCTCCCAGCTGCTGGCAACCCTGGAAAATGACAGCCATGGAGCAGGAACTCTACCAATGTAAAATCGGAGAAGATTATCCTGCGCCCATCGTCGAATACGAGACCTCCACCAAGCACTTCAAAGATACCTACTGGCAGCACCGAGAGGCCCCGGAGACCAAGGCCGAACTGCCCGCTATCTGGGAGCGACTATGTATACCAGAGGATGTGAAGAAGTATGAAGTAGACGAGTCTTGATTATTCAGCACATGGACTGAATAATTAATTTATTACTAGTCTTTTTACCCCAGACCAATCCTCGCCCCTCACTTTGAGTAAGTATACCCCGCCGGGCAAATCGGGCAATGTCAGCGGCTGGTTAGTGCCGAAGTTCAAATCCAGACCGGGCCAAGCACGGATAGCGCGGCCGTTGAGGTCGAACAACTCCACCTGCGAAAGTCTAGATAAATCGCCCCTCAACCATACGGTAGAGTTTGCTGGGTTCGGATAAATTTCGATATCTGCCGAGCGGTCTATGGGTGTGCGCGTACTGACTAGCGTGGGGTCTACGACATTGGAATTGAAATAGGTCACCCCACCGCGAATACTGCCTAGAATGACCTCGAGCTCGTTATCATCGTCGAAATTGGCCATAAGCAAGGTGCCCTGTTCGCCTATGTCGATACCGCCTACTTTGGGGTCTAGCTCTTCGGCTTCGGCTTCAAGATTGGTATGCGGCAAGCGGAAGGCCTGCATATGCCCCTCGATATTCATATTAAAAATGAGCCAGTCGTCGCCTTCCTGCACAAAGGCCGGCGAAGCATATCCTACAAAAAAGCCGGGAACACGAGAGTCTAAACCGCCCAATTGAAAGATATTTCCTTCTGCTTCGATATCTGCATTAAATTGAGGATTACCCTCGGTGCCGATATTTCTGAAAAAATCAATGGAGCCCTTCCTGCTGCCGATAGCCAGATCGACAAGTCCATCGCGATCCAGATCGACTATCCTGGGCTGACTAAAGCGACCTATATCTATATTTTGCCAATTATAAATCGGGTCAGCCCACTGCGGCGGATTATTTTCACCTGCTGTATTTTCAATAAAAAATAATTTACCTTCGCTATCGCCGATTAAAGCATCTACATCTCCATCTTGATCTATATCGCCGAATGTAGGTGCAAAACCGAATGAAGTCGTTTGGTTGAATTGGCTCATGTCCAGATAATCCTCATCGGCGGGTTGAAAAACAGGGTTTTCCGGCGATCCGATATTTCGGAATAATTGCAGATGGCTATTCGTATTAAAATCAGGACTGTAATGATCGATATTGCTAACGACTAGGTCCATATCGCCGTCGCCATCGGCATCTAAGGCCGACGGAAAACTGCCTGATCCCAGATCGATCATTTCGTCTATAACCGCCTGATTATTGCGATAGCTGAATATGGGTGCATCGTCGGTTCCAATATTTTCGTAATACCAGAGACTGAATCGATCTTCAGCATTTAATTCTTCATTGGGCGCGGCCATGAGGTCGCGCTTTCCATCTTGATTAAAATCGAGATAAAACCCAGCTGGAAAGAAATTAATATCTGCCGAAACATCATAATCAGGGAAAAATTGATGTTGCTCGTTAAACCAGGCTTGGCTGCAGTTGCCTCCATTGGTCAGCACATTTAAATCGGAAAAGGAGACATCGCCCAGCATGAGCTCGAAATCACCATCGCCATCTTCGTCGAAGGAGAGCAAGGTAGAGCCTGCATGCCGAGCCCCGCTGCTTTGGCCGGGTTCGTGCACAATGTTTGTGGCACACTGCCCAGAGGCGGCAGCCAACTCGACAGCGCTACTTATGCCCGGCTCGAAAATGCCACCGTAGCAGTTGTTATCCAACACAAAATTGAGTGTCTCTAGCGATTGACCATCTTCTACAGCGGTATTCCTGTAAAATTCCACAAATCCACCACCAATATTAAACGTCAATATATCCAGATCGCCATCGCAATCAACGTCTCTTACTTCCGGATAATCTTCTTCGGAAACGAATAAATTGACACGCGAACCGTTTTGCAATGGAAAATAAATAAGCGGCAGGGGGTCATCCCAGGTTATGCGCTCGAATTCCAGGAGTCCATCCGTTCTTTGAATACCTTTGAAGACGATGATGCCGTCAGCAAAAGAAGTATCGCTGTGGGCAAAAATGTCGGTTACTCCATCTTGATTATAGTCTCGCAAGAGTACCCAGCCAGACAGGTTTTCCAGGGGCCAATGTTCCAGTAGCTCTGTAGCGGGCTCATACCCAGAAGGAGTAGCCCGAAAAGCCAATGGCAGATCGCCCATACGCTCGAAAATAAACAGATCGTCTAACCCATCTCCGTCCAGATCGGCCTTGGCGGGCTGAGATGAATTGAGGCCACCTTCCCAGGCAAATTCGAGTATATCCTCGCCTGTAGTGACGGTGGGGTAATCGCGCTCTAGCGTGAATTGCGCAACGAGAATAAATGGGACAAAGAGAAGAATGAATGTAAGCCGCATAGTATCGAGGTACGTTTTTTGTGTCAAGACTTTCGCAGGTGGATTTTCGGCTCATTCACGGTTGAGGATACCCGTTCTGCTGAAGCATATTTATTTAACGCTAATCTAGCTAGATTGATTGATCAAGAGCAGCCTAACCAATGAGATGTAAGGCAGGAGACCAGAAAACTGCGAGCTCCTCTGAAGCATCATCAGGCGAACGTTTTGTTCGCCTGATGTTCCTCGGAGGCGTCGAGCCTCATCCTGATCTTAATCCGAAAAGCTGCAAAAAACAGCGTCATAAACGGACTTAAATAATTGAATATCGCATAGATAAAGTACTCCCCTACACCCACACCCAAAGTAGCCGACTGATACGCACCACAGGTATTCCAAGGAATGAGTACAGAAGTAACCGTGCCGCTGTCCTCCAGGGTGCGCGACAAGTTTTCAGGGGCCAGCCCGCGATCTTTATAAGCCTTGTCAAACATCTTGCCCGGTACGACTATCGCCAGATACTGATCCGATGCCGTAATGTTTAGTGCCAGACAGCTGGCTACCGTGCTGGCAAAAAGACCAAAAACAGATTTGGCCAGTTGAAGTAGCGATTTGGTGATCCTTGCCAGTGCACCTATCCCATCCATGAGGCCACCAAATATCATAGCCGCAATGATGAGCAAGATCGTCCACAGCATACCATACATACCGCCAGCTGAGAATAGCTCGTTGAGGTCCTCTCGCGTGGTAGCCACCGAGCTATCGGTAAAGATGGCTTGGGCGATGGCACTTCCCTTGCTGGGTTGTATACCCTCCAAGATGGCGGGCTGGTAAATGAAAGCGAATACAGCGGCCAATAGCACGCCCGTAGCCAAGGCAATCAATGGCTTGGTCTTAAATACAATCAAGGCTATGACAACCACCGGCACTAAAAAGAGCATGGGCGTTATATTAAAAGTCTGAGCGATAACGGTCTGTATGCCACTCACATCTGCTTCTCCGCTGGTATCGATACCCAGGCTGATGAGTCCGAAGATCGCTAGGGTGATTAAAATACTCGGTACGGTAGTCAGGGTCATATACCTGATGTGGGTGAACAGGTCGGTACCCGCCATAGCTGGGGCCAGATTAGTGGTATCGCTCAGAGGTGACATCTTATCGCCGAAGTACGCACCGGAGATGACTGCTCCAGCAATCATGCCTCCACTAATACCCATTGCCTGCCCAATTCCGATAAGTGCAATACCTACGGTAGCCGAGGTCGTCCAGGAGCTGCCCGTAGCAATAGAAATAATGGCCGCAATAATTACGGAGGCTGGCAGGAAAATAGCCGGACTCAAAATATCCAGCCCATAATAAACCATAGCTGGTATGATGCCACTCACCAGCCAGGTACCCGCCAAGGCACCTACCAGGCACAAGATCAAGATCGGTACCAGCACAGAGCGAAGATTTGCGATGACCTCGTTCACCATGGTCGCAGCTGAAGTTTGATTCGTAAAGCCCATGATCGCGGCTACTGCCCCAGCAATCAATAAAATGATCTGGTTGGAGTATTCGCCTATCATACCTCCATCGTAGACAAAAATATTGAGGGCTAAAAGTGCGATCAAAACAAGTACGGGGATTAAAGCTTCGCCCAAACTCAGCTCCTTATTCTGGACAATCTTGTCGTTATCTTGCATAGCGGAAAGATAGTGGAATTAACAGCGTACTTACAAAGTAGCAAATAAGCAACCTTCCACTTAGCTGGCTTGTTGCCCTTGCATGCCCACCACGCTGTTAAAAGATATTGCCGTAACCATTGAGCCACTCCATCGCCAGGCAGAGGCTGTTTTGCCCACGCCATACGGCGATTTGCGCATGATCGCCTACAGCCAAAATGAAGGAGAATATGCGCCTCATCTGGCCTTAGCTCATCCCGATCTCGACCCAAATAGCGAGGTCGTTGTCCGCATTCATAGCGAGTGTATCACTGGCGATCTATTCGGCTCACAGCGGTGCGACTGCGGTGCGCAACTCGACTTCGCGCTCAAAGCCGTAGCCGAGAAAAAAGGCGTGGTCATTTATCTGCGTCAGGAAGGTCGGGGTATCGGCATCATCAATAAACTGAAGGCTTACCAACTTCAAGATCAGGGCTTAGATACCATAGAAGCAAACCTACATCTCGGCCTGGAAATCGATGCGCGCCACTACGATATTGCCCAGCAAATGCTGGTCGACTTAGGTATATCGCGTATCCAACTGCTGACCAATAATCCTGAAAAGATCCACGCCTTCGACGAAGGCCCCATCGAGCTGGTCCGTCGCTTGCCGATCGTCATCGACCCGACCAGCGATAGTGCCGCTTATTTGGATACCAAAAAACAATCGATGGGCCACCTCCTTTAGTCTTATTTTCAAACCCCAAACCATCTTACATTATGTCACTCGAACAAAGAATCCTACCCGACCTCAAAGCGGCTATGAAGGCCAAAGATCAAGGCACCCTACGTGGTATACGAGCTATCAAAGCCGCTATCCTGCTCGCTAAGACCGACGGCAGCGGTAAAGAACTCGACGAAGCCGGTGAGGTCGCCCTCCTCCAAAAGCTCATCAAGCAGCGCAAAGACAGCCTCAGCATCTACGAAGAGCAAGGCCGCGAAGACCTGGCCGCCAAAGAGCGCGAAGAGATAACCGCCATCGAAGCCTACCTCCCCGCCCAACTGAGCGAAGATGAGTTGAAGGCTCGTATTCAAGCGATTATCGAAAAGACCGGTGCCGAGGGCATGAAGGATATGGGCAAGGTGATTGGAGCTGCCCGCGCCGAGCTGGGCGGCTCAGCAGATGGGAAATCAATCGCTTCTATCACCAAACAGCTGTTGGCGGGATAACTCGGGCTACACCCTCGTGGGATACGCCTGGGCTATCGCCCTAGGCTGTGATAACTCCCTTCGGTCGTGGGATAACCATGGCTAACGCCATTGGTGGGGTTAACTCCCTTCGGTCGTTGGGACTCTAAAGTAGAAGAGATTATTTTCAGCAAGAAATGTTTATCCCAGCGAGCGGTAGCGAGCTCGTCCCAGCGATGGCGATAGCAGAGCAAGTCCCGCGAGGCGATAGCCGAGTTTGTCCCAGCGATGGCAATAGCCAAGCATGTCCCGCGACCGAAGGGAGTTATCACTACAAGGCGATAGCCGAGTTATCCCCACTCACTATCTTTGCACACTCAAAATCCCATCCATGCCCGCTGAAGTGCAAACCGTCGATCTATCCGTAGCCAAGAACCTGGGGCTTACCGCCGACGAATACGACAAGATCGTCGAAATCATGGGGCGAGTGCCCAACTTCAATGAGCTGTCTATCTTCTCGGTCATGTGGTCGGAGCACTGCTCGTACAAAAACTCCATCAAGTGGCTGAAGACTTTGCCACGAGACGGTGAAGCCCTACTGGTCGGCGCCGGAGAAGAGAACGCTGGCCTGGTAGATATAGGTGATGGACTAGCCTGCGCATTCAAGATCGAGAGCCACAACCACCCTTCGGCTATCGAGCCATATCAAGGGGCTGCGACAGGCGTTGGCGGCATCCACCGCGATATCTTTACCATGGGTGCCAGGCCGATTGCCGCTCTCAACAGCCTGCGTTTTGGTGACCCCAACTTAGCGCATACCCGCCGATTGGTAGATGGGGTTGTGCGCGGTATCGGTGACTATGGTAACTGCTTCGGCGTGCCGACTGTGGGTGGCGAGGTTTACTTTCACCCCAGCTACAATCAGAATATTCTCGTCAACGCGATGTCGGTAGGCATTGTCAAAGTGGGCGAGACTATCAGTGCGGTAGCCGACGGGCCGGGCAATCCAGTATTCATCGTCGGCTCGGCTACCGGTAAAGATGGTATTCACGGAGCGACTTTCGCCAGTGCCGATCTTACGGAAGACTCGGCCGAGGATCTGCCCGCCGTACAAGTCGGCGATCCTTTTCAGGAAAAGCTGCTGTTAGAAGCCAGCCTCGAACTCATCCAGACCGGTGCCGTAGTAGGTATGCAAGATATGGGTGCAGCAGGCATCACCTGCTCGACCAGCGAGATGAGTGCCAAGAGCGGCACCGGTATGCGCATCGATCTCGATAAGGTACCCACTCGCCAAGCCGATATGCAACCTTGGGAGATCCTGCTCAGCGAAAGCCAAGAGCGTATGCTCATCGTAGTCGAAAAGGGTCGCGAAGAGGAGGTCCTCGCCGTCTTCGAGAAGTGGGACCTCGAATGCGAGCTCATCGGCGAGGTCACCGATACCGGCCGCCTGCACTTCCACGCCGGTGGCGAGATCGTAGCCGATGTGCCTGCAGAACCCCTCGTGCTAGGCGGTGGTGCCCCCGTCTACGATCGCGAATACACTAGGCCGGCATATCTCGATAAGGTGGAGGCGTATTCTCCCCCCCAGCCCCCCGACAGGGGGAGCGGTTCTGCCTCTATTCAGGGGCAGACCAGTTCTCCCCCGTCGGGGGAGTTAGAGGGGGATGCCCGCACCCTCTTCCACGCCCCCTCCATCATCTCCAAGCGGTGGATCACCCGCCAATACGATAGCATGGTGCGCACCAACAGCATGGGCACCCAGCACGCCAGCGATGCCGCGCTGGTGCGCATCAAAGGCAGCAAGAAAGCCCTGGCCGTGACCACCGACTGCAACTCGGCTTACGTTTATGCCGACCCGCATAAGGGCGCTATGATCGCCGTGGCCGAAGCCGCGCGCAACATTACTTGCTCGGGCGGTACACCGGTAGCCATCACCAACTGCCTTAACTTCGGCAACCCCTACAACCCGGAAGCATATTATCAGTTCGTCAATGCCATAAAGGGTATGGGAGAAGCCTGCCGGGCCTTCGGTACGCCCGTCACGGGCGGAAATGTGAGCTTCTACAATCAGTCGCAATACGAAGGTGGCCGCGTAGAACCCGTATACCCCACGCCGACCATCGGTATGCTGGGGCTGCTCGAAGACCAAAAACTTCAAATGACACTTGGCTTTAAGCAGGCCGACGACGTCATCATCTTGATCGGGCCGGAAACTGATGATATTGCGTCATCAGAATATTTGCGCAGCGTGCACCAGATCGAGCATAGTCCGGCACCCTACTTCGACTTGCAAGAAGAGCTAGGTGTGCAGTCGGCCGTGCGTGCGCTCATACGCGATGGGCTAGTTATGTCGGCCCACGATGTATCGGACGGCGGCCTTTTTGTATCTTTGTGTGAAAGTGCCATGGCCGGCCAGCTGGGCTTCGAGGCTAATTCCAATAGCCAGATCAGGCCCGATGCTTGCTGGTTTGGAGAAGGCCAATCGCGCGTTGTGGTCAGTGCCCGACCTGCGGAAGTCCAAAATCTCCAAAATCGGCTCGACGAGCAAAAAATTCCCCATCGCCAACTTGGTAAAGTGGGTGGTACAAACATCCGCATAGATGGTCAGGATTGGGGCACGCTCAGCGATTGGCAAACGCCGTACGACAATCATCTCGGCGAGCTGCTCGACGGCCAGGCAACCCAAAATTAGAATCAACCATGAAAGCTTATAACCTCTATCTGTTTCTTCTTTTTGTACTTCCGCTGGTGGTCACTTCCTGCGGAAACGGCAGCTCCGTCGAAGGATTCCAGTTGATTGGTAATATCGATAATGCTGCCGGTCAGCAGGTCAATTTCGACCGTGTAACGGTTGGCCAGCCCAACCACTCCCTCACGAGTGCCCAGCTCGAAAACGGAGAGTTCGTCATCAACTATCCCGAAGGCATCGAGCCCGGTGCCTATCTCTTACGCATAGGTGCTCAGCGTGCTTACCTGGTACTCGAAGGCCAGGAAAACGTCACGATCAGCGGAGATATTACCGACCTCAATACCTACAAATTCGAGGTCGAAGGTTCGCCTGCCACTGCCGAAATGGCTGAAGTCATGAGCGGTATCATCGAAAGTGGTGGCCGCCCCAGCCTGAGCGATGTGAAGACCGCCGTCGAGTCTATCGAAAACCCGCTCGTAGCTAATATTATCGCATTCAATATGCTCAGGCAGTCACCGTCGCCCCAATCCCTCCCCATACTCGAAAGTACTCTGGAGCGCCTGCCGGAAATAGATGCTAACTATGCAGGCATCAATCAATATGTTGGTGGTGTCAGGCAAGCCCTGGCTCAGCAACGCGCCACCGAGGCCGTTGCCCCCGGCCAGCCCGCACCCGATATCGAGGCGACCGACCCATACGGTAAAACCTATAAACTGAGCGATCTGAAAGGGCAGGTCGTATTGCTCGATTTTTGGGCGAGCTGGTGTGGCCCATGTCGCCGCGAGAACCCCAACGTCGTAAAAGTCTACGATCGCTACAAGGATCAAGGATTTACAGTTTTCAGCGTCAGTCTCGACGGTCCTAATCTGAGACGCAATCCTGGCCTAGCTAATGATCCTGTTGCCTATGCCAAGCAGCAAGAAAATAGTAAGACGAAGTGGATCAATGCCATCGAAAAAGATGGACTAAGCTGGCCATATCACGTTAGCGAGCTTAGAAAGTGGGAAAGCCAAGCAGCTTCTACTTATGGTGTACGCGGCATTCCCAAGACCTTCCTCATCGATCGCGACGGCAATATTGCGCAGACAGGTCTGCGGGGCGCAGCAGCTATCGAGCAGGCACTACAGGATGTATTATAAAGTATGATGCGCTCATTTTAGCGGGTGTGTTACTATCGAATTAGTTATGCGATATCTAAGTCTTTTTATTGTCGTTCTGGTCTTTGCGGCTTGCAAAGTCAAATTCGACGAAGTCGATGGATTGGCGATCAATGGTGTGCTAGACGGCGCAGCCGGTCAGGTCATAGCATTGGATCGTCCGACGGGCTCTGGTCAGTTTCAGCAACTTAGCTCTATCACAGCCGATAAAGATCGCTTTCAGTTGGCCGTTCCCGGTGTCGTGGAGCCCGGCCTATACCGACTCCGCGTAGGTGCAGAGCGTATGAATTTGCTCTTGCAGGGTAATGAAGCCGTAGCTATTGCCGGTAAGGCCGAGAAAATGGGCGATTACGATGTGGCTATTTCGGGCAGCGAAGGCTCGGCCGAACTCGGTCAGGTGATGCAAAAGCTGAAAGCTGCCGATCAATTGACACTCAGCTCACTCACCGAAGTAATCAATAGTATAAACGACCCCAGAGTAGGGGCATATGTCGCTACTAAATATTTGAAGCGTGTCGATCCTGAACTGTCGGTACCGCTCTACCAGCAAGTTCGCGATGGTATGACGCCGGATATGGCTCTCTACAACGATCTATTAGCCGATCTAAGCAAGGGCGAATCCGAACTGCGCCGCAGGCAATCAGCAGGTGGCATACGCGTGGGTATGCAAGCCCCCGATATCCAGCTGTACAGCCCCGACAGTACCATCTATAAGCTAAGTGACCTGAGGGGCAAGGTGGTTTTGCTCGACTTTTGGGCGAGTTGGTGTGGTCCTTGCCGGCGCGAAAACCCAAATGTGGTCGATGTATACAATCGCTACAAAGATCAGGGCTTTACCGTCTACAGCGTCAGTCTGGATGGCGTAGACCCTCGCCGATCCGGCAATCTCTCCCCTGAGCAACTCGCCCGCCAAAACGAGGCTCAACGCGATCGCTGGGTAGCCGCCATCGAAAAGGACGGCCTTGCCTGGCCCAATCACGTCAGCGAGCTCAAGAAATGGAGCTCACCTACCGCACAGACCTATGGCGTTCGCGGTATCCCGAAGACTTTCCTTATAGATCGGGACGGCAATATTGCTGCGGTGAATTTGAGGGGGGCTGAGGCTATTGAGGAGGCGTTGAAGCGGGTGCTGTGACCCCATAGTTTTAACCCTGCCGAGGTAAAAAACTATAATGGTTTGTATATTTTTAAAAGCACGTTTTCAGTATTAAGACTCTTTTCAAGTTGAAAATGAATAGTTTCAGCTAAAGAGATATGGTCGGGGTTCCGAGTACAGACAAGAATGCCAAAGTGACTAGAAGTCTCCTTGTGCAGTTTTATAAAGTCCCTTCTATTACAAGTAACTACGGCGCGCTTCAGTATTCTAGCAAGTTCAAGTACTTGTATATCTTGAAGGCCGATACCTGCTAAGCCTAAGTTTTGTAATGTGACAATATCAAAACCTAGTTCCCTTAGTCTTAGGACTGCGGGGAAGGGGAAATCCTCATCAGCAAGTAGCTGTTGCATACTTTCTATTGGATATTGTTTTGAGCAATATCACTTTCTATTTCAGCTCTATTCGTAGCATAATAAAGGAGTGCATTTTCTATGTCTTTCAAGCTAATGTTTGTGAAACTTTCCAGTATGTCTTTGTCTGACATACCCAACTGCTTTGCTTCGACAATACTCCAAACAGATATACGCGTATTGGCTATTCTCGCACTACCACCACAAACGTCCGGTGATTTAGTGATTCCAGATTCTTCGGGCTTCTTTTTCCCAAAAAGTTCTTTAACCAATAAACTTAAAAGCTCAAGTTTGTCGCTTCCATCGAGTTGAGCTGCCAGGGCTGAAGTTTCTTGAAGCTTAGTCATACGTTACGAATAGGTTATACCCAAACCCAAGTTAGGGGTAATTTTCAACTATTAAAACAGTTACTCCAAACTTATCTCACCCCAACCAATTCATAGCTCGCTGCCGATCTTCAGTTGGAAAAGCCTGCATATCGAGACCTGGAGTCATTAAGTCAGAAACTTTTATGGTGGCTTTGAGCCAGCCCTGATCGCCGACAATGGCAATACGCTCGATGTGGCTGTAATGCTTGACGGTGGTCTTGAGGTCTTGCCAGATGGCGCGGAAGGAGATACCCTCCAGATCTACGATTTCGAGGTAGATACGGGCTTTACCGTGATCACGACGCTGGTCTTCGATGAGCATATCGAGTAGCTCGTAGTCTTTGTCGGTGAGCTTACCGACGATAGCCAAACCGAGAAGGCGGGTGTTAGCCAACTCGATTTGGCGGAGGGCGGGCGGTGGCTCTTCGGGCATAGGTTCGGCCAGCCACTGGTGAGCTTCCTCACCTGCGGATAACGGGAAGCTCTTGATGAGCAGGCCGCTGGTAAACCAATCGACTGAGCCGGTTATGCTAGACAGGATATCGCTGTCGGTGAGTACGGCATACTTTTCGATGTGATCCCAGTACTCGGTCTTCATCTGACGCTTAGACCAGAGGGTCTTGAAGTTATTCCAACCGCCCAGATTCTTGATGTTGCCGAGCAGGCGGACCTTACCATGGGTAGTTACTTTAGCTTCGATAGCTAGCAGAAATCGCTGGAGTCCTTCATCGTCGATTTGGCCGTCGATGGTGAAGCCGAGCATATTGGGTTCAGACAGTGGGAAGATGGTGATCATGAGTGTTGGGTTGTATATCTTAAATCAATACCTGCGAGGCTCTGAAATTGTTTTACTTTACACTTATGCAGATACCAAAAGTCAAATTATCAGATTCGGGACCTGAGCTGTCTCAATTTATAGCAGGAAGCATGAACTGGGGGAGCTGGGGTGCCGATTACAAACCTACGGAGCTGGCTCGGATCATCGATAGTTGCTTCGACGTAGGCATGACTACCATAGACGTAGCCGACATATACGGCCACTATACGACCGAAAAACTAGTCGGGGAGGCACTATCTGAGCTGAATGCGCCCAGAGAGAGCTATGAATTGGTCGGCAAGTGTGGCATCAAACTCACCACATCTAACCGGCCGTATCACAAACTCAAAAGCTATGATTGCAGTGAGGCACATATTTTTCAGTCAGTAGACACTAGCTTAGCCGATTTGCAAACCGACTATTTGGATGTGTTGCTCATTCACCGTCCTGACCCATTGCTCGATGTAAATGAGGTCGCTGGTGCTTTTGAAAAGTTGAAATCTGCTGGTAAGGTGCGTCACTTTGCCGTTTCAAATTTTACGCCCAGCCAGTTCAAAGCCTTGCACAATGCTTTTCCGCTAGTGACCAATCAGGTCCAGTGTAGTCCTTTGCACCCCGATCCAATATTCGACGGCACTTTCGATCAGTTGATCGGTCATAGCATCCGGCCTATGATCTGGGGGCCGCTGGGTAGTGGTCAGTATTTCTCTGGTGGGACAACCGGTGTGTTACGATTGCGTACGGCTGTTCGCGAGATCAGCGACAAATACGGCGGTGTGGGTGAAGATGTGGTCTTACTGGCTTGGTTACTCAAACACCCATCCAAACCACTGCCGATTTTGGGGAGTACCAAGATTGAAAGGTTGATCCGAGCCCGCCTGGCACTAGAGCTGGAATTGAACCGCGAGGAGTGGTTTGCCATTTTAGAAGCAGGGCGCGGTAAAGAGGTCGCATAGTCCATGGTTATTCCGTATTTTCGCACTCGCTCTAACCACAAAGTCTAACATTCGGATGTATAATCTGATCTTATTTGGCCCTCCGGGAAGCGGAAAGGGTACCCAGGCGGCTCGCCTGGTTGAAAAATTTGGTTTGCTGCAAATTAGCACAGGTGATCTGTTTCGTGCACACTTGGGTGCTGAGCCGCCAACCCCACTCGGTGTACAGGCCAAAGCCTATATGGATAAAGGTGAGCTGGTACCCGATGAGGTAACTGTAAATATGCTCCGTGAAGCCGTGGAGGCCAATCCGGATGTGCCGGGTTATATCTACGATGGTTTTCCGCGGACCATTCCGCAGGCCGATGCGCTTTGCGAAATGCTCGCTGACAAGGACCAAGAGGTTGCTAGCTTGATCATGCTGGATGTACCTACCGAAGACCTGGTCGCCCGTCTGCTGGACCGTGGCAAAACCAGTAATCGAGCCGATGATCAAGATGAAGAGATCATTCGCAATCGAATCAAGGTTTACCACGATCAGACTGGGCCGGTATTCGACTTTTATGCCACAAACTTCGAGGGTGTTGCCAATTGCATCAACGGCACAGGTACCATAGACGAAGTAGCCGAGCGACTCAGCAAGCTGGTGAGCGAAAAACTTACGCCTGCGAGCTAGGGTTATTATGACCGTCTATGGCTAGCAAGCAGAACTTCGTCGATTATGTAAAGATTCACCTGACCTCTGGGAATGGTGGAGCGGGCTCTTCTCATCTTCGACGGGAGAAGTATAACCCAAAAGGAGGCCCAGATGGCGGCAATGGCGGTCGCGGTGGCCACATCATAGCACGCGGCAACCGCAATATGTGGACACTGCTCCAATTCAAATACAAAAAGCATATCAGAGCCGGTCATGGCATGGCTGGCGGTTCTAACAATAAATTCGGGGCGCAAGGTGAAGATGTGGTACTTGAACTACCACTGGGCACCATAGCCAGAAATGACGAGACCGGCGAAGCACTTTTCGAGCTGACCGAGCACGGTGAAGAGCAGGTGTTGGTGCCCGGCGGCCGCGGTGGTTTGGGCAATACCAACTTCAAGTCTTCGACCAATCAGACCCCGCGCTACTCGCAACCTGGAGAATCTGGTGAAGAAGGTTGGTACATACTAGAGCTTAAACTGCTGGCCGATGTCGGACTGGTCGGCTTCCCGAATGCCGGAAAATCCACCCTACTTTCGGTTATGACCGCCGCTAAGCCAGAGATTGCCAACTATCCATTCACAACCCTAAAGCCCAATCTGGGCATGGTGCAGTATCGCGATGGGCGCTCCTTTGCCATTGCCGATATACCGGGCATCATCGAGGGTGCACATACGGGCAAGGGGCTAGGGCATAGATTCTTGCGCCACATCGAGCGAAACGCCACCCTACTCTACTGTATTCCCGCCGATACAGATGACATAGCTAAAGAATATCAAATACTCCGCAATGAGCTGGCGCAGTATAATGAGGAGCTACTCTATAAGCCGAGTTTACTAGCCCTCACCAAAGCAGACTTGGTCGATGACGAGCTAAAAGAAATGATACTGCCTAGCGTACCCGAAGGCGTAGAGTATATGTTTGTGTCTGGCGTGACTGGGGAGGGATTGGTCGAACTGAAAGACAGGCTATATGCAATGGTATCAGAAAATCGGTCTGAAATCGAGGAAAGAGGGGCATTTGAGGAAGAGTAGATACCTTTTTTTGTTTATTTACTGGGCCTTTGGCAAAGGCCCAGTAAATAAACAAAAATCAGTACCAGATGAATTCGATTGCTTCAAAAATTACCCTTTTTAGTCTTCCGTTGATTGGAATCTTCCCAAAGCTGAGCGGACAGATAGAGACATCACCAAAATCAGATTTAGCAGATTTCTACATCACGATATCGACTAACGGCAACGAATTCACTTTAGCTTGCGAGCGTGGCTGTGCATGGGAACAGCTTACTTACGAACTTGAAGATGCCAGCCGAAAAGCCCTGATTACAACCATGGGGTTCATGCCTTTTGAGGAGCTGCCCGAAGGCGAAGAATTTACTGAAGATTACGGGTTTACAATGTCGAGAAATGGACTGTATATAGAGTTAGAAGCCTTAGAAGGAACTGCTTGGAAAAAGACCTCCTTTACCCTCCAAGATGGGGAGGAACAGGCTATCAATCAATTGGGTATGACCGAATAGAACCTCGTGGCGTGCGAGGTACGAGCTCCCACGAGCGTTCGTGGGGATTCTACGGTCGGGCGCTGACAGGTTCTACAGCCGGACGCTACAAGGTTCTCGTTCCTCGAACGCTGGCAGGTCCTGGCTCACCGAAAGCTGGCAGGTTCTTAGCCACCTGACTTTTTCACATCTCGGAAGCCTTCTGCTTTTAGGAGCTCGACTACGCGATCTCGCTTGTCGCCTTGAATGATGATCTCGCCGTTTTTGGCTGAGCCGCCGACGCCACATTTGGATTTGAGCATCTTGCCGAGGTCTTGAAGCTCGTCTTCGGAGCCTTCGAAGCCAGTGACTAGGGTGACGGCCTTGCCCTTTCGGCCTTTGCGGTCGAGTAGCACGCGCAAGCGATCATGACGGCGGCGGTCCTCCGAGGCGTCGACCGAAGGGAGCTCCTCGGAGATCTCGCCGCCAGCCCCAGAGGACTCGCTGAACCCCGTCAAGGCCGCAAAGGGATTGTCGTAGTCGAAGTCGGGATCGGTGGAGTAGACCACCCCACCTTTTTTCTTTTTTTTGGCCATGGCAGTATTTGTCAGTTGAGCAGGCTCGCCTGCTTAACTGACAAATTATCATTTTTTCACAACTCGCCAAACTTCACCCTGACCGGATAGCCTGAAGTAGTAAACACCGGTAGCCAAGTCGTTTAGTGGAATCTCTCCCTGTTCGGCTTGTATTTGGCCTTGCTGTACAAGACGACCGACTGCGTCCAGCAATTGGTAGCGTTCGGAAGTGAGGGAAGCATTCAACCTGCGGAAGTACAAAATATCAGAAACCGGATTCGGGAAAAGCTCCAACGCTGCGGCTTCGCCATCTAATCGGGCAGAACGGATGGGGCTGTAATCGACCCGACCATCGAAGTCTTGCTGGCGTAGGCGATAGAAGTAATCGATACCTTTTTGGGCGGTCTCGTCGTCGAAGGTGTAGATACCGCGATCTTGGCCACTAGCGGGCACGAACCCTAGCTCCTGCCATTCGCCGCGCAATAGATTTTCGGTGCGCTCGACCCAGAAACCGGCATTATCGACTTCCTCTTCAGTGCGCCAATCGAGCTGAATATGATCGACCTGACTCTGGGCGGTAAATGCCAGCCAACTGACTGGTAAGCTGCCGAAATCGCTGAGACAAGCTTTGATCGAAAACGCGTTGATGCTACCTCCGTCTTGTTCTGCGAGGTCAATGACACGCAGGCGCCATTCGCCGCTAATGGCTTCATTGTCGAAGTCGCTGAGCGGGTCGACTTCCGACAGGTAAAACTGGCCATCAGTGGGTGGGCAAGGGTAGTTTGTGCTTGTTGCTTCATCGCTAAAGCTGATGGAAATATCGTTTTGACTACCGCATGGCCGGTCGAGTACCTGAACACTGCTGCTTGCTGGTGATATGAGATAGACCTCTAAATCACTCACCCAGGTGTGGGAAATATCTAGCTGGTAAAAATCTAGGTCTGTGATCGTACCAGCATCTGTAATATCGAGCGGCATTTCAACAATTATTGGGCCAGGTCCGTCGGAGATGTCAACAGGTGGTGCGGTAGAATTGTAGACGTAGCAGTCACCCGTGGTAAAGCTACCTACTGTCCACAAGCTGGTGCTTCCGCAGGCCCCGCTTTCTGTACTGTTGGTCCGGCTACGCCAGTAGTAGGTCGTGTTGTCATCCAGATAGGCAGGTACTTGCACGCTATTAGCGGGCTGGTCAACCAGATTTAAGATCAGGTTGCTAAAATCTGGCAAGGTACTTAGCTGGAAATCGTAAGTAACGCTTCCCGTATTTTGGACTGTGAGCCTGGGGTGTATATCGACTCCGATCTCACCGTCGCTGGGCGAAACAAGCGAGGGTCCAGAGTTAGCGGCTCCACTGGTTTTGATCAGGGTGAGCGCGATATTGTCAGCGGCTTCAGCACTGGTCAACGACAAGTTTAAGCTGTAGGTAGCTGGTGCCGCTTGATCCATATTGGAAATGGTAAGCGTGACCAAGCCACCTGGTCTTGGATTGGCGGGCATGAATGTAGCTACCGCACCAACAGGTAAGCCTGTAAGCTGAGGCGTTAACGCATCTGACGCACCACCACTACTGGTCGTTATCAGTTCAAAGCTCACCGATTCTTCCGGCACCGCGAAACAACTCGATTGACTGGTGCCGTTTAAGCTGCTCAGCGAAATGGCCGGGCTACCCGAAGAGCTGACGATGCTGAAATCGATGGGTGAAACATTGTAGAAGACATTGTCGGCAGCGCGCACCATAATTCGGGCATCGTTGGTGATTTGACCTGGTGCCAGATCGATCTCTGCAAAGCCATCGTTGGCTTGGGCGGAAGCGATTACATCAAAATTAGCCCCACCATCTGTCAACAGGTAAATGTCTACATTTTGGCAGTCTATACCATTGGCATCGGTACCTGCGACATCCCACTGTATTTGTGCGGTCTGGCCGTCGCTCCATTGGTTGCCGTTGGCTGGGTCTGTCACGATAAACGGACCGAGGTTGCCATCGACGGTCAGGCGGAGGTCGTCTTCTTCGGTACAGCCGTAGGTCGCGTTGCTATGCCTGACAGTTAACCTGAAGTCGATCAGACGGCCAACTTGGGGCGTTTCTTCCCAAATAGGATCTACCCCATCTATGACATCCGGCAAGTTAGGCAAAAACCGATCGGGTGAATCGAGCGCAAAATTCGATCTGAATAGTGGCCCAAATACACTCGTACCTTGCGGTGGCATGACTGCCTGCTCCTGATCGATTTGCTCCCAATTGTAAGTGATGGTATTTGTGCCACTGGCATTGCCGCGCAATACGAGGGGGGTACCGAAAGGTACACGTTCGTCTACCAAATTATCCAATGTCGGATTACTCAGGCTGGTATTGATGACCGTGGCGCATCCCCGCCCGTCGGCACTGGGGTTTTCGACGTAGTTGTTGATTTCCTCAATATTGCGACCGTGAAAATAGGCATCGCTATTGTTCTGCACGTTTGGGTTGCAAATACCGGCGTACCCCATAATGGTACTGGCGCTGCCCGGCTCCATACCTGCGGCACTGCTGTAGTTGCAATTGTTGTTTTGGGTGTGGTTGCCGCCGAGTTGATGACCCATTTCGTGGGAGACGTAGTCGATATTGAACGGATCGTTTTCGGGTACGGCGTGGCTGGTTGCAGAGGCTGCCCGATCGGTTCTGCAAGGCTGACGAAGACCTAAAGCGACTCCACTCGTACCGCCTTGGGTGTAGACGTGCCCGAAGTCGTAGGCCGCCGAACCTATACGGTCGACAATTACGGGGTCATTCTCGTCGGCGAGGGTAAAGACACTATTGCTCGTGAATGGCTCTTGTGTTTCATTATAAAAATAGAGCTCGTCGTTATCACCCACCAGCAGTAGGCGCAGTGAAAGGTCTTGCGTAAAGACAGAGTTGACGCGATTGACGCTAGTTACCACAGCAGACTGTACGATATTCGATTGGCTGCTATTGAAGGCACCATGCCAGTTGCTGTACTCGGCCGTGCAGCTTATGGCTGTGCGATACTGTAGTAGATCGCAGCCATAAGCTGCTCGCTGCTCGCCGGGAGATTCGTCTTCAGCTATATTTTCAGCAACTGTTTCACATACAAAGTCGAAATCGGCTATCTGGTCGGCAGCCTTGTAGACCTGGTAATACTCGATAGTCTCCCGGCCGAGTGGGTCTATGTATACGATTGGCTCTCCGCCGCCTCTGATAATGGCATGAAAGCCCCGTGCCGTCCAGTCTAGGAAAACTGTTCTGCCGGGGTTGCGCCTGTCTTGCCCATACCAAGTCCGGATATCGGGATACCGCTCTAGCGCGGGTGCTTCGCTAATATCATAGGCTACGATACTGAACTGATCAACGCTGCCATCGGGCATAGGTAACTCAATGATGGTTTCACTTTGCTCGGCAGCAGTTGTGCGCTCGTGTGGAGCTGCCCAAAGCTGCGCTTTAAGCATATCCGTATCAGCCTGAACCACTCTAGATTCCTTGGCAAATATCCGCTGGTCTACCTCGAAATCAGGCTGGCGATCTTCCCAAATAGATTGGCCTACGAGTTGCGTGCTCAGCAATAATAGTAATGTTAAAATTAGACTTGCGCGGGCCATCCAGTTGGTTTTTGAAATCGAAGTCGTCGCCATCTTTTTGTAAGATCCTAAAGCTTGTAGACAACATATATCTGAAGCCCAGAGATTGCGGGCACGTAAGTGGGCAAGCATCGATTCGATTTATTTGGTAGATGTAAAATTAAAGAAGCTATCACTCGTGAGAGTGATAGCCCGTAAAGCAAATTTCCCCTAAAGTAAAAACGTGAAATCAGGACGTTGCCGCCCCAAATTCTGCCTTTGTGACGGAGGGGAAACTCGCAAGTCACAGGCTTGAAGAAATTTTTTCAGTTTTCTGCCAGCTACAGCAACTATAGCATTAAGCGTTCACAGCCCCCAAAGAAGACTTAATATACTCTCTATTCAGTCTGGCAATGTGCTCGACAGAGATTTCTTTGGGGCATTCGGCTTCGCAGGCCGTGATGTTACTGCAGCGACCAAAGCCTTCCTTATCGTGCTGGAGGACCATGTTTTTGGCGCGCTTGGCCGCCTCGACTTTACCTTGCGGTAGCTGGGCGAGGTGACTTACCTTGGCACTGGTGAACAGCATAGCCGACGCATTGGGGCAAGCAGCAACACAAGCACCACAGCCGATGCAGGTTGCAGCATCGAAGGCATGAGCGGCCTGGTCTTTTTCGATAGGTATAGCGTTGCCATCCTGAGCTTGTCCGGTATTGACGCTTACGTAGCCCCCAGCTTGTATAATGCGATCGAAAGCCGAGCGATCTACGACCAAATCTTTGATAATAGGAAAAGCACTGGCTCTCCAGGGCTCTATAGTGATGGTGTCGCCATCATTGAAGTGGCGCATATGCAACTGGCAAGCCGTGGTACCTCGCATAGGCCCATGCGGATAACCGTTGATAACAACATTGCAAGTGCCGCATATACCCTCCCGGCAATCGTGCTCGAAAGATACAGGCTCCTTGCGCTCTCCGATCAGTTGCTCGTTTAAGATGTCCAGCATTTCAAGGAAAGACATGTGCGTACTTACACCATCTAGCTCATAGGTCTCGAATCGACCTTTGGTAGAGGCATTTTCTTGGCGCCAGACTTTTAAGGTGAGCTTCATATCCATTGGAAAGGAATCTTGCTTGTTTGATAGTTTACTTGTACGAGCGGGTTTTCAACTCTACATTTTCGAAAATAAGTTCTTCGCGGTGCATGATGGGCTCGGTGTCATCCCATTCCCAAGCGGCGACATAGGCAAACTCGTCGTCGCGGCGCAGGGCTTCACCTTCCGGGGTTTGATACTCTTCGCGGAAGTGGCCACCGCAGCTTTCCTCGCGATTGAGGGCATCGAGTACCATGACCTCACCCAGCTCCAGGAAGTCGGCTACGCGGAGGGCTTTCTCTAACTCTGGGTTATAATCGTCGGGGCGGCCGGGCACGAACACGTCTTTGTAGAATTCTTCGCGCAGCTCGCGTATCATGCGGCGGCCCTTGTGGAGGCCTTCAGCATTGCGGGACATGCCGCAGTACTCCCACATAATCTTGCCGAGGCGGCGGTGAAAGCTTTCTACAGATTGGCTACCGCCGATGGACATGAGTTTTTCGATTCGGTCGGCGACTTCTTGTTCCGACCTGCGGAAGTCCTCCCCATCCGGATCGATCATGGGCGTACGAATCTCGTCGGCCAGGAAAGTACCAATGGTGTAGGGTATCACGAAGTAGCCGTCGGCCAGACCTTGCATAAGGGCCGACGCACCGAGTCGGTTAGCGCCGTGATCGCTGAAGTTGGCCTCGCCCAGCGCAAACAAGCCAGGGATATTGGTCTGAAGGTTGTAGTCTACCCACAGGCCACCCATGGTGTAATGAACGGCAGGGTAAATTTTCATGGGCATGACATAAGGGTCTTCGCCCGTGATTTTTTCGTACATCTCGAAGAGGTTACCATACTTCTCGGAGATGACAGCGGTGCCCAGTTCTTTGATGCGCGCATCGCTGGCATTGTGTTCGTTGAGGCTGGTGGCGCGACTCTTTCCATAGCGGATCACAGCCGCACTGAAGTCGAGGAATACAGCGAGACCAGTAGGGGCTACGCCTAAGCCCTCATCACAGGCTGTCTTGGCTGCGCGACTGGCTACATCGCGCGGCACCAAGTTGCCGAAGGCTGGGTAGCGACGTTCGAGGTAGTAATCGCGATCATCTTCGGCTATGTCCAGCCCGGTCTTTTGTCCTTTGCGAATAGCTTCGGCGTCTTCTTGATTTTTGGGTACCCAAACGCGACCGTCATTACGGAGCGATTCCGACATGAGGGTTAGCTTAGACTGGTACTCACCCGAAACGGGAATACAAGTCGGGTGAATCTGCGTGAAACAAGGATTAGCCATGTAGGCACCGCGCTTCACGGTCCGCCATGCTGCCGAAGCGTTGGAGTTCATGGCGTTAGTCGACAGGTAGAATACGTTGCCGTAGCCACCCGAACCCAAAACGACGCAGTGGGCCGCGTGCCTTTCCAGCTCGCCAGTCAGCAGGTTTCGGGCTATGATGCCGCGCGCCTTGCCATCAATCATGACCAGATCAAGCATTTCGTGGCGGTTGTACATAGTCACGTTACCCAGACTGATCTGGCGCGATAGCGACTGGTAGGCACCTAGCAGCAGCTGCTGCCCGGTCTGACCACGCGCGTAGAAAGTACGACTCACCTGCACACCACCGAATGAGCGGTTGGCCAATAAACCGCCATACTCGCGGGCAAATGGTACGCCTTGAGCCACAGCCTGATCGATGATGTTGACACTCACCTCTGCCAATCGATGTACATTGCTTTCGCGACTGCGGTAGTCGCCTCCTTTTATCGTATCGTAGAAAAGGCGATAGACGGAGTCACCGTCATTTTGATAATTCTTTGCGGCATTGATACCACCCTGAGCGGCGATAGAGTGCGCTCTTCGAGGACTATCGTGGAAAGTAAAACACTTGACCTTGTAGCCCAACTCGCCTAAGGTTGCCGCAGCTGCGCCACCAGCCAGACCGGTTCCTACTACGATTACCTCTATTCGACGTTTGTTGTTAGGAGCCACCAGCGGCATGCTAGAGCGATACTGCGTCCACTTAGATGAAAGGCTGCCACCTGGCTCATTTGCTTGTAGTCCCATTTTTACTCAGTTTGTAGTACTATGTTAACGTTATTTCATCCACGTTTGTGCGACGTACATGTATATCGGTATAACCGCAAAGCCCGCTGCGATCAGTATGCTGAATATTTTACCCGTTGCTTTCACGAAAGGGGTGTACTTAGGGTGGTTGAGCCCCAAGGTCTGAAAGGCCGACTGAAAGCCGTGCCAAAGGTGAAAGCCTATAAATATCATGCTGGCCACGTAAAAAACGACGAAGAACGGCTGGGTGAATGCTACCGATACTAATGTATACAAATCCTTGACCCCTTCTTCATAACCTGGGTAGTCGAGTACAGCCACATTGTCGGTAAACTTCATCTGCGCCCAAAACTGCACCATATGCACAATGATGAAAGCCAAAATGACCGTACCGAGTTGTGCCATATACTTCGAGGCCGAGGCACTGGTACCAACCGCTCGGGTGCGCTTTACGGCATAACCTACACTGCCCCTCGCTCTGCGATTTTTAAAGTACAGCGCTAAACCTTGAATGGCATGCAGTAAAATACCCGCGTACAACCCATAGCTAACCGTTTTGATCAGCGGGTTGTGGGTCATGAAGTATGCATACTCATTAAACACCTGACCACCGTCGCCCTTCAGCAACTGTAAGTTACCGATGAGGTGGACGATCAGGAAAGAGATCAAAAACAAGCCGGTCAACGACATGATGATCTTCTGCCCAATGCTAGATGTAATGAACCGGGTGAACCAGCTGAGCATGAATCGAAACTTTCTTTAAGTTAGATGGCATTTAGGTGGCCCTAAATTTACATCACAAAATTAACAGTAGAAAGCCGTAGAGTAAAGGATAGTTTGAGTTGTAGCAGGTGGGAGTGGCTTATTTAGATTTTTTCTACTTTTTAGTGTTTTTTCTTTCAAACCTTCGGTTTGAAAGAAAAAATCATTTTATCATAGATAAAAAGGTAGAGAAAAACCAATTGCTGTCAGCTTTCACCAATAAGTTAAGTGCCCGATCCGCTTTTTCGCTGTAGAGTTTCAACTCCTGCACCATTTGACGCAATTCGTGGGCTTCTTCCGACTCGCCCTTTACCTCCGAAAGATCATCGAGCAGCCTGAGCATGGGCTCTAACTCACGCTTTTTGCGCTGTATGATGATCTGCTTCACCACTTGGCCCATATCCTTTTCGGCCTTGAAATACTCGCGCCTTTCGCCCGTTTTGAGCTCTTTATAAACCAGGCCCCAATCGATCAGCTGGCGGATGTTGGTATTGGCACTACCCCGACTCACCTGAAGCTCCTCCATGACTTCGTCTGCACTTATGGGTTCGGTCGCCAGCAGCAGCAGGGCATGTATTTGCGCCATGGTGCGCGTGACCCCCCAGCTGGAACCCAAGGCACCCCATGACTGAATAAACTTTTCCTTTCCCTCTTCAAATGACTGTTGCTTGCCCATCAGTGTAGATTAGTAAAAAACGAATCCGTTTGGCGCAAGACCAACAGCAAAAGAGTCGATTGGGTTTTGTGCATCGCTGTATCTGTAAACCAGGCCGGGCTGCTGAAAATCAATGGCATCACCCAGATAAATATCGCCCGTTTGAGGCTCGCGGCCCAGGGCGTACCAGTTGCCGGAGCGTTCGAGCCACAACTGACCAATTTCATCACTATCAGATAGATCGGAAGAGAATCGGTAAAGGCCCTCAAAAGTGAGCAGCCACATCTCATTGAGCGCGTCGACAAAAAGCATACGGCTTTGCCCATTGGCAGATACCGGCCAGGCATCGATATCTCCCGTAGGTGTAAAGCGGTAGAGCGTGGCCGAGTTATCGAGGATACTTTCGCCTTGGCAGAGCGTCCACATACGGCCTTGAGCATCAGTCAGTAGAGGGCCACATTGGTCGTCTATGCGTATGGAGTCGGTCACTAAGTCTTGTGATATATCGATGCCATATACGTACTCGCGAAAGGGATTGGTTACCCACACCTGCCCATCGAGTAAGACCATTTGCTCGCTCCATCCGGGGAGGGGTATGGAATTGGACTTCCGCAGGTCGATAGCCGACTCGACTACGTGTATCTCCCCCGCTGTAAAATCAGAAATGTAGAATCGGCCATCGGGTAACCTCAAGGCATAGCGAGGGGATTCTAGTGTCAGGCTGGCGTTCGAGCGCAAAGACCGCTTACCGACCCGCTCTACGACACTCGAATTGTTGACCACGAGCAGCAGCTGGTCGTCGATGACAGTAGCCGATTGCAAGATGTCACCCAACCCAAATCCGTTAACTTCTTCGAACAGCCCGCCTGTCACTTGGCCGGTTTCGTATTCGTAGAAACTCAAGCTAGCCAGCGACTGTCTGAATGGGCCTTCGTTGAGTATGAGTACGCCACTACCCGGATCGAGGTCGGCGCCGTCATTTCCTTGGGGGCTGGGTGGTGCGTCTTCACCACATGCGGCAAAAATCGCAACCGATAACAGGAGGATATAGTGTTTCAATTTCATCTCCTGCAAAAGTAATAGTGGGTTTCTAAACGCATTCTGCATTTAGAAACCCCGCTGATCTTTTTACCAGCTGAATCCGAGTCTAACTTCGATCTGCAAGAAAAATCCTGAGGCGTCTTCGCTGGTTACATCGCCCAGGTTTACATTGCCTACATATCGGTAGCCGCCTTCTAGACCTAGTCGCATAATTTGAAAGACGTTGAGCTCTACACCAGCTGCGGGTTGTAGCACGAATACGCGATCTCTTTCGCCGTCTTCGAGTGTCCACACGCGGCCGGGGCCGAAGATGAAACTGGCTCTTGGGTGTATGGACTTATAGCTGTTAGGCGTGTAGCCGAGTACGAAGCCACCATGACGAAGTTTAAATTCTTGGCGACCTTCTTCTGAGAGTACTTCATCTCTTAATCGCCAGCCACCGTAACCCAGGAAGAACCTATTGCCGAACTCTACGCCGCCATAGCCGCCGCGCACCAGTGCCCAATCGTCACCATAGTCCGAATAGTTGTAGGTAATAACGCCCCAGGCTCCTGACAAATCCAGATCGCCTAGTAAGGTCTCTTCATATTGCGCCTGTAGGCTGAGCGTGAAAAATATGAAGGGTAGTAATATCCATTGCTTCTTCATTGTATATGGGGTTTTGGTAGGTAGATGCATATGTAGGTCAACTACCCCTACGCAGCTATGGCTCTAAAACCTTAAATTTGGCTTTCATTGTTATCGAAAGTATGGGAACCAAAAAGCTTGATCGACTTACAGTAAAGGAATACGTCGCCTTAGAACAAGAAAGCAACCAGCGTTATGAGTATCATGACGGCTATGTGGTTGCTATGGCGGGTGGGACGTTAATACACGGTAGATTGTGTAGCCGAAGTAATTTCTTACTGCAAAGAGACTTGGAAGGGAAAGGCTGCGAAGTCTTAAATTCTGAAGTAAAAATTTATCTGGATAAGTCCGAATCTTATGTTTATCCTGACGGGAGTGCTGTTTGTGACAAAATAGAATCTTCTATATATCAGGTCGGCGCAATAACAAACCCGATAATAATTATTGAAGTCCTCTCTGAGAATTCTGAAAAATACGACCGTGGTCAAAAATTTCACAATTACCGCCGCCTGCCCAGCTTTCAGAACTACATTCTCATCGCTCAGGACAAGTTATATGTAGAAGTGTGGTATCGCCCTCCAGGTGCCGATCTTTGGCGAATAGATATCTATGAGGGTGAGTCAGCAAATGCACATATACAGTCTGTTAACATTAATCTATCACTAAAAGAGTTGTACGACCCAGTTAAAGAACAGATCGAAGCTCTGGCCAAAGAGGAAGAAAAGAATAAGAAGGAAAAATCGTCTTAAGGTCGATAGCCACCAACTAACAATCGCTTGGTGGTAAGAATCCTACCTCGGCTGTTTCTGAGGCTGTAGTAATAAAGCCCTCTGGGTAAGAATGAGAGATCGGCCTGATAGAAGATTCGATTCGTATTCGGGAATCGCTCGACCATCATCTGCTGACCTAAGCCATTATGAATGTGGAGGCTGTAGTCTGCGCTGGGGACATTGTTGGCCTCAAAGGTAACCCACCGCTGCACAGGGTTGGGGTACATGCTGATCTCGGCCCCCATCAATTCCCCTTCTTCGGTAGAGCTGGGTCCGCCTAAATTCGTACGATAGTTTATAGATTCTATCTCGCCTTGCGTATTGGTTACGACCGTAGCTGCTGGAACCGGGCCAGACTCTGGCCAGAAGTTGTACGTGATCAGGGTGTCAATACCAGTTACCTCTTCACCACCAGGCAACCCATTAATTACTAATAAAAATGCGGCAGTTGCATCCTGCCAACCGAAAAGCTGGTTATACGCCTCAACAGCTAGCGTTCGCACTTCTGTACGTTTTTCCCTGAGTACATCGTAGGTAATTCCATCTACAGTTAGCGTACCATACGCATCGATTATATCATCTTGCTCAATCGCGGTATTCAGTCTGACTGAATCCACAGCTTCTAGAAAGTCTCCTCCAAGTATGATAATATCTTCTGGTAGATCCTCTACGGGAAAAGTTAGTAAGATATTAGCTTCATTACTGAACTGGTCTATAAAGTCAAAAGGAGCACGTCTATCTATATAGACAGGACTGAAAGGCGTAGCTACCTCAAAGCCTGGAATAAACTCTAGCGATCCAATATTGCCCACCAACTCCATTCGATCGGGCAGCAGGCGATAGTAATTGAATGTACCATCACCAAAACTGATCTTGGCATCTGCCTCGGCAAAAATACTGTCTTGTGTATTGAGGTCGAGGGCCTCAACCAGCCTTTCTCTGGAGCCGCCTTCTACGATATTACTGAAGTCCCAGTCGTGTGGCCCCCCGGTATCAATGAGATCGACGGTCTGGCCTGCCTCTGCCCCCGATGAAAAAAGGGTATCGCCCACAGCGGGAATAATACCCGTGGAAACGGTAATTTGAGCAAAGAGGCTCAAGGCAGAAAGTGAACTTAGAACGAGTAGGGCTAAACGCATAAAGTTGAATAATGTGCCTTTACGAATCGCTTCTGTTTTTTCAAAACAAGAGCAACTAGAGAAAGCCAGAAATGAGTCGTGTAAAAATAGCTCGTTTTGCGCAAAGGAACCGTTAAAATGGAATTAATTATCTGATGGCAGCTAACCATCGATCTGCGGTGTCAGCATCCCATCCCTTTCTTTGGGCGTAGTCGGCAACTTGATCGTCTTGAATATCCTTGACCGCGAAGTAGCGAGAATCGGGGTGACTGAAATACCAACCACTCACACTGGCAGCCGGGTACATGGCAAAACTTTCGGTCAGTTTCATACCGGTGGATTTTTCGACATTTAGCAGTTTCCAGAGCTTGGCCTTTTCGGTATGCTCAGGGCAGGCCGGATAACCAGGAGCGGGTCTGATACCACGGTACTTTTCGGCAATTAAACCATCGTTATTGAGGTTTTCGTCTTTGGCGTAGCCCCAATAATCGGTGCGTATCCGTTGGTGGAGTCTCTCGGCTAGGGCTTCGGCCAGTCGGTCTGCCAAAGCCTTGAGTAGAATGGCATTATAGTCGTCTTGCTGATCTTCGAAGGCCTTCACACGCGATTCGATGCCCCGACCTGCCGTAACGGCAAAAGCACCTAACCAATCCGCCTTACCGGAACCGACTGGTGCTATATAGTCGGTCAATGCCTGGTTGGGTTTGCCTTTCGCTTTTTTACCCTGTTGGCGAAGATGATGTAGCTCTTCGATCACCTCTTGGCGAGACTCGTCGGCGTAAATGAGAATGCTGTCGGTCTCTGGCCTAGCGTTGGCTGGAAATAAGCCGAATACCGCTTTGGCTTGCAACCATTTCTCCTTCACGATTTGATCGAGCATAGCTGTGGCTTCGGCATAAAGTTTGGAGGCTTCTACGCCCACCACTTTATCGGTGAGGATGTCTGGGAAGCGACCAGCCAGCTGCCAGGCCGAGAAGAATGGCCGCCAGTCAATGTAGTCGACCAGCTCGCGCAAGTCATAGTCTTCTATGAGGTGGATGCCGGGCTGATCTGGCATTGGAGGCTCGTAATCAGACCAATCGAGGGGGGTGGCATTCCGCCGGGCTTCGGAAATACTCGAAAACTGCCTACCCGACTTACGATCTGCTCTGGTGGCTCTTATTTTGCTGTAGTTGGTGCGTATTTCACTTAGGTAGGCTTCTCGTTCTTCTTCGTTATTGTTCAATAACTCTCCGGCTACGGTTACGGCCCGGCTGGCATCGTGTACATGCAAGACAGGGTGCTCGTACTCAGGTTCGATCTTGACGGCGGTATGTACTTTGCTGGTTGTGGCACCACCAATGAGCAGGGGCGTATTCATACCTCGCCGCTGCATTTCTTTGGCTACGTTGACCATCTCGTCGAGCGAGGGGGTAATGAGGCCACTTAAACCGATAATGTCTGCGCCTGCTTTTTGGGCTTCGTCCAGTATTTTGTTAGCAGGTACCATCACACCCAAGTCTATGATATTGTAGTTGTTGCAAGCCAGGACGACACCTACTATATTTTTGCCGATGTCGTGGACATCGCCTTTGACGGTGGCTAGGAGGATGGTGCCGCGGTGCCTGTGGCTTGTTGACCTCTCCCCCGACCCCTCTCCGGGGGAGAGGGGAGAAATGGAGCTTTGCCCCTCTGTTTGTGCAATATTCTCCTGGCTTTTGGAAGAAGCATCACTAGGATATAATCCTCCAAATACTATGCTTTGACCACCAGCGGTTCCCCTCTCCCCCGGAGAGGGGTTAGGGGAGATGTCTTCACCCTTCTGTATTTTACTATCATGCCCGACTAACGTCTTAACTTCCTCTCCAGGATAAGGGAAAGGCCGGTCTGGAAGTTTCGCGGCCTGCTCAGAGATTAAACTTACGACGTAATCGGTTTGCTCAAGCACTTCTTCGTTGGTGAAGCGTAGCATAGTGTAACCAGCACTCTCGAAAAGATAATCCCTTTCTTGGTCCTTGAGTATGATCTCTGGGTTCTGGTGATAGCTGCCATCTACTTCAATTATCAGGCGTTTTTGTAAACAAACAAAATCTGGGATATAGTAGCCCATTGGTTTTTGCCTCCTGAATTTCAGCCCACCAATATTTCCTGCACGAAGGTTCTTCCACAAGCGTTTTTCAGCTGGTGTAGGATTTGTGCGCATTTGCTTTGCAAAATTGTAGAGGAACTTTCTGCTCTTTGGTTCTACTTCCCAGTTGTTGGGGACGAAGTGTTTTATTGACCTCTCCCCCGGCCCATGCTTTGGACTTGGGACCCCAACCCCAAGTCCCGCTTCGGAGAGGGGAGAAGTGGAGCTTTGCCCTTCTGTTTGTGCAATATTCTCCTGGCTTTTGGAAGAAGCATCACTAGGATGTAATCCTCCAAATACTATGCTTTGACCACCAGCGGTTCCCCTCTCCCCCGGAGAGGGGTTAGGGGAGAGGTCTTCACGAGGATTGGTGGCACCAGCGAGCATTTCCTCGCGCTCGCGCTCGATGAATGGTTCGAGATACGCCACCGCCTTCTTCATCACCCGGGCACTTTTGACCACTTGGGGCAAAAACATCTTGCCTGCACCAAATAAATCGCCGACCACATTCATACCGTCCATGAGGGGGCCTTCGATGACATGGAGGGGGCGGGGGTACTTGAGGCGGGCTTCTTCGGTATCGGTCTCTATAAACTCGGTGATACCGCGCACCAGGCTGTGGCGCAAGCGTTCCTCGACGGTGCTTTCTCGCCAGCCGAGGTCTTTTTGAACCTGGCGACCACCACTCCCTTTCAGGCCTTCAGCCAGTTCGGTGAGGCGCTCGGTGGCGTCTTCACGACGGTTGAGCAGCACATCCTCTACGCTGGTGAGTAGGTCGGTGGGAATGTCTTCATAAACCTCTATCATACCAGCATTGACAATGCCCATATCCATGCCTGCCCGAATGGCATGATATAAAAAGGCGGAGTGCATGGCCTCGCGCACTACGTTATTTCCTCTAAAACTGAAGCTGATATTACTAACCCCACCGGATATTTTAGCACCTGGACAGACGGCTTTGATCTCACGAGTGGCTTCGATGAAATCGACGCCGTAGTTGTTATGGGCTTCGATGCCTGTCGCTACGGCAAAGATGTTGGGGTCGAATATGATGTCTTGCGGTGGTAGTCCGACTTCCTCGGTCAGTATGCGATAGGCGCGTTGGCAGATTTCGACTTTGCGGTCAGAGGTATCGGCTTGGCCTTCTTCATCAAAGGCCATGACAACGGTAGCAGCTCCATATTGGCGCACGAGTGTGGCTTGGCGGATAAACTCCTCTTCACCTTCTTTAAGACTGATAGAATTGACGATGCACTTGCCCTGCACGCATTGCAAACCAGCTTCGATCACATCCCACTTAGAAGAGTCGATCATGATGGGCAGGCGGGCGATGTCGGGCTCGGCCATGAGCAAGTTCAGGAAGGTAACCATAGCTTCCTTTCCGTCGAGCAGGCCTTCATCCATGTTGACGTCTATGACTTGAGCCCCGCCTTCTACTTGCTGGCGGGCTACTTCGAGGGCTTCGGCGTAATCACCATTTTTGATGAGGCGAGCAAACTTGCGGGAGCCGGTCACATTCGTACGCTCGCCTACATTGACGAAGTTGGTTTCCGGGCGTATCACTAGCGGCTCTAGTCCACTGAGTTGGGTATAGGGCGAGCGAAGCTGCACCTTTCGAGTCGGGAGATCGTCTACAGCTAAGGCCATAGCTGCTATGTGCTCGGGGGTAGTGCCGCAGCAGCCGCCCACCAGATTCACGAAGCCCGACTCGGCGAAGTCTCGTATATATTCGCGCATTTCCTGGGCACCCTGGTCGTATTCACCCATTTCGTTGGGGAGACCAGCATTGGGGTAAGCGTGCACATGGCAGGCAGCCACTTTGTGAAGTGCTTCCAGGTGAGCCCGCATCTCCTGCGCACCCAAGGCACAGTTGAGGCCAATACAAATCGGATCGGCATGCGCCATGCTGATGTAGAATGCCTCCACTGTTTGGCCGCTGAGGGTACGACCACTGGCATCGGTAATGGTACCAGAAATCATGACGGGCAGCTCGCGATCTATCTCATTGCGCACTCGGTTGAGCGCGAAGATGGCAGCCTTGGCGTTGAGGGTATCGAAAATAGTCTCGATCAGAATTAAATCGGCACCACCGTCGGCGAGTCCTTTAATTTGCTCGTAGTAAGCATCGGCAAGCTCGTCGAAGGTGATGGCCCTGAACCCGGGATCATTCACATCGGGGCTGATCGAGAGGGTACGATTGGTCGGGCCAACAGCACCAGCTACAAAGCGGGGCTTGTCTGGATTTTTTTTGGTGTAGGCGTTGCAAAGTTTTTTTGCCAACTCTGCACTGGCCTTGTTGATGTCGTAAACAGCCGCCTCCATACCATAGTCCTCCTGCGCTATACGTGTACCGCTAAAGGTGTTGGTCTCGATAATATCAGCACCGGCATCGAGGTAGTGGCAGTGAATCTCCTCGATTACATCTGGTCGGGTCAAAATCAGCAGGTCGTGGTTGCCTTTCAGATCAATCTTTGAGTCGGTAAACCTTTCGCCTCTGTAGTCAGACTCCTCTAGCCCATAGCCCTGAATGAGACTACCCATAGCACCATCGAGTACAAGTATGCGGTCTTTGAAGGCGTCGTGAAGAGTTGACATGTAGAGGAGGTTTTTTTGAGGACTTCCCTGCCTACCTGGCGGATGGCAGGCAGGCGCAGGTGGGATGGTTTCATGGGCCGAGCGTGGAGACGCAAAATTTTGCGTCTATGCCGAGGGTCGCTTTACGCAATACGGCAAATGCAATACGCTTTCCACCTGCGGAAGTCTAAAATACAAAGTTAGTTCATTGCATCAGAGATTCCCGGCTCGATATGCTCGTAAATAGGCTGACATTTGTAATATTGCACAAACTTTGTAACAAGATGAGCACTCAAGAATTCTTAATCCTTTGCCTAATCGGCGGTCTAGCAGGATGGTTGGCAAGTAGTGTGGTGCGTGGCTATGGTGCTGGTTTCTTCGGCAATATTGCGATTGGTATTGTGGGTAGCCTGGTGGGCAATTGGTTATTTACGAAAATCTTGAAAACGGAAATCGTAACCGATTCCGGGCTGGTGAATGATATACTGACGGCGTCGGTAGGAGCGATTGTTTTGCTGCTGGTTATTGGCTTAGTTGGTCCTAAGCGGCGGCAATAGGGAAAACTACCTTTTTTGTTATCGGTTAGGAAGGCATGAAAAGATCATCTTCCTATCACTATAAGCGGTGGCTAATTCAAGCACCGCTAGCACTGACTGTCATTGGTTTTGGTGCATGTTTGGTCTCCGAGGCAGCTATGTACAAGTACAGTGGTGCCGCTACCTGGGACTGGGTGCTGTATGGTACGATTTCGCTGGTTGTGCTCAATAGTGGACTGTCTTTGCTAGGCGATAGCGTACTCCACCGGGCTAGATATGAACGGCTGATAGAGCAAGAAACGGAATGAAAATTGAATTGAAGGACAAGGTTTTATGGTAAAAAGGGTGGTCTATTTTTAGAGTTTGTTCGGGTTTAGAAATAATCTCTTTGACAGTTAAAGGCCAATTTTATTGGCTTTTCAAGAGTGAATTTAGAGTTTTAATTCGGACCTTTTGTAAATATGCAAAAATGCATATTTACAAAATCCTTGGCCCCCAACCCCCACACCCCTAACTTGGAGAAGTTTCTTAATCGACACACTTGCTCCAATGAATACGACTCGGTTTCTTAGTATACTTTCCATTTGGCTTTTTCTTGGTGTTTCAGTTTATGCCCAGGATCTGGACCGCCCCACTTCAAAGCCAAATACCTCTGAAAGAATTTCTTCTCAGCTTAGTAACATCCATGATAGTAATGGAGTAGCCGCCCAGCAAGCTGCCAATTCATTCTGTCTGCAGTCTGGCAACATCGATATATTCAACGTGTCTGCCGACCAGCCCGCAGATGAAGGTCCGTGCTTTCCCGACGATACCATGATCGTATGCTTTCAGGTCCAGTCTTATCAGCAGACCGATGGCAACTGGTTGCAGGCCATCCTGCCAGAATTCGAGCCGTGTTGGTACATAGAACGCAACCCCATCACCAACGAGCCACTACAATATCACGTGCCACCACCCATCGCGCCCGATGGTCAATGGCAGTGGTTTTCAGAGGGGGAGGTACTTTACAACAATATACCCAATGGTTCGCTACCTGGCGGTACGCCGCTTCCAGAAGGATGGTATTTTACCGGTCAGGTCCCCGGCACTTCATTATGCTTTGACCCCTCCGATCCCGATTGTACTTGGGGAGACTCTAACGCAGGCACCTCTGGCCTCTTCGAAATTTGTGTTGTCGCCGGCCTAGAATGTTCCTATGTCAGCACAGAACCTGTACCCTGCGGTGTTTCCTTCAAAACCTATTCAGATAGTGAAGTCGGAGCTTTTGAGAACCCAGGCTGCCAATTTGATGAAAAGATAGAAGATGCCGTGCTGGTCATCTGTTGTGAGGACCCCACCATCACCAACGACACTACCTTCTACGAAGTCTGTTCGGGCAATAGTGCCAACATTACGCTCTATAGCGATATGGACCCCGAAACGACTTTCGCGTGGACCGTTATACCCGATCCAATGTATGGAGCTACCGATGGCTCCGGCCCAGTCATTGACGATGTCTATCAAAATTTCACGAGCGCACCAGTAACCGTACAGTACGAGGTAATTCCGACTTGCGCAGGTGGGTGCGTTGGGCGAGGGGAGTTTTTTTACGTTACTATATTTCCAGCTATAAGGGCAGAAATAACTGGCACAAACATCATTTGCCCAGACGAATGTGCCTTCCTCTCAGCCAGTACTGAAAGCAATCAGGCCCCCTTTACCTACCAATGGAGCAACGGTAGCACCGAACCAGAACTGTTCTGTGTACCCGCTGGGTACTACGAGGTAACGATTACCGACAGGAATGGCTGTAGCGATCATGAAGGATTCATCGTAAGCGAAGTGCCCGACGTGCAAGTATTCATCAATATTCTAGGGCCTGATATCCTGTGCCCAGGCGAAACGACAACCCTATCCGCTGAAGCTTTCGGAGGGAGTGGTGATTACGAGTATTTTTGGAGTACAGGTTCGACAGAAAGTATAATCACCGTCGATCAACCCGGCAACTACTCGGTTGAAGTGCATGATGTTGGTAATGGCTGCTTCCCTGCTTTCGACCAAGTGACTATATTCGGCACCGAAGAGTTTACGGTCGATATCGATGCCTCAGGGCCCTCTAGTCTCTGTACCAGCGGCGGTGGGCAAACTGTAACTCTAGATGCCCAAGTATCGGGAGGGTCTGGAAACTTCGATTACGATTGGAGTAACGGCGACGGAGCTAGCAACATCACGGTCGATATGCCAGGCTCTTACACCGTAGCCGTCACCGACCAAAATGGATGTACACAAAATGCTGATTATGCTATTGCGGGCATAGATCCGCCACAACTATCCATATCTCCCGATGTAGGCACTGAAATTTGTGCAGACTTTCCCGGCGATGGCATCAACCTTAGTGCAACTACCTCAGGTGGCACAGGAGACTTTGAATATAGCTGGACTGACGGCAGTACAGGACCGAGCACCTTCGTTTCATCCAGCAGCAGCATAGGACTAACCCTCATCGACCAGCAATCGGGCTGCGTCGTAACGGCAAGCCCCGTGGCACTCACCATTCACCCACCCATTGAGCTATCTATCACTCCAGACTCAGATACCGAGCTTTGCGCCTCCGGCCCTGGCGATGGTATCACACTTTCAGCTTCTCCTTCCGGCGGGTCTGGCGATTATGACTTCGAGTGGTCTAGCGGTGATGGTAGTGCCACGACTTTCGTCGAGCAATCCGGTAGCTTGAGCTTGACGGTGATCGATCAACTGACAGGCTGTAGCGCAGAGGCGAACTCTGCCGAATTCACAATTCACCCACCCATAGAACTCGCCCTGGCTACCGACGCTGGAACCTCATTTTGCGCTACTGCCCCAGGAGATGGTATACTAGTATCCGCCGACATTTCAGCTGGCTCTGGCGATTATGAGTATAGCTGGACAGATGAAAGCTCCGACCCAACAACCTTCCTAGCCTCAACGGGCAGTATTGGCCTGGAATTAGTCGACCTGCAAACCGGGTGCAGCGCTTCGTCCGAGCCGATTTTATTGACCATCCATCCGCCCATCGACTTGGAGGTTACATCCGATCTGGGTACCGAAATTTGCGCTCAAGAACTTGGCGACGGTATTACTCTGTCGGCATCGCCGTCTGGTGGTTCTGGTGATTACGTTTTCAATTGGTCTAACGGAGCAGATGGCAGCACGACTTTGGTTCAGCAATCCGGTCCTATCAATCTCTCCGTGACGGATCAGCAAACGGGTTGTAGTGCGGTAGCTGTTGCGGTAAACCTCACCATTCACCCACCGTTGGAGTTGCAACTAGCTACTGATATGGGCACTGAGATATGTGCGACCATACCCGGCGAAGGCATCACAGCATGGGCCGCTGCAATCGGTGGCTCTGGGCAATACGCGTACAATTGGTCGGAAGGAGACCAGGGTGATTATGCCTTCGTCGATGAGACGACTACTATTTCCGTGGAGGTCGTCGATCAGCAAACGGGTTGTGTAGGCGTTTCCGAGCCGACTGAATTGATCATTCACCCGCCGATTGAAGTTAGTATTCTAGCCGATGCGCCAATCGAGCTTTGCGCCGATAGCGACCAATGGCCTATACAGCTTTCGGCGGCCTTAGCCAGCAATCCGAATACCTTCGATTTTGAATGGAGTACGGGCAGCAACCAGTCTGACATTTCTGTCGATGAAGGTGGGGCTTTCACACTCTTGGTAACCGATCAAGGTAGTGGTTGTGAGGGCACGGCCGAGCTGACCATAGTCCGCCATGAATTACCCGAAGTCAGTCTTACTGGACCTGTTGAGGCATGCGCTGCGGACGAGCAGGTTTGTCTCGATGTCGCGCCTTTGGGTGGCAGTTGGTCTAGCCCCGATGTGAACGGCAGCTGCTTGGATCTTTCCGATTTGGCGATCGGCACTCAAGTGTTAGACTACACCTACACAGATGAAAATGGCTGCTCGGCCAGTGCCAGTCATCAGTTGTCCACTTTCGCCGCTCCTGAGTTGCCGACGGTCAATTGTACGGCAACCACAGCCAGCGTATCCTTCGACTGGAGTGGGCCTTCAGGTCAAACCTATACCATCAATGGCGACCCGGCCACGGCTAACACATACCAGTTTAGCGGCTTGGCGCCAGAGCAGACAGTAAGCATGGAGCTGATCGTTTCTACCGAAGGTCCCTGCCTGCCCATCTCTCAGGTTTACCAATGTGAAACGGAGGCCTGCCCGCCAGTTACTCTCGAACTGACCAGCGACCTGAGCCAGCCATTTTGCACCAACGACCTGCCCGATCAGCCCATCCAGCTCGGACTGCAAGTCATAGGCGATGAAGAACAAGTCGGCACCGGCACTTGGTCGGGTATTGGCCTGGTCGATGCCGAGCTGGGCACCATCGATCTTTCCGATCCTGCTTTTGGCGAGGGCGAGTATAGCTACGAATACACCTACCAAATCGCCAATTGCACCTACACCACCGCTCAGACCATGCGCCTCGCCCCTCCTCCGACTGTAGACGCTGGCGAAGACCAAACTGTAGGCTGCAATTTTGATGGTCTTGATCTTTTGGGCATAGCAAGTACGGGCACCCAGCTCACCTGGCTGAATGCTTCCGGACAAGAGATCGGATCTCAGCTACAACAAACGATTGACCAAACAGGCCTTTATCAATTGCAAGCGACTGATCCCACCACCGGATGCTCCGCCTCTGATGAAATCCTCGTCTCCCTCACCGAAAACCTACCGGAAGAAATAGACATCATGGCCATGCCCGAAACCTGCCACGGAGACGGAGACAGCTACATCGAGATCATGGATGTCTTCGGCGGAACGGCACCCTACACCTTCATGCTCGATCAAGCGTCAGTTAACACCTCCGGAAGATGGGATGATTTGACTGCCGATAGCTATCAAATCACGGTAGTCGATGTGCTAGGCTGCCAGCTGACGACTGTGGTCGAACTAGTCGAAACACCATCCATTGAGGTCGACTTAGCAGATGAGGTTGAGCTGTTCTTTGGCGACGTTTACTATTTGGATCTCGACCTGCCTTTGGCCGAAAATTTAAGCATCCAATGGTTCCCGCAAATAGGCGTAGAATGTATGGACGCAGCCTGCGCCGAGGTAATGTTGAACCCTTTGCTTTCGCAAGTCTATACCGTAGAGGTCGAAAACGAACGCGGCTGCTTTGTAACGGAAGACATATCCGTGATCGTGCGCGATGGGCGGGCGGTCTATCTGCCCACCGCTTTCTCACCCAACGAAGACGGCAATAACGACCAGTTTATGATCTTTCCGCTCCAAGAAGAAGTGCGCGTGAGCCAAAGTGCGATCTTCGACCGGTGGGGGAATATGGTATCGAGCAGTACCTCCGATCAGGCCGACCGCCACTTCATCTGGGATGGCAAAAAAGCTGGCAAGCTGTGTAGCGTCGGCGTCTACGTCTACCAGGTCGAGTTGACCATGCCCGATGGCGAAAGAGAGGTCGTAACTGGCGAGGTGACGCTGGTCCGCTAGCGCACAAACAGGGTAAACACCGTCGGTCGCTTGTTGATCGGTGGTCGTCTGATGCGCTTCCACTCCATGATGGGGTGGGTACGCACCAGTTCGCTTTCCAGCGTCAGGTCGGTGGCGATGCCGAATAATGTGGTCGGTGCCAGCACTTGTATGGCTGTGTCGAATACGCCTTTGTTGCGATAGGGTGCTTCTATCCACACCTGTGTGGCGCGATGGCTCTTACTTTCCCGCTCCAGCCGCTTGAGGTCTTTGGCAAGCTGGGTTCGTTTTGCACTTAGGTATCCTTGAAAGGTGAACCGCTGCCCGTTCATGCCCGATGCCATCACCGCTAGTAGAATCGAAGATGGCCCCACCAGCGGTCTGACCGTAACCCCTCGCCTGTGGGCGTGCCAAACCAGATCGGCTCCCGGGTCGGCGACGCCCGGTGCCCCTGCATCGCTTAGTAACCCGATATCTTTGCCTTCCTTGAGCGCAGGTTCGAGTAGCTCGGCTATTTCTTCGGCGGGGGTGTGCTTGTTGAGTTCATAATAGCGGTATGCTTGCAGCGGCTTATCTAGCCCGACTTGTTTGAGGAAGGTCCGGCCAACTTTACCGTTCTCCAGCACAAACACCTCCAGACTGCGGATGATCCGAATGGTCTCTTCGGGGATGGGACCTAACCCACTATCGCCTAAAGTGGAGGGGATGAGATATAGGATCGGGGGATTTTCCATTTGGGAGCATGCAAAGTTAATATGCGGATAGGTAACGGTGTTGCGTCCTCCGGCCGCAACAAATAAACCTGCGACCAGAGGGCGCAGGCCCGTCTCCCCCAATCGCATTACCTTTGCCGCCCATGTCTGGCACATACACCATCAAGCTACCCCAATTCGAGGGACCATTCGATCTTCTCCTATTCTTCATAGAGCGAGACGAGCTAGACATTTACGACATACCCATCTCGACCGTCACCGACGATTTTCTTGCCTACATCCGCCAGGCTGAGGCCATGGATGTGGATTTGGCCAGTGAATTCGTACTCGTAGCTGCTACCCTCTGCCGCATTAAGGCCAAGATGCTCATACCCCGCAAACCGCTCGACGAGGAAGGCAACGAGATCGACCCTCGTGAGGAGCTGGTCGCCCGCCTTTTGGAGTACAAACGCTACAAGAGCGTGCTCGATCAGATGCGTGAGCTGGAGCGCACCCGCGCCATCAGAAACTACCGAGGCAACGTGACCGCCGAGCTGGCCCAGATCGCCACCAAAGCCCTGGTCGATGTCGAGCTGGAAAACGTGACCCTATTCAAACTCCTCCGCGCCTTCGAGCGACTGATGACCAAACTGGAGGAAGAAGCCAACCGCCCCCTCGTCCACGAGATCGCCCAGTTCGCCCACACCATCGAAGAACAACAAATCCGCATCATGGACATGGTCGGTCGCGTACGCCTGGGTGCCGAGCGGCCCAGCTTTCAAGCGATTTTTGCGCCCTGCAAGACCAGAATTCACGCCATCGTTACCTTCCTCGGCCTGTTGGAGCTGTTGAATATGCAGCGGTTGGCATTAGTGGTGGGTGAGGGTTTCAATAATTTTTGGCTGGAGCCTGGGGGTGAGGAGGAGGAGTGATGTCAACGTGAGGTGGGGGCAGTGGAACGCTCGCAGGAGCTCAAAGCCTTCGCAGAGCTACGACTTTGAGCACGCTACGAGGTTCTGTTCCGGGCAAGGACCTCGAAGCGTTTGCAAGCTCGTCCCGATAGCTATCGGGAAAGCGGAGAGCTTGTAATCCTTCGAGGTGCTATGTTAATTTCCAAGCAAAATCGGAAGTATTTTTAGCTTTGCACGACCAAAGACGGTCTAGATAACTAGATCAGTCACCGTAGGCGTGCCCACCAGCTCGCCTACTTTGCTTTTAATGCGAT
>JBCCPC010000007.1:0-117127 GCA_039025055.1 Bacteroidota bacterium | reverse complement strand
CTTGGTTTTTTTTTTTTTTTTCTTCCTTTTTTTTTTTCCTCGCGGGTGTTTGTTTTTGGTTTGCGCCCCCCCGCCCCCCAAAACAACTACACCCTAACCACCTCCTTCTCCATCTGCTTATCTACTACCTTAAACCAAATTGGCGGCACCATAGCCATGAGCATACAGCCCGGATAACCCGTAGGTAGGGTAGGACTCACCTCGTGACTGCGCAAAATTTGATACTTGCGGGTGGCCTTGAAATGATGATCGCTATGGCGGGTGAGTTCGTACAAGAAGATACGTCCTAGTTCATGGTTGCTGTTCCAGGAATGGATAGGGGAGACCGGCTCGTAGCGGCCACTTGGCATTTTTTGGCGGACTAAGCCATAGTGCTCGATATAATTAACCGTTTCCAAGAGGAGGAAACCGACTATACCTGCGGCTAGAAGACCCAGACCAGCCGCCGAACCGAAAAAGTACCATACTGTCCCTATATACAGGATACTCATAAGTTGGAATCGAGCCATCAAATTTCGCCAGCTGATGGGGTTTTGCCCTTTGGCGCGCATCTGCTTGGCTTGTATTTTCCAAGCATTGATCCATTGGCCAGTGACTGATCGAAACCAAAACTGATACAAGCTTTCTCCATAGCGGGCGGTAGCTGGATCGAGGGGCGTAGCTACGTGTTTATGATGACCATGATTATGCTCGATCTGAAAGTGCTGGTACAATCCCGGTAGCAAAAGCCCTTGGGAAATGAGTCTTTCGGTCAAATTATATCGGTGACCTAACTCGTGGCCTACATTGATACCGATTGTGCCGATAAGTGTACCGAGATTGAATATGTAGCCTGTAAACTCTAATGTAGTAGGCTGACCATAAGCAACTTGATATACAAACATACCCACACCCAAATAAAGCAAGGGCAAGTTGAGATAGAGTAAATAATCAAAGAAGCGCAGTGAGGATCGTTCACGCTCTTCGTCTTCTTCTACATTTTCAGTGGAGCTGGGAATGAGCGACTCCATCAATGGCAGTATGCCAAAGGCCAGGTATACAGCACCAAATGACCAAATGCCGCCCAGATAAAAGCCTAGGAATGCTGCTCCGGGCATGGAGTAAGCAAGCAAATATTTTAAATCGCGGTACATGATCAATGGGATAAAATAATAATTTGAGCACTCTATACTTTATCACTTGGCCTGTAAGGCAAAAGTGAACACTAAATTATGACTTTTTGCTAAAATCATGCTTGCAAGCCGGTCGTGTAGAAGCAGGCTGCGACGAAGCCGGTCGCGGTTGCCTGGCCGGACCTGTGTTTGCCGCAGCCGTCATTTTACCCACAGACTTCGAAGACGAGCGGATCAACGACAGCAAAAAGCTGAATGCCCAACAGCGACAAAACGCTAGAAAGATCGTAGAAGAAAATGCCCTGGCCTGGGCCGTTGCGCAGTATTCGCCCGCCGAAATAGACGAACACAACATCTTTCGATCCAGCTACTTTGCTATGCACCGCGCTATAGATGCGCTAAGCATCAGGCCCGAATTTCTGCTCATAGACGGCAAGTTCTTCATCGACTATCCTGGTCTGGAGCATGAATGCGTGATCAAGGGAGATGGTAAGTATATGTCAATTGCCGCTGCGGGCATACTCGCTAAAACGCATCGAGACGATCATATGCGAAAGCTACACGATAAATTCCCTCACTACCACTGGATCACCAATCAGGGGTACCCGACTAAGGCGCATCGGGAGGCCATTAAACAATACGGTGCGACGGTGCACCATAGGCAGTCTTTTCGGCTGCTGCCGCATGATGAGCAGGGAAAGCTGTTTTGAGTAAACCGATTTGCCCGCTGGGCAAATCGGTTTACTGTTGAATCCCTGTTCAAAAGCAGTTGATAACCTCCGCCTTCTACACAGCTTTCCACCTGCGGAAGTACAAATGAAGACTTATCCCCCTTTTCCACAGCTTTCCACTTGACTGATTCCAGCCCTGACTGACAGTTCTGCGTCATAAATCCACAGGTCAAGTGACAAAAGTTTTCCTGTGGATGTTTCTATGAGCCATGGGGAATATTTTTGCAACACACTGATCTACAGGCGTGTTGTCTCTAGACCAACTGTGGATTAAGTGAGCATGCATGAGGAAAACGAAAAGACCAAGTAATGCCCGATTTTGTTTTCCCCCAATCCACAGCCCTAATAATGATGAAGGGGGAAATAAAATTTTAAAAAGGAAAACCATTACTATACTATTAGAATGAAGCTAGAAGTGGAAAACCCGGTTTTAACCAGGCCCGAAACGAAGGTCTCGCCGAAAAAAAAGTCGCGTAAGGGCATACGCTTGTGGCTGCTCATTGGCGTGATTATGCTGGTCGGGCAGGTGGTGATAGGTGGCATTACGCGCCTGACGGAATCTGGCCTATCTATCACCGAGTGGGAGCCGCTGAGTGGGGCGCTGCCACCCATGAACGAGGCCGACTGGAATATAGAGTTCGATAAGTACAAAGCCTCGCCCCAATACGAGAAGGTCTTTGCCGATATCAGCATGGCCGACTTCAAGTTCATTTACTTCTGGGAGTGGTTTCACCGGCAGTGGGCGCGTATCATGGGGTTGGTATTTGTGATTGGCTTTGCCTACTTCGCCTGGAAGAAACAATTCACCAAACGCGATTATCGCTGGCTGGGATTGATTGTGGGGTTGGCTGGTCTGGCTGCAACTTTTGGCTGGATCATGGTGGCTAGTGGCCTGATCGATCGCCCGTGGGTAGATGCTTACAAGCTGACCATGCACCTCAGTATCGCCTTGTCGGCCTTTAGTGCATTGCTTTGGTATACCTATAAAAACTGGTTCCCCAGACCCGAGCGTTTTCCACAAGCTGGGTTGAAAACGCCATTATTTGTGCTTACAGCAGTTGCCATTGTGCAGATCGTGCTGGGGGGAATTATGAGTGGTGCCCGTGCAGCTTTGGTCTTTCCGCAATGGCCCGATATGGCTGGCAAATTTTATCCAGAAGCATTAGCTAATGCTTCTAATTGGACGGTGGAAAACCTCGTGGAATACGATCAGTCGCCCTTTTTACCTGCATTGGTTCAGTTCAGTCACCGCATGACCGCTTATCTACTGATTATCATTACGTTACGGTTCGTTTGGCGAGTGTTCAAGCACTCGGTTAGCCAGGCATTTAAGCGGGCTAACTACCTGTTGATAACTGTGTTGATTAGTCAGGTACTGCTTGGCATTTTTACGCTGCTCAATGCGCAAGGCGAAGTACCTGTGGGGTTAGGTGTGGGGCATCAAGCTGGGGCTGTGGCACTATTATCAGTTATCCTTTACATCAACTATTTGTACAGTCCGGGTAAGAGTTTACTAGATGTGGAGAAACGTGTGAATAAGTAGATAGATGGCGACATTTGTCGCCATCTATCTACTTGCATTTCGCATACTACAATCTTTTCTATATTTTGTGTGTTCTTCATTAGCTGCTATCGACCTCACGAAGAGATTGAATTATGACCCCGAATAATAACTACGATCTACTGATCCAAAAACTGGATCAATTCATCCGCAAGTTCTATCTTAACCAGCTCATTCGCGGGCTTTTGTACACCAGCGGTTTGGTGCTGCTTTTATTTGTACTCATCAACCTGGCCGAGGGTAATTTCTACTTTGAGCGCGGTGTGCGCAAGCTGCTTTGGTATTCATTTTTGGGCATCAGTTTAATAGCATTTGGCGGGTGGGTCGTCCTGCCTTTAGCTCGGTATCTAGGTTTGGGCAGTGTCATCAGCCACGATCAGGCGGCAGGCATTATCGGCCGTCATTTCAGCAATGTACAAGACAAGTTGCTCAACGTATTGCAATTGCGCAGGCAGGCAGACGAGCAGGGTGGGGCAGAGCTCGTATTGGCATCTATCGATCAAAAATCGGCAGAGATCAGCCCCGTACCATTTCGTCGAGCCATCGATCTGAGCCAGAACCGCAAGTACCTCAAGTTTGCATTACCCCCGCTACTCCTGCTCATGGGCGTGATCTTGGCTGCACCTGGACTTATTTCGAGTAGTACCAATCGATTGTTAAAGAACAACCAAGATTTCGAGCGGCCGGCTCCTTTTTCTTTTGTACTTCCGCAGGTAGATGCCCTCCAGGTAGCCCAATACGAAGACTTCCCCCTTACTGTCGAAGTCGAAGGAGAGGTACTGCCTAATGAGGTTTTTATCGAGATAGGTGGCTACACTTATCGGCTGCAAAAGGAAGATGCCAAGACCTTCAGCTACCAGTTTAGTAATGTACAAGCCGATCAGACTTTCAAGCTCAATTCTGGTCTGGTCACCAGCCGCGAATACGAGTTGGATGTATTGCTCAAGCCTAGCATAGCCGACTTTGAAGTCAAGCTGGATTACCCCAGCTATCTCGGTCGACCAGACGAGGTGCTCTACAATATCGGTGATTTGAATGTACCCGCAGGTACACGCATCGATTGGTCATTCACGACTGAGCATACCGATCAGTTGGCCGTTAAGTTCGTAGGTGATGCTGAAGCCGTCGAGTTGCAACGCCAGGGGCGCGACCAGTACAAGTTTAATAAGCGCGCCATGCGCAATGGTGCATATCGCCTTTATGTGAGTAATGAAGATTTGCCCGAGCCCGATTCTGTTGGTTATGCGCTATCTGTTATTCCTGACCTCTACCCTGAGATCGGCGTGGAACGTTTTGTCGATAGCTTAGAAGAGAATGTACTTTATTTCCTGGGTGAGGCTGCTGACGATCATGGACTCAAAACCATCAACTTGGTCTATCGCATTAAGCGCGGTGAAACGGGTGCCGAAGAGGAGCCCGTTACCATTTTGATCGCTCAGCCCGGAAGCAAGCAGACCCGATATGAACACGTTTGGGACTTGAATGCTGAACTCGATCTCGGCCCGGGTGATGAGCTTACCTACTACTTCGAGGCTTACGACAATGATGGGGTAAACGGCTCTAAGTCTGCCCGCACCGGTGTGTTTGCTCACCAGCTACCCACCGAAGAGGAAATTGCTCAACTCTCCGAAGCTACCGAAGAAGAGATTAAGCAAGAACTAGAAGCCGCCCTTGAAGAGACTCGCGATCTACAAGAAGATGTAGAAGAAATGCAAGAACGTCTGCTCCAGAAAGAAGAGCTCGATTGGCAAGATCGCAAGGACATCGAACGCTTATCCGATCGTCAAGAACAGGTCCAAGAGCGTATGCAGCAAGCTCAGCAAGCTTTTGAGGAAAACATGGAGCGTCAGGCTGAGCAAAGCGAGTCTATACGCGAAAAGCAGGAGCAGCTCCAGCAGATTTTCGAGGAGTCACTCAGTGAAGAGATGCAGCAGCTCATGGAAGATATCCAAGAGCTACTCGAAGAGATGGAACGTGACGAGGCCCTCGACAAGATGGAGGAAATGGAGATGACCGACGAGCAAGCCGAGGCCGAGCTCGAACGTATGCTCGAACTCTACAAGCAGCTGGAATTAGAGCAGGAGATGGAGGAAACCATCGACAAGCTGGAAGAGCTGGCCGAGCGCCAAAACGAATTGGCTGAAGATACAGAGCAAGGCGAAAAGTCTCAGGAGGAGTTGCAAGAAGAGCAGGCTGAAATTCAAGAAGAGTTCGAAGAGATCCAGGAAAAGATGGAAGAGATGGAGGAAATGAACTCCGAACTCGAACGCCCCATGCAGATGCCCGAAACCAGCGACATGGAAGAGAGCATCGAGCAAGACATGGAGCAGAGCCAAGAGCAGATGGAGCAGCAGAATAACGAGGGGGCCAGCGAGTCACAAAAAAGTGCCGGCGAAAAAATGAAGTCTATGTCAGAAAGTATGTCGGCTGCCATGATGGGTCAGCAAATGGAAGGCATGCAAGAAGATATGGAGGCGATCAGGCAACTGCTGGAAAACATAGTCGATTTGAGCTTCGACCAAGAGCGACTCATTGACGATTTTGGAAAAGCTACCGTCAATACGCCTCGTTACGTCGAGTTGGTACAAGAGCAGTTCCAGTTAGAGAATGATTTTGGCTTGGTTAGAGATTCATTACTTGCTCTTGCCAATCGCAATTTCAATATCGAGAGCTTCATCACTGAAAAGGTAGCTGATATCCGCACCAATCTAGATAAGTCTATCGATGAGTTGGAGGAGCGCCGCAAACCTCAGGCGGCGGCCAATCAGCAAAGAGCTATGACAGGCTTGAATGATTTGGCACTCATGCTCAGCGAGTCTATGCAAAACATGCAGCAGCAAATGGCCGGTATGATGTCGGGTAACCAACAATGCCAAAACCCTGGCTCTGGCCAGGGCGGCGGTAAGCCTGGTGAAAACCCCGGAAAGGGAAGTCAGGGCCAGCAAAACCTGAATGGTGCGATGGAGCGTATGCGCCAGCAAATGGAAAGCGGGGAAGGCGGTAGTAGTAAAGAGTTTGCCGAAATGGCTGCTCGCCAAGCTGCACTCCGAAGAGCACTCGAACAAGCCCAAAAGGAAGGTCGCGAAAGAGGCGAAGGCATGAATGGCGAGCTTCAAGAACTGATCGATCAAATGGATCAGACCGAAGAAGACTTAGTCAATAAGCGACTGACTGAGGAGATGATGATGCGCCAGCAAGATATTCTCAATCGCATGCTCGACTACGAAAAAGCCGAACGTCAACAAGATATGGATGAGAAGCGTCAATCCGAGACGGCCGAGCAGCGTCAACGCGAGTTACCGCCAGAGTTGCAAGAGTACATCCGTCAACGCGAAGCCGAAGTCGATATGTTTAAACGAGTAAATCCTCGATTAAACCCTTACTTCCAAGGCTTAGTAGACCAATATTTCCAGGCACTCCGGGGGGCAAGCGAGTAAAAATGGCTTGTTGTTTAACCTTATTTCCATTATCCTTGTTACATTACTGCATGAAGAGTGGTGACGCTAACTGCGTTGCACCGTCAGAAAGAGGCTACAGAACCCATTTTACTTGTAGTTAGTAGTAAGCAATTGAATCGAAATATGCTCAAAACCGAGCTCTACTCAGATCCGAACAATATTGCCCAAGTCGAAAAACTGGTAGAAACTATTTCTACTCGGTATCACCTTGATCAAGATACTCGGGCTAATCTATTGATCAGTCTTACCGAAGCTGTGAATAACGCTATCATTCATGGAAACAATAGTGAACCTAGTAAAAAGGTATCTATCCAGCTGAAGTGCAATGCACAGAGATTAGCTGTGCGTGTACAAGATCAAGGACAAGGCTTCGACTTTCACCAGCTACCCGATCCTACTTCGCCTGAAAATATTTGCAGCTGTGGCGGTCGCGGTGTATTCCTCATGAATGAGCTTTGTGACGAAATGGCGTACAGCAACGGCGGTTCTACAGTAGAGATGAGGTTTCATTTGCAAAATTCGCAGAGCGCTGTCTAGTACTAGCGATACCGGACTAATTAATTTTTTTCAAGAAGAAGGCGGGTACTTACCTACTCAAGATGAGATAAGTCGGTTGGTTCCTTGGATCACAAAAGTGGCTGAAAAAAGGGGGGGCAGCATAGGGGAGCTTAATTATATCTTATGTGGCGATGACTTCTTGCTCGACATCAATCGCAACTATCTATCCCGTGACTATTATACCGATATAATCACATTTCCTTCGGCTAAATTTCCTGAACTCAGTGCTGATATATTTATCAGTACAGATCGAGTAAAAGAAAATGCAGTTACATTTTCAGTATCATATGATGAGGAGTTGCGAAGAGTAATTATCCATGGTATTTTACACCTATGTGGGCAAGGTGACAAAACAGAAGAGGAATCAGCTCAGATGCGCGCTGGAGAGGATCAAGCTCTGGCTAATTATGACGCAACTTTCAAAGAAGATTAAGCATCTTTGCGGCTGATTTTCAGCTTATAGCGATATGAAATTTTTAAAATTTGGTGGTAGTTCTGTCGGAACGCCCGAGCGTATTTTAGGTGTAGTCGATATCTTAAAAAACGACTATGCCTCAGGCGAACATTTTGCCGTAGTTTTTTCTGCTTTGAGTGGGGTAACAGACTCCCTCGTAGAAATGAGTCGTCTCGCGGCCAATGGCGACGATAGATATGGCCTCTTATTCGATGAATTTACGTCCAGGCATCAAGAGACTATTTCTCAGCTGATTAAACCAGGTGATCTTTACGAGGAGACGGCAGGCGTAATTAAGCAAAGCCATGAGGTGCTTAAGAACATCTTGTACGGTATTTTTCTGGTTCGCGAAGCCAGTGCCCGAACGCTGGATTATGTCCTGAGTTTTGGCGAGCGATCTTCGGCCTACATCATAGCGCAAGTACTGGTGCACATGGGCCTACCTGCTGAGTTTCTCGATGCGCGAAAGATCATAAAGACAGATAAAAAGTTTGGGGCTGCGCAAGTAGACTTCGATCTCACTTTTTCTCGTATTGCTAAGCACTTTGCCGAGCACCCTAAAGTACAAGTCGTAACCGGATTCGTGGCTTCTGCCAGAGGTGGGCTAACTACTACACTTGGACGAGGAGGTTCAGATTATACAGCATCCATACTGGCTGCTGGCTTGCAGGCGAGTTGCATAGAAATCTGGACCGATGTGCGTGGCGTACTTACAGCCGATCCGCGAAGGGTGGAAAAAGCAATGACCATTCCTGAATTGACCTATGCCGAGGCTATGGAGATGTCGCACTTCGGTGCCAAGGTCATCTACCCACCGACTTTGCTGCCTGCCACCAAACTCGATATTCCGCTACTCATAAGGAGTACTTTTGACCCCGAATTTAAGGGAACGCAAATCAGTCGAGCGACCAAAGACAAGAACACAGCTGTTAGGGGTATCAGCTCTATTAGTTCGGTAGCCTTACTTACACTTTCCGGGAGCGGTCTTTTTGGCGTGCCCGGTATTGCTGCTCGCCTGTTCAATTCTATGGCGTTAGCCGAAGTAAATATCATTCTCATTACCCAGGGGTCTAGCGAGTATTCGATTAGTTTTGCCGTAAAGCCCGATGTTGCTGGCAAGGCTAGAGATGCCGTACGCAAAGCCTTTGAGCTAGAGATAGAGCGTGGTATAGTAAAAGATATTCGGGTTGAAATGGACTTAAGCGTAGTAGCCATTATTGGTGAGAATATGCGCTATCAACCTGGTATAGCAGGTCATATGTTCCACGCACTGGGTAATAATGGAATCAATGCAGTGGCTATAGCGCAGGGAAGTAGCGAACTCAACATTTCTGTAGTTATCCATCACGAAGATGAGACCAAGGCACTTAATGCGCTCCATGAATCTTTCTTCTTGTCCGATGTCAAAACACTCCACTTATTCATTGTAGGTGTCGGGCTCATTGGTGGAACCTTACTCGAACAGATAGAATCTCAGAACGAGGTGCTCAGAGAAAAGCGTGGTATGGAAATCAAAGTAGTGGCGCTAGCAAACACCAAAACGATGGTATTCGATGAGTCTGGAATCGATTTGACAAATTGGAAAGAGGCACTAAAAGAATCGGAGACGGCGGTCGATCTAGCTCTATATATCGGTAAGATGCGTGAGCTCAATCTGAGCAATACCATATTTGTCGACAATACAGCTGATGCCCGGGTAGCCTCTTTTTACGAGTCTATTTTAAATGAAAGTATAAGTGTCTCGACACCCAATAAAGTGGCGACATCTTCCAGCTATTTGCAGTATCAGAGGCTGCGCAATATTGCCAATAAGCGTGGAGTACAATTCATGTATGAAACCAATGTTGGTGCAGGGCTACCGGTCATTTCTACCTTGCGCGACTTAATGGATAGTGGTGATGAAGTACACTCAATCGAAGGTGTGCTTAGTGGTTCCTTGAGCTTTATTTTCAATAAATTCGATGGTAGTAGGCCTTTTCACGAGGTCGTTGCAGAAGCTAAGGATAAAGGCTATACCGAGCCTGACCCTAGAATTGACTTATCTGGGCAAGACGTTAAACGTAAAATATTGATTCTCAGTAGAGAAGCTGGCTTTGCACTCGAACCAGAACAGGTTGAAGTAGATAATTTTCTCCCCGATGAAGTTATGCAAGCCGAATCAGTCGATGTATTTTTCGATAAGCTTGAAAAGTCGGCTGACTATTTCGATAAGCTTCTAACAGATGCAAAAAAAGATAATAAGATACTTCGGATGCTTGCTGCATATACAGATGGCAAAGCCAAAGTAGGCCTTACGGCTGTTGATCATGCTAGTCCATTTGCAGCTTTAAGTGGGAGTGATAACATGATTGTGTTTAAGACCGCTCGTTACCAAGACCGTCCACTTGTGGTCACTGGCCCAGGAGCTGGAGCTGAAGTGACAGCTGCTGGCGTATTTTCAGAAATTATCAGGATCGGAAATCTTTTGAGCTAATGCAAGAAGTACGCGTTTGGGCACCAGCAACTGTAGCCAATGTAGCCGTTGGTTTTGATATATTAGGTTTTGCAATCAACAGGCCAGGAGACGAAATAGTAGCTCGACGGACGAATGAGCATAAGGGTCTGCGCATTAGTGCTATCACAGGTACTAGTGACAAAGCTCTGCCTTATGAACTCGATTTGAACACGGCGGGCTATGCAGCCAAATTATTGCTTGAACACTTAGGACAATCAGACCTAGGTGTTGACCTTGAAGTACATAAGCGCATGCCATTTGGCAGTGGCATGGGATCGAGTGCCGCCAGTGCTGCAGGAGCTGTAGTTGCTATCAATGAGTTATTGGGGCAGCCTCTTACGAGAGAGGCCCTACTCTATTTTGCGGTATGTGGCGAGCAAAAAGCAGACGGTGCCTTTCACGCTGATAACGTTGCCCCGTCTTTACTAGGGGGAATCATTCTGATCCGATCCAATCAATCACTAGATATACATCAACTGCCTGTTCCTAAAGATCTGCAAGTCGCTGTAGTACATCCTAATATTGAGATCCTCACCAAAGATGCAAGGGCCGTACTCAATGATCAGATACCGCTAAAGACAGCTGTTGCCCAACTTGGGAATTTGGCTACATTCATCAAGTCTTTATATACCGAAGACTTATTACTTATGCAGCGTTCATTGCACGATCTGATGATAGAACCTCAGCGAAAAAAATTGATTGAAGGTTTCGATGAGGTTAGGCAGGCAGCTCTAGATGCCGGGGCATTGGGTTGTAGTATTAGCGGTGCAGGGCCCAGTGTTTTTTGTCTGGCAGATTCGGGTTACTTAGCACAAGCTGCCGGCCAAGCTATGCAATCAGTATTTACTGATCGTGGTGTAGTGAGTCAGCTTTATGTCTCTCCTATCAATTCTAGAGGTGTAGAGGTGATATCCTCTCAAGCTTAATGTTAGGTAGAATGCAGCTTTACAGTACAAATAATCCTTCTTTAAGAGCAAGCTTGGCGGAAGCCGTTTTTCAAGCTTTGCCGCCTGATCGGGGGCTATATATGCCATTGGAAGTATCACCTTTGCCGAAAAGTTTCTTTGGTGCCATGACCAAAATGAGCATGGCGGAGATGGGTTTCCGAGTTTGCAGGCATCTATTTAAAGGGACTATACCGGATGACGACCTAGAAGAAATAGTTTATGGAGCTATCAACTTCCCCGCGCCACTGGTTGAAATTGATGGACAGATCAGTGTATTGGAGCTTTTTCATGGGCCCTCTTTAGCGTTTAAGGACTTCGGGGCGCGATTCATGGCTCGTCTAATGAGCTATTTTAATCGAGGAAATCAGCAAGATTTGGTCATATTAGTTGCTACTTCTGGCGATACTGGCGGAGCAGTGGCAGCGGGTTTTTACGATACGCCGGGGATTGAGGTTGTCATATTATACCCAAGCGGCAAGGTGAGTTTACTGCAAGAAAAGCAGCTTACTACCCTTGGTAAGAATGTCAAAGCACTGGAAATAGACGGTACCTTCGACGACTGCCAAGCTATGGTCAAGCAAGCTTTTGTTGACAATGAGCTAAGGTCGAAAGTGCGTATAAGCTCTGCTAATAGTATCAATATATCCAGGCTTATACCACAGAGTTTCTACTATTTCGAGGCAGTAAGGCAAGCTGGTATGGATAGCCCTCCACTAGTTTTTTGCGTACCCAGTGGCAACTTCGGTAACCTGACCGCTGGTCTGTTGGCCCAAAAGATGGGTTTGCCTATCAGCCATTTCATAGCTGCAACTAATTCGAATGACGTAGTACCTAGCTATTTGGAGTCTGGTAAATATAATCCTGGTCCTTCTACCTCTACCCTTTCTAATGCTATGGATGTCGGTAATCCGAGCAATTTTATGCGTATGACAGACCTATATGGTCAAATTAATGGTTTAGATCCGCTCAAAGAGTCTACTTGGCAGGCTATGCAATCTTCCATTAGTGGCTATGCATTTGGCGATGCAGAGACAGAAGATGCACTTAGAAGAGTATATTTAACGCATGATTACTTGCTTGATCCGCATGGAGCTGTCGGCTATTTAGCTATAGAAGACCACCTGCGAAAGTCTGAAAAAAGTATGCATGCCATACTACTAGAAACAGCCCATCCTGCTAAGTTCAAGCCCGATGTAGAGCGTATATTGGGTGCTAGTATAGCTGTCCCAGAGCGATTAGCGCGTTTAGCTGATGCTAAAAAGGAGGCATTTTCTATGTCTACTGAATACACTGAACTGAAAGATTTTCTACTATCCAGGTACTAGCAATGTTCCACGTGGAACATTTTTGATCTTTTGTACTTCCGCAGGTGGGTATCTTAGAAGCAGAATATTAACAATACTTATATCAAGACAAATTGATGCCGGAGTTGCAACACTTTGGCATTAAAATCCTTTTAAATTTGACCTTTCAAAAATCAAAAAATAGTACTCAAGACATGCAAAGATTCTACTTGCTATTGGGTGGCTTTCTATTTCTCTTTGGCGGATTGTCCGCGCAAGTAGAAAGCAACCTTAATCACAATCCCTTTCGTCAGCTGTATGATGAGTTGCCTACACCAAATGTATATCGGAATGCTGCTGGTGCCCCTGGCCACGAATACTGGCAGCAGCAAGCCGATTACGAAATGGAGATTAGACTCGATGACGAAAAACAACAGATATATGGTACCGAAACGATAACGTACCACAACAATTCCCCCGATGTATTAGACTATCTGTGGATACAGTTAGACCAGAATGTGCGCGCGCTAGATAGCGATAGCTATACGACTCGCCAAAACTCTATGGATGATCGCATGTCGCTTTCAGGTCTGTCGAGATTGGAGCCGAGCTTTGACGGTGGCTTCAAGATCGATTATGTACAAGACGGAAATGGTCGCGCACTACCCTATCGAATTGTGAAGACCATGATGCGTGTTGAGCTACCTACAGCTCTTCAGCCAGGTGGCCAAACCCAGCTTAAGATCAAGTGGTGGTACAATATCAACGACCGTATGAAGATCGGTGGCCGCTCTGGTTACGAGTATTTCGAGGAAGACGATAACTATCTCTACACCATCGCACAGTTTTATCCGCGCATGGCCTTATATACAGATAACGAAGGCTGGCAGAATAAGCAGTTTTTGGGTAGTGGCGAATTCACTTTAACTTTTGGAGATTACGATGTTAAGATCACTGTACCAGCCGATCACCTAGTGGCATCTACAGGTACGCTAGAAAACGAGAACAATGTATTGACTCGTGAGCAGCGCCAAAGATTTGAACAAGCCAGAGCAGAGCGAGAGCAGCCAGTCATTATCGTAACAGAAGAAGAAGCTCGTGAAAATGAGTCTAGCCGTGCTGAAAAAGAAAAGACATGGCACTACAAAGCAGAGAATGTACGTGACTTCGCTTTTGCCAGCTCGCGCAAGTTCATTTGGGACGCTATGGGTGTCGAACAATCTGATGGTAGCGTAGTGATGGCCATGTCGATGTATCCAAAGGAGGGTAACCCGCTATGGGAGCAATACTCGACCAAGGCCGTTGCCCATACGCTGCGCTGGTACTCTCATTATACTTTTGATTATCCCTACCCTGTAGCCTGGTCTATCCATGCAGCAAGTATTGGTATGGAGTATCCGATGATCTGCTTCAACTTCGGTCGCCCGGAAAAAGATGGTACTTATGCAGCCCGTACGAAGTATGGGATGATCTCGGTTATCATTCACGAAGTAGGCCACAACTACTTTCCCATGATTGTCAATAGTGACGAGCGTCAATGGACCTGGATGGATGAAGGTTTGAACACGTTTTTGCAATATCTGACTGAACAGCAGTGGGAGAGAGACTATCCCAGCCGCAGAGGCCCAGCTGCAAAGATCACCAACTATATGAGCGGCGACAAGGAGTACATCTCTCCTATCATGACTAATTCAGAGTCTGTCTGGCAACTCGGCAATAACGCCTATGGGAAACCTGCTGCTGCCTTGAATATATTAAGAGAAACTGTAATAGGTAGAGAGAACTTCGATTATGCTTTCAAGACCTATTCGAATCGTTGGATGTTCCGTCACCCCGCGCCATCTGACTTCTTCCGTACGATGGAGGATGCTTCGGGTGTGGATTTGGATTGGTTCTGGCGAGGTTGGTTCTTTACTACCGACCATGTAGATATTGCCTTGACTGGTTTCACACCCTATCGGATCAATACGCGCAATCCGTCTGTAGAAAATCCGATTGCTATGTCTGAACGAGACAGCGAGCGAGCTATCAGCAGCATTCGCAATGCGGAAGAGATTGAGAAAACCTACGATGAGCAAGACCGTAGTCTGAGAGACTTTTACACGGAATACGATCCGCTCAAGCAGACAGTACTCGATCAGCAAGAATATGAGCAGTACCTCGAAGGGCTCAGTGACGAAGAGCGCGCTGTGCTCGAAGCTGATAAGTATTACTATCAACTCGATTTCGCTAATGAAGGTGGTTTGGTCATGCCGATCATTATTCAGTTTACTATGGCAGATGGCACTACAGAAGATCGCCATATACCTGCAGAGATTTGGCGTAGGAACTACGAAGAGGTGAGTAAAGTCTTTGTATTTGAAAAAGAAGTTACTGGCGTAGAGATTGATCCTTACCTGGAGCTGGCCGATGTAGATAGAAGCGACAACTTTTATCCGACCAGGCAAAGTGCAACTCGATTCGATTTGTATCAGCGAAGAGGCCGTCGTGGCGGTGAGAACCCCATGCAACGCGACCGAAGAGCTCGTGAAATAGAAAGTGGAGGCTCGAACTAAAAATAAAAAATAGCTGCGGCATCGCCGCAGCTATTTTTTTTAAAATCGTTATGGACTACGAAAACTCTAAACTCGTTTTAGCATCCGATCAGGTAGAATCAGGTGCTGTCCGCTGGCGAAGCCCATCGAACATAGCTTTGGTTAAATACTGGGGGAAGCATGGCGATCAACTAGCGAAGAACCCTTCGGTTAGTTTTACGCTAGACTCTGCCGCTACAGACACGACGCTCAGCTATTGTGCCAAGGCGAGAACAGACGAGGGCGTATCGGTTGAGCTATACTTAGACGCTTCGAGACGAGAAGATTTTGAAGAGCGCACTAGGATTTACTTCAATCGCTTGCTGCCCATCTATCCCTTCCTAAAGCAGCTTGACTTTAAAATTGAAACGAGCAACAGCTTTCCGCACTCCGCTGGTATTGCTAGTTCAGCCTCTGGTATGAGTGCATTGGCACTCTGTCTGGTCGATTTAGAGAATCAGTTTTTTGGTGGACTGGAATCTGGAGGCTTTGATATGCGAAAAGCTAGCTATCTATCTCGTTTGGGGTCAGGTAGCGCTTGCCGTTCGGTATACGGTCATGCTGCGCTATGGGGAACACTTGGTGATATCGAAAATAGCCATGAAGAGTACGCCATATCAGTAGCTGATCAATTGCATGATGATTTCAAAGGGTTCCACGATGATATTCTTATTATATCGGCAGGAGAGAAATCAGTCAGTAGCCGAGCCGGACACGGATTGATGGATACGAATCACTATGCCGATTTGCGCTACGGCCAAGCGAAGCGGCGCTGTTCGGAGATGATGCAGGTACTATCCAGTGGGGATGTGGAACGTTTCGGAGAGCTGCTCGAATCCGAAGCCTTGACTCTTCACGCGCTTATGATGGCCAGCAGCCCGCCCTACTTGTTATTGGAGCCTAATACGATCAATGCCATCAGGCGAGTGCAACAATGGCGGGCAGAGACTAAGCATCCACTCTATTTTACTTTAGATGCTGGCCCTAATCTGCATTTGCTCTATCCTAAATCCATTGAGGAGCCAGTTCGCTCATTTGTACGGGAGGAGCTATTAGCCTATTGTAAAGACGGTCAATACATTGCAGATCGCATGGGAAATGGGCCGGATAAATTGGAGGTGTCAGAGTAGTAATTTAGCTGGTCGGCCGAAGGCCGACCAGCTAAAAATAATTGGATATGCGCTATTTAATTATACTTCTTTTATTGGCAAGCAGCTGTAGAAGCCAGACCCTACCCAAGCATTTGCAGACCCCCTACGAGCCGCTGAACGAGAAACTCGCCAGCACGGTAACCGTAGACGCGTACAGCATCCCACCTGCGGAAGTACAAAATTTAGAAAATCCTATACTTCTGGACGCCAGGGAAGTAGAAGAATATGAAGTGAGCCACTTGCCTAAGGCTATACATCTGGGCTATAAAAATCCGAATTACGATATATTAGATGATTTAGATAAAAACAGACCGATAGTGGTATACTGCACCATCGGCTACCGGTCGAATAAGATGTGCGCGACACTGCGTGAGCGAGGTTTTTCGGAAGTATATAATCTGTACGGTAGTATTTACGCATGGCTGCTTGCGGGCAATAATCTGAACAAACCGAGCGGGGAAATTACATCTGAAGTCCATACCTTTAATAAGAGATGGGGAAACTATCTGCCCGATCGTTTTGAAAAAACATACTAAACCAGATAACACATGAAATATATTTTTATAGCTATTTGTATGCTCGTAGCCATGCATAGCTACGGTCAGGAGGAGTTGAACTACAATAATGCAGTAGGGTTGGGTATCTCATTCCGCTCTTCTGATTTGGGCGAGATAATAGATGGAAAGAATAGGGTAATTACAGATTATTCAATAAGTCCAACTTACTTCAGGCGTATGAGCAGCCGGTGGTCATTGGGCTTCGGTTTGAGTTATGCTCGACTCATAGATAGAAATAGTTCTTTCAGAACATCATCTCCGGCAGGTCCATTTATATTTTCCGATGACATTACTAATTCTTTTCAGTTATCGCTTTTTGGTCGATACTGGGTTAATCCGTCTTCTAAGCTTCAATTTTTTCTACAACCGGGAATCAGTTTTAATAGATCGAGATCTAGAACTGAAGATGAGAGTGGGGATGTACGAAACGATAACTTCAACCGGGAAATATCCTTTGGAGTGAGTCCAGGTTTGGCCTATCAATTCAGCTCGAGGTGGCGTATATTGACTCAGCTCGGCCAATTGCGATATTCTATTTTTGCTTCAAAGCTGAGTGAGGAAGCTGAATTTGAGAGGCGCAGCGACACTTTTGAGTTTAACCTCAGCAGCCGCTTCATAGTGTTTGGGCTAGAGTACTTATTCTAGCCTTCATTCCACTTGCGCAATACTTCAGTGCGCGCTTCCTTTGCAAAAAATGCGCGAACTGGAACTACAAAGCCTGGTAGCACCTTCGAAGAAATATTATCGTTAATTTCTAGTTCAGCATACGGTAGAAAAACAATTTTATCAGCTTGGTTTTTGCCTCGAATGAACTGATCTACGCAGTGCTTTTTGGGATCTACGATCCAGTATTCACTTACGCCAGCTTCTTCATAGGATCGAAACTTGATACCTCGATCACGACCATCTGTGCTTTTTGAGGTTACTTCGACCACTAAATCCGGGGCAGGATAGTACAGCAGATCGTCAGTAAATTGTTCAGCAGTTTCTTTTTTAGACTTCATAGATCGGCCACATTTTGACTTTCGTCTGTTTCTCTAATGCACAAACACCCTGTTTTAATTGTTTATCTTTGCAGCCGCCAACAAGCAATTTACTACTGTATGAAAGACCTATTCGACAAAGTGCATGAGCACATGGGCCCGCTTGGCCAATATATGGATGTAGCCCACAATTACTTCGCATTTCCAAAACTGGAAGGCCCGACAGGTTCTCGCATGAACTTCAACGGTCGCGAAATGGTGATCTGGAACATCAACTGCTATCTGGGGCTAGAGCAGCTGCCAGAAGTACGTGAAGCCGATGCCAAAGCCGCCGAAGAATACGGCTTGCACTACCCCATGGGTGCCCGCATTATGAGCGGCGAAACCGACCTGCACGAGCAGTTGGAGCGCGAGCTGGCCGAGTTTACCCAAAAGGAAGCCGCTGTGCTCTTAAACTTTGGTTATCAGGGCATTATGTCGATAGTCGACGTGCTGCTCGGCCGAAATGACGTAGTGGTCTACGACAAAGAAAACCACGCGTGCATCATGGATGGTATCCGCATGCATACGGGGCCGAAGTATGCCTACAAGCACAATGATACCAAACACTTCCTGCGCCGCATGGAGCAAGCTAAGGAGCAAGCCGATAAGTTAGGCGGTGGCATTCTGGTCGTGACCGAGGGTGTCTTTGGCATGAAAGGCGAGCAGGGTAACATGAAGGAGATCCTGCAGTACAAAGAACAGTATGGTTTCCGTATCGTAGTAGACGACGCACATGGATTCGGTACGATGGGTCCAACTGGTGCCGGTGCTTGCGAAGAGCAAGGTATCCAAGATCAAGTCGATGTCTACTTCTCTACTTTCGCCAAGTCGATGTCGGGCTTCGGTGCTTTTGTATCGGGGGACAAGTACCTGATGGACTTTATGCGCTACAATCTGCGCAGCCAGCTATTCGCCAAGTCGCTGTGTATGCCGATGGTGGTCGGTGCACTGAAGCGTCTAGATATCATTCGCAACCGCCCCGAAATACGCGAACGACTGTGGAAGAATGTCTACGCCCTGCAAAATGGCCTACGCGATCTCGGTTTCGACATCGGAAATCCGGAGGCTTGTGTTACGCCTGTGTATATGAAAGGTACAGTTGGCGAAGCGGGGGCTTTGGTTAAGGACTTACGCGAGACGCATGGTATCTTCTGCTCGGTTGTATTGCCGCCGATGATACCTAAAGGAACCATCCTGCTGCGTATGATCCCTACGGCAACTCACACCGAAGAGGACATTCAACGTACGTTGGATGCCTTTGCGGCGGTTCGCAAAAAGCTAGAAGCCGGAATTTTCCTGGAAGAAGGGAAAGCGATAGCAGATCACTAAAAAATAAAAAAGCCGATGCGAAAAGCATCGGCTTTTTTTATAGCTGCCCCTTCAGTAGGTCAGCTAGCTGCGGGCTATTGATGGTAATACGCCCAGCTTCTTCATCTATCTCTACTACATTCTGGCGCAAGTGCTCTTTGTTGAGTGAGATCGATACACCTTGGTCGCTGGCTCTGAGATAAAATGCCTTGCGCAAAAGGGATCGATCTGCGCGGAAGCCATCGTCGAATTCGTCTTCTGATTGCTCGCTCAAGTATGCGCGAAGTGGCTTTTCTTCACCGTAGAAGAACTGATCGAAGTCGTCGACTCGGATCGTTTGTTGGGGCTGTTTGTTGGCGTAATTAACCAAAGCCTTGTTGAAATCGGCTTCTTCCATGGCGAAGCCAGACTCAGGGTCTTTGGGTAGGGGCAGTTCTCTGACCGCTTCCATAAAATTGTAGGTCAGCTCGGTGCTGGTCTCTGCCTTGATCAAGCCGAGCCAATCTCCGAAATACTGGCTAATTTGTGTTTGGGTACGCGCATGGCGAATGAGTTGTACATTGCGGCCTGCACCCGAAAAAATGCGACCGGCCATAGCTAGGTGATCCAGATCGAGATAGCGAACGGCCTCGAGAGAAAATTTCTGCTCTTCTTCTTCCACTGGCTGGCCGAACATGAGGCCGTCTTGCTCGCGGATCAGGAAAATACCGATACGCCGCTCTTCTTCGAGTGTGTAATCGGCGAAGAGCATATAGCCACCCTTGGCACCGCTTACGCTGGTGAGTAGTTGGGCAAGGGCACGCATCGATTCCTGACTAAACTGTATGAAAGCTTCTTTTTGGCGCCCATCGTCGAGCCAGCTTTGGTATAGCCCAGGAAAGAGTGCCTCGTCGGGCTCGGCCAAGTAACCCTGGAGGATATCGTTCTTGCGCTCGAAGAGCTGATCGAGACGGGTGATCAACTCAGTCGCTGCCTGATCTAGCAGTAAGGTTTTCTGGCTGAGTCGCAGCTCCATTTGGCTATCGCCAGCTTCCTTGCGTAGCTGGTGTACGATGAGGTAGTGTAAATACATAGTTGTAAGGTCGTTAAAAACGGAGAGTGTGTACTAAAATGAACTTAATATTTATCTGCTCAGCCTCGTTTGAAAACTTATTCATTAATTTGGCAAACCACTACAGCAATTTTGCCTGGTAAGGTGGAGACCAGAACCCACTAAAATAAACGGGGCGTAACCGAAAAGCCATACGAGTAGGACCTCTAATTATACAAACGTGAAGAAAAATCTTCTAGCTATGATAGCGGCTGTCTTAATGATGACGGCCTCTTCTTGTTATACACTCATATATGATGTGGGTGATGGTGCATAAACCGGTGTTGAACTCAGAGAGAAAAATCACTATTTGATTGGTGGATTAGCACCACTTAATACGTCTGACCCCACAGAAATGGCGGGCGATACAAAGGACTATACTGTAAAGGTGGAGCATTCTTTCGTTGACGGCCTCCTTGCCGCCATCACTTTTGGAATTTACACGCCTACTACGACCACAGTAACTAGGTAAAAAAGATATGACGATCTGGACTAAGTAGTCTGGATCGTCACATCCATTATGATTTTAGAATGCGTGTAGCTCTTATTGTAGTTGGGATTATCTTGATTATAGCATCGATGGTATCTGTAGTACCATACGTTTTAGACTACTCCGTACTTACCGACTACGGGCAAGGTTATATATGGGGTAAACTCATACTTCTACTGGCAGGGATCGTTCTTATGTATGTAGGGGTTGTGAGGATGGGAAAGCAGCGGTAAGGAGGCTTTTCTAGTTTTTTTCATTGACAAGCTCTGCCACCTCTTCAATTAAAGCCCTTCTTTCAGCTTCGTTGGGTGCTTTGCCGTATTGGCCGCGGGGAAGCATAGATAGCTTTACGATGTAGGGTTCTTCGGCATTTACGAGTAGAATGCGGCCACCATTGGCCCATCTGGCGTCATGGCCTTTAAACTGGATGCGCTCGGTCGCTTCGTCGAATTGGGTCTGGAAAATATTCTCTTGATTGGTGTTGATTGTCTCTAGAACGAGATCGGCCGACCATTTTTCGGTGGCGAACCTATAGTAGCAAGAGCCAATGAGCTGTCCGTGAACGGGTATGAGTGCCTGCTCTTCATCTAGTGAAAAAATACGGCGCACACTCTCTTTATCCAGAATGCTACAAGACGCTGGTAGCTCTTGTTGTACATCGGGTGGCGGCGATCCGGTCTGGGTAGCGTCTTGCTCAGTGGTGATGTTTTGAGCACTATTGGCTGTTGGGTCATTGGTTTGCTCACCACCTGCGGAAGTCTCAGATCCACAAGACACAACGAATAGGAGAGCTGCCAATTGGCACATAAGATGAAGTCTATGCATATTGAAAGTGTAAGGGCCGTTTTAAGAGCCGCCGAAAGGATAATCCCTCAACGATTTCTCACTGTTCGCAAAAATACGAACAGTCGCTATTCCCGGCGCCACTTTTTAGTCTGCTCAAAAACGGCTTTTAGCATCTGCCGTTCTGCCTCATCGAGTACTCGGTCGCGCCTGGCCATCACCCGTTCTGCTGTTGCCAATGCCTGATCTAGCTTGTAAGTAGCCTTGCCGCCCCAGCTGAAATCGGGTATGAATGGCCGGTGAAATCCATCGCCAAAAACGTTAGCCGAAACGCCGACTACCGTACCGGTATTGAACATGGTATTGATGGCACACTTGGCGTGATCTGCCATAATGAGACCGTGGAATTGTCTGTTTGTCTGCGAAAAACGGCCTTCTACATAAGACCAGACGCGCACATTTCCATAGTCATTTTTAAGGTTGCTGCAGTTTGTATCGGCACCAAAGTTGCACCATTCGCCGACTATGCTATTACCCAAATAGCCACCGTGGCCTTTGTTGCTGTTGGCGTAAAAAAGCACATTATTGATCTCCCCCCCAGCCTTACACGAAGGGCCGATAGTCGTAGCGCCATAAATTTTTGCCCCCATCTTAATCACTGATCGATCGCCTATGGAGAGCGGGCCACGGAGCATGGCCCCAGCTAAAATTGTCGCTTGGCGGCCTATATAAATCGGGCCGTCATTGACGATAATTGTACAAGGTTCTATTTTAGTACCCTGCTCAATAAACAGCTTATCCATCGGGCCGACTACTTGGCAGTGCTCGGGTAGAAGAGCAGAGCTTCTACCAGTGGTAATGAGTTGAAAATCTTTTACCAGCTCCGTATCATTGAGCGCAAAAATATCTGCTGGGGCATCTATTTTAGAGATATCCTCTTCGTATTCGAACGCAGTAAATAGCCCCGTATTTTTATCGTCTTTCCAACTAAAAAGCTGGGCTCGATCTAGCAAAGCTGCGATCATCTCACCTCGATAGAAAATAGCTTCGCCCAGGCCTAGCTGGTCGATTTTTTCTAGTAAGGATTTGTCGGGCAGACAACTACCATCGATCAGCAAGTTATGATCGCCTGCACGAATCGGAAACAGCTCACTCAGATAGTCTTGCGTTAAAAAAGAGGCAGGTGTGTTGAGTCGTTTTTCCCACTTCTCGTAAATGCATAAGGTACCCACACGGAGACTTCCAACTGGTCTTGTAAAGGTCAGCGGTAACAGATGATCTCTTGATTTACCGTCAAAGAGGATGAGGTTTTTTCCGTTTTTAGCCATTGGTACGTAAAGGTAACGCAGTAAGCCGGTCTAGTGCCCATTCGATCATATGGTCGACCGTTTTCTTTGGCTGCTCGCTGAATGTATTGTTGGCTCGGTTAGCAAGTAGTACCGAAATAGAGACAGCTTTGTGCCCCAGTGCATGGGCCAGTGCATATATGCCTGCGGTCTCCATTTCTAGGTTGGTAATTTGAAGCTGTACTTTATTTGGAGGTTTATTTTTTTGCACTTCCGCAGGTGGAATATGCTTACTAAGTGCCGATTTGTAAAGAAAGTGCTGTAAACTATTTACGGTCTTTTCATCTAGCTTCGATTTCAACCGAAGCGACCTAGCTTGTGGGCCGTAAAACCCCGCCGCTGTAAGGGTAATACCTAAGTAGTTGTCAGGCTGTGAAAAGAGATCCACTAGTGAATGATCGGCCTGTGCCGCATAAGAGCTACCTGGCAATTTGATACCTTCCGCTGCTAAATATGCTTGTAGATTATCGAGCAAATCTGAAGATTCTTTAGGTAACTCAATATTGTAAAAAGGCATTAACCCATCTAGCCCGATAGCATATGCAGATATTAAAATGCTGTCTAGTGGCAGGTAGGACTGCAAGCAGCCAGAAGTACCCAGGCGTATAAAGCTGAGTTGTCTCTGCCGATCAGGGGGCAGGAGCGTTCTATTTTTGAGATCAATCTTAGCCAGTATATCCAGTTCATTGAGTACGATATCGATATTATCCGTACCGATACCGGTTGAGACGACACTGATTCTTTGCCCGCCTAGCTCGCCGGTATGCGTCACGAACTCTCGCTTACTGACGCGCTCGTCTATGCGATCAAAATGTCGGCTTACTCGGTCTACTCTATCCGGGTCGCCTACCGTGATGATCAGGTCTGCAATCTGATTAGGCAGAAGGTGCAAATGGTAAATGCTCCCGTCGGAATTGAGAATTAATTCACTGGCCTCGAAATACAAAATGCGGATATTTTTGTTCTGCTCTTGTAGACGATCGTCTACAAGAGCAGAACAAAAATAATTTATCTTTTTATGGCTAAGATTTATCACCTCTCCACCTGTAAGACTTGCCAAAAGGTGATTGCACAATTAGAGGGTGCCGATCTAGAGATGCAAGACATCAAGTTCGAGTCCATCACACCCGAGCAACTCGATGAAATGAAAGAGCTGGCAGGTAGCTACGAAGCCTTGTTTAGCCGTCGTGCTATGAAGTACCGCTCGATGGGCTTGGCCGATAAAGACCTGACCGAAGCAGATTACCGTAGGCTGATTCTTGAGGAATACACCTTTCTCAAGCGGCCTGTAGTCGTGGTTGATGATCAGATCTTTATGGGCTCCAGCAAAAAATCGGTCGAGGGGGCAAAATCAGCACTTGGCGTATGAAACCAGTTCTAGACAAGCATCATATTGCCGAAGCCTTTCGCGGCTTGCAAGACGAAATCTGCACAGGTCTGTCCAAGGCCGATGGCGGCACACCTTTCCAGGAAGACAACTGGCAGCGGGCAGGCGGCGGTGGCGGGCGGACTCGCCTGATCAATGGACAAAAAATTGAAAAAGGAGGCGTCAATTTCAGTGAAGTCTATGGAAAACTACCGCCCCAAGCAGCCCAATCGCTAAAAGTCGACTCCAGCAGCAGCGAGTTCTTTGCCACAGGCGTGAGCATCGTATTGCATCCGCGCCACCCTAGGCGACCGATCATCCACATGAATGTGCGCTACTTTGAGCTAGATAATGGAGTATGCTGGTTTGGTGGTGGCATAGACATGACGCCTCATTATGTTGATCTCAAACAAGCTGCCAGCTTTCATCAAAAGCTCAAAGACTGCTGCGATCAACATCACTCCGACTGGTACAAGCGATTTAAAAAAGAGGCCGACGATTATTTCTTCATTCCTCACCGCAATGAGACACGAGGGATAGGCGGTATTTTTTATGATCGCCTTTCGCCAGGTTATGACGGTAAGTCGCTTGCCGAATTATTCGACTTTTCCCTGGCGGTCGGTCGTACTTTTCTACCCTGCTATGTACCCGAACTCGACAAGCCCATTACCCATACCCCCACGGAGGCAGAACTCAAATGGCAGCGCCTGCGCCGAGGCCGATATGTGGAATTCAATCTGGTGTGGGATCGCGGCACCAAGTTCGGCCTCACCACCAATGGCCGCACGGAGTCCATTTTAATGAGTTTGCCACCCCAGGCAAATTGGGTGTATGATTATAAAACAGAAGAAGGAAGCGAAGAGGCGGAAACATTGGCGATGCTTAAAAAAGGGATTAGCTGGATATAATGGGTCTGCGCCCTTTGGCCACAGAAATTTTATGTTTTGACCAGAGGGCGAAACCCCGTTTTAATAATCATTTGAAATTGATCTCACATACTGGCTCGGCGTCTGCCCGGTATGTTGTTTAAATACTCGGTTGAAAGTAGCCTTACTATTGAATCCGGCTTCTAATGCTACACCCAGTAGAGAATACTCTTGTGCTTTCGAGCCCTGTAGCAGCTCCCGAACCCGCGCTACGCGAAAGCCATTCACATACTCATTGAAGTTCTGATCTTTCACTTCATTGATAGCGCGAGACAATTTGGTTGACTGTATATTGGTAACTTCCGCCAACCGCTTCAGATTGAGATCGGCTTCGAGAAAAAGCTCTTGCTCGGTCATGGCTTTGTCTAAAGATTCGACGATTTCTCTAAGCTCGAAAAGCTCATTTTCATCTAGTGTGCTTATTTCATTGGTTGAAGGCGTGGCCAAGGCTGGCTGGAAAAAGAGCGTCTGTCTCAAACGCGTATGCGCTTGCGCACCCTGCATAGACAAAAAGTAGATTACTACACCCCAAGCCAAATAAAAATACCAGCTGGTGATATAGGCATCGTAGGCCAATAGACCCAGCTCCAAAAGCAAAACCCTCAAAAACCAAATAAAAAAGGCCAACAGCATGAGCGGTAAAAATCTTCCTAGCCAAGTGAAGGAAATATCTGCATCATCCGAAAAATTGGACTTTACGTACTGGCGATATTTTCGGAATAAAAAGAAAGTATAGCCCCAGTAAATCAAGCTGATCGGCGCACTCAATGTATGAAGCACATCGCTCAGTATACCTAGCCCAGTCATATGCCACTCACCATAGGCCCCAGCATCGTAAGGTAGTTCTTGCCCGTTTATTTGCTGGGTAATAAGCAGATCGAAGAAAGCCGAAACGATATTAGACAACACGATCAGCGCCATGGGCACAAAGTGCAGCCAATGCTTACCGGTCAGTTTAAATTCATTATTGGTCAGTGCTCTAAAATAAAAGTATAGCAGCGGCCCAAGTGCCAGCGTCCAGTCCCAGATGAAGTAGTACATAAACTGGGTGCGCGCATCTTTATCATTGTACCAGCCGGCGAATCCCAGCATCCATTGTGCGACAAGTAAGGCTGCAAAAATCAGGAAAAACCCAAGTAGCCGATCTTTCAATTGCTGCTCGCGTATGCCACGCACCAGCAAAACGAGACCAAAAATGAGCCCTTGCAACACAATGGGCAACAGCAGCCCGCTGTGCAGATTAAATTCAAACCACACGATAGTGAGAGTTTAGTAAGGTGAGTTGGGCAGGCGTCAAATTTAATCAGTTCCCGCTTTTTTCACCAACTCGATCTCATCAATCTCGAATGCCATAGTCGTGTGCGGGGCTACGATCTGTTCGCCATCTGCTGTAGTCAGGCCTTCGGCTCCGTAAGCTAAATCGCTCGGCACCAATATCCGCAAAGCGGCACCGGGTCGGACCTTCTGGAGTACATCATTCCAGGCCGGTATCATAGCACCCACATAAAAATCCAGCTTTCCGCCTTGCAGGCGCGAGTCATTGAAAACTTTTCCATCCAGCCGCATACCCCGATAGTGCGCGCGCACCAGATCGCCCCATCGCAGTAAATCGCCCTCACCATTTTTAGTCACCTCCCAGAAATACCCCGCTTGGGCGGGTTCCACATCCCAAGCTCGGTCTATCGCAAAATTGATCAACTCATTGCGCTGCCGCCCGGCTCGATCATCGCTCGGGCTAAGTTCAGCCATCAGTCGCTCTTCTATAGCCGCGCGCTTTTCCGTGCTGAGGGTTTCATCTGTATTTGTACTTCCGCAGGTGGAGACCAATATCATAATAGGTAGTGTGAAAATGAGCAAATTCATACTTTTAAAATTAGATAGTTTTTGCGTTTCATCGTTTCGTGTTCTATGGAATCCCAAAAGTGCTTGCGCGTACCAGAGGCATCAAAAAAGCTGTGGAATCCGTTAAACCCTGGCAATCCGGGGTAAAAATTTAAAGATATTTAGGCAGCTCGATATGTTACCGATAAAATCAACCGCTCGTCGGTATCGTTAATACCACATGACACATAAGCCATTCCCAGCCCTCATAACCCTTATCATCCTATCGTCCTGCGGTAGCAACCTAAGCCAGGTAGAAGACTGCGACGAGCAAGGCTACTGCGAGCGCTACTTCGTCGATAGTGAAACCGGCCTCCGCCAGGGTAAATACGAAGTCATCGGCCCCAACGGAAAGGTACAAGAAGTCGCCAACTACACCGATGGTCAGCTCGATGGTATTAGAGCCGTATTTGCTAGTACGGGTGATACCGTACAAGTAGAGACTTATGAAAACGGTCAGTTCAGCGGTCCTTTTCGCTTATATGAAACGGAAGAAGGCTACCTCCGTCAATCCGGTCAGTATGTTAATGGTGTCATGTCGGGTTCCTGGTATGTCTATCACCCCAACGGACAAGTATCCGAAGAGGTCACCTTTGCCGACAATCAAGAGCAAGGGCCATTCAAAGAGTGGTATGCCAGCGGTCAGCTCAAAGCCGAAGGTTTTTATCTCGATGGCGACAATGAGCATGGTGAGCTCTGGATCTACGCCGAAAATGGCGATCTTGAGCGTTTAATGGACTGTTCTCACGGGGTTTGTAGCAGCCTATGGCGGCAGGGTGATCCTGGCCCCGTTCCTCAAAAGGACTAGATTTTATGCAGCTTCGCTTACTACTCTCATTGTTTCTGGCTTCGCTTTTTATTGGTCAAACGACCGCTCAGGTTGGTGGTATTACCGCCTATCAATTCCTGAACTTGCCCAACTCGGCAACAGTAGCGGCTATGGGCGGTCACCATATCGCCCTAGCTGATGACGATCTGAGCTTAGCGAACCGAAACCCCGCTCTACTCAATGAAAGCATGGCCAAGCGCGTAGCCATAAGTCATGCTTTTCACCCAGCGGGCATCAGCAATAGCTACGTTGCCTATGCTGTGCATAAGCCCGATCTGCGCATGACCTTCCAAGCTGGATTACAGTACGTGGGCTACGGTGACTTCACCCGTAGGGATGTCACCGGTCAAGATTTAGGTAGCTTTACCGCCTCAGACTATGCGCTTACCCTCGGCGTGGGCCGCCAATTAAGCGAGCGATGGCGATTGGGTGTCAACCTAAAATTTATTAATTCCCAGCTGGCTGATTTCAATAGTTTTGCGCTGGGCAGCGATATCGGTATACATTATCAAGATACAACGGGGCGTTTCGGCCTAAGCTTAGTGGCGCGCAACCTGGGCAGACAGGTCAGCAGCTACAATAACTTACGCGAACCACTTCCGCTAGATATTCAGATCGGTATAAATCGCGAGCTAAAATATTTGCCGTTTCGTTTCAGCATCATCTATCGTATGCTCAATCGCTGGGACATCCTCTACGATGACCCCAATGAAGAAGAAGAGTCCATTTTCGTGGGCTTCGATCAAGAATCTGACGATCGAGGCGCAGGAGCTATTTGGCTCGATAATTTCTTTCGCCACTTCGTTTTCAATGGCGAACTTATGGTCGGTAAGAACAGAAATCTGCGATTGCGATTCGGCTACAACCATGGCGCGCGCAGGGAGCTTCGGCTCAGCGACTATCGCAGTTTAGCGGGCTACTCATTAGGATTTGCCATACGCATCAAGCGATTCCAGATCGCATATGGGCGTACTACTTATCATATAGGAGGCGGCATCAATCAACTCGGTATCGACCTTGGATTTGGGAAGAAGAGCTAATCGTCCTGACTCCAACCCGCCAGCATCGCCTGCACTTCGCTATCTTCCTCCAGATCGGGATACCAATCGAAGAGTATCTCCGTCGCTTCTGGGAAAGCATCCAGTGCTTCTGCCAGTAAGTACAAGCCGTGCCTGCGCTTGCTGCACATGCAGTAGATCGCCACAGAGCCATAGGCCAGGGTGGCGTCTAGATATTCATGGCGCGCGTCTTCTATCACATTCAGCGCATCGCGCTCTCTACCTTGTTCTACGAGAAACAAGGCATAAGTGACATAGGCATCGCTAAATTCTTTGCTGTGCGCTATGGCTTTGATGAAAGCCTCCTCGGCTGCCGAAAACTCACTAATGGCTGCCCGACAGCAAGCCAACCCCAACCAGCAAATAGCCGGATGATCTTTCTTGCTCACTGCTTTTTGGTAGTAGGTCGCCGCATTGGCCCATTGCTCACTGTAAGCAAAACACTCTCCCAGATGCTGATAACCTTCGTAAGACCTTGGATTTAGTTCCGTCGATCTCATAAAAACTTGTATGGCAGGCTCTATCTTTTCCAACTGCTGATAGCAAATACCGACTCGTATGCAGGTATCGAAAGATTCGAATGCGTCGGGTAGCTTCAGATAGCGATGGTAAAACTCCAAAGCGCGTTCGTAGCGATCTAGCTCGAATAGTTTATCGGCATAATCTGCTAGGTAGTCAGGATGCTTATCATCTAGTGATCGAGCATAGTCGAAGGCTTCTAGTGCTGAAATATCATCGCCTGCATTATCGTAAACGACGCCCAGGTAGTACCAAGCCATATCGTTGAAGGCATCGGTCGAAACGATGTTGTCAATTACCTGAACAAGCTTTGAGTAATAAGTTGTGTAAGCTGGCTCGTGACACAGCTCGTCATAGGCAACTTCCTGCCAGGGATCTAAGCGAATAGAACTGCATAGTGCCTGAAAAGCATCGGCGATCTGCCCTTCTCGTGACAGCAGGACGGCATCGTAATAAGCCAAAATGCTCAGCTGAAAATCTTCTTCGCATTCGGCCAGCATCTGGTCGAGCAACTCCCGGCTCTCGTCGGCATGCTCGAAGTGAACGAGTATTTCCAGACGAAGAAGCTTAACCTCATAATCGTGAGGTGCGTAAATATTCAGCTGATCGAGTGCATGTAGTGCATCGTCTTCCTGAGCCAATATCTTGTGAATAACGGCTTTCCACTTGTAGAAGTCTGGCGTAAACCGGAATTGCTCCAACGCTAAATCGCAAACTTCGAGTGCAGCCTCAAAGTCCTCTTCACCATAGTAATAAGCCAGCAAATCGTCGTATTGCTCTTCGCTTAGATATGGTTGCTTGCCGCTGTTTCGGCCATTTTCGTAGGTGGTGACCAGCTCTTGGATACCATGCCCGCGCTGGTTTTCATTTCTTCTGCTCATGTTGCCACTAGGGGGTCACAGCTTAGCTTGGGTGCCATTGGCTATAACCGCTTGGCTTAAAAATACGCTTTGTACACCATTAAGTTGCCCCGCGAGCCAAAAAATTATCCCCGGCCGCCTCTTCTCGCACGCCTTTGTCTGACTCTTTCCAGTAGCTTGCGTCTGAAGGCGCGTTCGGCGGGCTCGAGTTTAAGCAACTTAGTCGGCGGTATCACTTTCAAGAATCTGTCTTGATATCTGTCTTCTATTTCGGCTCGCTTGCTCTGCATTTCGCTGAGTCTCTCCAGTCGCTGGAGTGCTAAATCTTCATCACTTTGATCTTCTTCGGTAGAGCGCAGCCTTTGCTCTCTGGCTTCGCGCACCATTTTTCTGCGCTCGGCTTCTCTCTCCCAGAAAACGGGAAAAAATGCGCCTGCTTCTGCTTCTGTCAGCCCCATTTCCTGAGTCAGGAATGCTTGTCTGGCTTGTCGAACTTTTTCCATTCTTGGGCCTATGGTATCGATAGAAATATCGATCACTTCAACGTAAGGCTCTGTATGCTCAGCAGAGACGTAGACAGTGGACATGCACATAAGCAGCGCGAGCAAAAAGTATTTTATGAGGTATTTCATGATTGGAGAGGCATTTATTTATTCGATAAAATCATCTATTTCAAGCTCTTCGCTCAAGAGTTCCAGCTCGAATTCATGGACGTTGTCTTCGATATAGGCGAAAATCTCTTCGTCGGTCAACTCTTCGATGAGGTCTTCGGCATTGGCGTTCGTATTCGCATCGGGCTTCAATCCATTCGAACCGCTGCGCACATAGATCAGTAACAGTACAGCTGCCGCCGCACTAATCAAATAGGGCCACAGCGTCCGCGTCTTAGCTTGGGGCTTAGCTTTGGCTTCTACATCTTTGGCGAGCTGCCTGAAGAAATCGGCATCGGCCCGACGAAACCCATCGCCCTGATTTTTGAGCTCGTCTAAATTTGGCGTGTTAAGATTCATTTCTGAGGTAGTTTTCAATCTTTTTTGCTGCGTGATGATAGCTGGCTTTCAGCGAACCGACAGAGGTTTGCAGCAGTTCGCTCATGTCCTTGTAGGGTAGTTCTTCGAAGTAGCGAAGTTGAAAGACCTCGCGCTGTTTATCGGGCAGTGTGGCAATGGCGGCGTGCAGTTTTCGTACAGCTTCGCTACCATCAAAGAACGGCTCGGCTGTCAACTGCTGGTCTACCCATTGGCCTTCGTCTTCGGCCTCGATAGATAGCGTTCGGCGTCTTTTTCGCAGCCAGGCCAGTGCCTCGTTGGTCGCAATTCGATACATCCAGCTGTAGAGCTGACTATCACCGCGAAAATTTTCCAACCCTCTGTGCACCTTCACGAATGCATTTTGGAGCACGTCATCTGCGTCGGCTCGCCTGTGTAGCATACGCATTAGATGAGCATGTAATCTCGGACCATATAATTGCACCAAATCACTGAATGCCCGTGAACGCTTGGTCGGGTCACGAAGGCGTATGAGCAAGTCGCCATCTTTGGTCATGGGTGAGCTTATGGTCAATGTCAAAGGTAGGGTTGGTTTTTTTGTACTTCCGCAGGTGGGAGGCGTATAGCGACGCCCATGGTGGAGACGCAATATTTTGCGTCTATACCTCCACCAAGGTTTTCTAGGAAGCACTCCATCTGCGGAAGTACAACTCTATGATGCTACCTTTCCATTTAGGTTTAAAAACTCTTCGATCTTTAACCCTAAAACTGATGTTAAAATATCTAATGTTTTGTTCCGTTAACAATCAGAACCAAAATCCATTTCTCAAAACCAACCTTATATGTTTATTGATACCATTCGCAGATATGCGATTTTACTGCTTGCTGTGTTCGCTTTTGGAGCAGCTGCGCCCATACATGCTCAAGACCAGTTGTTTACCGTTCAGGTCGGCCTTTTTCAAGATGTGAGTCTGGAAGATTTTAGCAGCTTGAAAAATTTGGGCTTCATCTATGCTCAAGAAGTAGAAAGTAACGTTCATCAGGTCTATATCGGCAATTTTAGCAGCCGGGCAAAAGCGCAGGCTGTGGTAGACCGCTTGCAGGAGCGCAACTTTCGCAACGCGGTACTGCTGGAACAGCCATTGAGCGCAGGCAGCGATATCGCTGTCGTTCAGTTGGCCTCACAGGGACTGAATAGTGACCTGAAGTGGGCGGAACTCGAAAAGGCGGGCACGCTCTATGTGCAGTCAGACGATCAGTCCCTTAAAGTTATGACGGGCGTATACCCAAGTCGTGATCAAGCCCAGGCAGATGTGAAGAGAATCAGAGGTCTCGGCTACAGCGACGCCTTTGTGAAGATCATCAACAACTACAGACTCGTGCCTATTACCGAGTGGGAAACGGGTGTAAAGAAGCCGCTCATTCCGTTGAATATAGACAACAACCCACCAGTAGCCCAAAGTAATACGGCTCCTGCACCGACAACCTTCAATAATACGGTAACTATAGGCGGTGGAGAATCTACGGTTGGCACCTTCTCTGGGAACGCAACAACAAATGCTGCGCTACCTAATATAAGAGGCAACCTCAAGCGCCAGTCGGTCATAGAGTTGCAGCGTATGCTCAAGGCTAAAAACTACTATCAGGGTGCGCTAGATGGTTATTACGGCCCCGGCACGACTGCGGCTTATAATACGGCTTGGACTAGTCTACCTGGCGTGCAGAAGTATCGTCGCTTATCGCAAGATGAAGTGAGTACCGATTTTCTTTCCTGGCCAGAGACGAAACTACTGCATACGGTAGCCAATGACCTCAGCGCAGGCCAGGTAGATGCACAGGTATCTTCCACGGCCGACAGTGACCGAGTCAAATATTTCTCGGCCAGCCAGCCGGTGAGTACAGCCACCGCCAGAAGAGCCCAAGAATGGGAAACCACCCTTTGGACTCGCTTGGATGCCTGGGCTACGACAGACCCACTGCATGTTCGATCTGTAGATGCCCTTAAGCTGGCCTACTACCAAACCTTGGTCAGAACGGAAGACTACTTTATGAATAATGGATTCACCAGTGAGCAAGCCAAGAACTTGGCGATCGTGAGTTTACAATCGATCGTCGGGGCAGAGCTGCAGCGATTTCTCTAAAAAAAGAAAGCCGAGCGCATTGCGCTCGGCTTTCTTTCTTTAAAGGATGGCGATAAGCTTTAAGCACTAAACGACGTCCCACACCCACAAGTCTCACTAGCATTGGGGTTGTTGAAGGTGAAGCCTCTGTTGTCTAGGCCAGTAGCCCAGTCTATTTCCATACCGATCAGATAAAGTGCATGGCCGGGCTGCATGAGTACGGTTTCTTCACCGATCTTGAAGCTTTGGTCTCCGTCTTTGCGCTGATCGAAGCCCAGCTCGTATTCGAAGCCGGCGCACCCGCCTCCGCGTACACCTACACGCAGGCCCAAGTCGGCAGGGACGTTCTTTTCCTGTCGGATACGTGTAAGCTGCTCCAGGGCGGAAGCCGTAATGGAAATCGGAGTGGAAGTTGCTGTTTTCGGTTCTTTAGTCTCTACAGTCATGGCGACTTATCAAATTAACACGGGCCTAAAGTTAGTAAATTTGCCCTTCGTACTCAATAACGCATAGCCGACCAAGTGGTTGGCGACACAAGTTTAATTTGAATGGATTGGTTGATACCTGTTGCTTTAATCGCCATCACGGCTGTAAATGTATTCCTACTTTTTGCCTGGCGGGGCGTGATGCAACGCAGTGAAATGGCCATCAGGCAGATATTGGCCCAGCGGTTGAAAAAAGTGGACGGGCAGGCCGCAGAGTCTAGATCGGCCTTGAAATTGCAAGCCTACGAACGCCTTTCGCTCTTGATGGAGCGCTCTGCTATTCCCAATCTGATCCTCAGAAATCCTGCTGGAGATTTGAAAGCTACACCCTACACGGCGAGCTTGCTGCATACCATTCGCACCGAATTCGAGCACAACGTGACACAGCAAGTATATGTGAGTGATCAGCTATGGCAGATTATCTTGTTGGCTCGCGATAATGTGAGCCAACTCATAACCCGTGCAGCCGAAGGAGCAGATACCGGCGAGCAAGTCGCCAATCGGCTACTACTAATGAGCCAAAATCAACTACAGGACTCCGTGGCCGTGGCTCAGGCTGCTGTGCGGCGAGAGGCTGCGGTTGCTTTGGAAGAGTAAAAATTTACGTTTGAAATCAAAATACTTATGCATATCCCATTTTCGGCGGAAACTTATAAGAATAGACGCGAAGCCCTTTGTAAGAAAGTAGGTAATGGACTCATTTTAATAGCTGGCAATGAGGAGGCACCGATGAATTATTCGGGCAATCCCTACCCCTTTAGGCAAGACAGCAACTTCAGGTACTATGCCGGGATCGACAGGCCCGGATTGCACTTACTCATGGACGCCAGTATAGGTGAATCTACCCTTTACGGTGATGACATGACGCTAGACGATGTGGTGTGGATGGGGGCTCAGCCCAGCACCAGAGAGCTTGGGGAGCGGGTTGGTATTTCCACCTGCGGAAGTACAAAACAACTACACAGCCGGCTGGAAAAAAATCGGCAAGAGGTCCATTATTTGCCACCTTACCGTGCTGAACGTAAAAGGGTATTGCAGGCATTAGTCGGGCATGCTGATAAGCCATCGGCGGGTTTGATTACCGCTGTGATTTCGCAGCGATCAATCAAGAGCGAAGAGGAAATACGAGAGATGGAACGCGCAGTGAATACGAGTCGTGATATGCACCATGCTGCTATGGAAGCTGCTAGGCCTGGGGTGCTGGAATCGGAAATTGCTGGCTTGATTGAGGGAATTGCGATTCAGGCTGGGGGAAGGCTGTCTTATTCTTCCATTGTGACGAGGAATGGCCATATTTTGCATAACCACGATCATAGTAACCGACTAAAAGAGGGCGATCTGCTGCTCATAGATGCGGGAGCAGAATCAGCTTCGGGCTACGCCGGAGACATTACCCGAACCTTTTGCATCGGTCGAGAAATGGACGAGCACCAAAGAGCGATCTATGAGATTGTAAAAGCTGCGGAGGAAGATATCATTGCTGATTTGAGACCAGGGCTTCCTTATAGAGTATACCATGATCAGTCTTGTAAGATTATTGCCAACGGCTTGAAATCACTCGGTCTGATGAAAGGCGATGTAGATGAGGCGGTAGCAGCTGGCGCACATACGCTGTTCTTCCCACACGGCCTGGGCCACATGATCGGCCTGGACGTGCACGATATGGAGGATCTGGGTGAAGATCTGGTTGGCTATGATGATGAAGTTAAGCGCAGTAACCAATTTGGAACGGCTTATTTGCGTCTGGGCAAAAGGCTACAAGCGGGCTTCGTGATTACAGTAGAGCCGGGTATTTATTTCATTCCAGCATTAATTGATAAGTGGCAGTCTGAAGGGAGGTATAGCGATTTTATTGATTACAATGCGGTAGCTGCTTACCGAAATTTCGGCGGTATTCGCATAGAGGACGATGTGCTGATTACGGAAAGTGGAAGTCAGGTGCTAGGGAATACAATTCATAAGTAGTTGATGGGCAAAGCCTGTCAACTACTTATGAAAGAAACTGGTGAATAGCCGCAAAATCACGTCTACCCAGTCCTTCTTGGTTGGCAGATGCATATAGCTCTTTCGCCACATTTGCCAAATACAACGGCTGCCCCACCTCATAAGCCGTGAGTGCCGCCAAGTGCAAATCCTTAAGCATCAACTCCAAAGGGAACTGGACGGGGTATTCGCCATTTCTAATCATGTTCACTTTGAACTGGGTGAATGGTGCAACGACCGGCAAACCAGGCATTGCCTTGAGCAAAAACTCTTTATCGATGCCCAGCTTTTCGCCCAGCAGCAAAGACTCGGAAAATAGAATCATCGATTGGGCGAGCATAGCATTGACTAGCATCTTAAATGCGGAGCCTTGGCCCACATCACCCAGGTGCATGACTTTGGTACCCATGGGCTTCAGTACGGGCTCTAATTCGGCAAATAGCTTTTGGTTTGCACCGACAAAGAAAGCAAGTTGAGATGTTTCGGCCTGAGGTGCAGAGCCAGCGACTGGAGCGTCTGCAAAGCGGATGTTGTATATTTTCGACTCTTCGGCAGCACGGCGGCTGAAGGATGGATTGTTGGTTGAGCAGTCTGCCCAAGTGGAGCTAGATTTCATAGCTGAAAGTGCGCCGTTCTGACCGAAGAATAGCTCTTCTACGACTTCTGGTCGACTGAGCATACTGATGACCAGATCGGCATTGGCTACGGCCTGGTGAAGATCGTCTGTGGACTGGGCACCCAGCTCTTCCAGTTTTTTGCGTGGAGCCTCTGAGCGATTATAGACGATAAGGTCTGCGCCAGAATTTAAAAGGTTAGTGGCCATGCGGCTGCCCATGATGCCAAGACCGACGAAAGAGATTTTCATAAGCTATATTTCTTTGTGATGTAGCCATCGGCTACAGCACAAAGAAACACGAGTAGACACAACAAAAATAGTCCAAATCGGTCAAAAGATTATTTATTTGCTGCAATCACAAATTCTACTTCTTTTAATTGCATGCGCTCGGCATCATCAGAAAAACCATTGGGTGTTTTTCGGATGTGGGTGGTAAAACCCGCCGACTTTAGCCTTTCATCGAGTGCAGAAACGGTGTATACACGAACGTGATCTTCCTGGCCGTAATGCTGAAGCCTTTGCGCAGCTGTAGTGATATTGGGCAGCTCCTTAGCTTTTCCTTCTTCTGCCAGGAAGGGTGTTTGAATGAGTGCTTGTCCATTTGGTTTGAGTAGTCGAAACAGCTCAGATATAGCTTTGCGGTCATCTTCGATATGCTCTAAGACGTGATAGCAGATGATGAGGTCGAAGCTATCATCAGGTAAATCGTTATCGGTGAGATCAATGGCTAAATCGGCGGTAAATTCTCCGGCGGTATCTGTCGTTTGGTAGCTCACGGACAGCTTGTTTTGGGTGATTCTTTTTAGGATTCGTTTGCGTAGAGATGCTGGTGGAGAGAAATGGAGAATGGTTAAACGGTCATTGGCTTGCTCAAGAATTTCTTCGATCAGAAACCAGAGTCTCCTCGTTCGCGGCAGACTACCACAGCGAGGGCAGAGCGCGTGGCCGTCTTCTAGTACAATGAAACGATTGAGCTTGGTTTGACAAAGTGGGCAGTAGTATCGATTGCCGCGATAAGGCAGAGAGACCAGCCATCTAATCGGATTTTCAAATAGGCGAGAAACGGATTCAGGAACCAGGGCTTTGTATGCAGATTTCAGCCGCTGGTACATTAGGCCATTGCGCTTTGGGCCATCATCATCTGCTTAGGTGACTGGCCGAATTGCTTGCGAAACTCGCGTATGAAATAGCTGACGTTTTCGTATCCTGCCGCTTGTGATAAGTCACTTACTCGATGCTTGCCTTTAAGCAGGAGGTTATATGCGTGGTCGAGTCGCCGTTTTCTGAGCCACTGTCTTGGTTGTTGGCCGAATGCGGCTTTGAAGTCTCTTCTGAAGGTACTCAAACTCCGGCCGGTCAAGTAAGCAAAGTCTTCTACACGCAAGGCTTTTTCGGCATGGGTGCGCATAAACAGTTTGAAATCTCTCCTTTTAAAGCTATCGAATCGGATCAGGCTAGGGAACAGGTTTTTGGGGTTTTTAGACTGCAAAGTGAGCAAGGCTTTGACCTGATCGCGTGTTTGGCTCGTGCTGTCAGAGCTGGTGATTTTTTGGATCAGTTTTTTTTCTTGAGCCTCCAGCTTGAAAGTGAGTGGTAGGCTATTTGGATATTTGGATTTTTCCAAAAGTCCAAAAGCATTGAGATTTTCACCCAAAAATTTGGCCACAACATCAACTGAATCGAAGTAGATCAGCAAAGATTTGAACATACCTCCCTTTGGCACCAAGTCGCTGATCTGGTACAAGTCACGGGGTATCAAAATGCCACTTCCTGCTGTTATGCGCAGCAGATCGCCTTCATAAGTTTCGATCTGTTGCTCACCCTGAATAATGAAAGAAAAAGCATGAGTCGCCAAGTAGCCCGTGCGTTCATAAATAGGCTCTGATAGTTGCTTGCTAAGTGCAGAGAGACCTTCTGATTGCAATAAGACCTGAATATTAGGCTCCGAAGAGTTCCCATTATTTTTGGCTACCGCCAATAGATCTCTCGGAAGTATCAACATGGCTTAGAGCATGGAATCAACTAATTCTTCGAGTTGAGCAAGCCGCTGGCCGATCTCGCCACCGGCGTGCACACTAGCAGCCTTGCGAGCCGAGCGTAGCTCCGATGCGTAGGTGAGCAAGGTCATGACTAGGCAGTCTTGCTTATCTCGGTCGGTATACTTGATCTGAAAATCGTTGAAGCGCTCGTTGATCTGGGCAATCAGCTTACGTAGGCCGGCCTCCTCTTGCGGATTGACCCGCAGCGGGTAGGGGCGACCGGCTATGACCACGGTGATCGACTTGGTATTTTCTCCTTTATTCTGATCCATGTGGGTTCTTATTGCTGCTGTAGCCAATCGAGGCACTTGTCGATCTCAGATAGGCAAAAATCGAGTTGCTCTCTGATCTCGGCTTTATCTATATCACTGTCGCTGGTCGATGTAGTGGCTGCCCCGACCTGTTCACTGACGGGTTGACTGGCTCGCTCTAGTTTTTCCTTCAATGACCGGATGAGACCACGCTGGCGATCGAGCTCGGTTTTTAGCTCGTCGTTTTCTCTGGCCAGCGCCACGTTCTCCTCCCGCTGGCGATCGACTTTGGAGGCCAACTGGTGAATTTTTTTAGAAAAGCTGTCAATGCGGCTCGACAGGTCCATGGGTGTACTTGCTTTAGGTTCTACGTCGGGGATTAACCGGTGTGATATCTACGTCAGTTTAACGCCTCAGTTCTGCGCCGAGTTGTGCAGTAAAGGCTCCTGAGATTCTATTCATGGCTTTATCCACTTCTTTATCGGTGAGGGTCTTCTCTTGGTTTTCGAGAATGAAGCTCAGGGCGTAGCTCTTCTTGCTTTCACCGAGCTGTTCTTCATTCTCGTAGACATCGAAGAGATTGACGTAGGTAAGTAGCTTTTTTTCCGACTTAAAGGCCAGTCTTTCCAGATCGGCGAATTTGACGGACTTATCTACGACCAGCGCCAGGTCTCTTCTCACGGTGGGGTACTTGTTGAGTTCCTGCATCTTCATACGCTTCTTGGGTAAGACGCGCAGCAGATTGTCCCAATGGAAGGTGGCGAATAGCACCTCGGCCTCGCAACCTGCGGAAGTACAAATTTCATCACGCACCCGACCCAGATCGACTATAACCATCGGGCCACGGCGATAGCGTAAGCCATAACTGTAAGTCTCATTTGGAGCTTCTTCTGTTTGAAAGCCGCTGATGCCTAGTCGGTTGAGCACGAGATTGACTGCAGCCTTAAGGGTGTAAAAACTGACAGGCTCGGATGAGTTGCCACCGTGCCAGCTTTCTGCCGTGTGGCGACCAGTTAAGAGGATGCTTAGTCGATTGTCTTCCTGATATTTTTCGCCATCGAGTTTGTATGCTCTGCCGAACTCGAAGAGTTTTAAGTCTTCATTTCGGCGGTTGGCGTTGTGTTTTACAGCTTCGAGCCCACTCATAAGCAGGTCTGGCCGCATGATGTCGAGGTGTACGTTGCTGGTGTTATTGATGTAGACCAGACCGTCTACGCGATCTGCGCCGGGGCCGCCCCCATAGTACTTACTTTCAGATAAGCTTAGGGCCATCATTTCATGGAATCCGTTTGCTATCAGCAAATCGCCAACCATATCCCGGAGTGCTACAGGGTCGGGATCGGGCGCGACCACCATGGCCGTGGTGATCTCGCTCGGCGTAGGTACATTATTAAATCCGAAAATACGTAGTACTTCTTCGATCACATCCACCTCGCGGGTCACATCGCTTTTGTTGGTCGGTACACCCACGACGAAGCTATCGGCATAGCGCTCAATGATGTCCATATTCATGGTTTCGAGTATGGCATGTACCTTATCGGGGGCGATCTCGATACCGATTAGCTCGTTGATGCGCTGGTAGCGCACGCGCACAGGCAGTGGGTTGATGGGCTTGGGATAGTGATCTATGAGCTGGCTAGATATGGTGGCACCAGCATATTCTTGCATGAGCAGGGCTGCTCGTTTGAGGGCATCTGCGGCTATGTTTGGGTCGCTACCCTTCTCGAATATCTTAGCGGCATCGGTGCGTAAATTGTGGCTCATGCTGGTGCGCCTAACCGATCCTGCATCGAAGTGGGCCGACTCCAGGAAGATGGCCGTAGTCTTATCAGTTACTCCGCTATTCAGCCCTCCAAAAACCCCGGCTATACACATGGGTTTGTTGTTTCCATCGCAGATCATGAGGTCTTCACTGCGCAGCTTGCGCGTCGTTTCGTCGAGGCTGATGAATTCGGTGCCTTCCGGCAGTGTTTGTACGATGACTTTTGAGCCACCAATCTTTTCTAAATCAAAGGCGTGTAGCGGCTGGCCCATTTCGTGAAGCACGTAATTGGTGATGTCGACCACATTGTTTATTGGTCGTACATCCACAGCGCGCAGGCGGTCCTGCATCCAGTCTGGCGAAGGACCGATTTTCAAGTCTTTTAGAACCAAACCGGCGTAGCGCGGGCATAGCTCTGGATCTTTGACCTCTACGGTCACTTCCGAGCCATTTTGAGCTTCAAAGGCACTCAGGTCGGGCTGAGCAACCTCCGCGTTAGAGTCGTGATTAACGCGCAAGGCCGCAGCCAGATCGAATGCTACACCCAAGTGGTTAGTTGCATCTGATCGGTTTGGCGTCAGTCCGATCTCGAAAACGTGATCAGATTGCAACTCGAAGACCTCAGCGGCGGGCTTGCCAATGGGTGTATCTTCTGGTAACACCATGATACCGTCGTGGTCGGTGCCAAGACCGATCTCGTCTTCAGCACAGATCATGCCCTCGCTGACCTCACCCCTGATCTTACCCTTCTTGATTTTGAAAGGCTCTCCTTCGGTCGGGTGGAGCATGGTACCTACAGTAGCAACCAATACCTTTTGATCTGCGGCAACGTTGGGCGCACCACATACAATAGAAAGTAACTCTTGATGCCCCACATCGACTTTGGTCAAAGACAGCCGATCTGCATTGGGGTGCTTGCCACATTCTACGACTTTACCAACAACGATACCAGCTAATCCACCGGGGATGGATTCCTTTTCTTCAATACCTTCGACTTCCAGTCCGGTACCGGTCAGAATGTCTCCGATTTGTTCGGGGGGCAGGTCTATTTGTAGGTAATCGCGCAGCCAGCGAAGAGAAACTTTCATGGTCGGGTTGTTTCGGGGGGCAAAAGTACAAAGCCTTTTGACGGAAAGCAGTGCTGCGCAGCGGGATAATTTCCCGCGAGGGCTTTAAGTGTCGAGCCTGTCTATTCGTTCGTGTATCTTGGTGAGTAGCTCTGGGGCAGGGCGTTTGAACGCTAAATTCTTTTTTAATAAAACTTTGAAAGCCGTAAGATCATCGGTTTGATGATGATGATTCTGAAATTGGGGTTCTTTGGTCTGATCTATCACTTCTATTTGCGGTTGACAGTTCTGACCAGGATTTTCCCCCATTGGCTGAGCCGGTGAAAAATTTTTACTGCTCATAACAAAAAGATATTGCCAAGATGGGCCGCCCCGCGAAGGCATTTCCTGGCGTGGCGGCCTACTTTGTTGATTCTTTTAATGATCAACGCATCGAGTGAATACCGTACTCCTGCCTAGCGAAAAGCTTAAGCATATCGATCAGCTTCTTACGTGCGCGGTGCGTACGTGACTTGACCGTATTGAGTTTGAGATCGAGTGTCTCGGCTATTTCCTTTTCGCTGAAATCGTAAAGGTCTGCCATGAGCAACACCACCCGGTGCTCTTCAGACAGCCGGTTGAGGGCTGAATTCACTTCGTCTGAAAAATCGCGGTCTAGCGCACCGGCTTGTCTTAGGTCTAAAAACCCACTCAAGCTGTGGCTGGTGTCTTGGCGTTGGTAAGCCGTTATCTCGTCGAGCTCATCTGTGGGCTGTCTACCATCTTTTCGCACTTTGTTGATGAACAAATTGTGTGCGATTCGGAAAAGCCATGCTCTGGCATTGGTACCTGCTTGATATAGGTGAAGCTTGGTGAATGCCCGAGCGAAGGTATCCTGCGTCAGGTCGACAGCATCGGTTTCATTGCCGCTCAGACGCAAAAGGAAATTGTAGACCGCCTTGTAGTGGTCGATCATTTCCAACTCGAAAAGCCGATTGCGTTCGTTGCGTTCCATAGCGGCAAAAGCGTTGATTGGTTTGATAATATTTGAGGGGTAGGTTTTGCGCCTAGGCGCAAAACCTACCTATTCGGGGTGCTAACATTATGAGTTAGGCATAAAGTTCCCAAAGGAGTAATATTTTTTTAGACCTGCCTGCGTGCCCTCGGCAGGCAGGCTTCCGCAGGTGGCCACCTAGTTCAATTTTGAGCAGGCATTCGACTATTCTCCCGGCTTATCTGTTCAAAGGGTCGTGTTTCGATCTACGGTTATAAAATTGTTGCTGGCACCGCTATCCATTTTGTATGGGGTGGGGGTGAGTTTGCGCAACTGGGCTTACAGAACGGGTTGGTTGAAGTCGATTTCTTTCAATTTGCCGGTCATCAGTGTGGGAAATCTCTCGGTAGGTGGGGCGGGTAAGACACCGCATGTCGAGTATCTGGTGCGTAAGCTGTTGCCGTATCTCAACATAGCAACTTTGAGCAGGGGTTACCGACGTAAGAGCCGCGGCTTTTTGATCGTAAACCGAAGTCACAATGCCGAGCAGGTAGGTGATGAGCCCTTGCAATATTTTCGCAAGTTTCCGGAGCTTACGGTAACGGTAGCTGAAGAGCGGGCCTTAGCCATTCCACAAATCGTATCGGCCAAGCCCGATTTGCAGCTCGTCGTGTTAGACGACGCTTTTCAGCATAGGGCGGTAAGGCCAGGGCTGAATATCTTACTCACGCAGTATTCCAAGCCATTCACACAAGACCATCTGCTACCCAGCGGAAGGCTTCGCGAATGGCGAAATGCTTATCATAGAGCCGACACAATAGTCGTGACGAAGTGCCCGCACGATCTAAGCAAGGAAAAAGCCGATGCGCTACGCGCCGAAATAGATCCGCAGGCAGGGCAGTCACTCTTTTTTAGCTATTACGACTATGCACCGGCTTACTACATGCTCGACCCCAGGTATCGGCTTCAACTAGACGAAGAGGTCGACATACTCCTGCTCTGTGCCATTGCCAATACTGAATATCTAATTGAGTATCTAAATAGCCTTTCCCGCAGTGTGCATTCGCTCGAGTACGAAGATCACCACTACTTCACCCACCAGGATATGAGCAATTTGGCGACCCGATTCAAACAGATGGACAGCCGAAAGAAAGCAATTATTACGACAGAGAAAGATGCTTCCAGACTTGAGCTGCATCGGGAGTATATCAAAGAGCAGCGGCTGCCGATCTTCGTCTTACCTGTACAAGTCAAGTTTCATTTTGGAGAGGAGGAAAAATTCGATGGTGAGCTTCGCGATTTTCTCCTCAACTTCACGGCATGATCAGGTGGTCTGACCCGGCTTATTGGTTACTGCATTTTTGCTCGCGATGGATGTTGCGGGTGCTCTACCCCGGTTCGGAAGTTAGAGGCCTGGAGCGAGCAAAGATGAAAGGCCCGATGATAGTAACGGGCAACCACCCGAATACGCTCATGGATCCGCTTTTTGTAGGTATATTCATGGATGAGCGCTTGCATTTTCTGGCTCACGCGGGTCTATTTCAGAACAAGCTGCTGGCTGGTTTTTTGGGTTTTGCGGGTGTGGTACCTATAGCCCGTGCGCAAGATCGTGCTGCTGGATTAAATGTTGATAATGACGCCTCATTTAGTAAAGTCATCGAGCTACTCAGTGATGGCCGTTGCCTCTTCATAGCCCCAGAAGGGGAAAGCGAACTGGAGTTGAAATTGCGGCCATTAAAATCGGGTATGGCGCGTATAGCACTGGCCACGGAAAGCAATCAAAACTGGACATTGGGCTTGCGTATACTGCCAGCCACGATAAGTTATGAGTCGCCGACTACGGCTTTCAGCCGGGCCTACATACAGTATGCGGAGCCAATCTTGGTCGCTGATTGGAAAGATCGATACGAGGCTAATTCGTCGAAAGCGATAAAGAATTTGACACTAGAGGTCGACAAGCGCATGCGTGGCCAGCTGATTGATACACGAGGCAAGGAAGAAGAAAAGTTGTTACTCACCCTCTCCAGGGCTTTGCAGAATGACGATCCGCAATCGGTATCGAATCACCATACACGAACTCAGGTGATGTTGTCTTCGCTACGCCAATTACCGACCGACGAATGGCAGCACCTGCAAGCAAAGGCAGCGAGTTATGCCTCCCACCTGCGGAAGTACAAACTAATAGACCTGAGCCTGAGTGGCCACCCGAAGAGAAAGCCTTTGTTAGGGACTTTACTAGGCTTTCCCATCTTTTTGTGGGGACTGATTAATCATATTCTGATCATTGGCCTTGTGCTTCTGGCCGAGAAGTTGACGGGTATTATACCTAATTATCTAGCGACCTTGCGCGGATTAGTCGGTTGGCTAGGCGTATTCGTTTTTTACCCCCTTCAATCCTGGCTAGTTGGTAGTACTTACGGTTCGATTTTGGGCTGGCTGTATTTTTTGCACCTACCTGTAGTCGGCCTGATTGCACTGGCGTACTGGACGACTTATCTACCAGCGTTTGCCAGCTTACATGGTACTAAAGTAAAAGTAGAATTGCAGAAAGACAGGACTGCTTTGCTGAAGGAAACCAACAAAATATTGAGAAGCTAAAATTTGATCATTGATCGAATTTTAGCTTCTATCCCTCTCCCACTCTAGTCATTCCTTCGAGTGCCAGCGTATAGTCAGGTGCCATTCGCAGCGCATTTTTGTAGTCGGTACGGGCTTGGTCTATGTTGCCTAGTACTTCGTTAGCCAGACCTTTGTAGAAGTGGCCCTGAATATGTAACGGATCGTTTTTGATAACGATGTTGAATTCGTCCAATGCTTCGCCGGTGCGGCCTAACTCCATGAGCAGGAGGCCGGCGTTGTAATTGGCACTTACATATTGGCGGTCAAAGCGTGCCGCTTTTTTGTAGAGCTCGAGGGCATCGTCGGGTCGCTCTGCGGTCTGCCAGTAATATTCGGCTAAAGCGCTAATGGTGATGACGTCTGTCGTGTCGAGACTGAGTGCAGTCTCAAGGTAGTCTTCTGCGCGGTCTACGTTTAAGTTGGAATACAGCTGTCCGAGCTTGATCCAGCCGTCGACCATATCGGGTTCGATTTCTACGGCTTCTTGTAGGGAGTTGACCGCTCTGGCCGTGTCTGCTTGCTCGATGAATACTTGACCAAGGATAAGGTAAGCATCGGGGTTTCTCGGATCGATACGGGTCACTTCATTCAGCGAATTGAGGGCTTCGTCGTACTGGCGGGTAACGAGCTGTGCTTCACCCAGCCTAAGCCATGATTCGGGCTCGTCTCTATTGATCTCTACAGCTGCTTCGAGGATGGATATCGCCTGACGAGACCTGAAGTAATTCATGTAAACATCGGCCAGGTTGTAGTAGTAGCTGAGTTCGAGGCTATCGTATAATATGGCCTGTTGTAAGTCGGCTATGGCGGCATCGTAGTTGTTTTGCTCGAATTCCATTTGGGCCCTGGCTGCGTACAGATCAGCGCGCTGCGGCTCTTCGGCCAGCTGCTGAGATATGTTGTTTACTCCTGGATCTCCTGAGGGGTTAACATCGATTGTAGACTCTTCGGCTTTGCTGGATTCGTTTCCGCAGGCGACCAATACGAGCAGGGATAAGATGATGATATATCTAAACTTCATGGCGGGCAAAAGTAAGTGATCTGTGTGGCCTTGCATAAACGTGTATATTGAAACCAAAATTTCGTCGGATGGACGGCCCAATATTAGAGTGTGTACCCAATGTAAGTGAGGGTCGAGACGAGCGGTTCATAAAGGATCTGGCTAAGTTGATCAGCGAGCAGACTGGCATAGACCTCTTGCACGTAGATAGTGGGTATGATGCTAATAGAACGGTCTACACTTTTGTTGGCTCACCTGAAGCGGTTGTCGATGCTGCCTATACGCTGATTGAATATTGCAAGGGCAAGATCGACATGCGCCAGCACGAGGGCAGCCACCCACGCATAGGTGCTGTAGACGTATGCCCACTGGTACCCATGCGCGGACTGACGCTTTCGGAAGCTGCGGATTGGGCTAAAGTATTGGGTGAAAGAGTGGGACGTGAGCTTGAAATACCAGTATACCTTTACCAGGCAGCAGCTAGTGCGCCACACCGACGAAACCTGGCTCGCATCAGAAAAGGAGAGTACGAAGGGCTGGCTTCAAAAATGGCGGAGAGCGACTGGCAGCCCGATTTTGGTCCAGCAGTGCCTTCAACTGATTTTGGTGCCGCTGTAATCGGAGCTCGGCCCTATCTAATTGCTTACAACATCGATCTGGAGCCTGATACGCCACTGAGTGTCGCTAAAAAACTAGCCGCTCTGCTGCGGGAGAGTGGACTGCGTACTAAGCCAGGCCTTTTCAAAGGACTTAAGGCCATTGGTTGGAAACAGCACAGCCTGGGTTGTTGCCAGGTGAGTACCAATGTGGTTGACCCAGACCAAGTAAATCTGGCCAATCTCTACCGCTCATGTACGCGCCTGGCTCGCGCTGAAGGTTACGATACTTCTGGTTCACAACTGATCGGGCTGATCCCGGAGCGGTATCTTTTTATGGCCGGTTTAGCTTTTGATCCACTGGCACGCGGAGAGCGGGCCTTTCAGACCGCTGTCTCTGGTCTAGGTTTAGATAAACGACAGCCATTCGATATCAATCGGCGTATTCTAGAGCGAGCTATGTGCAGGCCCTTAGGCCTTATTTAGTCTCCCTACAAACTGTGTGAAAATTCACTTTGCAGCCAACTTATTTTCTTGATAACCCTTTCTAGGGTTAAATATTTTTAGTCAACTAAAATGAGCACAGACATGCAAGCAACATGCAAAAGCTGCAATCACTGGGACACCAACACCACCGCTGTTTCGCAGTTCGATAACTTTGGTGAGTGTGGTGTGCTGAGTGAAAGCGGCGTCCAATTTGTTCTTCCCGTTCTTCAGGATCAATCAGCTCCTACAGGTACGGAATTTATCACGCAAGCAGATTTTGGCTGTAACCAATACGATGGTGTGACAGTCTAAATGCTTACATGAAAGCATTAGTAAAGCCGACGATAAGTATAATCTTGTCTTCGGCTTTTTTTATTGATATATGAGGTCGGCTCTTGCGGAGGAATGACTTATGAGACAGCCCTGTATTTAGTACATGGGGCAGTTACATCCGCTTTTAGCACTTACGCAGGCGGAAGCGAGTAATAAAATGAGCAGGCAGAGGGCGAGCCATTTAGATGTAGGAAGGTTCATGCTTTGATTAATTATGATTACCGAAGATCGATAATTTTCGGATTAGTATTTTTTGTTGTGGCCAGGAAATTGTACAATTTCCTGCCCACAACAAAAAATGAAAGATTCGCTTGACATAGAGCCATCGCTTGACAATCGCCTAAACCTCATCGCCGTACTCGACTGGGGATTAGGCCATGCCAGTCGCTCGCTTGCACTAGCGGCAAGGCTTAGAGAGTCAGGCGAGCGGATTTACTGGGCATCAGCTGGGCAAGCACTGGAAATGATCAAAAGGGAAACAGAAGATGAAGACTGCTTCGAGCTTCCCGCATACGACATCAAGTATTCTACTCGGCAAATGGCCTGGAATATAGCTTGGCAGAGTCCCAAGTTGCTGCGGACCATTAGGGCCGAGCGAAAAGCGATCGATCAGATTGTCGAGCAAAGTGGGGCAGGTCGACTCATATCCGATAGTCGATTCGGTTGCTATTCTAAAAAGGTGCCGAGCATTTTCTTGAGTCACCAATTGAGACCGATTGTGCCTACCCCTGTCCAATGGATGTACAGACGATGGCTGGTTCCCTTCGATGCTTATTGGGTGCCTGACGAAGCCGGAGAAAAAAGCCTGAGTGGTAAATTGAGTGCGGTAGCAAACTTAGAGCCTGTGCGTCGTATCGGCGTATTGAGCAGGTTAAGCGGTTTGAATGATTCATGTATCTCGCAGGAAGAGAAAAGTGAAGATCAAACCTTCGATATAGGCATTTTACTCAGTGGCCCAGAACCTCAGCGGACTAAGCTGGAAAGGGAATTGCTGATCTTGCTCCGAGATATACCCGGTCGGCATTGGCTGGTGCGTGGGTTGCCTAATGGAACTCGAGTTGAAGTGCCCGAACACGTGCAGCTTACACAATATGCCAATCCTGGTCAGGTATACAAATTGCTGACCAAGTCACGGCTTGTCGTATGCAGATCGGGCTACAGTACAATCATGGACTTGCACGAGATAAGCCACCAAGATATACTTCTAATTCCTACGCCTGGGCAAACCGAACAGATTTATTTGGCTACGTTGGCGGCCCAGGCAGGCTGGGCGCGCACAGCGAGACAAGGGCGAATCGAAAAGGATGATCTAATTAAAAAATAGCGGCTTACACCTTACCTTTACTCGCTAAGCAGAGCACCCCATTTTGTCTGACAAAAATCATCAGCCAGTTATCGTCGGGGCCGGCGTAGCCGGTCTCATCGCTGCACAGCATCTGGAGCGGGCCGGTTTACAGCCCATTATGCTCGAAGCCGAAGATCGGGTAGGCGGGCGACTAAAAACAGATGAACATGAAGGCTTTTTGTTGGACCGTGGCTTCCAGGTACTGCTCAATGGCTACAAGGAGGTGCAACGCTATCTCGATCTCAAAGCACTGGGTGTTAAATCCTTCCGCCCCGGAGCACATATACATTTGCAAAGCACTCGCTTTCGAGTTGTAGATCCGCTTCGTGAACCTGCCCAAATTGTACGTACGGGCCTATCGCCTGTTGGTACTTTTCAAGACAAGCTGCTTTTAGCAAAGCTAGGCGTAAGACTCGGTCGGCAGGGTGTGGCTAAGTGTTTTAAAAATTTCGAGGAGCAGCCGACCATCGATTATCTACGTGACTTCGGGTTTTCCGAAAAGATTCTAGATCGATTCTTTAAGCCCTTTTTCGGGGGCATTTTCCTGGAGCAGCAGCTGAGTACGCCAGCGGGATTATTTCGCTTCGTCTTCAAGATGTTTGCCGAAAAGCAGGCGGTCTTACCCAAGGGCGGCATAGAAAGTATAGCTCACCAACTCGCCGCTAAACTCACCCAAACGGATATTCGCACCAATATAAGCGTCAAAGCCGTGGAGAGCGATCGCGTTATTCTCGACGATGGCAGCGAGTTGTTTGCCCGCGGTGTGATCATAGCTTGTAAGCCGCACGCTTTAGTGAAGGGACTTCCGCAGGTGGTCACTTCCCCCTGGAAAGGCACCAGCAACTTGTACTTCTACAGTGCCCGAAGGCTGCGTGAAAACCGACTTATCAATCTCGTAGCCGACAGGACCAGCACCATCAATAACTTCTGCGTAATCGACGAGGTGCAGCGCAGCTACAAACCCGCCGATAAAGGAGGCAGTCTCATTTCTGTTTCGCTCAAAGAAGACCAAACCGAGCCCAGTGAGGTGGCTGCCCAGGTCGAGCAAGACCTCCTACGCCATACCCGCCTACCTAATGATGCCCTTACCTTCTTGCGCGCTTATCGCATAGAAAAGGCTCTACCTAATCTCGACCATCTGTCCCATACGCGCCAGCCCGGGCACAGCCGCCTACGCGACCAAATTTTTCTTGCTGGAGATCAAGAGTTGAATGGTAGTTTGGATGCGGCTATGCGGTCGGGGAGGTTGGCGGCTATTGGTTTGTTGGGAGGAGTGGTTGATGAGTAATCCTCTACAGCAAACTATACTTATCGTTTTCAAACACCGCTTCGGCCGGGTTTCGCCAGCTGCACTCCTCGCAATTGTCCCATAGGTCGGTAGCGGCTTGGGGGCCCCAGCTACCGGCGGGATAATCGTGAACGGGAATGTCGGGATTGTTCTTCCAGCCTTCGAGTATGCCGTCGACAAACTTCCAGGCGGCAACGACACTGTCGCCCCGTGCGTAGAGTGTCGGGTCGCCCTTCATGGCATCTAGCAGGAGTCGCTCATAAGCTTCGGGCACATCACCTTGGGTAAGGTCTTGGTAGAAGAAGTCCATGTCGACGTTCTTGACGCGGAAACCTTCGCCCGGCACTTTCATGCCAAATTCCAGGGCCATTCCCTCTTTGGGTGTGATGCGTATGATGAGGCGGTTGTCGCAGCTCAGAGCTTCATCGTCCATTTCGGCAAAGATGCGCTGTGGTGGATTGGTGAAGGTGATTACTACTTCGGTCAGCTTCATGGGCATGTGCTTGCCCGTGCGTATGTAGATGGGCACGCCAGCCCAGCGCCAGTTGTCAATGTAGCACTTGATAGCGACGTAGGTTTCGGTCTTGCTGTCTTTTGGTACGCCTTCTTCTTCCAGATAACCATTTTGAAGTCCTGCTTCGGTCTTGGCGGAAACGTATTGGCCCCTAACCACATTTTTGGCAATATCATCACCTTCGATGGGGCGAAGCGAGCGGAATAGCTTCAGCTTCTCATCGCGAATGGACTTGGCATCGGGGCCGATGGGTGGCTCCATGGCTACGTGAGCCAATACTTGCAGTAAGTGGTTTTGCACCATATCTCGCAGGGCTCCGCTATCATCGTAATAGCCACCACGCGAGCCCACGCCTACGGTTTCAGCAGCAGTAATCTGGATCGAGTGCACGTAATTTCGATTCCAGAGCGGCTCGAAAAAGCCGTTGGCAAATCGGGTTACGAGCAGGTTCTGGACAGTCTCTTTACCTAAGTAGTGATCGATGCGGTAGATATCGTCTTCGTCGAAGTACTCTTGGATTTTATCGTTCAGCTTTTCAGCCGATTCGGTATCGTAGCCGAATGGTTTTTCGACTATGAGGCGGCTCCAACCTCCTCCTTTGGGGTTATTGAGGCCGACTTCGGCCAGAGCGGCAGGTATTTTGTCGTATAGGCTAGGTGGTGTGGAAAGATAGAAAATGTAGTTGCCCGGCGTACCGTGCTTCTCATCGATTTCCTCTAGTCTGCCGCGGACAATCTTGAGATCTTCTGGGTTTGCGTAGTCAGAGATATCGGCATAGTAGAGCATTTTGGCATAGTCGTCTATTTGCTCTTGGGTAGCGTTGCTGGTATCGAGATGCTCGTTGTCGTAGATGAGACGCTGGCGGAACTCTTCATCGGTCATGTCGGTGCGACTGGCACCGAGGAAGGCGAATTTGTCTGGCAGTAAGCCGAACTTGTAAAGCTCAAAGACGGCGGGTACGAGCTTGCGGGTATTCAAATCGCCGGAGGCACCGAATATGACGAGTACGTGTGGGTCTACCATAAGTCTAGAAGTGGTTTTGGGGCGGTGACAGTGGTGCTGGCTTTAGGCCTTATGATCAAAGCCAGACCTAATATTACAAAGGAAACCCAATTGCGGAAAGGTTTGTGCATCTGGCTTGAGAAATCGGGTTAATTTTGTGACAAATAATTGGTCAAATGCACAAAATCGGTATTTGTACAGATCACGGAGGCTTCGAAATGAAAGGACAGATTAAAAGCTGGCTCGAAGGCCAAGGTTATGAGATCGTCGACTATGGTGCCCACGATCTGGACCCCAAGGATGACTTCCCAGATTTCGTTATACCGCTGGCACGCGCACAAAGTGCAGGAGAGATAGACCGCGGCATCTGTATTTGCGGCAGCGGTGTTGGTGCCTGTATAGCCGCCAACAAGGTCAAAAACGTACGCGCCTGCATGGTCATGGACACCTACTCGGCTGCCCAGGGAGTAGAGCACGATGATATGAATGTGATTTGCTTGGGTGGGCGTATCATCGGTATTGCACTGGCGAAAGAGTTGGTGAAAGCCTTTTTAGGTGCCGAGTATGCCGGCCTAGAGCGACAGTTGAGGAGGATGGGGAAAGTCGCAGCTCTTGAAAATTAGTTTTTGCACCGCAGGCGCAAAAACTATCGACATATATGTTTTTCAATCTCCAACATACCACCCAAAACTCTGCCGCTCGCGCAGGCGTGATCACGACCGATCATGGGCAGATCGAGACGCCCATCTTTATGCCAGTGGGTACGGCAGGTACGGTCAAGTGCATACACCAGCACCAGTTGATCGATCCGATAAAGGCACAGATCATCTTGGGCAATACCTACCACCTTTATCTCAGGCCGGGGACTGATATTATTCAAGAGGCGGGTGGGCTGCACAAGTTCATCGGCTGGTCGCGGCCCATGCTGACGGATAGCGGTGGCTACCAAGTCTACAGCCTAGCTGCTAACCGAAAGATCGAAGAAGAAGGCGTAACCTTTCGCTCGCACATAGACGGTAGTGCTCACCTGTTCACACCCGAGCGCAGCCTCGATATTCAGCATCTGATCGGAGCCGATATCATCATGGCATTCGATGAGTGTCCGCCCTATCCGTCTACTAAGGAATATACCGAGACCAGCATGGAGTTAACCCATCGCTGGCTAGACCGATGTGTTGTCCACCAGCGGAAGTCTAAACCAAAATACGGTCACCAGCAGCACCTCTTCCCGATTGTACAAGGCGGAAGTTTCGACGATCTGCGCCGAAAATCGTGCGAGTACATAGCCGACCAAGACATGCCCGGTAATGCCATCGGTGGCCTTTCTGTGGGCGAACCGACGGAAGATATGTACCGCATTGCCAAGCTGTGCTGCGAGATACTGCCGCCTGAAAAGCCGCGCTACCTGATGGGCGTAGGCACCCCCGCTAACCTGCTCGAATGCATAGACCGGGGCGTCGATATGTTCGACTGTGTGCTGCCTACGCGCAACGCCCGTCACGGCCTGCTCTACACCGCCGACGGCATCGTGAATATCAGGAATAAGAAGTGGGCCAACGATCATTCTTTTTTGGACCTACCGTTTGACAATGGGCAGGCAGGCTTCCGCGGGTCGGAAGCTCCAACAGCACTCGAAGCCATCAGACCTGCTTTTCCCCAACACACTAAGGCATATCTGCGTCACCTCATCCACACTAAAGAAGCTCTAGGTGCCATGGTCTGTAGCCTGCACAATCTGACATTCTTTCTATGGCTGGTGGGTCAAGCCCGTACACATATCTTAAATGATACGTTTGCGGGGTGGAAGAAGGAGATGGTAGGGAAGTTGGCTAGTAGGTTGTAAAGGAGTTCCCTATTACATAAATAGATCATCCATACTGATAACCTGATCTACCGCATCTGTTGAGTTGATATTTTGAGCCAAGCCGTAAGGTGAAATCAATGTGATGAAAAGCTGTTTCTTCGTTTTTGTATTAGCCCTGAATATAGCTTTATACTGCTGCATTTTTTCTTCAAATTTTTTATTTGTTCGGAATGGCTCGCTGGAAAATTTGGCCTCACATAAGTTTATAGTCTGGTCTCGCCGATCAATGACTAAGTCAATTTGAGCACCTGGAAGTTCATCTGATTTTCTTACGAAAAAAGCTGATGCTTCACTATAAATAACAGAAATACCTAGTGCTTTTCTAATTTGATCGAGGTGGGTTAAACATACATTCTCAAAAGTGTATCCACTCCAAGCGTGGTAAGTAGGTAGATCGCTCAACTGGCCAAAATTAGATAGCTCTTTTAACTTGTGTTTACTGATAAAACTCAAATAAAACTGGGTGTAGAAATCAGTCAGTCTATAAAGAATGCCTTTCTTCTTTTTACCATAATTTGCATAGGCTGAGATGAAACTAGACTCTTCCAGTTCAGTCAATACAGAGGTCAGTCCACCACCATTTGTAAAACTTGATTTTTTGATGATAGTCTCTCGATTTAGGCCCAATCTGTTTTCAGCAAGGATCTTCACAATTTCTACGTGCCTCTCGTGTTTGAAAAAAAGAGAAGCGAAAAGGCGATCAAATTCGTCTCTTAGATATCCTTGTCTATCGAAGCATAAGAGTTGAATATTTTGAACAGCAGATAAGCCTGATTTTAGCTGATTGAGATACATGGGCACACCACCAATAGCCATGTATATTTGTAATATTTGAAACGGGCTCAGATTTATCTTTTTAGATTCACAAAACGCTTTCGTTTCAGTCAGTGAAAAGGGCTTCAATTGAATTAGTCTCGTCACTCTATTGTGAAGCCCGCCTCGGTCATTGATTACTTTTTTGATCATCCAAGATGCTGCCGAGCCACAAATAACCAAAACGATATTTTCCTTAGAAGCCCAGCTATTCCAGAACCAGCCAAGTGCTGTAATAAATTCCGTCTTGCCGTTGCCCATCCATGGTATTTCGTCGAGAAATATGACCTTTCTTTGGTTTGGCAACTCGCTTTCTAGTACTTGGCTCAGTTGAAAAAATGCTTCCAGCCATTTTCTCGGGAGTTTGCCAGACTTTGACTCGTAGTTGGGGAAATACCTACTTATCGCGAGCTGAAAATTGATAAGTTGCTGCTGTGTATCTCCATTTTGAAGGCCGGTAATTTCGATGCAGATGCGATCGCCAAAGTGCTGCCGAATTAGGAAAGTTTTACCGATTCGGCGCCTGCCATACAGCGCAATAAGCTCGGGGCTTCCTGATGCGTATGCCTCATTGAGGGCTTCAAGCTCTCCTTTGCGGCCAATTATTTTATGATTCATACTTTATTTTAAGCGAACAGAATGAAATTTAACCGCTTAAAAGGTAAAAAACAAATAGATTGAGCAGGTTTTTTGAAATTTCTGCTCAATCATTGTCTAACCAATAGTTTTCTCAATCACCAGCCCACCATTTACCCATACTAGGTAAACTAGAATAAGCCCGCCAATGATGTTTTGCCACATTGCATTGGTGTGCATACCCAATCTCTTCTGGTCATTAGCCAGCCATAGAATAAGCCCGGCAATGAATGGGAGAAAGACTCCATTGACTACTTGAGCGGTAAAGATGACGGTGATTAAGTCGAGGTCCAGCAGCGCAACTATCAGGCCGAATATGAGGCATACAGACCAAGTCATTCTAAAATAGGAGCCATTTGTGCCCCACTGATTCTTAGTATTACCGCCCAACAACCCTCGGCCAGCCATAGCGAGGGCAAGTGGTGCAGTGATGGCCGAGCTCAGGCCCGCAGCAAAAAGCCCGATTCCGAGCATCCATGGGCCGAAATTGCCAAGCTTAGATTCCAGTATGAGACTCAGACTTTTAAAGTCGGAAAATACCGTAGGTAGCAGATTGCCGGTCATCAAAATACCCATGGTAATCAATGCGCCCAGGACGAATGAAACGCCCAGCCCAAGCCTGATATCACTCAGCTCTTTGCCGCGCCCAAGGCCTGCAGCGATAAAAAAATTGTAGGGCACGATAGTGGTGCCCAGCAGTGCGATGATGGTCGTATTTTGCACTTCCGCAGGTAGGGTGCTTTCTATTACAGAGGGATTGATTACGCTTTCTGGCCCTATCGATCCCATGATTCCAGTCACTAAAAAGCAGACACCCATAACGGCCACGATCACCGCTAACCCATTACTGATTTGCTTGATGTTGCCCCTGTAAAGTAGCGCCGCGGCTACCAACCCCAAGATCAAAACATAATATCGATCCACACCTCCCAACAGTTGTAACCCCTTTAATCCGCCGAGCAAATTTCCTGCCTCGTATGCAATGCAGCCTACCCCTACGCCCAAGAACATCAAAATTGGCAGCCAAGAGCTCGATTTTGCTTGTATCAGCCCCCCTATCGATTGTTTACTGACGGCGGTCACTCGGGCGGTCATTTCCATCAACGTATAACCGGCCACACTCGCCAGTAAGATTACCCAGGCGTAAGACCAGCCCCCTTCGGCACCGGCCTTCGTCGCTGTGGTAACGGTGCCCGGCCCAATAAATGCTGCTGCAATAATCGACCAGAGGAGGATGGAGGTGAGGGATTTCATATTAAGGTCAAAAATGTACAGAATATCTACTCGCCTTTGGTTAAAACTGAAATTTAAAGATCATCTTTTATTTTTTGCTTAGTATAGTCTTCCAAGGCCCTCACTCTTAAGCTGGATATTACGCCTAAATACTTATACAGTTTTACAACTTCACTGAGCTTTAAAGTATAAAAAGTTGATTTAATTACTATCAATGGAGCTAAAAAAATAGCCTTAAAGAGATAAAGAAATCCTTTTCGATCTTTAGTGAACATCTGAGTTTTGAAAATTCGCTCTAAAACGCTTTCTCTAGAAATATGATTTCTGGGAACGTAGTGCATGAAGTGAGCACCGTTAAGCAAAATTAAGTTAAGTCCAAGATTGAATAGATTCATCTGTGCAACAGTCTCTTGCCCTTTTACCGCCTGTGGGTTATAAAACTTATTAAAACCATTTATTTTTCTTAAGTAGCTATTATGAACACACCAACAAGCTCCCAGTGCGTAAGAAAAGCGGTTGAATATTTTATCTTTTTCTTTTGGCGTTCTTTGAGATATTTTTGCAAAATCGGATAAGTATGGTCTGATTTCTTCTGATGGCTCAATTTCGTATTCAGGTCTTAATTCTATTCCGTAATAGTATTTCTTACCATACTTTTTATATCCTTTTGCAAAGGTAGATATAGCATTTTTTGAAAGTGTAATATCATCATCTAGCATAAGCATGAAAGATGAAGAAGGAATAATTTCAATGGCATAGTTTAAAGAGAGACTTTTATTGCCTTCAATAAGATGATGATAGCTCACAGGAATTTTTTCTTTAAAAGAAGCTACAATTTCTTCAGCATCCCTACTTCCATTTTCGACTACGATAATTTTCTCAACAATTTCCAAGTTATTGCACTTAGTAATTGATTCTAGTAATTTCAATAAGCCAGCGGGCCTTTTATGGTTAGTTATTACAATAAATAAAGATTCTTCCTGTGAAGTCATTTTCCTGTTGAAATATATTTTGATTTGAGCCTGCCGAAGTATGTTAGAGTATTAAAAAGCCTGTGTCATGGTAATATTATCTACTTGGACTGGCTTCAAAAGATGAAGTTTAAACCTCTAGTTGAAGCCGAATAATAACTTTTTGATACGTAAGAGCTTGTTGGGGAATTACTCTTCTAGCTAGGTTCTCTCGAAAAGCAATTCCCCAATACTCTAAGATGCAAGTGTCCAATTTAGGAGTTGAGAAAAATGTTTGGAGTACCCTACAAGTGAGGTACTCCAAGATATTCAAAACCTCAAACTAATCACACCCCTAATCGCTCTTGGCGCACCGGGGGTAAAGTGAATCTCTTCGACGGATTCTTCCTCGCCCTGTAGGCGCGATTCGGTGGCAAACTGGGTTTCGTTCCACTCTACGTCGAGCAGGTTTTCGGCTATAATGCCAATGCGCAGCGCACCGATCTGATAGTTGGCGTTTAAATCTACGACTGTAAAACCAGGAGCCACAATACTATCGTCTTCGTTTGCTGGTCTATCCTTGATGTAGCGGTAGCGAAGGCCCCCGCTCCAACCATCCCTATTGAAGCTAAGTCCACCTGTAGAGGTCAGGTCTGGCGCAAGGGGAATAAAATTTTGGCCATCTGGGTCTTCTACAGAACGCGCATAGGCATAGTTGATGTCGAAGTCGGCAAATAGCCAGTCGTTGAGTTGGTAGCGCACACCTAAGTCTACGCCCAGTCGTCTGGTTTCTCCGCTGGGCTCTACGATACCTGCATCACCTACGTACACAAATTCCTGTTCGAGGAATAGGTACCACAGTGCCGCATTGACCACCACGCGTGGAAATGGGCGGAAAATCGCCCCCAAATCAGCCCCATAGGCGGCCGGTAGAATGTCATCGGCGGTACGGTCTATGACCACTCGAGCATCGTTGCTGTGAAAACCGACACCTGTCTTTAGAAACAGCTGAGTTTGGTTGTCGACATTGTAGATAAAGTTTAGCTTAGGACTAAACTGCCCGCGATCTTGCTGCTGGCGATCGTAGAGGGTCTGAAGATTGTCTACGTAGTTAAAAGTGAAGTGATCGAATCTCAACCCGGGATTGATCAGCAACCGGCCTACTTCAAACTCTACATTGGCATAGGCGAAGAAGTTGGTCTCATCTATATCTCCGAATTGCAATTGTTCGAGAGTCGTCCGGCGGTTCAGGGTGCGGCTCAACTCATTGCCATCGCTGTTGTCGTAGCGCAAGCCCGCACCTCCCTGAAGCAAAATTTCACTATTGGCAGCGTAAATCGTTCGGTTGTACTCAGATTGGAAGCCATAGGTCTCCCGGCGTTCGCGCTGGGCGATTTGGTCGCCATTTTCAGGATCTTCCAGGAAGAAGGTGAAATTGGAGAACAGCTCGAAGTCATAAGCTGAGTAGTAAGCCATACTCTTTACGAAGGTATTGCGGTCTATGATGCGGTCGTATGAGATAGCCACATTCGTGCGGCCGGTAAATCCACCTTCCGTATCGTCGATAGCCCCGAAGCGGCCGATCAATCCGGCATCGACAGCCCGTTGCGGAATCTGGCCGCTGGCATCCCACTTACTCTCGAAGTGGGTCGCGAGGATCGATAGGCGGCTGCCAGCATCGAGTTCTGTTGTCAGTCGCGCCATCAGATTTATCCGGTTGAAGTGCTGAGAAGACTCGAAAGGGCCGTCTGTTTGTATGTACTCCGATCCGAAGTATGCGTTGGTCTTTTCGTTATCGATCAGCTTAAACATACCTACCGTTCTGAAGGTGTTGAAGGAGCCGTATTCGGCCTTGAAGGTAGAATTATCGAGACGATCCTTGAGCTTGAAATCCACATAGCCAGCGGTGTTGAAATTACCCACATTGGCATAGTACGGTCCTTTTCCAAAGTCGATCTTATCGATAGCTTCGGGGATGATGAAGTGCAGGTCGCTGTATCCCTGCCCGTGGGCATGAGATACCATATTAACAGGTATGCCCTCTACGCTCAAGGCGATATCGGTGCCGTGGTCGATGTCGAAGCCGCGCAAGAAAATCTGTTCGGCTTTGCCACCGCCTGCATGTTGGCCGATGAATAGCCCCGGTACCTGCCTCAAAACGTACTGGCTATTGACCACCGGGTTCAGTTTGGTGTCGATTTGCGTGAGCACGTTCAGTGCGCGCGCTCCCGGTCTGATGACAATCTCGTTCAGGTCGAATGACTTTTCGGACATACGCACACGCAGCACCTTATCAAGCCGGTCTATGGCGACTTTCTGCGTCTGAAAGCCAAGGTAGGATATACGCAAGGTATCGCCTTGATTAATATCTGATATCTCGAAATTGCCCAGCGCATTGGAGTGCGTATGTCGGTCGGATAGTAAGTGCTCGATATAGGCACCAACGATGGGCTCGCCATTTTCTGAAATGACTTCGCCTTCCAGATTTTGGGCGTTCATAATAGGCAGGCACAAGGCCAGCCAGATGGTACATAGTAGAAATTGCTTCATTTGGTGAAGTGGTTTGTTAAGTTTAAGAATCGGATTCTTGCAATAGTTTTTCCAGGTGTTCTTCCAAGAAATCAGCCATCTCTGAAATTGTGGGGTGTTCAAAAACGACCGTGAGCGGTAGTTGTATTTCTAAAGTGTCATTGATTCGCCCTGCCAGTCTGATAGCAACTAAAGAATGACCACCCAAATCGAGAAATCGCTGATTGGTTCCAATCTTTTCTAGGTTGAGTGATTCGCGCCACATCTCTGCCAAGAATTCTTCCATATCGGTCTTGGGTTCATCGATGATCATAGGCTCATGTTCTATGGTCACGACCTGTGCGCGAAGCCCTTTGCGGTCTATCTTGCCATTAGCCGTAATCGGTATAGCCTCTAGGCGGTAGTATTTAGTTGGTAGGGCTTGTGGAGGGAGTTTAGCGGAAAGAAATTTCCTCAATTCTTCACTGCTTACGTCTTCATCAGCCGTGTAGTACATGGCCAGCTGCTCTTGCTTGGCCTGAGGAGGCTCTTCATAGCCAATCTCACGCATCATGCGCTTGACCTCGCTCTCCACGATTTCTTCATTGATCTCTTCGAGCGCAGCATCTCTTTCTTTGTGCCCTACGCGAACATCCCAACTATAAGGGAAAGCATAGTTACTGTAGCCTTTTTGCTTGGTGTGTACATAAATACCTAGTTGGTTAATCACGCAGTTGGTTGACCGACCGGTATCCGAGGGGCGGATCCAAGGCAGTTTACCATCCAGGTATTCGTACATCTCGGCTAGGGTTGCATCGCAATACCGATAGAAGTCCACAAATTGTACTTGCTCAAAGACCGAGTCGTCCTCGAACATAGACACATCCAGCAAGTCCCTGACCGCATCATCTGCGCGGTGATATATCTTTCTGGCTTCCAGAATTACATCATCAATACTCTTGTCCCCAAATCCATCGCCTGTAAATAGCTCTTCCGTTAGCCGTGTTTCAAAAAACTGACCTCGTGAAAGTCCGGTAACGATAAAGGGGATTTTTTTCTCTAATGCAATTTGTACGCTTAGGGTATAGATCGTTTTGAAACAACCATTGCACACATTGCAGTGCCGCTCCAGGCTATCGACGAATATTTCATCCATGGCATCGGTGCGTCCGAACACGACATCTACACCTAGATCATTCGTGATCCGGCGAACATTATCCAGTGCTTCTTCCGAGATATAGCCATTGTCGAGGGTAAAGGCCAGTGGCTTGAGTCCCATTTCTACCAGTTGGCCGATAACATAAGAACTGTCCTTGCCACCGCTGAGCAGGGAAATACAGTCGTATTCGCCAACCCGACCTTCTCTTCTGGCTTGATTGAATAGCTCTGAAAGGTCTTCCATGGTGCGGAAATAATCTCTCGTGGCCTGTTCGTACTGTTCGAAGTTTCGACAAAGGCGACATAGATCCTCTTCATTGAAATCAGCCCCCGGATAGTTAGAGGGGAGGCCACACTTCACACAGTTTACGATCTCTTCCTCCGCTATATCTTCTGCTTTAAGCAGTTCTACTGCTACTTCTTTTATGGCAGGGTGTTGAGCAACTAAAGCTTCTACTTCGTTGAGTTCCAGGCGGAAGCCCCTGAATTTTACCTGCCGGTCTACCCGCCCCAGAAACTCCATCGTGCCATCTATATTCCAGATAGCTAGGTCACCAGTCTTATACATTAGCTGGCCAGATGCAAAAGCGTGAGGTAAAAATCGATTCTTGGTTTGTTGCTCATTTTGCCAATATCCGCTCGCCAAGCCCTTACCGGCCAGGTATAATTCGCCAGCCACGCCTGGTGGCTGCAACTGCCCAAATTCATTCAGGACCAAAGCCTGCATATTGGTTATCGGCTGACCTATAGGGACCGATGCCTGCATGTCAGATTGGGCATCGAACTGATGAACTACACAGCCAACTGTGGCCTCAGTTGGACCGTATTCATTGTAGATGCGGGTAGAAGCCCCAAAATAATCAAGGGCTCTATTTGCAAGCTCTGTCGTGAAGTTTTCGCCGCCTACAATCAAGCAGTTGGCTCTTTTTCTAGACTTCCGCAGGTGGGAACCTTGCCCGTCTACAGAGTTGCTTACGCTGCTAAAATCCGCCGGCTTATTTTGACTAGCCTCCAATGCGCTTATAGAGTGGACCCCATCGCCTGCAAGATTCAGAGCCACGGGGTTTCTACCTTGTATGAGGTTCAGATGAGAAGGTGTCAGTTTGATGATATCCACCCGGTCTTCTGCTAGTACTTCCAGAATAGCCAAATCGGGACCCTCTCGCAGTTTTTCTTCGTAGATCCGTATTGCTCCGCCAAAAGCCAGCGGCACAAACATGGAAGTAACCGTCAAATCAAATCCGATTGCCGTAAATAATGGAAATACGGAAGCCTCGCCACGCATATAGGTTTTTCCTGCCCATTGAATATAGTTCGCCAAAGAAGCCCGACTGATCATGACCCCTTTGGGCTCTCCTGTCGAGCCAGAAGTGTACAATAAGTAAGCGGGTATTGAAGCACCAGCGAAAAGATCAGGTGAATCGTCTTTGTGCAAATCGACCATGCCGGCATCCTTGTCGAGTAGGATGCAGGTCTGACTCAGGTCTTTCAGCTTTTGAAATAAATCGCGTTCCGTAAGTAATAGCGAGGCTTTACTTTTACGTAAGATCAGCTGTATGCGTTCCGAAGGCAGATCGGCGGCTAAGGGCACGTAGGTTCCACCTGCTTTTAATACTGCCAGCAGTGCGATTATCAATCTAGGGTGTCGCTTGTGATGCACGCATACGGTATCACCTATTCCCAAACCTCTGGACATGAGAAAGTGTGCGAGTTGATTAGACGCCTGATCTAATTCTCGATAACTCATTTCATGCGCTCCAAAACTGATCGCGTGCTTGTCTGGTTGCTGAGAAACTTGAAGGTCGAAGAGGGCTAAAAAGTCATTACACTCAAAATCCTCGGCTTCACCAGTACTAGCAGCCAACAATCCCTCTGCTTGATCATCGAGCAGTAGGGCCGCTTCACTGATCAGCATATCTGGATTGATCAGCATTTGTCGAAACAGGTGAAGGAGCTGACCGGGTATCTGTCGACCCAGCTCGTCAGGAAATGCAGCTTCGTTGATATCTAAATCAAACTGCAACTGTCCGCCCTGCGTGTAGTCGTATACCTGCAATCTAAGCTGGTGGGCCGAATCGTGGCAGCCTGGGTGTATCCATTCGGCCTCGACCGGCTTCCCATCGAAAGGCGGAAACTTGGCGTTGATGTAATTGAGCACGAACCGAACGGGTCTTAGCAAATCGGGAGTTGCAGTTCCTGCCCGGGCATTCTTCAAAAAGCCATTGTAGTTGGCTCTGACCTTGTCGTGCAGACTGGCAAAAGTTTCATCGGGCTCCAGCTTGGCTGGAAGTGGCAATACCTCGATAAACTGACCTGGGGTGTTGCGCAGTCTAGCGTTGGGTCGATTGTGGGCGGGCGTTCCCAAGGCGACTTTCTGCTGTCCGCTCACCCTACTCAGAAAGGCCAGCACGAGCGTAGCCAGGCAATTAAATTTTGTCAAATCAGGTGTAAAGTGCCGAAAACGAGCTGTATTACACCAGTCTTTTAGGCCAGCTTCTATTTGGCCGTCCAAATGAAGGCGCACTCGGCGCGAAGCATCAGCACCTAATACCACAGATTGATGGTAGAGATCAGGTGGCTCGGGTAATTGCTCGCGTAAATCGGACCAAAACGGAGCCTCATCTTCGTTACGAGTGACTTGCTCTGCCATGAAATCAGCAAATTGGGGCATAGCTGACTCAGCTGCCGATGAATCGGCATAGAGTTCGGCTACTCGCCGGTAGACGACGCCCACGCCCCAGGCATCCATCACTAAGTGGTGGGTATTGAAATACCAGACCCAATCGTCATCGGCTAGTTTGATTAATACCGAATCGTAGCCCTGAGTTTCTATATCGAGTGGTTTGACGACTCGTGCGGCCAGCCAATTATGTAACTCCGATTCGACTTCTGGTTTGCTCGACCAATCTTGAAACACCATGACCGTCGGTGGCTGGTCTATAACTGTTTGACGAGCCTCGCCATCAGAAGCATCGAATACGATGCGTAGCGCATCGCTTTCTGCAACCACCTGCTCGAAAGCCCGGCTAAAGCGATCACCATCGAGCGCCCACCTAAAGCGGAAGCTAAATGGGCTGCTATACAGCGCACTATCGGGATGGAGCTGCTGCCCCAGCCAAAGCATGCGCTGCGCCTGCGTGAGTGGATGGTGATCGAGCGTCATCTTAGGCAGCGCGTTTTTGCTCTATAAAGGTTTCCATCGCCTCTACACTGATGAAATTCTCGATGGTCATATCGGTTGGTTCGACCTTGATCTCGTATTCCTGTTCGATGAACTCGATGAGGCGGAAGATGTCCATGCTCGATACCAGACCACCGCTGAGCAGGTCTTCGTCTATGGCGATGGCGATACCCTCCGATTGGGAGATGATTTCCTCTTGTATGAATGTCAATATAGGTGATGGCATGTCAGAGATTGATCGTAGTTGCGTGAGATTCGGCTAGCGCTTTGCGGTCTATCTTGCCAGCGGCTGTACGAGGCAAGCGATCGACCAGGGCTATTTCAGCTGGCAGCGCGTGGGGCGGCAAGTCAGCAGCCATGATTTGTATGAGTTCTTTCGGTGTTTTCTGGGCGGCGTTTTTCAAGATTACCTGGGCGTAAATAAGTAGACCTTCATCGCCTTTTGATATCGGGTAGACCACACCTTCGGCAACCTCGTCGATAGCGTTGAGTACTTGCTCTACTGATTCCAATTCTACTCGAAATCCGCGTGTTTTGATTTGGCGATCTGCACGGCCGTGGAAGAGCAGACTACCTGCGGAAGTACAACTGACCAAATCGCCGGTGCGGTAGAAAGTCTCGACCATACCCGGCACTACTTCGCGCCTGTAAAATGCTTTGTTATTAAGTTCGGGTGCTTGCCAGTAGCCACGCATCATGGTTGCCGAGCGCACCAATAGTAGCCCTATTTCTGTATCGACTACAGGCTGATCGTCTTGGTCTACGATTAGTATTTCGGTATTGGGCCATACTCGCCCAAGCGGGATGGGCTCGTCTTCGGGCGGCGGTGTATCCAGATGATGATATGTACATTGATTGACCTCGGCCGGGCCGTACACATTGCTGAATCGTGCTTTTGGCCATGTATGCATCAGCTCGGCCAGCAAGTGGCTGGGAAATACCTCGCCTCCGAAAAGCACCCAGCGTAAGGTATCGAAATCAAAATCCAATAGCTTGCCCGTGTTCAGCATTTGAATAAGGGCTAATGGTACAGAGTACCAAACACTGATTTTTTCTTGACTGACCATCTGTACCAGCGACATGGGAAACTTGGTATGCGCGTCAGAAACGATGATGGTAGTTGCCCCAACCAGAGGAGCTGTAAAATAACCGAAGGTCGAAATGTCGTAGTGCAGCGCACAATGGTTGCCCACTACGTCTTGTGAAGTTAGGCCGTACAGCTCGGCCGAGAGTTTGGCATAGGCCAGGCCCGATCGGTGGGTGTGCATAATACCCTTGGGCTGGCCAGTCGAGCCAGAGGTGTACATGATATAGGCTAGGTCGTCGGCCAGGATGCGAATATTGGGCGGCGGCATATTCGCTTCACTTATGTCGCCCCAGGTAATCGCGTTGCCCGTCCAGCCTTCTGACTCCAGGCCGATCAGGCAGCTTATCGAGTGGTCTTCCCCGAGTTGGTCGACTAGTTTGTTACCGAGCCGATCATTGGTCACGAGTGCTCGGATACCACAGTTTTTACAAATACTCGCTATGCGGCTTAGCGGTGCAGATGGATCGAGGGGTACGAATGCAGTTCCTGCCTTTAAACAGCCGTGAACGGCAATGGCCGTTTTTAAGGAGCGTGGCAAGTAGATACCCACCCGATCTCCCTTTTCGATACCCCAGCTATGTAAAAGCCCGGCCAATGCGCTGGTTTGTTCTCGCATTTGAGCATACGTCATACTTTGCTTGCCAAACTTGAATGCTATTTGGTTAGGTAGACGTTCGGCAGCCTGATCGATCAGCTGGCCTAAATGATGCGGATGTCGAGTCGAGCTGCTCATAGCCCCATAAATTTGGCGATGATGTTGCGCTGAATATCGGAAGTGCCGGCATAGAGTATGCCGCCTACGGCATCGCGCAGATCGCGTTCGCTGTTGTGTCCAGATAAGTAAGAGATGCCACCGTGAATGCGGATGGCATCCAAGCTGGACTCGACGAAGTTTTCGCTCAGCAGCAGTTTGAGCATACTGGCTTCGAGCATAGCCGGTTTGTTTTGTTGCTTGAGCCAAACGAGTTTGTAGAGTAAAAGTCTGGCCGTTTCGAGCCGAAGGCGCATGTCGGCAACCCGATTAGATATCGATTGAAATTTGCTGATCGGCTGGCCAAATTGCTTGCGCTTTTTAGCAAAAGCGATACACTCTTCGAGCTGTCTTTCCATGGCACCTATATGACTGGCCAGTATGCCGCAGCGGTCGAATTCCAGGGAGTGATTGCAGATACCGAAACCAGCTCCTTCTCCACCCAATCGATTTTCATCGGGCACAAAGCAGTCTTTCAGTTCGATCTCACCGAATGGATGAGTACGGAGTCCCATTTTTTGTTGGCTGGCACTGGTTTTTAGCCCATCCATTCCTCGCTCTAGTATGAAGCCCGTGATTCCAAAGGTGCCCATTTTAGGTCGAGCATTGGCGAAAATGACGATGACGTCGGCCAGCGGGGCCATACCGATGAGCCGCTTGCCACCATTTAACACATAGCCACCCTCAACTTTCTCAGCGATGGTCTGCATACTATACACATCAGAGCCGGCCTGCTCTTCGGTCAGCGCATGAGAGCCCAGCCAATGGCCAGAGGCGAGCTTGGGCAGAAATTTTTCTTTTTGAGCATCAGAAGCGTGATGTACGAAGGTGAGCTGCACCGTCCACATCTGTGCATTCAGACCCAGGGCCAGACCGCCGTCGGGGCAGCCAAAGCCAAAGCCTTCCATAGCTACCACAGCTTTTAGCAGATCGACTTCCTCGTCTTGGCCACCGTATGCCCTTGGCACCATGAGCTTCAAGAGACCAAACTCGGCACAGGCATCCCAGGCGGCCCTGGAGAAAGTTCCCGACTGTTCGCGATCTGCAAAATCTTCAGTCAGTAAGCTGCTTGCAAATTTTTTAACCTCATCGCGGTATGTTTCTATATATGCCGGCGTGCTAAAGTCCATCAGAGCTAGTTTTCATCGCTTTTGATCACCTCCAGTTCCCTTAACTCCATAGGCATGCTCTGGCGCATAAAATCATATGGATTGGAGGCGTCTCCACTCATGTTTTCAATGGCTATTCTTTGCCCCATCCCCAGCTTATGGGCCAGTTCCATAAAGAGTGAAAACGTCACTTTATCTTGTAGTGCCCAGCCAGTAGAGTCGTATACCGAGCGAGTGGTTTTTACAAATTCGTACTTCCGCGGGTCGGTCACCACGCCCACTATGTCGGCATCTATGTCTGTGCTGTCTAACTGCTGACATTCTCCTTCTACTATGGCCTGATCCAGGAAGTCTGCACAGATAAAACTTTTCTTGAGTAGTTCCAGCGGTAGTTCCGTTTTGCCGGGGAAGTCTGAACCTATGGCATTTACGTGTGCATGCGCTCTGGTCGATATTCCATTGAATAAGGGACCTGCACCTACATCTATAGAAGTAGCCGTGACGATTACATCCGACTCAGCAACCAAGACGGCCATATCAGACGGTATGATTTCTATGTCTAAACGGAGTGCTTCCACTCGCTGCGCGAAAGAGATCATTGCCTCCTCTTGTATGTCGTACAAAAGCACGCGCTCGATGGGCAATACACGCGAGATGCCGTGCAGTTGTGTGACTGACTGGGCCCCGCAACCTATCAGGCCCAGCGTTTTGCTATCTGCCTTTGCCATGTACTTAGTCGCTATAGCAGTTGCCGCTCCAGTGCGTATTGCCGTGGGTAGTACCCCATCCATTAAACCCAGTAAATGGCCGGTGGCGGTGTCGTACGCAGATATGGTAGACACGATGGTCGGGAGATCATATAGGCGAGGATTGTCTGGATGGTACCCCACGATCTTAATGGTTACATCGCCTCCGTGCTCGTAAATGGGCATCCATTCGACCAGGCCGGTATGTGGCTTTTCGTAATTGAAACCCGACCGGGCCGGCATAGAGATCGATTCGATACTGTAAGCTTTCATAGCCTCTTCTAATCGTTCGATCAGTAGATCCATGATTCGGTCCAGGCCTTGATCTTGTGTGATCTCCTGTATGTCATTTTTAGAAAGAACTAGTGAATTCGTCGGGCGAGACATGAATGGTACAATTTGTTGGCTTTGCTCGAAACGACGCTTTATGCGAAGCTTCAAAAGGCGGTAACCAGACGACAAACTACCGCATTTTAAATGTAATTACTCATATTAGAGACCTTAAGTCACCATATGCAACTATATTGTTGTCTGAATTCGCGAAGTGTAGTTAAACTTGAATTTAGCATTGAGGGTCAAATGCCCCAACACAAGATTGTATGTGTGTAAGATGCTTTTGTACAATATCTAAAGCAATCATATTACCCGGCACTGCAAATATCTGAAAATCCGCCTATTCTGCATGCTAATTGGTCTGTGTTTTAGTCTTACAGCCGCTAAAGTCAAGGAAGACACAGTACCTTTAATTTTTAATGTACTACATACTTAGTGCCCAGATAGAACGGATTCCCGAGCATTGGACAGCATCAGAAAAATACGCCAGATACTTTCGACTAAGGAGCTCAAACAGCTAAGTTGGCTAGCCTTATTCGTGATCATAATGGGCCTCTTGGAAGTGGTCGGTATATCTATGATTTTTCCTTTTCTACAGGTTGTCTCAGACCCAAAAGAGGCCATGTCACATCCCACGATGGGTCCGTGGTTTGAATTCGTTGGGCTACAGCGGGTCAAGACAGTCGTTATAGGAATGGGACTGGTCGTTTTTCTAGCTTTAACTTGTTCTAACTTGGTACGAGCTTTTGTTGGATGGTGGCAACAAAGATTAGCCTACCGTATATCACATGACTTAACCATTCGACTATTGGAGATTTATCTAGCACGGCCTTACCAATTCTATCTCCAAAATAATACCAGCAAATTTCAAGTGAAGATCTTGAGTGAGGTCAATAAGTTCGTCACAGGTGTTTTGATACCCATGATTGATTTTTCGGCTAGGGCCTTTCTGATTCTAATGATCGTCATTTTGCTTTTATTTGTAGACCCATTGTTGTCTGTTGCAACGGCTTTGGGGCTGGGGTCTATGTATTTTATTGTTTACATGTTGTTGCGAAAGCGTTTGAAGATTCTGGGCGAGAAGCGAATAGAAGCGGGCTTCATGCGTTTTCGTAGCCTCAAGGAAGTGTTCTCTGCGGTAAAGACTCATCGTATCTATCAGTCTGAGCTCTATTTTCATAATAGATTTAGAGAATATTCTTTGACGCTGAGTAAAATTCAGCCAGAGTTACACCTATACACCAAAACGCCGCGTCTATTCATAGAGTTAGTCACTTTTGGCAGCATTATTCTCATTACGATTATCCTATACTTTAGGTCAGGTAGTATAAAAGAGATACTGCCTGTTCTGGGATTATATGCGCTGGCTGGAGTCAGGCTATTACCAGCACTTCAACAGGCGTATTCCGCATTAACCCAAGTGAGGAATAATAAACCTACTCTAGAGGTTATATTTAGTGATCTGGTCGTGAAAAACGTTCGTCAGCGCAGCAGAAAATCAACTCTTGAGCCATTGAATTTTGAGCGTGACATTGAGATGAAAAATGTCTATTTCAAATATGATAGTAGCGATGAAGATGTGATCAAGGGTATAGACTTAAGAATAGTGAAAGGCCAGACCATAGCTTTTGTAGGTTCTACAGGCTCCGGTAAAACGACATTGGTAGACTTAATAGTAGGATTACTTAGCCCTACATCAGGGAAAATAACAGTTGACGATCAGGAGATTAACGAAAAGAACACAGAGAATTGGCTAAAAAATATAGCCTATGTGCCCCAAGATGTGGTATTATTTGACGATACAGTTGAGGCTAATATTGCGATTGGACAAGAAGAGGCGGACCGCGACTTTCAACGCATACAGCAAGCTTCAAAGACAGCACAAATACATGAATTTTTGGCTAATGAGCTGCCACAAGGATATCAAACTAAGGTTGGTGAACGAGGTACCAGGCTAAGCGGTGGCGAAAAACAGCGGGTAGGACTGGCCCGTGCTTTTTATCGTCGGCCCAGTATCTTGATATTAGATGAGGCGACAAGTGCGCTCGATAATGTGACGGAGTCTAAATTTATGGAGAGCATGAGATTGCAGCATCAAGACTTAACAACGATCATGATTGCCCATAGACTCTCGACTGTTAAGGAGGCGGATTGTATTTATTTATTGAATAAGGGAGAGATCATTGCTCGTGGGAGTTACCAGACCTTACTACAAGAAAATGATTCTTTTCAAGCGCTTGCCTCGACTCGCTAGAGAAATGCAAATTTTATAATCAGAATGACACGGAAGCAACTACTACTTATCTTTTCACTCTTTACTTGTCTAATACTATCTGCGCATAAGGCCAACCAGAGTTATTTGTATTTGGACATTCTTCAGGAAGGCATACAGGGCACTTTTCAGATCACGAGCAAGGATATGAATACGGCTATGGGCCTGAACATGCCCGAAGAGATCACGGAACAAAATTTTGAGCCATACAAACAGCGAGTAATCGATTATCTGAATCGAACGACCTCATTTTCTATAGGTGGACAGATTATCAAGCCCAATTTTACGGATCTAAAGTTCATGGATATCAAGGCAGGCAGCTTCGCCATGCTCAATTTCATATTGTCTAATGTCAATGAAATTCCCGACGAAATGGACATAGGCTTTGAGGGGTTCTTTCCAAGTATCGAAGACCACCAGAGTTTTGTGATCGTTCGTTATAATTGGAAGGCGGGCATTCACGACAATGAAGGACTACCTAGCCTGGTATTTGACCCCAGCACAGATACTGTGCAGACTTTAGATCTCACAGATGGCTCCATTTGGACGGGCTTTGTAGCTATGGTTAAAAGCGGGATGTGGCATATATGGATAGGTCTAGATCATATACTTTTTCTACTGGCGCTGCTTTTGCCTTCGGTGATGTACAGGCGCACACCCGAAGACTGGAGTCTGGAAGCCACAATGAAAGCATCCAACTGGTACCCGGTAGAGAGCTTTAAGCCCGCTTTTTTTTATGTACTCAAGATCGTGACCTTATTTACGATTGCTCACAGTATTACTTTGAGTTTGGCTTCTTTTCAGTTGGTCAATCTTCCAAGTTGGTTGGTAGAGTCTGTTATTGCAGGCTCCATAGGTTTAGCCGCTTTTCACAACATTAGACCCTTCTTGAAGCGCGAAGCCTTGGTCATTGCTTTTGGTTTTGGGCTTTTTCATGGTTTTGGTTTTGCCAGTGTGCTTGGAGAAGTAGGCATACAGGGCGAGTATCTGGGCTACACCATTCTCGGATTTAATATAGGTGTAGAGCTATGCCAGATAATGATCATTGCTGTTCTATTTCCTATACTTTATGCCATCCGCAAGACGAAAATATACAGGCCACTGCTCATCTATGGCTCGATCTTTCTAATTTTAATCGCCTTGAACTGGGTCGTTGAGAGATCGTTCGATGTAGATATGCCGCTCGACAACTACATGGACAAGGCATTCAGAAAATTCAAGGCATTAACAGGCTTGGCGTAAAACCGTATATAGAAGCTTAGCGTAAATTCTTTGAGGTGCCCGAACAGTCCAACTTAAAAAAATGGCTAGCCAGTAAACGCAAAAAGGCTGAGTCTTCCAATCAGATCGTGAGGCCTGATAAAACCCTGGCTCCACTATCGGGAGGACAGCGGCAGATGTGGCTACTCTACGAGCTTAACCCACAGAGCACAGCATATCACTTTGCCGAGTCTTACTTAGTAAGTGGCCCGCTAAACACACAGAAACTGGTAGAGGCATACCAGCTAGTGGTCAAGCGCCACGATATACTGAGAACAGTATTTAGATTAGTCGATGGGGAAAGGCAGCAGGTCGTGCTGGCAGAAGCAAAAATCAATTATCATTATCTCGATTATAGCAGTCGCCAAAATCCATTGGCTAATGCCCGCGAGCAGCTGAAAGAAGAGGCGGCTAAGCCTTTTGATCTCGAAGAAGGCCCTACCAATAGGCTTTGGGTGGCCAAAGTCAATCATAATCAGCACTTGATCATGCTGGCTCTTCATCACATGCTGATGGACCACCAGTCTATGCAGATACTCCGCAAAGAATGGGCGGCCAATTATCAGGAACTTACAGCAGGGTTTGTTCGCCCGAGGGAAAGTCTAAAAGTTCAGTACGGAGACTATGCCTATCGACAAAAAATAAAGACGACTCCTGATCATGTTATTGATTTTTGGAGAGATAAACTAGTAGATAGCCTGGACTGCTCTCAGTTGCCTACAGACTACAGCCCGAAGACCCATTTTTCTTACAAAGGAGGTTTCAAATCAAAAAGATATCCCACGGATAAAACAGCAGAGCTGTATCTGTTTTTACAAAACCATGCCTGTACGCTCTATCAGCTATTTGTCGTGGCGTTCAAAATTGTGCTTTGGCAGCGGTCTTCCCAAGGAAATATATCGATAGGAAGCCCGGTATCGAACAGAAATAAAGCCGAACTCGACGAAGTCATCGGATATTTTAATGATACCATCGTGCTCATAGATAAGCTCGATGGCAATGATACCTTCATCGGTTTTCTGGATAGGTTCAAGTCAAACTTCCTTGAAAGTTTTGCCCATAAAGACGTTCCATTCGATGAACTGGTCAAGAAGCTCAAGCCAAAGCGCGAACCAGGTAGAAATCCGTATTTTCAGCACATGGTGGTCATGCAAAAGGCGCCACCATTACCGGATTTTGGAGAGCACCTGGAGATAGATTATAATCTGGTCGATTTAGATAGCAGCAAGTTTGAGTTGACACTATTTGTCAGTGAGCAAGAAGATGGGATTACCCTACAGATGGAATACGCCACTGACCTATTCGAGGAGGCAACGGTAGCGCGTATAATTGATCAAGTTATTCATGTAGTATCTACTGGGATTGGTCAGCCCGAGTTGATTTTGCATGATTTTCCCAAGCTCTCCATTGAAGAGGGAAAGAAACTTCAGAATTGGCAAACAACATCGCATTATAAGGCAACAAGTTTTACTGTGGTCGATGATTCTTTGACCATAGCAAGGCATAACCCTGAGGCTGTGGCGGCAAGCTATTTGAATGAATCGCTTAGCTATAATGACTTGAATAATCGATCTGCTGATCTAGCGCAACGCTTACTTGCCGAGGGTCTGCGACCCGGTGAGCTCGTTGGTTTGCATGTAGACCGCTCGCTTAATTTGTTGGTTGGTATTTGGGGTATATTGCGCGCTGGAGGGGCCTATCTACCCATGGATCCGGAATATCCGACTGACCGCTTATTGTACATGGTGGAAGATGCCCAGCTCAGGCTGGTTGTAGGTCAAGATTCTTCAACGATCGTGTGGCCAGGAGGTATTCTATTTGTCGATATCGAATCAAATACGGAGATCGCTAAATCTGAGCCACTCCCCGAGATTTCAGCTAGTCAGCCAGCTTATCTCATTTATACATCGGGGAGTAGCGGGAAGCCGAAGGGCGTACTGGTCAGGCATAGAGAACTCTATTATAGTACGCAGGCCAGGCAGCTATACTATTCAGAAAATCCGAGGGCCTTTTTACTCCTATCTTCTTTTTCTTTCGATAGCTCGGTAGCTGGGATTTTTTGGACTACAACTACTGGAGGAGAGCTGGTCATAGCTCCCAGAAGAATAGAACAAGATCTGTCTAGACTGGCAGAGATAATTGAGGAGCGAAAGGTCAGCCAAACACTACTGCTACCTTCATTATACGAGGCCATGCTCCAATTTTTGCCTATTGAGCAACTGGCTAGTTTGAAGGCTATTATCGTAGCTGGGGAAGCCTGCCCAGGTAGCTTAATAGGAGCACATTTTAAGCATTTGCCCGAAGCTAAGCTTTACAATGAGTACGGTCCGACTGAAGCAACCGTATGGTGCTCAGTTGCCGAGCTAATACCAAAGAATCAAGAAGGAGAAGTGCCAATAGGACGACCGATACCCGGCAGTGAGTTACTCATTCTAGATGAGCATGGAAAGCAGCAACCCATTGGTGTACCGGGTGAACTCTATGTAGGTGGGCCAGGGCTAGCTGCTGGTTACTGGCATCGGGAAGAACTGAATAACAAGCGATTTGTAAATCATCCATTCAAGGATGAGCAAAAGCTTTATCGGACCGGCGATCTGGCCAAATGGCGTAACGATGGTCAGATTGACTTTATGGGCCGTGCTGATGATCAGGTTAAAGTGCGGGGCTATCGGATCGAACTGGATGAAGTCGCTTCTGCTGTAAGGGTTTGCCTAACGAATGGTGGAGAGCTGGCTTTGGGAGACGGGGTTGTTTCAGGTTCTCCAGATAGTCGGGTCCAGAAGCAAGTTGTCGCTCATGTGAATGACAGTGGTCAATTGGTAGCTTATATCGCTGGGACATTTGATGAAAAGACGATTAGAGCTAAACTGACCAGCCAGCTGCCTGCCTATATGGTTCCTACCTACTATGTACAGTTAGACGAAATACCCCATCTACCCAATGGAAAGATAGACCGCAATGCACTGCCGTCGCCTAAAAAACCTAGTGCAGAGACTGCTTCTAAATCAGTCGATATATCTAGCCTAAGTCCGATAGAGGCCAAGCTGCTGGAGATTTGGCAAGAAGTCTTAGGCATACCAGCTATTAGTCTACAGGACAACTTCTTTGAGATCGGCGGAGATAGTATTTCCAGTATTCAAATTGTTGGGAGAGCTCGGGAGGCTGGTATTTCTCTTGCTCCGACAGCCATATTCGAGCATCAATCTATTGGGCAATTGGCCTTGTTTGCGAATGCCGATTCTAAAAAAGAGACATCGACTCGGAGCGATTCTGCTCCAGGAGCTTTATTGCCCATTCAGCACTGGTTTTTTGAAGAGCATAGACAGGCTCCTCACTTCTGGAATCAGGGATATGAATTGACTTTAGCAGAGAAGAATACACGTTCATATTGGGAAAGGATACTACCTGCGGAAGTACAAAAACACCCCATCCTTTCTATAGGATTTAAAATGGTGAAAGGTTCTTATCGGATTTTTCAGCAGGAGGCAGCTAATGATGGTTTGCTATCTATCTGGGATTTTAGTGAGATGTCGCCCGACGAGCAGTCTCATGAGTTGCAACAGCGGTTGTATGAGTTGCAGGATGATGCGGATCTCGATTCCGATGAAATATTCAGGGCGATTTTAATAGAGCGTGGTACTAGTCAGCCGGATTCATTAATCCTTTTAGCACATCATTTAGTCGTTGACGCGGTTTCGTGGACGATTTTGCTGCGGGAGATAGAAATCGGCTACAAACGGCTAAACTCAGGACAAGATCTTGAATTACACAGGCCTGAACGCACCTATTTCGAGTGGGCGAATCAGCTAGAGATGTGGGCAGCAAACAATAATTTTATTGATGATCTGGCATTTTGGCAAGCGCAAGAATCAAAAGGTTTTGCTCGACCTGCCCAGGGTAATCTGCCGAGTAGTGAAGATAGAAGTACAACTCGAAGAAAGGTCTATTCTGATACTCGGCTTTCTGCTTTGCAGTCGGATGCACATCGGGCCTTCAATACCAAGACAGAAGATATTTTACTGAGTGCGCTTTTACTTTGCTTCTATCGTAGCTGGGGGCAGAAGAGCCTTTGCGTACAGATAGAGCATAATGGAAGAGCCGGCCTGGAAACGGACGTCGATTTCAGCCAGGGTATTGGATGGTTTACATCGAGTTATCCTTTACTTTTTGAACTGGACGGCTTGGATGAACTCGATAAGTCAGTCAGAAAGGTAAAGGAAACTCTACGTAGTGTACCGAATTCTGGATTATCTTATGGTGTACTTCGCTATTTGAATAAGGCAACCGACCTTCAGCAAAAACCCGAGCTGTTCTTCAATTATTTAGGTACTGCGCCCTCAGGCTCCAATGAAAGTGCCCAAATGATAACCACCGGGATGCGCCATGCAGATAGCGAGCGAAACCGTAGGTTAGAAGTCAACCTATGGTTAATCGATGACAAACTTTACGCTAACTGGACCTTTGATGCAGAGTTAGAAAAAGCATCTGGCTTAGTAAATGTAATCGACCTGTATCCGGAGTTACTCTTTGAAATAATAGACTTTTGTCTTCAAACAGAAGACCAACAATACAGCCCTTCTGATTTCCCCGATGCCGATCTGAGCCAGGGGGAACTGGACGACTTATTAGGCCAACTAGATTTATAGATATGACTAAGACCACTAAAGCCAAGATCGAGGATATTTATCCGTTAAACGATTTGCAGCAGGGGCTTCTAATGCATCATTTATACCAGGAAAATGATCAAGGCCGTATTCGCACGGAATGTACCCTGAATGGCCCTTTACAAGTTGATCTATTCAAGCAAGCCTGGAATATGGCTGTAGCCAGGCACCAATCGCTTCGCAGTTCTGTGCACTGGGAAAAGGTCGAGAAGCCAGTCCAAGTAGTTAGACCTAGTGCAGAGATCGATTGGAGCGAAAAACCCCAGAACGCAAATCTTTCATTAGACAAATCTCCACAGGGACGCTGGAGCCTCGAAAAAATAGGCCCTGATATGCATCGTTTCTACTGGGATAGTCATCACATATTGCTCGATGGCTGGTCTTCTGGCGTGATCCTTCGCGATGTTTTTGCATTTTACGACAGCTTGGTCAATGGTGATACTCCGAGCATGGATTCCGTACCTACTTATCGCAATTACCTCAACTGGCGCAAGCAGCAGGACGATGCATCAGCAGAAGCCTATTGGTCAGATAGACTTTCGCAGGTAGAACCCTTGCTACTTCCAGAGCAGACTATGACCGATGCTATTCAGTACGTTGATAGAGAATTTATTTTAGACGATAAAAAACTCGAAAACCTGAGGGTATTCGCCAAAGCTTCCAAGGTTACACTAAGTACGGTATTACAGGCGTGTTGGTATATTTTGATAAGTAAACTTACGGGCCGAAAAGATATAGTGTATGGGGCTACAGTATCTGGCCGCCCTACGGAAATACCCAAGCTCGATCAGTTAGCAGGGCTTTTTGCCCAGGTGCTTCCCGTACGTATTCAATCCGATGATTCTGGACAGGCGGTTGAAATATTTCTGCAGCAACTGCAATTGCAATTACAGAGTGACCAGGCAAACGGCTACTTAGGCACTGATCGCATCATACGCTTGGCGAAAACAGGGAGTAGTAGACTCTTCAACAGTTTGCTTATTGTTCAAAACTACCCCTGGGAAACATTGTCGGGTGGGCAAGTGATTGTTAGTGATTATAAGGGTGATATGACAACGACCTTTCCGCTTACCGTCGGAATGGTTCCAGCCAGCGATTTGAGAATTAGTTTGAGGTATCAATCGGGAAGTATGCCCGCTGAACTGATAGATTGGATGGGTAATAGCATGTGTCAGTTGCTAGAATATGTATCTAGTCAAGACAACATCACTCTAACGGAGCTAAAAGCAAGTATTTTAACGCCACCTAGTGCTGATATACTAATACCAAAATCGAAGGCGCGCAAGGCGGAGAGCGGATACACTAGTCCGAACAATCCGACGGAATTGGCCTTAGTGAAAATTTGGGAAGGCCTTCTCGATCAGCGTCCAATTAGTCCAACTGACGATTTCTTTGAATTGGGTGGCACTTCCATCTTAGCTGTCCGTTTGTTTGGGCGCATAAAAAGCAAGTTTGATAAAAATCTTCCTCCAATTACGCTTTTGGAAAACCGGACAGTCCGTGATCTGGCAAAATTAATTGCCAAAGATGATGTGGCCTGGACAACTGTGGTACCGTTGAAAGCGAGTGGAGATAAGCCTCCTATATTTTGTTTGCATGCAGGTATGGGCCACGTGTTTTTTTACCACCCGCTGGCAGAGGCTCTAGATAAAGACCGCCCGGTATACGCTATTCAACCAGAGGGTCTAGACGGAGAGACCGAAGTACACCATACGATAGAAGAAATGGCCGCTTTCTATCTGGAAGAGATAAAAAAAGTACAGCCCGAAGGGCCTTACTTATTCTTGGGTTATTGCTATAGTACAGCCGTATGTGTTGAGATGGGCAAAAGGCTGATTGAGGCAGGTGAACCTGCACCTAGACTTTTGATAGTCGACTCGGCACCGAAGTCCGCAGAGTTGGATCAGGCAGTTAGTATTCGAATGAAAAACAAGCCTTTAATTTGGTATTTGGCCTCTATTAAGAATGGAAAATCAAAGCGGGCGTTTGATGATTTAGCCATACGGTTTTTGCCTGAGCGCTGGCTTAGTGACCGATTACAATCTCAGCAAAAGGTATATCGGTTGAAGCTCAGGTTGGTACCAGCCTACGAAAACTATCTATGGCCACAATACCATGGCGACATAGCACTGTTTATCAGCAAAGAATTTTCGCAAAGGCCAGCTACTATGGAACAGCTCAACAATTGGAACGTCCTGGTAACAGGGCATGTCGAGCAAATAATTGTCGAGGGCAATCATCATTCTTTGTTTGGTAAAGATCAGATAGACCACTTAGCTAACGGTATTCAAAACTATCTAGCTCGGGTCGATGACTAAGATACTGATCGTGACCTCTGGGTTCAGGGGTATATTAAACTGCAGCCTAGCCATTGCCAAAAAGCTGGAAGACTTGGGCTATGAAATAGTTTGCGCTAGTCCGGGAGATGTTGGAAAAGAAGTTGCTGAAGCGGGATTTTCGTTTTACCAGCAGCCTTCTATTTATAGACCAGAAAAAGAGAAGAATAAAGCCTGGCTGGTTAGAAAAATTTGGAATCGAAAAAGTCCAATGCAGCTTTTAGGTCAAGATTCATTTGCCGATTTGATACAAACACTGAATATCGGATTGGTCATAGTCGATATCGAGTTGCGGGAATATGTTTTTACGGCATACCAACAAAATATTCCTATAATACTGTTGAGTCAATGGTTCAATCACTTAGCTGATGACACTTTTCCTCTATTGTGTAGTTATCAATACCCGTCCGGAGATCAAGAGGAAAGAAAAATTTTATCTACTGAATTAGAAATTAGAAAAGGTAGATTAGAACACAAATATATTCAGCTACAAAAAAAGACGAGCGGGTTAGACAGGTTCTCCATGTTGGAAAAATATAGATCTTACTGTCAATTTCCTATAGATCAAATAGAGTTGTACACCTGGCCTCCTCCATTTACTTTTAAGAATATGCCAACATTGTTTTGTAATAACGAAGAGTTGGAATTTCCGCATATCCGGCCTGAAAATCATACGTATATAGGCCCTCAGATATGGGAAAGGAGTCATGGAGGAATTAGCCAAAGGCTAACAGACTTTATAGATTTTTGTAGCAGGAGTAAGAGAAATCTGGTGTACGCAACTGTAGGGACTTTATCGAAAGAATACAGCTCGTTTTTTAATCGTCTTCTGAGAGCGGTTTATGAGCGAAATGATCTAATGCTCATTATCAGTCACGGTAACTCGAAAGTCCATTCAAATTATATAAATGACTCTGTTTTACTGTGTGATTATGTGCCGCAGTATGAAGTTTTGATAAAAGCTGACTTATGTATTAACCATGCTGGCATAAACACAATAAATGAATGCTTATACTTAGAGGTTCCTATGTTGATATACACCGCGGGCGAACATGATCAGCCTGGATGCACCAAGCGTTTGCAATACCATCAATTGGCCCATGTTGGAGATCTTGTAGAAGATGATTATAGAAGAATAAGTACAAGAATCAGTAATGTACTTAAAGACTCTAAACTGAAACAAAAAATGGCCACTGCGCGTCAGCATTTAGAGGCCATTGATTGGGAAAGTAGGTTGGAAAATATAATTAACGATCAGCTCAATCTGAATAAATAGAATTCAACGTTGGAATGATCTATGTCTACTATAGTTATAATGAGATTCAGCTATCAAAGGAAGATTTTTCTAACCTTCTCAAGGGAGTGCCTGCAGGCTTTATAGATAAAATTTTGCGCTTTAGGAGATGGCAAGATAGACAGGCGAGTCTGATGGGAAAGCTTCTGCTTAGAAAAGCATTGCTGGATCATTTCGGGTCGGACTTACTTCTGGGCGAAATGAAGTTAGATAATTATCAACGGCCCTTTATACCATTTGAGGGAGATTTCAATATATCGCATACCGCTGGTATGGTGGTATGCGCATTTTCTCTGTACGATCGAATTGGAATTGATGTTGAAAAACACAAGCAGGTAGAAATTCATGAGTTTCGATCTGTCTTTACTGATGAAGAATGGGAGATTTTACTTAAGGAAGAAAACCCTCAGCAGATGTTTTTTACGCTCTGGACCAAAAAAGAGGCTATAATGAAAGCCGATGGTCGGGGTTTTTACTTGAATCCTGCCAGCTTCCGTGGCATAGGTGACCAAATAAGTGTAGATGGAACTTTATGGGAAATGGCCAAGCTGGACTTAGATGATAAGTTCACAGCTCATTTAGCAGCACCGCAAGTCCAGAAGACTCAGCTTGTGCAACAAATATTTTGACTTACTAAAGAGAGGTTTGTAGTAAGCTGGTATTAAAACTACCATCGATTTCTGTAGCTAAGTAATTTGGAGCTGGTAGATCGTATAAGTGCTTATGGGGATGATATATTGTCTTTTTATTGTATCTGTAATAGCTGCACATAGCCGAGAAACTTGAGTTACAGCAAACAAGAATATCTGAAGCCACAAAGCTTTTGAAGATGTCTAAAATGAGGGATTCGTCACGATCGTGTCGATTAGATCCTATATGTAACTTAATATCTGGAGTATCACTAAATGCAGCCTGTATATCTTCAGAATTTAGGCTTTCAGTATAGATATTGAATTGGACTCTTTTATCTTTAAAGACCGACTTTATTTGTTTGATGATATGGTCAAAATACTCCATTGAGAATATATAGCGTGGCTGCCAGGAGTCTTCGAAGTGTTGTGGAAACTTCTCTTTGTTGAAGTCAACACCTCTACTAATATGTATTGCTACAGAAAGTATTTCTGGATCAGTAGGCTGTATTTGACCATGGATTGCTTTGAACGCTTCAGTTTGCTGACTGGATATGGCGTCAAATATGTTTTTATCAATCAGACGATCTTTCCACCATGATATAGTCTGGCAGGGATGGATGCGCAAAGAATCATCTATGACAACCAAACTATTGGGTTTAATACTTCCGAAGGTCTCTTCCAAAAAAGCTTTAGCATCTTTATAATCAGATATTCCATCCCACTTCGGCCCACTGAATCGATAAATCTTACTGAATTTTAGTTTCCTTCTCCATTTTGGAACACGTATGGCGTTTAGTTGAATTGCAAATGGCTCCAGATACGGATAAGGTGTGTAGATGTATTCCCAACCTAGTAGTTTGCCAATCGTGTGTGAGCCGAAAACATCTTTCAGTTTATGCCCGTGAAAGCCCTTAGTTGTGCATTCTACGGTGTAATAGATGTTACTTTTGCTCATGTCCTATATAATTGTCAATCCAATCACACCCATTTTTAATGTACTTTCTGCGTAGTGTTGAATAATCTTTGTTGAAATAGGCACATATCTCTTCATACAGGCTTGTCGGTAGTGCTGTGTTGGTATATGAGCCCACATTGCGAGCTTGTAGGTCTTGTGGAACTGTGTGTGCTACACCCAAGAAATCGTGAACCCGATGAAGAGTTTGCCTAGGTCTTGAGAATAGATCGTGACTATCCAGAATGCAAATCTGGCCTTTATTAAAGTGGCCATACCAATTTGCTAGATGATGAGCGTATAAACCTTGCCATAAGTATGCATGGATGTGCGTGAAAGGAGTATAGCTTTTAGAAAAGCCATGAGGGAAATCATATATTTCGGGCGTTCCTGTAAGTTCTCTTTCTATCGCGGCTTCAAATGTCATTGCATCTTCCCAACCTAGCTTACGGTTCATTTCAAAATTAGACATAGCCCGTTGTACGGGATCACGCAATAGGAAAATGACTTTTGCATTGGGATATTTAGCAGATATACGCTCTGGAGCCTTTGGGTGAAATAAGTATCCTGGTGTAGCCTCTCCTGTAAGTCCCTTTTTCCAGATGAACGGAAATCTAGACCTATACCAGCTATAGGGTTTATCATGATAAATACTGAAGTAAAATATTTCTTTGTGCCGGGGAAGTGAGATATCTATATGCTGATCGAGATATGAAAAAAGAGAAGTCGTACCTCCTTTGCGCACACCGGCAATAAAGAAGTTTGGCTTCTTCCGAAGGAAATATAACTGCTTTTTTAATCTAGACTTCAGATTGTTATTCAAGGGTGTTTTTATTATACCAAATTAACTTATAGATCTACTTATCATCCTTTGAAAAGGAATTTACCATTTGTGGTTTTACGACTTCAGAATAGACAGAAGAAAAGGTATTAAATTCGACATCTAAAAGAATCGGCTTAAGCTTTTCATAGAGGTATAGTGGGTCTCTAGTGCTTTTTGGATATTTAATAAGAATTATAGGCACATTGCTACTTGATGCTGCAAGCATCAAATCATATAGTCTTTTCATTAACAGTGCTTCTTGATTTTTGACTTTTCTACCTGTATTGTCAGTAAGCATACCTCCCGCAAAATTTTTTTGAGGTTGCCAGAATTTGATCCGACTTCTGAAGGATTGTCTGCTCTGTCCGCTTTTTTGGACATGTCGTCTACTTTCAGCAGCGGCTTTCAAGTCTCTTATTGGTATGATCAGGTAGTCTATAATTAGATCATCACGGCTAAATATTTCCTCAGCTTGCTCACAGAAAGCAGGGTTTTTAACAATGTAAGGCGCATCAGTAACCAGCTCTTTTTCCAGACCGGCGCGGCCATTTTTGCTTTTATATCGTTTCAGGTCTTCTTTGCTAAAACCAGTATCACACCCTAAATGTGTCAGGAGTTCAACGATAAATGTTGTCCCCGCTCTTCCTGTGCCCGAAATTAAGATGTGATTTTTCATATTAATATGGCTAAGATTCAAATGTATATTTGAATAGATCTATATCTTTTTTGTAGATGTCTGCTACCATTTCTTTGGTAAGGTCGTTATAATAACTTGTGTAGTGCCTTCTTTCAGACTTATTGATGTGTGGAAGTTGATGATTAGGAATATTTAATTGATTAAATATAGATATAGATTCTGGGTTTAAATTTTCAAATCTTATAATTTTATCTGCTAAAATATAGCCATTAGAATCCAACAAAAAATCTGATTGACTCATCCACTGGACATGTTTTTTCTTCTGTATAAGGTGAAGATACTTTTTTAAAGAAGTATATCTAGACATTCCCAAGTATTTTCTAAGGTCTTTTCGTTTACTTTTCATGTATACATACTGAGAAATTACTTTTTCCCATGGGTTCCTAACTATTGAAAACTTGAAATATGATTTAAAGATTTCTTCACCTACTTCCATTTTGATATGATTGGCAGTCAAGTGCTGAAGTCCACCGGTTTGATATTTATTTTCGTACTTGTTAACAAAACCCATCCATAGATTTTCGACGGTTCTATCACTTTTGTTCGGCCAGATGACATGCTCGACACTTGCACCACCTGTCTTTGGGATATGTATAAAAATACACTTATGGCGATGTGATATCATGATAAGGAGATGGCTTTCAATTTTTCAGTTTGAATAAGATTAGCAATATCTAGATATTGCTGGGTCACTTGCTCTACTCCAAACTTATTTTCCGCTAGCTCCCTAGAACTAAGACCCATTGCCGTTAACTCTTTATCGGATAGGCTAGCTATTCTTTGCATAGCAGATGCAACTGATTCAGGGCTCCGAATGGGTACTAAGAACCCATTTTTTCCATCAACCACTGTTTCTTTACATCCGGGGGTATTGCATGTAATCACAGGCAACCCTGTAGCTAGAGACTCTAATAGTATTCTTGGCAGGCCTTCTGGGTAATAAGATGGGAAAACAATTACGTCGATTTTCTTTAAAAATTCGTTTACGCTATCTATAAATCCAATATATTCTACACCAGTATTTTTGCAAAATTCGTTTAGTTCTTTGACTGACATGCCAGTTCTTTTAGTATCATGGCTGCCAGCTAGTTTGAAACAGTATTCTTCGTTGCTAGAAAGTGATTTAGCGGCATTTAAGAAGTCTTTAAAGCCCTTACTTAAAATAAGGCGACCTACAAAAGCAAACACTGTTACATTTCTAGACTTACGAGACTTTATTTTGGGCTGAAACTTTTGTAAATCAACCCCTGATCCATTAACTAATTTTGTCTTAGATGGATGTACTATATTTTTTAACTGGAAGAAATAAGCATCATCTACGTTTTGAAATATTACAGAATGAGAATACCTAAAAGAATACCTATATAGAAAGATAAGCACCCTGCTTAAGATACCTTTTTTTTCAAAACCGGATCCTAAGCCATTAACAGTGGGAACACACCTTGTATTTGATCCCATTGCTGCATAACAAGTGTATATATTACCTTTAGGAGTAAAGCTAAAAGCTAAGTCTATATTGTTTTTCTTAATAACCCTTCTTAAGTCAATAAGAAGAATGATATCTTTTAAGGGGTTTTTACTATTTCCCTCCAAGGAATTTAATGGTACGAAATTGGACCAGGCTTTAATCTTATCTGAGTATTCATCTCTCGGAGCTATTGCAAAAACATTATACCCTTTCTCTTTTAGGCATGATATCAAATGCTCCCTAAAGTTGTAAATAGACCAGGATGTATTAGATATTATGGCGATGTTCAAATGGATAATATTTTTTCTTAATATCAGATGTGAACTTTTCAAAAAAAGCAATACGCCTTTTTTCTAATATATCTATAGCATAACCTTTTGCTTTATCTCTATTTGCATAAGAAATTTTAATTCTCTCTTTATAAGACTTAGTATAAAATTGCTGAATATCAGAGGCGAGTTTACTGTAATCTCTTGGAGGGTGAAGGAACTCATTATCTATAAGTTCAGGAATGCCACCTACATTAGATGCTAATACTGGTAGCCCTCTAGACATGGCTTCGATAACCGTCCTCGGCAGCCCTTCCCAACTTGAAGGATGGATATACAAATCAGCACGATCCAGAATGCTAAATACTTGGGTCCCAGCTTTTATCTTGCCATGGAAAACTAAATTTTTAGTGTTTAAACCCAGACTTGTCGCTAGTTCAATTAACCATCCAGTCTTTCCTGGACCCACAAAATGGATTTCGTAGTTGTCAGGATTATCTAGTTTGGCAATAGCCTTTAATAATATATCGTGGCCCTTGAACTTCACGTCACTGGATCCTATAAGTGCTATTCTTGATTTTTTAATATTATTGTTAAATGTTTCTATTCGAGTTTTAGTTATTTCACTTTTGTTATAAACATTTATTACCACATTTGAAGCGGCAATACTTTCTCCGTTCGTTGGGTATCTAGATTGTAGATATTGCTTCGTAACATAGATTGTATATTTAGAGGATTCAATAGTTTTTCTAGTCTTCCAATATGATAGAGGGGCGAGTAATTTGCCTTTTATTGACCCATGTGACCAATAGGTACCCCATACGTCACCAACGAGTTCGAAAAGCTTTGGCTTTCCTAGTTCATCAGCTAAGCGTGAGGCAAAAAGCCCAATTTCACTCGGCAGCCGGATCACTACAGCATCGACGTTGTTTAAAAGTTTTTGAAGCTTTTTTACTCTTCCAGTTGTATATTGAAGATATCCTTTAATGTTTCTAGCACTTGGCAAATACTCAAATTGCACCGCTTCAGACTCCACTCGGTTATATCTATCATATTTATGTGATGGTAAATGCACAACGTTACCAACGACGATAAGCTCATCAAAATGATTTAAATATCTCTTCCAAGAATCCTTTGTAAATGCACCAGAACTGTAAACCTTACTATTTATGATAAAAAAGGTATGATCATATATGAAAGCACATTTCACTAGTTCAAGCTAATGATTTGATCAAAAAAATCGAAATACTTATCACTTATTTCAATAGGGCTAAAGTCTTTGGCTCTGGCTAACCCATTTAGAGCTATCTTATCTCTAAGATGTTCATTCAAGGCTATTTTTTTAATAGCTTCAGACATGGCATCTATATTTTCAGGTTCAAATAGAATACCAGTCCTTTCGTGCTCGATAATTTCTCTAGGTCCAAAGTCACAATCTGAAGCCACAACAGCTGTACCACAGATCATGGCTTCTGTAATTACATTACCAAAACCCTCCCAACGCGAAGATAATATGAAGATATCGGCATTTGAATAATAATAATAAGGATTTGATTGAAATCCGAGAAAATGCACTCGGTCACTGATTGCCAATTTTTCGGCTTGTGCTTTTAAAGATTGCTCATCAGGGCCTATTCCTAATATGTTGAGTGTGAATGGAAAATCTAGATTTTTAACAGCGCTTAAGAGCAGGTCAAATCCCTTTTGCTTCGTTAGCCTTCCAACAGCAAGTAAACTTATTTTTTGGGGTTTTGATTTTGTGATACTGCTAACTGAGTCTTCGATATTAGATATTCCCTGATCATATCCAGCATTATAGATTACTTTATATTCTTTGTCCAACCCAAAATAATCTAAGGTCATCTGTCCGACTCCATCACATAGGCAAATGATACCATCAGCACTATGGTATAATTTTCTAGCCAACATAGCAATTACTTTCCCTCGAATGCCGTCATTGTCTAAACTTACTTGTGGGTTATTTTGGCAACAGATTAAGTACTTAGTTTTAGTGGCACTCCATCTCTTACTTAAAAGGCTGACCACATTTTGGGGGTCCATTATTGAGCAGACTACATCGGGGCTTAATTTGCTGATTAGCTTGCTAAGCTTGAATATTGAAAAGAAAAGTGCAAGAGATGATGAGCTTATATCCTTATTCAAGTGATGGACATTAGTTCGTCTATCAATTTTATTTTCATAGTTGCCGCCTGACCGTGTTAGTGCTAAGTGTATTTCGTATTTGTTGAAATTAGCATTATTTATAACTCGTAATAAATTCTTTTCGGCGCCGCCTCCACCGAACTTAGAACAAAAGAACAGAATTTTCAACTTATTTTTCCTCTTTTTTCCAGACTTCATAATAAGTTTTCAAAATTCTTTCTTCTTTGAACAGGGACCTGCTCGTTTGAACTGCGTTTTCTTCGTATTCTTTTATTCTCTTCTTATCTGATAATAGCTGGCCTGCTTCCTTCAAGAGGTGATGAAAGTTACCTTGGCGAACAACAGTGCCACACCTATTATTTTCTAATATTTCCGAGGCACTGCAAACATTGAATGATACTACTGCTCGTCCACAAGCCAAACCTTCTATCATGCATCTTGCTAAGCCTTCACGCTTAGAACAGATTAATACTAAGTCAGCTGCCTGATAATATTCATAAATATTTTTTTTATATCCTAAGATAGACACACTGTTCAAACGTTCTTCATGGACAAAATCACCAACTGCTTTATTGTACCCATTTGATTTGGGCGCATAATCTCCGATCAACACGAGCCTTGCATTTGAAATTGGTTTCTTAGACCATTCTTTCACTAGGTTAAGTTGGTTTTTCTTAGGATCTATTTTGCCTACGACTAAAATTACTTTTTCACCTTCTTTCCAGCCAAATATTTGCCTTAATTTATGAGATGTACTGAAATTTACTGGTCTGAAATAGTCAAAATCAATAAGGCTGTAGGCGTAGTCAAAACTCAATGAAGTTACTCTTCGAATAGGTAGTCTTTCCACATAGTCTTGTACCATCTCTTTGGACAAGCAAATTATAGCGTCACTATACTGGAGTAGCTTCCAGGGGCCTCTATAAGGCTTGCTTTTTACGTTTGTATCTCTCGCGTTGAATACAAATCTTTTTTTCATAATGGCTAGAGCAAAACCCATTCTGGCTAGCCCTTTCAAATCATTGATGTGAAAGCAACTAGCTTTGTCATTATACGTGTACCATATTGTCTTGAGATTCCAAATAATGATAGTCAACCATCGTAAGGCTCTAAAATTATCATCGTACTCTTTCCAAATCCTTACAGGGATACTCAAATCAAGGAGCTTTTGATTGATATTTGTATCTTTTTGAGTGATAACCTCGAAATCGATCTTGTTGCATAATCTGCTGATTATTTCGTACATACTATTTACACCACCATTGGATTTTACATCTAGTTGGGAAAGTACTACAGTTACTCTTGGCTTTTTAATTGATCGTAAATTTCATTACAGAAAAATAGATTAGGCTACTTTCATATTGAATGGCCTCCACAAACCAGATAACCACATTACTAGAGCGAATATGAATAGCCGCTGAATCAATAGCGTCGAACCATCAGACTGCGGACTGAATGTCAGTAGGCAAATTACACAAAGAATTACCGCAGCAGGAATATTTCTATTAGTTATATATAGTTTCCCCATGAACCTTAAAAACATACCATATAGTATAGAGACCAATAATATTCCAGGATAGTGAAAATTCCAATACGCTTCCGCTTGCCATGTAAGTGTAATCGATTGCCCGCTGCCTCCAGATGGATTGTCTTTCAATGAACCATCTTCCAGTAGGAGGCTAGCTGCGTATGCACCGCAACCTCTCGGCTTTTCTGGCCAGATAGCTCTGGGGATCCAAAAGAAAGGAATACTGAGATACGTTCGACCCAGCAGAAGACCCTCTTTTTGCACGCCTTCTCCAAGGACCATCATAGTGCCTGATGGGCGAACTAGGATTTCTTTACGAGTTTTCTCGACAGCCTCTGTAAATGAAAAATCTGCAACTACATCTGTTTCTAACTCTGTAGATCGCCAGCTCGAAGTTCTGAGCTGCCCCAAGATACCAATGGAAATAAATCCAATTACTCCAAGGGATGCGCTAATGACCAAAGGTATTTTTCTAATCTGATAGAGGTATAGCAAGAGTATAACCGCAATCTGTATAAATAATCCTGAGCGCGAACCTGTAGTTATAAAGGCAATACTTAGGCTAATAGCAAAGAAAAAGTAAAATAGAGGGTTGTACTTTGCTGATTTTAGGTATGCGAACCACACGAAGCAAGCCATCGTCAGCATCATAGACATTACAATCCAATGGCTTCCTCCAAGCTCTGATCTTTGTTTGAACCGTCCTATACCCATAGAGTAGATGCTCTGTACTATTCCCCCACCAAGCTCTATAACATACCATCCGAATCCCAGGCCAATAAGTGAAATGACAATAAGTCTGAATACAACACCTTTAGAGCGCTTAGTTTTAAATTTAGGTGCTTTCAAATTTTTCAGCGAGTAGAAAGTTGCATAGACTACAATCCATGAGAAAGTGTTAATAAGGTTGTTGTGAATATCATTCAATGCTAGTTCGTATGAGGTTAGGTGTTCGATACCCTGGTTTGAGATTATAGCTGAATTGGCAAAGCTCCGAAGATCAAAAAAACTCGATGGAGATTTTACAAAGCTTTTAGAAAGCTTGTAAACAAGTGGCAAGACAAGAGGGTGAAACCACCCAAATTTAAATTTGTCATAGAAAATTAAAGGACTGTATAGAACAAAGTAATATAAGACTTTGGCCAGAAACCGCCAGGAAGCCAAGGGCTGGTCATCGAAAAATATAAATTGAATGACCGTTTTAGCAAAACTATTTAGTAAAACAAAAAATATTAGACTTGCTAAAATCCATTGCGGAATAGCAATATATGGATTTTTTTTATTCAACTTTCTATACCGATACTTAGATGATAGGCCTGGAATAGAATTAGTTTTCAGAAGGAATAGCCCTTATGGCGAAACTGAGATGTCTGTGAGTCTCCATGGTTAAGTAAACGAATTCATAATTTTTTAGTAAACAAAATTCATTGACTGCTTCTACAACACCAAAACGCGACTGCCCACCAGATGAAAATCTGCAGTAGTCGTGTCCACAGATCATTCCTTCTTTCTTCACTTTGTCGTGTAGTATGTTAAGCTCTTCCAATGTTGATTGATATCCATGACTAGAATCCAGGTATACCCAATCAAAGTAATCAGAGTCAAAACCCTCGAGCTGATCTATAGAATATCCGCGATGAATACATACTTGACCGGACTGTATCTCTTTTGAAAACAAACGATTGACAGCTGAAAATTTTTCTTCAGGATATCTTTTGGAACTCCATGGATCTATTAAATGTAGTTTTTTTGGAGAAGTAGTATTAAGAATAACTTTTGAAAAAGATCCCAAATCAACTCCAATTTCAGCGACAATAGCCTCCTTGCATAATAATTTTAGAAGATCGTCTCTTGTAAGTATTATGTTTAAATTAGCAATATGCTTAGGTTCTAATGAGATATCCTTTGACTGAAGTAATTTATTATCTCTTTTTACATATTTGTAGTTTCTAATGGTTTTTAACCAGCCATTAATGGGTTGAGGTAAAATTGTCCAAAATATCTTTTTGAGCATAAGGCGCTGATCAAATTTTCTTGTCTGCTGTTGAGAATATATTAAATAAGCTTAGCACCCTTTTTTCCCAACTGTAAAATTTGCTATACAGCGCTTTGGCTCGTAAAGCTTTTAGGTGGCCAGCTGATGGATAATCAAAGTGCTCAGCAATAGCCTGTTCCCACGCTTTTGCATCGTCAGGCGGACAGAATGTGGCCTCTTGATCGCTCAAGACCTCTCGGATGGCAGGCAAATCACTGACTACCATTGGAATACCTGAAGACATATATTCGAATAGCTTAATAGGCGACATATAACGAACGGAATTTTCCTTGCCCCCCCAGACGCCTACTTCTAATTGATAAGGTGCTAGTAGTAGGTTGCAAGATCGCATATAGGTAGCTACTTCTCCTGCTGGTACAAAGCCAATCATTTTTATGTTATTGCTCAGGCCCTGCTTTTTCCAGTAAGCAATGTCTTTCTCGTTTCCACCTACTATTAAGAACTGATATTGAGGTAATGCCTTTGCGGCTTCGAATATGATGTCAATTCCTCGACCTGGGTAAAGGTGGCCTATGTATCCTATGACTGGGCGGTCGAATTTAAGCTTGGCTTCGACTTGTCTGATGGGAGCGGAGGCGTTGCGAACTAAGTGTATGTGTTTAGATGGCACTCCAACTGATTCATAATTTTGTCGCAAAGCTTCTGTTACAATGGTTACGCCTTTAAGCAGATCAGAACTCCATAAACGATGACTGATTAGTCCGTACAGTCCCGACTTTTGACGAGGTGGTCCGTGCGCATCCAAGAAAACTTCTTGGCCCATCCAAGTACATACTGCAAAAACAAGAGAGTCACGACCATAAACGGCATCATGAGCTTGCTTTAAAATATATCGAGCCATTCGCCAAGCCCGTATGTATATGCTGCCTTTTCCGCTGTAGTCTATTTTGATTCTTGTAATTGGGAAGCTGGTGTCTAGCTGATAATATTGGTGTATTTCATCTTCGCTGGGGCTATTTTTTTTTCCTGGAATGATTAACTCAACGCTATGTCCGGCATTGTGAATTGCGCGGCACAATCGCATAGTATTTACGGTATTTGCGGCGCGTGAGGGGAAGTTTGATGTGGTTACGTATGCTATTTTCAATGATCACGGAAGTACTTGGTGTATAATGGAATCGTCCATTTCTCAAACTCATTTTTTTGGTCTGAGGTCCAGTTTTTTTTAGTGTGCCGCCTGTAATCGGCTTTGTTGTAACGCTTTTGGGAAAAAGTGAAATTTTCTCTGTTTGGGAAAAAGGAAAGAAATTGCAATAGGTTTTCGATCATCCGAGAGTCGTTTAAATCTTTAGTTTTGATTTGAATCCAACGGTTGTGATCTATTTTGGAGAGCTCTTTTTCTATAGTACCATTGCAGTAGCTCCAATACCAGCAGTTCCGCTCGAAAGACGTCATAGATCGCCAACTACTCTCACTCATTTCGCCAGCTAGATAGCCATTTATGCGATTTAATGCATGAATAGTGTTACTACGCTTGTTGGCGTCGTAATGAGTGCCTCTTTGGCGGCTGTAACCAAATTCCCAATCGTCAAACCATCCTCTTGCGTAGCTGGATGCAACGAAAGCAGATGGCTCTCTTATCAGCCAAATAAACTTTGCCTCCGGAAATACTTTGTTAATTTGAGGAATTAAAAAAGACAACTTTTGATCGGATTCACCATAGTATCTTATATGTGGCTCTAAAAGACTAATTTCTTTATATAAAAAAGAGAGGATAGCCATTAAATTATTTTCAGATATTTCCCCATGAGCAAATTTGGTGCTTATACTAATTGTTGTAGGAAATCCTTCATGCGCACTTTTTATATTATTTGACTTGTTGATTATTCTTGAAATTCCCCTCGATCCTGCCCTTCCAGTACTTAGAACAAAAAAGATATTTTTCCGGCAGCTGTAAATAGGTTTCCTTCTGTAGTTATTACGATTTTGATTTTCCGGAATATTAATAGTAGATGGCTTTATAAGGCTTTTGGACTCAATTTTTAAATTAGACCCTAGAATTATGGGCTGGTATTTAGCTCGAAGATCGTCGAAACTAGATATGTTTTCATTCTTTTCTGGTGTGCCTATTTGAACATGATCTCCAATTTGAACACCATCACCAATAATTACTCCACCTTGTGCATATATTCTTACATTTTTACCGAAAGTTACATCTTCACCGAATAGAAAGTATTTTTTATTCTTGATAATGGGGCCACCTTTAGCAAGGGTTGAAATTTTTTTCTTAATTTTTTTAATAGTCAGCTTCATGGAGATTTTAAGATCAGGCTTCTTATTACGCTGTCTTTATTAAGCGGTATGACGCAAGCCAAAATCAGAAAAATACTACTGACGCCTAAGCGAAAGAGAATTAGCCAATTCTGAGTAGCTATAGAAAAAGCATAAAGCACAAGGCTTAAAAGTAAAGAGTAAATTATCGGTGTTCTTAGCTGGGCAAGCATCTTCCTCCAAGTATACCCGCTGTAGCCGACCACATAAAACATGGTATACAAGAAGGTGATGAATAGAGCAAGGTCAATACTCCAAGCAATTTGGACTAAACTGCCACCTAAATATACGGTCAGTGATACTCCAAAAATGACTAGTAAGGCATATAGGATCTGTACAAGACTGTTTTGAACAACATAGCCGGTACCCCTTAAATATGATCCTCCAATTTTGTATCCAAGTCTGAAAACCATTCCTAGAGTCAGTACTTGAAAAGGAATTACGACATTTTTCCACTGGTTGCCTAGTAAGGCCAATACCAGCTCTTCAGCTAAGAAGAAACACCAAATTGAAACTGGTAGTATAAACATGAACAAGCCCTTCATTCCTATCTGAATTCCTTTATCTAGCCGACTTTTGTCACTTTGAACTTTTGAAAACGAAGCGAATAAGACATTATTCAGGACTTTTCCAACGATGCTATTGGGCGCATTCATAAGTCCATAAGCTCTGCTATAAAAGCCCAACTGTGCATCTCCTAAATACTTTCCAATAATAAAGTAGTCGCCTTTAAGGGCTATAAAGTTGAAAAACCTGGCAGATGTAAAATTGAGGCCGTAAAAGGCTAAAGTCTTAGCGTCGCTGTAGTTGAAACCGAAACTCAAATACTTGATACTTTTAGACCAGACCAGGGCGCAGTATATCGCAGCCTGAGCAATAACGCCATAAACCAAAGACCAAACACCATGCCCCGAAAGAGCAAGACCAATTCCAATTAGGCCATATCCTATTGTGTAAGATAATACGTCAAGACCTGCCAATCGCTTGAAATCTAGGTTTCTTTGTAGCAAGGCGTAAGATATTTGTGTCGCACTCCGTAGAGGGAAAAGTATGATAAGGACATTAAGAATTTGTGTCAAATCCGGCATCCGAAAGAATGTAGAAATGAATGGATTTATCACCCAAAATAGAGCCATGAATACAAACCCTAGGGCTACAGAAACAGTGAGAGATGTGGCTAGCATTCTGTCGCTCAACTTTTCTCTCTGAACAATTGCTGGACCAAAGCCAAATTGAGAAAAGAGATCCGCAAAGCTAATTACAACCATTGCTGAAGCTAGCAAGCCAAAATCTCCTGGACTCAGCAGACGCGCTAGTACAGCGGTAAATATTATCCGTAATAGAGCTTCCGCAGAGGACCCACTGAGCAACCATATTAATCCACTACGCGCAGTTTGGCTGATCGGTTTCTTGGGCTTTTCGCTGCTAATCCTCTTTTAAATTGTCCAAGATTATCTTGCGGAAAACAACCACAAGTACTGCTAAAAAGGCAGCTATAAACGCACCCAAAATTCCCCGTTGAAACCAGTACTCTCTATTTCTGATCAATGGGTACATCGGTTCGTCGATAAGGGCAAAAAATGGAGTGGCATTGCTCAACGAAAATTCGGCAACGGCCAGATTTCTAAGAACTTCACCATACATAGTTGATAGTATCTGCACTTCTCTCCTGAGTTGATCGGTTACGACCCGATCGCGGTTTAGCCCTAGGCTCAGACTAGCATCTAGTGTACGAGCCAGCTTGTATTCGGCATCTTCCAAAGCTTTTGACAATGAGTCGGCTCGTATACTGAGTCGTTCGAATGTTTGTCTCGGGTTGCCGGTCGTTTTTTCAATATAAAAATCGCTCAGCTCCTTATAGAGACGATTGGAGAGCTCATAACTCAAATCTTCGTTGAGTGTTTTAGCCCTGTAGGTAAGTATCCCAGCCCCATCATCGGTTAATAGACTAACCAAAGGCCCGTGACCGGCGTATCCGGCATTCAAGAATCTAATTAATTGCTGAAGCACTTTTGATTCCACCCGATTAAATGTGTGGACTTCCTTACGGCCAAAGCGAACATCGGAAAACTTGGTCATACCCAAGTCTGCCCAATACCCTGGTAGATCGTATATATCTATGATATGATTGGCAATTACATCATTTGCTTCGTCTATTACGGCAGAATCTAATAATACATCTTGAACGATTTTCCTGGATTTAGAGAGCTCTACTACTTTTGTCAGGTTAAACTCTGAGCTTCCACCACCAAGGCCAAATTGCCCAAGAACACCTCCTAGAGCCGAGCCGCCTCCCTGGTCTTCATTGAGCATGAAAGTCAGACGAGCAGAATATGTAATGGGCGTCTTATAAGCGTCCCAGGCGAACCAACCGCCAAACACCACAATAAATGCTAAAACCCACCATTTTCTCCTCCAAATCTCTCGACTATAAGCACCTACACCTAGTAATATATCCCTCAGAGTCAGATTGTCACTATCTCCCTGCTGTGATGGATTTTTATGGTCTTCCATTATAGTCTCTCAACTAAGATCAATAAAGTTATCAAGGTGGTAATTCCCGATACGGTAGCTTGTGCAACTTCTCCCCAGTTCGTTCTTTCGCCATCTTCTCTTTCTGGCTTAGGTGGTTTTATACCTGCTCTGATCACACTTCCAGGGCGGACTTCAGGATAATTGTTAAAAGTGAAAAACTTCTTGGTCTCTACTACCTGGCCGTTGGGGTATCTGACTGTTGTCCACCTCCTACGAGCTGTTTCGCTATCAAAACCGCCCGCATATTGATTGATATACCACTCAGCTGATTTACCGCCCTGATAAGCTATCACAATACGTCCATCTTCAACTAAATCGGCGTCTAATAAGTCCGCCGCTCTGGTTCCTCCTACTTGTATAGTGACCAACTCTTGCCTTTTAGGCACAAAGATGGTATCTCCTGCTCGCAGTGTCACATTACTGGCAATGGATGGATTTTTGAGCACTTCGTCTAGATTCAAGACAACTAGTCCCAGTTTATCAGCTGGTCTAACCATATAGGCCCCAGCAGCAAATGCTTCTTCAGTTGGGCCACCAGCCCGCTGAATAATATCGCTTACTCGCTCGTTATCTTTAATTATCGCATAGTCTCCTGGAAATCTCACCTCGCCTAGCAATACAACCTCTTGTATACTTTCAAACTCTGAGACCGAGCGAACAACGACTCGATCGAAAGGCTGCAGTTGAAAATCCTTAGGAGAGATTAAATTCAGATTTCTATCTATGCTTAGGGTACTCACTACTGTTCTCGTAGCAGAGTTGCGGTCGTATTCCAGCCTAAACACTTCTATCCGGTCGGTATGAGCATCGAGTGTAAATCCACCGGCCAGGCGCATCAACTCACCTATACCTAAACTGACATCATACACATAGCTCCCCGGTTCCCTAACAGCTCCACTTATGTCTACCTCGAATCGCTCATCATAACGCTCACTGGCAAATACGATTACCCGATCAAAGGGTTGCAATATCACATTGGCATCGGAGCTGGGATCAGCAATGGCTGTATTCAGGTCTATTTCTATATAACTCTGTCGCTGGAGATTGCTGAGGTCTCTTCGCAATATGAAGCCTTCATTCGCAGCATTAGGCAAAAGCCCACCGGCTAGGATGATAGCCTCATTCAACGTCATGGCCTGATCATTGGGATAGGGGAAACTATCTATTGGTTGCCGCACACTGCCCTCCACAAAAATATAGCTATCATCTACATAAGTACGGCTGGCAAATACTTGCAACCCATCGGCATTCTGTAGCACCAGGTCGGCTGGCCCGCCAGGATTGGCCATGATCTCTTCTGGATTTATTTGTACGAGGCGGCGTGTACCATCAGGATTGATTCGCCTCAAAAAAGCCAGATCTTTTCTGCTACTGGGCCGCAGGCGGCCCTGGTCGATGAGATAGGATATGCGCAGGCCTTCTCTAAATTCGTACCGCCCGGGTAAGTCAACTTCTCCAAAGATAGATACGAAGTTTTCTATTGGGTTTTCCACGGCTAAGAGTTCCACGATATCGCCATCGATTAGGGGGGAATCAGACGACCTGCGGAAGTCTAAAACCTGCTCACGACCACTTTGTATACGCACCACGCGTGCGCGCCCATCGAGTGCACTGGCCGTGAGTCCGCCCGCGTATTCGATGAGTTCGTCTATACCTTCATCGGGCAGCATTTCATATAGTCCGGGCCGCCTGATGGCACCTTGAGCAGTAACTAGGCTTGCGGCTGCGGGTACGAAAATCACATCGTTGTTTTGGAGACCAAAATCGGCGGCATAAGAGGGGTCGCTCAAGAACTCGTATACATCTATAATTTTGTCTTCTTCGCCTACGCGCTTCAGCTCGATTTGGCGTATACTGCCCAGGCGTGTTGGTCCGCCAGCGGCTACCAGCGCATTAAATGCGGTATTCAAAGCCGACATGGTATAGCTACCACTTTGTGTCAGCTCCCCGAAGACGTTGACAGTAATGGACCGCGCTTCGCTGACCGTCATGGCAAACTCGCCGGGGCCGAAAATATAATATTGCCCAAATCGGCGCCGGAGTAGCTCGCGTGCGTCACCTAGCGGTAGGCCTTTGAGAAAAATGCGGGGCATCCGGCTTGGGCGTATGTAACCATCTGCTCCGATAGTGAACTGAAGATCGGCCTGCGAACGCCCGAATATGCTTATGACCAGTACATCGCCCGTGCCTAAGAGGTAGCTATCCGGCGGGCGCACATTATCTCCGCCCGATTGGACGATCAGACTGCCATTTCTGAAAATTCGATGGCCGTAAATAGGTGTTTCGGGTGGCTGCTCATTCGGAACGCTTTCTTCGCCATCCACAGGAGAGCCAGGGGGATCTGGATTTTGTACTTCCGCAGGTGGGAAAGTATCCACCAAAACGGGAGGCTGACTAATACTTCTTTCAGCTTCCATTTCAGCTATTACAGCTTCTATCTGAGCCTGTAGCTGAGGGAGGTCTTCTGGTTCTACGGCATCTATGTCGATCCCTCTTTCCAGTAACCTTCTTCTTAACTCTTGCTCATCAATGTTACGCTCTTCCAGCTCACTGAGCACCTCGGGAGGTATTGGTGTTTGCGCATTTGAAGCAGGCCATGAAAACAGCATTATACAGGTGCACAATACGAGTTTCAAAAACGATGTGCTATAGAATGTCATAGGCGATTTATAAATTTTCCTAGCGGGCCAAATTTATAATGGTACTCTTTCGCTAGCCTGAGGCCCACCATGAAACCGCGGGGTTTAAAGGCAAATAGCATGAAAATGAATGTTGCTCCAAAGAATAGGGCTTTAGTTAGCATTATTACAAAGAGCGAGTATCCGCTAAGGACGTAAGTTGATATTAGCCAAGCTACTGAAAGACAAGTGATGTGAATGACCAAGGAGGGCATCTCAAGCCTGAGATGCCAAAAGGTATGTTTTTCTAAGCTTTTTGCAATAATATATATATAAATCAAGTGTGTAAGCCAACCATATAAAATAAGACCTAAAAGAAGACCATTTAAGCCAGCTAGATACAGGCCGAAAAATATGGCCAGCACTCGAATCAAGAGGGTAATCAACCGAACATTAAAATTCAATTTTGATTTGCCTTGTGCTAGCAAGACGGGGCTGAAAAATACAAGGAAAGAAGGTGCCAGCATTAATGCCATGGCTTGGGCAATCGGAATCATCGGCAGCCATTTCTCATTCAAAAAGAGAGGTATGACCTCGGGCGCGAGCAGTAAGATCAAGCTAATGGGAACAAGGCCAAAAACACCAGCTGCACCGATGGCTTTACCATATACATCGGCCATTCTGCTTGCATCGTCTTTGATCATGGCAAAAGCCGGAAATAAAACTCGGCCGAGTTGATCTCTGATGACGCCAACGGGTAAATTCACGAAATCGCGTGACTTGGCGTATACTCCGAGCAGCCCAGTGCTTAGAAACTTCGGAAACAGCAATTCATCAAAATATTTGGCCCCGAAGGCCAGGGTGTTGGTCCCAAATACCGGTAAGCTGAAATGTAAAATGCTTTTTAGTCCTTTAGATTCCCAAACCCACTTAGGTCTCCAGGAGCTAGATAACCAATAAACTATACTGGTTACTCCTGTAACAACGGCCAATCGGGCGACCAGGGCGTACACATCCGGACTTTGGTAAGCCATATAAATGGCAACTAGACTTCCTGCAACTGTAGAAGTAAATTCGGCTATCGAAATTTTTCTAAAGTTTAACTCTTTTTGCAAGATGGCTTTTTGAGTCAGTGTGGCTCCCACGACAATAAAGACGGGAGCAATGAGCATGTAGACGATTTCTGTTTCCGCCCCGGTGTATGCGGCAAAATAAGGAGCACCAAAAAATGCGACAGAGGCTAAAAAGCTGGCCAGAATCATATTCAACCAAAATAAAGTCGAAAGCAATCGATCACTTATGTGATCGCCCTGTATAATTGCGGCACCCAGACCCACGTCTATGGCGTCTTTTGCAAAACGAGCGAATATGTTTGGTATCGCAAAAAGACCGAAAACAATGGGATCAATCAAGTTAGCCAGCCATAGGGAGAAGAAAAGTCCAAATCCTTGAACGCCTGCGGCTCCAAAAATACTCCAAAGGACAGCACTGATTGTTTGATCTTTGAGTGCCAATCCACAAACTTTAGATGGTCATAAGCTTAATGTTCAGCATAAAATGGGTGTTTGCTGAGCGGTAAATGGCACATAGGATGCTGTCGATCTTGACTGCCTATTTTTGGACTCGTCTTGCGAATTTGATGGGCCAGCTCTATGGCCGGTTTGGCAAAGTGCATCCCATAACCTGATCCTGTCAAGATATTTCTATAGCTTTTTAAGTGTAGGTCTTCAAAGCCAGTACTGAAATCGAATTCTCTTTCTTCGATCACAAGCTGTCTGTATGTTTTTTGATTCTTCTGAACGATCTCATCAGGTAGGCACTCGCTATTTATACTCAAAAACCAGCGGACCTTTGCCTTGGCCAATTTCAAATAACCAGTGGCACGGTCGTGGGTGTGTATGTGAACTTCGCTATCGACTAGTGGCCCAAAAACCCAAAGCAGCATATCGAAAAAGTGGATACCGATGTTGGTGGCTATACCACCTGATTTGCTCTGGTCACCCTTCCAGCTGGCATAGTACCATTGGCCTCGCGAGGTGATGTAAGTCAGCTCGATATCGACAGGCTCCGAGACATTCTGATATTGTTGTTTCAGGCTTATAATAGCGGGATGTAGCCTGAGTTGTAGAATGTTCCATACTTGCCCGGGCTGTTGAGATTCGACTTCAGAAAGAGCGTCGAGGTTCCAGGGGTTGAGTACTAATGGCTTCTCGCAAATGACGGAAGCTCCAAGTCTAAGACCAAATCGGATATGGGCATCGTGCAGATAGTTGGGCGAGCATATAGAAAGATAATCCAGTTTTCTGCCTGTTCGGATCATCTTATCTAAAAATCGGTCGAATCGCTCAAACTCGGTAAAGAAAGCTGCATTAGGAAAGTAGCTATCGAGTATACCCACCGAATCGCTTGGATCATAGGCGGCTACTAGTTCGTGGCCAGTATCTTTGATGGCCGCAAGATGCCGTGGTGCTACAAAACCTGCCGCCCCGATTAAGGCGAATGTCTTTTTAGAGGGGCCTGACACGGTTTTCTTTTAGCTCGTATTTTTCTCCACTGCTCGGGCAAGTTGCCTGTCCCGAAGCGTCGAAGTGAAGCTTTTCGCCAGCCCGGCTTACCCAAGCCATTACCCTGGCCGGATTTCCATAGACCAATTCAAATGGGAGAACGTCTTTGGTCACCACACTACCTGCACCAACCATGGCGTACTGGCCGATCGCATTACCACAAACAATGACAGCATTGGCACCGATGGTTGCGCCCTGGCCCACGAGTGTCGGTCTATATTCGGCTTTCCGCTCTATATGCGCCCGAGGGTTTAGGACATTGGTGAATACAGCGCTGGGCCCGACGAATACTTCGTTATCTAGTACGACACCTTCATACAGTGATACGTTATTCTGAATCTTGACGTCGTCTCCAATCATCACATGGCTGGCAACGAATGTATTTTGCCCAAGAATGCAGTTGGACCCGATCCGACAACTACTCATTAGGTGGCAAAAGTGCCAGACCTTGGTGCCTAGCCCTATGACCGCCCCTTTATCGACTACGGCCGTTGGGTGAATATAGGTTGCGTTTGATACGGGGGCATTCATGACTATAATCGCCAGATAATTTCTTCAGATTTTGCTTTCGATCTATCAAGCGTCCCTTTCAGATCGAATAGCAGTAGCGGCTGATCAGCAGGCATAAGTTTGCGGAAGTAGTCTATGGATAGCGACTGGTATGCACTGTGGGCCACGGCGAGTAAGACGGCGTGGTAAGGACCTTCTGCATCCTTCTTTAGTTCGAGACCGTAAACACTTAGTACCTGTTTGGCATCGGCATGCGGATCGATTATCTCAACGGTTATACCAAATTCGCTGAGCTCTTTTATTAGATCGGCTACTTTGGAGTTTCTGATATCAGCCACATTCTCTTTGAAGGTGATACCCATTAGCAAAATGCGGGTTTCTCTAAGGTTATATCCTTTTTGAGTGAGTGCCTGGGCAACTTCCTTAGCCACGAAGCCAGGCATACTATCGTTGATTCTACGACCACTAGTAATAACCTCGGGGGAGTAGCCCAACTGTTGTGCCTTGAATACTAGGTAATACGGGTCTACGCCTATGCAATGACCACCGACTAGACCTGGTCGAAAAGGCAAAAAATTCCATTTGGTGCCAGCGGCTTCCAGTACCTCTCGGGTGTCTATGCCCATTTCATGGAATATAAGACTGAGCTCATTGATGAAACCGATGTTGATGTCTCGCTGAGCGTTTTCGATCACTTTAGCCGCTTCGGCTACCCGTATGCTGCTGGCCTTGTAAATACCTGCCTCGATGATGTGGCCGTAGATATCCGAAATCAATGCTAGTGACTGAGCGTCGCTTCCGCTCACTACCTTAAGAATTTTAGTCAGCGTATGCTCTTTGTCGCCGGGGTTGATGCGCTCTGGGCTATAACCTACGCTAAAGTCCTTTCCGTATTGTAGTCCGCTTCCCGCTTCGAGTATCGGTACGCAGTCTTCTTCCGTGCAACCGGGGTAGACAGTAGACTCAAAGACCACGGTGTCTCCGGGTTTCAGTACTCGCCCGACTGTTCTTGTGGCGGATAAGAGCGGAGCCAGGTCGGGCACCTTAGCCGCCGTGACTGGTGTAGGTACTGCAACGACATGAAAACTGGCTGTGCCGATTTCTTCAGGGTCTGCGGTAAAGTAAATGTCAGTACCAGCAAATGCTTCTTTTTCGAGCTCTTCGCTGGGGTCTATGCTGTTGCGCATCATCTGGACCCGTTCGGGTTTCAGATCGAAGCCGATCACTTTAAAGTGGCGGGCTAGCTCCAAGGCTAAGGGTAAGCCCACATAGCCCAGCCCCGTGACGGAGATGGATTTTTTCTTGGATAGGTAGTCTTGCATATAATTAGCCCAGCTCGGCCTGCCAGTCGTAGAGTTTAAGCCCTGAGATATTTTTGAAGTCTTTTTGGTTGTAGGTGTAGAGTTCTATATCTAAATAAAGAGCTGTGGCAGCGATGAGGGCATCGGGTATTTCTAAATGATCGGATAAAAAGTATTTTTCAATCAAATCTGTAGCCAATGAAGAAATGTTCGCATTCAATTGTACGAAACTTATGGTTTTGATCTGCTTTTTTAATTTCGCTAATTCATTCTTATTGGATGCACCTCTAAGCATTTCCATTTTGGTTATAACTGAGGCAGATAGTAGCGTTCCGGATGCTTCAATTTTTTCGAGTGCAGTAATGGTATTTGAGTCACCTACTAAGCTTTGAACTATGACATTCGTGTCTATTAATATCACTTAGTATAAGATTTACCCCAAGATTTCCTACGCAATTCTTCTACATCAGGAAAGTCAGGAAAAGTACCCGCTAAGTTTTTGACACTAGTACCTGTTTCTGCCCATTCTATTTCTACATCTTTTGGAAGCCTCTTTTTGAGGTTCTCTATGTTTCGTTCTCTTTGAAGCTCTAAATCTGAGAAATTAAATTTTTCGACTTGTTCGTATTTCAGCTTATCAATGCTTAGAGCCTGTAAAATTTTTACAGCTTTCTGCAAATGATCGATGTTTTCTATTTCTACAGTAAGTCTATACATGACAAGTTTTATACGTAATAACGATTATGTGTTGGGCTTAGTTCCGTCTAACCCAATACTGCCTCCTCAAAATAGGGCAGTGTCATCTTCAATCCTTCCTCTCGTTTGATCTTTGGCTCCCAGCCTAAGACTTCTTTTGCGAGGTTGATATTCGGGCGACGCACCTTCGGGTCGTCTACTGGTAGGTCTCGATGGTCGAGGTGCGCCTTTGGGTTGTCGACAAGTGCCAGAACTTCCTTGGCGAAGTCGAGTATGCTGATCTCGTCGGGGTTCCCGATGTTGACGGGGTGTGGGTAATCGCTGAGCAACAGTCGATAGATGCCTTCTACCAAATCGTCTACATAGCAAAAGGAGCGGGTCTGGGAGCCATCTCCGAAAACGGTCAGGCCCTCGCCGCGTAAGGCTTGGCTGAAGAAGGCCGGCAGTACGCGACCATCGTTGATGCGCATACGTGGGCCGTAGGTGTTGAAGATGCGAACGATGCGGGTTTCTAGCTTATGGTAGGTGTGGTAAGCCATGGTGATGGCTTCTTGGAAACGTTTGGCCTCGTCGTATACCCCTCTGGGGCCTACTGGATTTACATTGCCCCAGTAGTCTTCAGTCTGTGGGTGCACAAGCGGATCGCCGTATACTTCGCTGGTGGAGGCGATCAGCATGCGTGCATTCTTGGCCTTGGCGAGGCCGAGTAAGTTGTGGGTGCCCAGCGAGCCCACCTTGAGCGTTTGGATGGGCATCTTGAGATAGTCGATCGGGCTAGCTGGCGAGGCGAAATGGAGGATGTAATCTAGCTCGCCAGGTATGTGTACGAATTTGCTCACATCGTGGTGATAGAATTCATAGCGCTCCAGACTCATTAGGTGCTCGATATTGGCCATATCGCCGGTAAGGAGATTATCCATGCCGATCACTTTGTAGCCTTCGGCAATAAATCGATCTGATAAATGGCTACCTAAAAATCCGGCAGCACCTGTAATGAGAACTTTTTTCATTTAGTGTTTTCTTTTGCTCAAGCTAGAGGAGCAGCCTTCGCAAAATTTCAGGAATAGTATTCTTTAAACCAGTCGACGAACTTGCCGACGCCTTCTTCGAGAGGCGTAGCGGGCTGATAGCCGTAATCTCTAGCCAGAGCAGAGGTATCAGCAAAAGTAGCTTCGACATCGCCGGGCTGCATATCCATCATAATCCGTTCGGCTTTTTTGCCGTAGATGTGCTCGACGGTCTCAACGAAGTCGAGTAGCTTGACGGGACTTCCGTTGCCGATGTTGTAGACTTTCGCAGGTGGTGTGCCTTCTGGTTGTGTGGGGCGATCGTTCAGTAAAATGCGGGATACGCCTTCTACGATATCGTCTATGTAGGTAAAGTCTCTGGACATTCTGCCGTGGTTGAAAACCTTGATCGGGCGGCCCTCCCGCATGGCATCGCAGAATAGAAAGAGCGCCATATCGGGCCGCCCCCACGGGCCGTAAACGGTGAAAAATCGCAAGCCTGTGGTAGGCAACTCGTATAGATGCGAGTATACATGCGCTAGCAGCTCATTGCTCTTTTTGGTGGCAGCGTAAAGTGATACGGGTAAGTCTACTCGGTCGCTCTCGGAAAATGGGGTTTTATCATTGCCACCATACACACTGCTACTGCTGGCGTATACCAAGTGCTCGACTTTGTTTTTGTAGCAGGCTTCCAGCAAATTGACAAAACCTTTTATGTTGCTGTCTATGTACGTCTGTGGGTGGGTCAGGCTATATCTTACGCCCGCTTGAGCAGCTAGGTTGCAAACAATCCGAATACTATTTTGGGCGACTACCTGCGGAAGTCCAACTTCATCGGATAAATCCATTTGTATGAAGCTGAAATGCTCATTTCGATGGCTTTTTACCAACTTACCGTATTCGATTTCTGACTTTTCTATACCCAACTGATCGAGCCGGCCAAACTTCAGCCTTTGGTCGTAGTAGTCGTTGAGGTTGTCTAAACCGACTACCTGCTGGCCTTCTGCCAAAAGGCGTTTGCAGAGGTGAAAACCGATAAATCCTGCTGCCCCGGTGACTAATATCATGTTTGAATCATTGCAAGTATTTACAAGGCTTCGCCGTCAGAGTGTCGCAGCCGCATCTGTCCGAGCCACCCTATTTGATGGCGCCATATTTGCCCGTTGACATCCAAAAAAACGCAGTGTTTGGTGTCTGTAAATAGTCCTACTTCATCTGCTCGACGCGTAGGTATTTGCCGTCGACTTCTACCTCCATGGCTCGGCCAATGGCTTCGATGCTGACGACGAAAACTTGTCCGTTTTTGCGGCTAACTAATGTGCCGCACAATCCCGTCATGCCGCCTCCGATCAGTTGAACGGCCTGGCCTGAGGACCAAGCTTCCATTTCGTGTTGCAGGGCCCACTTCATTTTTTTGTCGAGGCTCATACGCCTAAGCAGTTCTATATCTGATTGTGGAAGGTCGTATCTTTCACGCCCAATGCGCACGAAGCCGAATACGAAGTGGTTTTGGAGGACTGCTCGCTCTTGTGCTTTTATGATCTGCACGAATACGTAGCCCGGTAAAATGGCTAGATTGACCTGTCGTTCGCCTGTTTTGGCATATTGCCTCTTTTCGGTATAAAAGGGACTCCAGGCGAAAATGCCGTCTCTTTCGAGCAGCTTGACGGCTGCACGCTCTTTTTTATGACCAACCCGAATGGCAAACCAGCGGGCTTCAGTTTCGTGTAGGCGGTCTATGTACGCTCTGCGGCTTTTTTTCCGCGCTCCGTTAGATAGGAACATTAATCAATCAATCAGTCTGTCAGGGATTATTTGCGCCAAGATACGACTTCGTTTTTGGTAAGTGCATGGGGACGAGTTACTTTCGATAATGAACGACAAGAATAGGCTCAATGTCGGACTGATTTGCAACTAGTCATGGGCCTGATGCGTTTCATGTCCATATATAATAACACGACAACCATCATGAGCGAAACGGCAACGCCCCCTGTAAAAAGACCGGTATTACTCTACACCGAGCAGACGCCTAACCCGGAGACCTTGAAGTATGTGACCAATCGCATGCTATTCAAAGGTACAGCTGAATTTAAGGATCTGGAGCTAGCCAAAGAGTGGTCGCCCATGGCCACTGCCTTGTATGAGTTTCCCTATGTGAAGAATGTTTACATTGCCAATAACTACGTGACCATCACCAAGGAGTTTAACTACGCTTGGGAAGATATCATGATCAAGCTCAAGGAGTATATTAAAGACTACCTAAGCGAAAATGAAGGCGATCAAATCGTAAAAGCAGGTTTTACGGAGGTGATGGCTAAAGCAGAAGCCGAGCGCGTTGCCGAAGCGTATAGCGGAGACGACGCCGAGCTGGTCAAGCAGATTAAAGACCTAATCGACACCTATGTGAAGCCAGCTGTAGAAATGGATGGTGGAAATATCGAATTCAAAAGCTATAAGGATGGGGTCGTGACAGTGATTATGCAAGGCGCTTGTAGCGGATGTCCGAGTTCGACGGTTACGCTCAAGAGCGGGATAGAGGGCATGATGAAGCGCATGGTGCCACAAGTGCGGGAGGTGGTGCAGGAAATGGCTTAGTATTTACTTTTTGCTGCGAAGCAGCAAAGAGGTTTACGTATGCACAGAAGTGGTTTCGTCAACATCATAGGTCGGCCCAATGCGGGTAAGTCTACGCTCATGAATGCGCTTGTTGGTGAGCAGATGAGTATAATCACTGCCAAACCGCAAACCACCCGCCACAGAATACTCGGGTTGTTGAGCGGAGATGACTTCCAGATTGTTTTCAGCGATACGCCTGGCATCATAAACGATCCGATCTATCGGATGCAAGAGATGATGAACAAAGCGGTAAAGTCCACTTTCGAGGATGCCGACATTATGCTCTACCTTATCGATGCCACAGAGAGTTATACGGCCGACGAGGAGCTAGTGCATCAGCTGCGCCACCTTGACGATGAGATTCCTGTCTTTTTGCTCATCAATAAGATCGATAGGGTCGAGGAGGCGCGGGTGAACAAGCTGATCAAGCAATTCGGGAAGTGGCTGGACATAGCGGAGACTTTTCCTATTTCAGCTTTGGAGGGCACCGGTATAGATGCGCTGAGGGAAGCCATACAGGCTAAACTGCCCGAAGGCCCGGCCTACTACCCTAAAGATCAACTCACGGATAGGCCCGAGCGGTTCTTTGTAACTGAGATTATACGAGAGCAAATACTGGAACAATACCACCAGGAGATACCTTACAGCGTAGAAGTAGAGATCGAAACTTTTACCGAGGGTGATCAAACGAAGTCGGGCGAAGACCTTACTCGAATAAGTGCGATCATTTATGTGAGTCGAAAGTCTCAAAAACCGATTATTATCGGCAAGGGAGGGGTGGCGATTAAAAAGCTGGGGACCAACGCGCGCAAGCGCATAGAAGACTTCTTGCAGACCAAAGTCTATCTGGAGCTTCATGTGAAAATTCAAGACGGCTGGCGAGATAGTGACAGGGAGCTGAAAAAATTCGGCTATGACCGATAGTGATATATTTACGTTCGGTGTACTTGTATGCAGATTCAATCTGGTGGTATGCTAGCTAAGCGCATCATTCCCTGCCTGGACATTAAAGACGGCCGCACGGTCAAAGGCATCAATTTTGTGGGCCTGCGCGATGCAGGTGATCCCGTAGAGCTAGGCGCCAAGTATAGCGAAGAAGGAGCGGATGAGCTTGTCTTTTTAGACATCACGGCTACACACGAAAAGCGCAAAACGCTGGCCGAGCTGGCCAAGAAGGTAGCTCAGCAACTGAATATACCTTTCACTATAGGCGGCGGCATTAAAGCCCTGGAAGATGTGGATGTTTTACTCGATGCTGGGGCCGATAAGGTAAGCATCAACTCCGCTGCTGTGCGCAACCCCGAACTGATCGATGAGTTGGCAGAAGGCTTTGGTAGTCAGTTTGTCGTTGTGGCCATCGATGCTAAAGAGATAGACGGGAAGTGGCTTGTACATCTCAACGGTGGAAGACTAGCCACTGAAATTGACTTATTCGACTGGGCCAAAGAAGCCCAAGAAAGAGGTGCCGGAGAGATACTGTTCACCAGCATGGATCACGACGGGACAAAGGCGGGTTTTGCCAATAAAGCATTGGCGCAGATGAGCGAGCAACTGTCTATTCCTATCATTGCCAGTGGTGGTGGCGGTACAGTCGATCACTTTGTAGACGCTTTTGAAAAAGGACGTGCCGATGCTGCACTGGCAGCCAGTATATTCCACTATGGCGAGCTACCGATACCCAAGCTCAAATCGGCATTGGCCCAAAAGGGCGTGGTTATAAGACAGCAATAGAAATAGAAGGGACTTTAGAATATATTCCTGAATTCAGTTAGCGAGAATATGAGACCGATCAGCATGAGTAGCAATGATACGACCATGAATATGCCAAAGATGCGGAAAATGGCTAATACCGAACCGCTCAGCTTTTGTGCATCCCCGACGGCATCACTGCCCCGGCCTATCTCCCTAGCAGCACCAGAAAAAATGAAGCACCAATAAGCAATTACCCCATTAATCACCAGAGTCATTACCGTTGAGATCAAGAACAAGCCCATTATCTGAGATGGTAGTCTGCCTGTACCATTAAAAGACAATAATGATGCAATGATACCTAGCACAGATAGGACACCTAAAAAAAATGCCCAGCCACCTGCAGCTTTGATGTCATTTCTATTTTGCGCAGAAAAGGTGCCTACGTCGTCAAGGTCATAGAAGCCATCGGCATCCTGGCCTACAAATTCGTTTTGTTGTTCCAACATGGCCTTAGAATTGTAATAGGAGTTGTAAAATAGTCAGAAAGATGAAGATCGCTGAAAATATGCCTATTGTCGAGTAGACGCCTTTAAGCGAACGGCAAAGCTCGTTTGTTTTTTGGCGAGTCGCACCTCCCTTTTTGAATGCGGCGGTAGCAGATCCCAAATTTTGGAATTGACGCCCCAAAACGAAAAGGAAGCCGATAATTATGCCAAAGCCTACAAGCACACCCACTACTCCAATTCCTCCGGCAAAGCCTGCAAATACGAGAGAGACCAAGCAGATCAAGCTAAAAATGCCTCCGAGCACATAAAATAAAACGGATAAGAATGTAATCCAGCCGCTGGCTTTAACAAATCTGGATATACTGACTGGATCGAATCCCGACCGGGCCGACGCTTGGCCGTCGTCTAAAATATCAGTGGTTTCTAGCATAGGTATTTGTATTGGGTTTTACTCAGGTAGGGCTGTAGCCATATACATAGCGAAGACCAAATATAACAAGCTAAACGCAATTGTAACAATAAGTAGGCATAAGCCCATAAAACCAGCACGCAAATGGCGTAGTGATTGAATGGAAGGCCGCTTGGCCAAACTCAGCTCGGTATCGATCTCCTTACTGAAAACGGCAGCTCGGGTAAATGTGAAGCTCGATAAGCCGATAATAATCGCGCACAGCACGACAATCACATTCAAATGAAAACCCAACGTCATATACATCAGATGCCATAGCATAGACGGAATTCCAATAAGCGAAACCACGCCGCCTCCGATCAGACATCCCATGTAGATTAAGCCGACTACTCCAAAAATCAAGCTCCAGTCTTTAAGCTGTCCCAAGACTTGAAGCCCGATACCTTCTACAGGCGTGCTTACGCCTGGCTGTATTTCTTTGTTCGCTTCTTCCTGCACGATCTATCAGTTGAAAATGATGGATATCATCCATTTGGCCAACATCAGCATGACTATTACGGCCAGTAGCGTGAAAATGAGCCGCAACTGATCAGACGGTAGCAAAATTTGGTCTGGCTCATCCTCTGCGCTCAGTTCCTTGGTCGTGTAGCCAAACCCGAAGCATCTGATTCCAGCTATCACCAGCAAGATCACAGAAATGAGCAGCAGCCCTCGATCAACGAAGTCGAGAAGTCGATAGTAGCGCAAGCCACCGATAAAGTCGTGACGCTCGAATATGGTCAAATAGGCCAAGATGCCGATCATGGTACTTACTAAAACCAGAATGCTGGCACCCGCCAACCTAGCCATACGACCGGCAGCCTGCCAATAGGCCACCTCCTCTTCGGTGAGGGCTCCCGGCTGGTCGAGCATAGAATCTAATGGCATCTCTTCTTGAGACATAATCGTGGAGTACCTTTGTGCGCAAGTTAGCTACCTATATGCATACAAATAGACCAAAGCTCGCTTTTGACGATAAAACGGCATTGCTGCCTGCCATCATTCAAGATGTGGATACTCGCGTAGTGCTTATGCTGGGTTATGTCAACGAAGAAGCCTTAGACGAGACCATGAGGTCTGGCAAGGTCACCTTCTTCAGCCGTTCCAAGCAAAGACTCTGGACGAAGGGTGAGACCAGCGGCAACTACCTACAGTTCGTCAGCTGGGCCGAAGATTGTGATGAAGATGCCCTTCTCATATTGGCTCGTCCCGAGGGGCCAACCTGTCATACCGGTACCGACACCTGTTGGGGTCAAACCAACGAAGGTGATTTCCTCCATCTCTTGGAGCATACTATCCAGCAGCGAAGAGATGCGCCTGAACCAGGCAACTCCTACACCCGAAAACTCATGGATCATGGCATCAACAAAGTCGCTCAAAAAGTAGGCGAAGAAGCTGTAGAGTTGGTCATAGAAGCCAAAGACGATAATAGAGCGCTATTTCTAGGGGAGGCTGCTGATCTGATGTACCACTACCTGGTCTTGTTGGCCGCAAAAGGTCACAGCTTAAATGAGGTGAAGGAGGTGTTGAAAAATAGGCACGGCCAGTAGTATTTAGACTTCCGCAGGTAGGAGCCTCTTCCACCTGCGGAAGTCTAAATATTCAACCAATATGTGCATTTAAAAACGAGTGCTCGACTCTTCACCCCAAAATCCATACTATCATAATTATCTGTATACACCAGAAAAATGTCCGATACCGGCGCGTACCGCCATTGTAAGCGGGCATTGAGGTTGATGTTGTCGATCTGGCTGTTGTATTGCAGGAAGGTGGTTAGAAAAATGGACTTGCTAAAGGTGAAGTCTATCCTCGGTCCGATCAGAAATAAGTCGGCCGAAGCAAAGGGTTCGGGCAAATCTATGCGCGTATAGTCGAAACGCAGATCTACACTGCCAAAAGGCTGATACCGATAGCGCAGATTACCGCTGATGCTGTATCGTTCGCCATTGAAAAATTCTCCGCCCCTGAGTTGCAAGGAGGTACTGAATAGTTTGCGTCTGTCGCTGCTCCAGTTGATGCCGCCAAACGTATAGCCATAGCCCACTCTGCCAGGTAGAGGTATGGCATCGGAACGGGTCGGGTCGAACTCGTCTAAAAGGAAGATGTATTCTCTGCCTACGAAAAGTCGTAGGTCGCGCGTGTCATTGTATTGCCAGCTATAGCCTATGAAGATGGACTGATCGGTTAGCCCCTCGTCTTGGCTGAAAACGGCATCTGTATCCAGAAAAGGGCCGCGCTCTACCACAGAGCTTCCCGTTGGGTATTTACTGAGCTTAATCTCGAAGTTGGGCCGAAATATGCCACGGCGCGGCACGAAACCAACCTCGGCATCGAAATCACGACCGATATAGCGGTGGTTGTAGGCGATGCGAATACGCCTTTTTCTGCGCTCTAAAGCTAAGCCATGGCTCCAGGCATCTGTACCTAGATTCGGCCCGAATGCGCGGTGCAGATAGACCTTTCCATTCCAGATATTATCGCTGGTCGCTAGGTTGAAATCGAGACCCGCTACGCGATTAAAATCTAGATTGACTTCGCTCGTATCTCGAAATTGCCCGAAGTTTTGCTTGTTGACAAAAATACCGCCTAGGTTCGAGCGCGCACCGATCACGCGCTGGGCCGCCGCCACCGTGTAGTTATAACTGGGCAGGCCGTTTTCGAAGTTTTCGGCGGCCTGCATGTTCAAAAAACCGATGCGCCAATCGTTATCGAGTTTGCCACTCAGGCGGGTGCCATAAAGTATAGAGTTTTGTAGCGCCTCGCCCGTGGTCGTATCTCGTGTCACGCCTATACGCCTAGAGAAAAACGGATTAGCCTGCTGATTGCCAAAACCGGAAAACAAATCAGCATTCTCCAGAAAAAACTGCCGCCGTTCAGGGAAGAAAAGTTCAAAACGACTGGTGTTGATCACCTGCTCGTCGACCTCTACTTGGCTGAAATCGGGGTTGACGGTCAGGTCGAGATTAAGCCCGGTAGAAACCGGAATCTTTGCATCCCCACCCACATTCCTGAACCAATCGCTGGGGGTATCTGCTTCAAAGTCTCGATTGAAGCCGCCGCCAACGTATGGAATGAGCGCAAAGCCACCGCTTCCTTTCACCGGCCGTTCGAATTGGATACGCCCCATATAGGCCAGGCTCATGATCATCTGATTCTGCGGAATATGATTCCAGGTGCTGCGCGTATTATTCTGCGTATCGAAGCGGTAGCTGTTAAAGAACCACTCTGTGCCCCCTTCCGGAAAACGAAGTGCATCCCACGGAATACGCAGCTCGCAAGACCAGAAGTCTTCATCAATGTAGCTCTCGCCTCGCCAGCGATTGTCCCATTCCTCGCGAAAGTCGCCGCCGTCTTCACCGCCATTGTAAATGAGTGCTTCCCGATTAACCCCCAGCGGATTCATGCCGAAGACAATGGCATTCGTCTTATCTAAAAATGGATTGAAAACGAAGGTAATATTATCGTTTCCCCCTGCACGGTAGTCACGTCTCAAGCTCGGAATGACGTAATTATGGCCTTGCACGTACATTTTAGCCCCTACGTAAAAGTACTCCGCATCTTGACCAAAATATATTTCCGTTTGGTACTCGGCCCGTTGGGTGTCACTCGGAAAAGTCTCCCAGAAATTATCGGCGGGTATCGAGCTATCCCACACATCTTCTAGCAGCCGACCGTCTAGCTCTATACCGCCTTCAAACCACGGTGCCGTAGCATCTGGCTGAGGCTCTATGATCTGCGCCTGGAGTAAATGGAAGATGAAAACCAGGAGAAACAGCCCAAAAATTCTTTGCAAGTTCATTTTTTGGTCGTTGGGGGTGCAAAGATATACTTATACCTTTGGGTCTGGGCGTTAATAGACATTGAAGGTAGACTCGCGTCAATTCTAGCATGCTTACCCCTTCTTTTCTGACTTTTTGCTCTGCGTCACTGCTCATCAAATAACTGTTCAATTAAATGAAACTACTTTCAATTCCATTCTGCACCCTACTGCTGCTCATGGCTTGCAACACCCCAAAAACCGTAGTGGTACCCGAAACGGAACTGCGCCAGCTAGATACCATCCAGGTGGTCGCACCGTCTATGGAGCCAGAAACGGAAGAAGAAATAGCGGAACCAACCTATGAGCTGCCAGTATATCGTGCTTCTCAATCACTGAATAACGATCTTATTCACACTACGCTCGACCTGTCCTTTGACTGGGAAAACGAGCAAGTGCTTGGCAAAGCCACCCTCACTTTGCAGCCTACATTCAGACCACAAAACGCCGTTACCCTAGACGCCAAGGGCTTTGAATTCAAGGAGGTGCGCATGGCCAATGGCCATAGTCCCTTGCCCTACAAGTACGATGCTGAGGGGGGTGAGGTGACCATCAATCTAGACAGGACTTATGAGCGAGGCGAGACTTACCAGATTTATATAGATTATATCGCTACACCCGAATCAAGCGGTGGCAGTGCGGCGATTTCCAGCGATCAAGGACTGTTCTTCATCAACCCACAGGGAGAAGACCCCAATAAGCCTCAGCAAATCTGGACCCAGGGCGAAACAGAGTACAACTCTCGCTGGTTTCCGACCATCGATCAACCCAACGAACGCTGTACCCAAGAGATGTTTTTGACCGTACAAGATAAGTACAAGACACTCAGCAACGGCTTACTCGTCGGCTCACGCCAAAACGGCAATGGCACCCGCACCGATCACTGGAAGATGAACCAGCCGCATGCACCCTATCTCTTCATGGTAGCCGTTGGGGAATTTGCCATAGTTGAAGACGAGCCCTGGAACGGCATCTCCGTAGATTATTACGTAGAGCCCGAATATGCAGAACACGCTGACGATATTTTTCCCTACACCCAAGAGATGCTCACCTTTTTTAGTGAGATAACAGGCATAGACTACCCATGGCCAAAGTATAGCCAGATAGTAGTTAGCGACTTCGTGTCAGGCGCCATGGAAAACACAACGGGCGTAGTCTTCGGTGATTTTATGTACGGTACTGACCGGGAGCTGATCGACGTTGATTTTAATGAGCAAATTGTAGCGCACGAAATGTTCCATCATTGGTTTGGAGACCTAGTGACTTGCGAAAGCTGGGCTAACCTGACCCTCAACGAAGGCTTTGCCAACTACAGCGAATACCTATGGATGGAGCACAAGCACGGTTTAGATGCCGCCGAAATGCATCACATTGATGTACAAAATGCCTACGTCGGAAGTGTACAGCGCAGTGGAGCACACGAGTTGATCTGGTTCGACTATGATAATGCCGAGCAGATGTTCGATGCCCACTCCTACAATAAAGGGGGGCTTGTGCTGCATATGCTGCGCGGTTATATGGGCGATGAGCTTTTCTTCGCGGGCTTCAAAAAATTTCTGACTGATTACCAGTTTACTGCCGTAGAGGTAGACGAACTGCGAATGACCTACGAAGACTTGAGTGGAGAGGATTTAAATTGGTTCTTCGATCAGTGGTTCCTCAAGGCAGGTCACCCCCAGCTGACAATAGACTACGACTACTTGCCCGAAAGCAGCGAGGTAACGGTGCGCGTACGCCAGACCCAAAGCACGGAAGACAATGTGCCGGCGATCTTCCAGCTACCCACGAAGGTGGCTATCTACAAAGCAGGTCGTGCCACGCGCTACGAAGACATCATGGTCAATGAGCGCGATCAGACCTTCACCTTTGCAGTAGGTGATGAGCCCGATTTAGTGGTCTTTGACCCGGAGTTCCGCATTCTCGGCGAGCGTCAAGACGGATACGATGAGGAAGAGTTTGCTACGCTTTACCGATTAGGGGAGAATGGCTTCGCTCGCTACGAAGGGATGAGAAATCTTGACCCCAGTATCGAAACCGGGCGTAAGTTGTACGAAGAAGCGCTCAGTGACCCCGAGCATGAGCTGCGTCAGGTCGCTTTAAGTCGACTGGGTAGCCCAACGGAAGAATCAATAGACCGTATTCGCGAAATGGCTAAGTCAGATCCCCACTCTGGTGCGCGAGCCGAGGCGATGCAAATGCTCATAGCCACTGAAGATGAGCAACTAGGTGAAATAGCCGCAGCTGCTGCTAACGATCAAACCGCCGCCTACCCTGTGGTGGCTGCGGGATTGAGTGCCCTGGCTACCGCCGATCTACCCAGAGCCACCGCCATCGCTCAGCAACTAGAGGCACAAGGTGTCGACAATGCCGACATGATTGGTGCCATTGGTGCCGTATATGCCGCTGAAGGCGACCCAGCCAGACTGTCTTATTTTGAAGATAAACTTACGCAGGTGGATGGCCCCGCTAGTATAGGGTTTTACACCACCTACTTGTCCATATTAGATGCATCCGAAGACCCAGCTGTCATGAATGCCGGCCTGGACCGAATGGCCGAAGTCGGCACCGATCAGAGTCTTTCTCCATACCAGCGCTTCGCCACTGCGCGCGTCATCAGTGAGTACCACGGTGCCCAGCTCGCCCAATACGAAGAAGCTGACGACACCCAAAAAGAAATGCTCGACGCGCGCCTCTCTCGCTTGGAGGAAATCTTCCAATCTATCGAAGATGAAGAGACTATTCCCGAGTTGAAGGCTTACTTGGAAAGGTTTAGGCCGCAGCCCAGAGCGTAAAGCTGTTGTCGGCCCTGCTCCGCTGGGCCGACAACAAGAATTTGCACATTGGCCCGGAGTAGCCACTCTCCAAATGCCGTAAAACTGGACACGGATAGACACAGGTCAGCACGGATTTACCCAATTACCTTTTCAGCCGCGGCTGCTTCATAAGCCAGAACCGCAACCTTGGCGAAATTTGGTAATCCCCTGCTTATAGTTGCCTTTACAGAGTTGGCACTACTAAAGCCACCAAGCTTAGCGACGTCTTCGTAAGTCCAGTTCAAGCCTTTCATCATTTGTTTGAATCTTTTTGACCAGCCTTGCTTGATCTTTTTATGCATTTCCTGCTGGAAGAAGTTCCAGTGTTCTTCAGACATTTTGCCTGTCTTTACATAGCTCAGTTCTACAAACTTCAAAGTGACTTACTCTTCAGAAAAATAAGGATGCTTCTCTTTGATAAAATCCCTTGTTCGCTGTACGCCCCAAGAGATCATTTCCCCTGCCAGGCGAGCTCTTTTCTCAGAAGAAAAAGATTTCCAGATCGCCACTTGCTGAGCTGCTGCTTCTCTGGTTACGTTGACTTTATTTCCCCAAAATTCTTCCTTATCTACCATTTAGCGCTATTCAAGTTACCTCAAAGTCACTTCGCAAGTTTCTAATGGTACAAAATTACCAGAACCAGATTGTAGATACCCAAAATCTATATGCCCTTCTAGCAGATCAGGTTGTGACCATATACCAGTGAATCGCATTCGCCGCTCACCCTGAAGGTCTGGATGCTCGAAGGGATAAAGAAATGGATCGTTAATGACGAAATAGATACTGTCAAAAACTACACCGTCTCTGGACATTAGAAGAGCCGAAGTTGGGTCGGTGCGAAACCTATCGTCATTAACTGCTATAGTAGCATATAACATGTCTAAAAGGTATGCACCCTGCCCCCCGTTCGCTTGATCTAAAAATGCAGTAGTATCTGGATCGATGCCTATTAACAATCCGACAGGGACATAACATTCACTCGGGTGCAATTGCGATTTGACACAATAGTTTAGGCTGGTTTGAACAGGTTATTCATCACGATATCCCAACGTTTTGAAAGCAAAGCACCGCGCAGGAAATATAGCTTTTCTAAGCTCGGCTGATTCCAGAAGGTGGAACTGT
>JBCCPC010000006.1:0-119274 GCA_039025055.1 Bacteroidota bacterium | reverse complement strand
GGTTAAAAACGGTGTATATAAAATTGCTTTGTTTCCGGGGGTGTTTTTTAAATATCTTGTGTTTTTGGCGGTTTCAAACCCCAAAAACCTCTCTGATCACCTTATGCCCTCCTTCATAGCGGTGTTCTTCTATAGCTAGGCCAGATTCGGCTATGTAGCCCCTTAGAAGTTCCATTCTTTCGGGCGTAACGAATGGGTCTTCTGTACCGTGAAATGCGTGTAGCTCTTTACTATTCCAATGCGCGCGCACCTGCTCGTAGTCTACATCTTCGGGGATTTGGCCACCCCACAGCCAGAGGTGATCGAAATCTGGATTGGCGCGCAGCATCCAACGCATGACGGTCGAGCAACCCTGGCTGAAGCCGAAGAGAATAACTTGCACATCTTCGGGCACGAGTGCCTTCTGCTGCTCGAAGATGGTCGAAAGCATAGCCGAGTAGTCGGCGATTTCATCGAGTCGATCCAGCGAAGTCATCCAACTGGCGGCCGGTTTGCCCGCTACCCCGCCCCAGTAAAAACGACTGAGGCCTTCTGGGGCTACGATATAGTCTTCGAGACCAGCTACACGATCGAATTTCCTGATGAAGTGGCTGGCCAGTTGCCCGTAGCCGTGGCAAATCAACCACATCCTTTTAGTCTGCTCGCCTGGCTCGCCCAGGGTATAGAAATGAGCAGTGCGCTGCACCTGAATACGATGCGATTTGATGATGTTCGATTGGTCTGACACAGGCAGCAAAAGTAATCAGACTTCAGCCCTATGATTCAAAATCCGGTTATTTTTATGCAGGCAAATTATTATTGGCAACACTCAAATATTCTCCCTAATTTTGCGGTCCCGTACAGCTCAGGTGGTGGAATTGGTAGACACGCTAGCTTGAGGGGCTAGTGGCCGCAAGGCCGTGCAGGTTCGAGTCCTGTTCTGAGCACTTTTGTCTAATCGCCCTTGGAAACTTCGTTTTCAAGGGCGATTTTCGTTTAGGTACGTTCCCACTATTTAGCCTATCTTGTCCTCACCTAGCTAGACCGATATGATATACCAATGCCTGGGTGAGGCAAGAGCGAAAGGCCGCAAGCAACTAGCTGTACTCATCGATCCGGATTGTACAAACCGGACTGCCATACAGACTATGGCCAATTACGCACAAGAAGGAATGGTCGATTATTTCTTCTGGGGCGGTAGCTTGGTGCAAAACCCACAGGTCGATTATTATCTGTCCCTGCTTAAAGCCTTGACTGACAAGCCTGTCATTTTGTTTCCAGGTAGTCAGTATCAACTCAACGACAAAGCCGATGGGCTACTACTACTGTCTTTGATTTCTGGCAGAAACCCTGAGTTACTCATTGGCCAGCACGTTCAGTGTGCCTCGAAGATCAAACGATCTTCCCTTGAAGTGATCCCTACTGGCTATGTACTTATCGACGGTGGCACGCCCACTTCCGTCAGCTACATGAGCCAGACTAAACCCATTCCTGCCAATAAGCCCAGCATAGCGGCGGCTACGGCACTGGCTGGTAGCTTACTCGGCCTGAGGCTTATCTACCTCGATGCGGGTAGCGGCGCAGCCAGAGCTATTTCACCCGCCACCATCGAGGCCGTTAGAGCCGAAGTGGACCTTCCCATTTTTGTGGGCGGCGGAATACGAGATATAGAAACTGCCAAGGCTACACTTAATGCCGGTGCCGACCTGATCGTGGTGGGCAATGGGCTAGAAGATAAGCCCGAGTGGTTGCCTGAATTGGCGCAGGCGGTAAAGTCTATGAGCGGGCAGGCGCGCGTCGTCGGGGCTGCGCCCTCCGGTCGCAGCCTTTCAAAATAGAGACACATATCCAAAATGCACCTTGGGTGCGCCGAGGTCAAGTTGTTCCCCGCTTCTACGGCCAAGCGCCAGGCTAAAGGCGAACACACCTGCACGTGTCTCGAAGTTGATACCTGCACCGAAGCCTAGCGGGAAGTCGGCTTCTTTGTCGGGTTCGGCAGCCGTTCTGGCGTCGATGTAAGCCCAGTCTCCGAAACCGTACAAAAAGGCCTGACCGCCAAGGGGCAGCCGCCATTCCAGGGTAGCCAGGGCAAATCTAGAGGCAAAAATCTGCTGCTCGTTAAAACCGCGAAGCAGTTGCGCCCCGCCCAGTCGGTATTGTTCGCTGGGATAGACTTCTGCCTCTCCAAGCAGCGCACCGCCACGCAATGCACCATACAAAACCGTGCCCCAGGGTCCGGGTCTGTACACCAGCAAATCGGTTTCTATTTGAATAGTACTTCCGCGGGTGGAAAGACTATCATATAACTCGCCTAATCCCAGTTCTTCAATCCGTCCATTTCGGCGAATCCTTCGGGTACCTGCTGCGATACTCAGGCTCAGATCCTGCCCGCGTCGTGGTGCGAATCGCCGGTCTAGCTGCCGACGGTTGAGCCTGAAACCGAAGAGATTGCGCCTGAGGTCTAAGGTATCCGGTAGCCGTTGGGTACTCAGCAACAACTGCGGGTCGATGCCGAGTAAGTTGGTCCGCTGGTTGGCCCAGAAAACCTGCACTTGATTGTCTACCTGCCAGCGATAGGATGCGCCTAGCCGCCAGCCCAGATTGATAAATTGTGTATCTCGCCTGAAAATGTCGACCCCCAGATCGAGATCGAAGGGCAAATCCAGTGGGTAGGGGAAGGCGAGGTTCACATCCAGCTCTTGGGTGCGCGGCTGAAGCTGCTCGAAGCGTACAGCCAGTCTTTCGCCCGTGCCCAATCCATTTTGTAGCTCGCCGTTTATCTCTCCGGTTATTAGGAGGCCGCCCTCGGGTGTCGCATTGGGCAATACACCAATCACAAAATCAAACCGACTAGCTGCCCGCCTATCGATTGGAATATCGATGATCGCCTGATCCGCCTGAAAACTGATGGTCGGACTGCCCTTGAGTTGCAGATAGGGCAGCTGCCGTATCAATTCCGGCAATCGCCTGATGCGCCGCTCATCGTATACCGACCCCTCTTGCAGGCCCAAATACTGCTCCAGAAAGCTGGTTTTAATGCGCGCACTTTCCAGCACCCGCAGCTCCCCAATGGTGATGAGCGGTCCGGTTTCCAAGCTGATATTCGCCGAGAGTCGACCCTGAGAATGCCACTTCAAGTCGGCCAGTTTGACTACAGCAAACGGATAGCCGCTACGGGCCGCCTGCACCACCAAACTATCGCGCAGTTTCAGCCAGCGGTCGTGATCTATAGCTCGCTCTCTAAAATATCGCTTTCGGTAACCCGAGCGTTGCAGCCAGTTTTTGGGAATACTATCCACCCCGAGCTGCACCCACTCATAAACGGGGCCTCGATACAAGCCAGCCTGCCAGTTCAGCGAGTCTTGGGCATAGAGCGTATCGACTGATGCTTCCCAGCGCGCATCGGCCCGTTGGTCGTAGATCCATTCTTCGAGATGGTCGTAAACAGCTACCGAATCTACTAGCTCGATTTCCTCTTTTTTAGGATCGAAATCTTTGCCGGCCACATGCAAAGTGACCTGCCCAGAAAGAACCGTATACCAGCCCATAGAAAAGAGCAAGCACCAAAAAAATCTTGAAGAGAGTAGCACTGAAAGGAAGAACGCTAAAGAAGGAGTTTGGATTTTGTCGCCGCCTTCGAGACATCGGAGGAACTTTTGACGAACAAACGTTCGCCAAAAGATGCCTCCGATGACCTCAGGCGGCGAGCGAGCTCATCCGATGCGTGCCGAGCGCCCGCAGGGAAAAGCGCTCGGCCTCATCGGATGTGTCGAGCAAAAGAAGCTCGATCCGAGAGACCGCTAATTCCACACCAACCGATAGCTCAGCACGGGTATCACGCCCAGCTGCATCCTGGTTTCCACACGGTCCGTGACAAAATCAAACTCCTGAAAGGCTTCGTTTTCGATACCGGCTACGTTTTGGACATCGAGGGCCAGCGTGGTGGTTACCTTTTCGCCTTTTACCTCGCGATAAAGACGGAGGTCTGGGCGGAAGTAGGTGCGTAACTGATTCGTAAAGCCTGCAGAAAAATCTTCAATGGGTTGCCCGGGAAACGCCACTGGTCTGAACGGAGGTCTTCGCTCTCCGCCCCTGGCTATGGCGACTAACGAGAAGCCCAAAATGCGTTCTTTGCCTCGATTGGAGGTCCCCATCCAGTCTTTGCCCGTACCAGCCTGAGCCGTCCAGCCGTAGCTCCAGCGGTCTGGGGTCCAAGTATCGTCAGCTAGTTGGGTTTCGGCTCTGAATAAGCTGCCGTTGAAGTTTAGTCGCCAACCATTAGAGCTTACCTGGTCAGACCAAGATGCTTCTAAACCATACCGTCTGGAAGAAACGGTTATAAACTCACCTACCTGATTAGAAGGGGCGGCTAGATTGTTGTTGTCGCCTAATAAAAATTCATCAGGTCTATTTGACGACCCAGTCCTCAAGGCATACTCTTCTGGCGTGTGCTGACCAAAAAGATTAACTGACCAGTTGGCGATATCTATTCCTGATCTTTTGTAGCCAAAATCTATTCTTTGATTAGAGATCGGTAGGTTATCATCGATGTTAATAAATCGCTGATTTTCGATCTGTAATCCGCTTATTATCTCTCCAATCAAAAACAACTCCCCTTTTTCAAAAGCATGGCTCAAGAGCATACGCGGAGAAACGAAGTACTCATTTTCACCAGAGCCTCCGTACATGCCCAACTCTGCTCCCAGAGAAAAAGAAAATTGCTCACCAAGCTTTTTATCTAGACTGCTGTAAATGGCATATCTGTCTACAGACACACTTCTATCCGTGCCAAACTCTCCAACGGTTAATAAGTCATCATCAAAACGATCATAATCGTCTCGTAAGTAAGAGAACCCGAAGGTTTGACCATTATTCAGGTCCATATCTATCCGGAGGTTGGTTCTTCGGTGGGTGAAATCAACTTGGGCTAGTGTCGCCCCATCTCCAGACAATCTTTGCTGCCTATCTGGGTTAATTTCACTGTAAGCTGCCCCCACACTCAGCATTTTGCCCTTCTGTCCAATGGGCTGCTGCCAGCGACCGGTCAAAATCAGCATATCTGACTCAAAATCGATATCGAATTCATCCTTATCCTCCATGATCTCGCTTGGAGCTGGTCCGCGAAATATGTTGGAGCTATTGCCATACAAGCCGAATAGGGAGATGGCCCCGCCGCTGCGCGTCCATTTATGCAGGTGTAGGCCCGCATCTTGGAATCGAATCTCTTCGCCACCAAAATCAACGCCAAAGTCAGCCAGCAGGCCGGTAAAACTGTAGCGGTAGGTCGCCAGGTAGGACCACGAGTAGGGATTGTCTGGCTGCATGTAATTCTCAGCCGTCAAGTCGATGCCGATAAAACTGGCCAGCGCCCGATAGCGTCGACTGTCTACAGCACCGGGGCGGAGTTCTAGGGCGAAGGCTCCGCCGGGGGCGTTGCCGTATTTAGCGGGTAGGCCACTGGCGTAAAAGCGCGAGTTGTAAAGCAACTGCGGGCTAAGGGCATTGACCCCGCCTCCACTCAGGGTCGGTTGGTCGGATATGGTACCTGCATTGGCCGTGTGGTTGGGGTTGACGATAGCCAGCCCATTGAGTAGCCATAGGTTTTTGTTGGGGCTGTTTCCGCGTACCACCAGGTGGTTGGCCTGGTCGCTGGTCTGGACTACACCTGGCTGCAAGGCAATCAAGCGGGCCGGATCGTTGAAGATCGCCGGCTTGCGATCAAAGTCGATCAGATCGATGGGGGTGCTGTTGAGTTTGGTGAGGGATCGGGAGCGCACTTCGACGGGCTGGAATGTGATTGGGTTATTAAATTTTAGAGGATTAGTCAAAGGAATGCCTTCATCCGTTCCGTTTACGTATGTAATACTATATTCTTGAATTCCCTGTGGCTCGATTATATATCCAGTAAATTGAGCCAATGTCTCATATTCACCCCCACTTATTATATCAATTTGGAATTCGCCATTTTCATTAGTAATTGCTTGACCAACCTGATCTTGCTTGGAACCTAATGCAGATACGTAAGCATAAATTTCTACACCTTCTAACGGCTTGTCGTTGTATTTATCAGTCAAAATTCCTCTAAGAGTTTGAGGATTCTGCGCATGCAGGTAAAGGTCTCCACCTGCGGAAGTACAAATACAGAAAACCATGCAGCCGAGGCGAAGGTCACTGAACAAAAATCTAAAAAGTGAACTCATCAAAATATCATTAACTTTCCTGACCAAATTTACGTCCGAATGTCTGAGCACAGCTCCCCCACTAGCTTTTATTTTCTAGCGACCATAGATGACGAAGAAAAGCCAGCTGCCTTTCAGGAAGTCACTGGTATTACAGCACAAATAGAAACAGCTGAGATAAACGAAGGTGGCGAAAATCGATTCGTCCATAGAGTTCCAGGTCGTGTGAAATACGAAAATCTGGTGCTCAAGCGCGGTATGCTCCAAATCCGTTCGGCTTTTTATCAGTGGTGTTACCAAAGTTTGAATGGTAATCTTAGCCAACGGAAAGCGCCCAAAGACCTTCGAGTCGATCTGGTCGATGGGCAGTCAGAAAATAATCAAGTCCTGAGAGGTTGGGTTTTTGCGGGTGGATATCCCATCAAATGGGAAGTTGGTCAGAGATCGGCCGATGGAGAACAAGTAATTGAAAGCTTGGAGTTTGCCTATACTCACTTCCATCAAATATCCACGCCTATTCAACCCATTCTCGATTCATAATCAGTGAAGCCGAACTGTCGCCGGTGAGTAATCTGGCCATTCCTATCGACCAGCACTAAATCCGGGTGCCCTACCCCATTGAACTGGGTGGTTTTAACAGTCGTGTAGTGGGCCATATCGGCGAAAACGAGCTCATCGCTGGGTATCAGGGGTTGGGTGAAATAATAGTCATCGAGGTAGTCACCGGCCAGGCAGCTGATGCCGCCGAGCCGATAGGCATAGCCGTTGGGTGTGGGCTCGCTGCTGGCGCTGAACACCACTGGCCGGTAGGGCATTTCGAGCGTATCGGGCATGTGGCAGGTGAAGCTGACGTTGAGCATGGCCGTGCGGCGACCGTAGTTTTCGACGATGTCGAGTACACGGGCGCGTAGCTCACCTGCATTCCAGACGATGGCCGAGCCGGGTTCGAGAATGATGCGCAAATGCGGTCGGCGGCGGCGAAGGTCTTGCAAGGTTTGAATGAGGAGCGGTAGATCGTAGCCCGGCTTGGTCATCAGGTGACCGCCGCCCAGATTGAACCATTCGAGTTGGTTGAGGTAGTGTCCGAATTGGGCTTCGATGCGCTCGATGAGCGTGGCTGTCTGATCGGCGGTGCTCTCGCAGAGGGTATGTACGTGCAGCCCTTTCAAGCCTTCGGGTGGGCGGCTGGGCAAGTTGGGGAGGGTCTCGCCCAGGCGACCGTAGCGATCGGCGGGGTTGTAGAGTGCGGTCTCTACGGGGCTATATTCCGGGTTGACCCGGAGGCCGACGGATGCGCCCGATGCCTGCCAGATTTTTTGGTGCCTGTCGAATTCGCTCAGGCTATTGAAGGTCAGATGTTCGGCCATACCGGCCAGTTGCTCAATCTCGTACACCTGGTATGCAGGTGCGTAGACGTGGGGCTTCTTGCCGAAATGCTGCTCGATCAGTCGGGCCTCGTGCAAGCTGCTGGCGGTGGCACCATTCAGATACTCCGCTATGATGGGAAAGGCTGGCCAATACGCGAAAGCCTTGAGCGCCAGGATTACCTCTACACCCGTGGCTTCCATTACGGATTGGATAAGCTCCAGATTGGCGCGCAGTCGATCTTCGTACAGCACAAATGCGGGATTGGGCAGCTCCGTTTTCATCAATTTTGGCGTTGCAGTAGCGACTCGGCCAGCTCGCGCAAGGGTGCTTGCCGCTCGGCCGATGCACCTGTGGCCTCGAGGTGTGCATAGGCATCTTGCTGGATGCTGTCGCGCAGTTTGGCCACCAATCCAGGTATGGATAGCTCGCGCATCAGCTGCGTAACACGCGTGACTTTGGCAGCCGCATCGACGGGAGTAGATTCATAGAATTTTTCCAGCTCGGCCCGCACCTCGGGGCTACTGGCTTCGAGGGCTTTTAAATAAAGAAAGGTCTTTTTATTGCGTACGATATCATTGCCGACCGCCTTACCGATTTGCGTCTCGGTGCCGAAGATATCGAGCAGATCATCTTGCAGTTGGAAGGCCACACCGGTGAGGCGACCAAATTCGTAGGCGTTTTCGGCGGCCTTGGCATTTGCTCCGCCAGCCAATGCCCCTAGCTGTAAAGCGCCACCTAGCAGGACCGCAGTTTTCAACTCGATCATTTTCAAATATTCCTCGATGGTGACCGCATGGCGCGTCTCGAAATCGACATCGTACTGCTGCCCTTCGCAAACACCTGTGGCTACTCGATTGAATACTTGAAGCATCTGAGGTACAGCAGCAGCTCTAGGCGTTTTAGCCAGGGCCTCATAGGCTTTGATCAGCATCAGATCGCCACTCAGTATGCCGGTATTGACGTCCCACTTTTCGTGTACGGTCGCTTGTCCTCGGCGTAGCGGCGAGGCATCCATGATATCGTCGTGGAGAAGCGTAAAGTTGTGGAATATTTCTACGGCCAGGGCGGCGGGCATAGCTTCTTCAGGATCTGCACCAAATAGCTGAGCACCCAAAAGGGCCAGCACCGGCCGAACTCGTTTACCCCCAATCTGCAAGATGTAATCTACAGGCTCATAGAGACCCTTCGGCTCCGACGGGTACTTCTGCTCGGAAAGCTTGTTGAGAAAGGACTTCCGCAGGTCGGAAGCTGAACGGATGGTTTGGGTCATGGGGTAAAGATATAATTTTAGCCTCGTCGCGCTACGGGCCTGCGCCCTCCGGCCGCAGGAGGAATAAGTTGCGACCAGAGGGCACAACACCAGTTCAACCTCCGGCCATATCGTAAAAAATAGGACCCGGATGCACACGGATTTTCGCGGATTTTAGAATCTGTGTGCATCCTGCTTTGATCTGTGTCCAGTTTAAAACGAGCCTGCACCCTTTAGTCGTAGGAGAGCTAAGTTGCGACCGGAGGGCGCAACACCGTTTCATCCGTTCAAATACCCATTCATCTGATAGAAAAACAAAAATATCCCCGCGATAATCAAATACGTATTCACCGCTTTATAAAACGCATCATAACTCTTCAACTTCTGCCAGCGGGTGATGATGAAAACAATCGGAATCAAGGCCAAAACCTGCCCCAACTCCACCCCGACATTGAAGCTCAATATCTTAGCTAAAAACTGCCCACTTCCCATATCGAACGACTGCAATCGCGTCGAAAGCCCGAAACCGTGGATCAATCCGAAAATAAATACCATAAGCAGCAAGTTGGGCGATTTCACTTTGAATATCTTCTCGAAGCCACCCAGGTTTTCAAATCCTTTGTATAGCACACTCAGGGCGATGACAGCATCTATCAAATGCTCATCGGCGGTTATACCGAGATATGTCGCTCCGGTCAGGGTAATACTATGCCCCAATGTGAACACCGTGATAAAGCGCACGATATCCTTGAAATTGCTGAGATAGAAAATAACCCCAGCCAAAAACAGCAGGTGGTCATAGCCCGTCACCATGTGCTTGGCGCCCACATAGATATATGACCACAAGCCACCGTTATAGAGTGTCTCTTGGTCGGCATCGCTCACGCCGTGGGCAGCGAGGAGGAGGGGCGGTAGTAAAAGCAGCATTAAAGCGTACAGTTTTTGGAGGCGGTTCATCTAGTGGAAATTAATTTGTGGGGTTGACTATATACTGAAAATACACAAACAATAAACCTACCAACAGCAAGCTCCCACCCCAATACACATAGCCAGGAATTCCACCTGCTTCATCGTGATCATGATGATCGTGACCGTCTCCATGATCATGACTATGACCGTGATCATGACTATGCCCATCAGCGTGCGAGTGGTCGTGGCCAAGTGCAAAAGTAAGCGTGGCCCAGTTGGACTCATGTGTCAGGCCTTCCGCTCCAGATTCTTCGAGGTGGATGGTCTTCATATACCAGGTGCCGCCATTGGTCATGGGTATGGTGATTGTGCCGTTGGCATCAGTGCGGTATTGGGCTTCTGAGTGGGTATGGGCCTGCTCATCGTCATGGCTGTGGTTGGCTTCATGAGCGTGGGCATGGTCATCATCGTGGTCGTGCGAGTGGCCAGCATTATGTGTATGGTCATGATCACCATGATCGTGCGTATGCTCGTGCTCACTACTCGTCAGACGACTTTGAGTCGGCTGACGAGGACTGTGGTCGTGGCCATGATCGTGATCGTCTCCATGGGCGTGGGCATGGTCATCACCATGATCATGACTGTGACCGTGTTCTCCTTCGTGTGCGTGTGTGTGACCATCTCCATGGTCGTGGGCGTGACCATGCTCACCACTCGTCAGACGACTTTGAGTCGTCTGACGAGGTTTGATGCCCACATAAACCAGCTGATTAGCCAGCGGCTCACCCTGCCAAAGGAGCTGTACCTCCATCTCGTCATCTACATGTAGCTGATACGGGTTTTTGAGCGGCACAAACTCGATTGGGTAGCCCAGCACAGTTTGCCAGTCGTCTGTCTTTTCATCTCCGACCTGGAATATGGTCTTGACGTGCTTGCTATACTTTTCCACGGCGTCCTGGCCGAGCAGATCGTTTTCGCGACGGTATTCGAGCATATCGAGCACCCCGTCGTGATCGAGATAGTTGTTGAAATCTTCTGCGGCCATCTCGATGTTGCGGGCGCGAGTCGAGACACCCACCACGTAGGTACCTTCGTCTCTGGTGGTTAGGTTGAGCAGGGTCGTCGTACCTTCTTCGCGCCATTGGCTGGTGTCGAGTGCGCTTCGCACGCCATTTTGGACAAGGCTCACATCGATCATCCGGTCGCGATCGATCGTGTTTTGGCTCAGATCAAAGGTTCCGTTATATAGCCGAACGGTCATGGCCGAGTTGGGCTCCAGGAAGTAGCCGTCCAGCTTTAAAAACATATCGTGGCTGCTGAAGAGAATGAGGGTGAGCAGGAGGATGGTGGTTTTTTTCATATTTCTATTGAAATGATTCTTCTGATGTCGAAGATAACTAAAGCGAGTGAACAGTCCACCTGCGGAAGTACAAAATAAAAGCCCACTACCACCCCAGCACCTCTCCGTCTCGGAAAAATCCGCCACTTGGTCCGCCCTCTTCCAGAGTCGCAGCCCACACGATGCCTTTCGCGCCTTCTTCTACCGACCGCGCGCCCATTTCGGCCATGCCAGGAAAGGTGGCCACCCAGCCCGGACAGACGGCATTGACGAGTATGCCTTCGGGTTGAAACTCTTTGGCGAGCTTGACGGTGATGGCGTTTTCAGCGGCTTTGGTCATGGCGTAGGTGGGCACATGGGCACGATGCACCGCCATGCCGAATTGCGGATCGGTAAAAGAGCCCGCCCCGCTCGTCACATTGACTACCGTGGCGTGACCGGCCGCTTTGAGCAAGGGCACGCTGAGCTGTATAAGTCGCCAGGCACCGAGGGTGTTGGTCTCGAAGGCCGCGCGCACAAAATCCATATCGGTTTCCAGGGCACTGGCTCCTTCATCGAAAAAGGCTCCGGCATTATTGATCAATGCGTCTAAGCGTCCGGATTCGGACTCGATTTGCGCCACAGCAGCTTCTAGACTTTCTTGGTTTGTGATATCCAACGAAATGGGGATTATCTTTTTTGGGGCCAAAGGCAGGTCGGTCACCAAGCTAGCAACCTGCTCGATTTGCCGTGCTGAAGCGTAGACGATATAATCCAGCTCCGCCAGCTGCCTAACGATTTCTATCCCTAACCCGGTAGAACGGCTAACACCGGTAACGAGCGCAATTTTTGACATGAAGCAGTGGTTTAAATTTTCACTATCTATAATAACTTATCTTTTCAGAGCAAGAATAAGAAATTATCCTTTTCGCCTATGACTCTTATCAACCTCGCACTAGACTGGACGCCCAACATCAACCATATCGGCTTTTTCGTAGCTCGCGACAAAGGCTTTTACGCAGATCTAGGTCTTGAGGTCAGTATCTCCGATCCATCTTCTGATAATTATCAAACGACACCCGCCAAGCGAGTCGAACTGGGTACTGCAGACTTCGCCCTTTGCCCCACCGAGAGCATTATCAGTTATCGCACCAAGTCCAATCCATTTCCGCTAGTGGCTATGGCCGCCCTTTTGCAAGAGGATTTGAGTGCGATCGTAGTGAAGGCAGATTCGGACATTAAGTCTCCTAAAGATTTGGATGGCAAAACATATAGCTCCTACGCCGCCCGCTACGAAGACCACATCGTCCGAGAAATGATCAAAAACGATGGCGGCCAAGGCGACCTCAAAGTCGTCTACCCCGACAAACTCGGCATATGGAATACCCTGCTCGAAGATGTAGCCGACGCCACCTGGATATTCGTCAATTGGGAAGGCGTAGTCGCCGAGCAAGCTGATGTGCCATTGCGATATTTTCGGATGAAAGACTACCAGATTCCCTATTCTTACTCGCCGGTCATCGCCGCAAATGCCCGTATCATTGAAGAAAAGCGCACGGCCTACGACTCTTTTTTAGCAGCCACTAAAGCTGGTTTTCTATATACACAGTCGCATCCAAAAGAATCGATTGAGATTTTAAAACCGCTCTTACCCAAAAGCGATCAGCACGTCGACCTGAATCGTGCGCTGGAGATAACGGCCCCACACTTTGGCACGGAAGAGAGCTGGGGTAGCATGGAGAAGCAGGTTATTTCCAATTTTTTGGATTGGATTTATGATAATAATTTGGAGGATCGGAAAATTGATATTTCTGACATTGTCTTTTCATGATTAAATTTCTAAAATCTCTATTCATTTTCTCCCTCCTCACCCTCATCACACAGGTAGTTGGAATCATATATCTAATCTACAAGCCACTAGGCATCCTTATCAAAAAGCGAGTTATCAACAGATGGAAAAGGTACCTCTTAAAAAGTGCTGCTTTCAGCGCCCTGATGATTCTATTCAGTCTTTTCATCATCCCGCCCATAGCTAGAACTTTCGGTCGCGTGCCATTGCCCCTTGCAGCAAGCGAGGAAGTTCCACTCCAGCCAGCTAATATATTTCTGGCTATTTGCAATCGCCACTATGTAAAACCAGCCCTAAAGGAGCTAAGCATTGAAGTCAGTCAGGAACTGGCCCGGAAATATCCTGGCACTATACTCAACTACCTGGATGCCAACTTCCCTTTCTTCGATGGCTTCCCGCTACTTCCGCATCGCAGCCATGATGACGGGGAAAAGCTCGATTTCGGTTTTCTATATCAAGACCCCAAAACCGGGAAGCGAATCAACGCATCCCCTACCCTTTTTGGTTATGGTTATTCGGAAGGTCCCGCCCCCGGTGAATACGATCAAATCAAGGCGTGTACTAACAAAGGCTACTGGCAATACGATCTGCTTAGTAAGCTCGCTTCAGATAAAAGCGACCGATATCAGTTCGACATTGAAGCCAATCGTGCATTGATCAATTTGCTTATCGCGCACCCCGAGACCAAGAAGATTTTCATCGAGCCGCATCTGAAAACGAGGCTTGGCTTCTCAAATGCAGGGAAGGTGAGATTTCATGGGTGTAAAGCGGTGAGACATGATGATCATATTCATATTGAAATAAAGTAGAGTCTGTAAAAAGTCCTTCGGACTTTTTACAGACTCTAACCATTACTTCAACTTTTCCCTCAAGTACTCAAAAGAATCCTCGCATTTCTCAAAAATATCCGCCTCGGGCACCAGATCGGGAATAATATCGACCCGCTCCATCATAGATTTAGGCTGAGCTTGAAGACCCGTGAAAATGACTTCCACATCGTCTTTTCTGAGGTCTAAGATCACATCTTCCAGGGCGTAGAGTCCCGATTGATCCATATAAGGTACTCGCTCCATGCGAAAGACAATGGCTTCCAAATCTTCGGACACCCGTTTCACTTCGTCCTTGAAATAGGAGGTAAAGCCAAAAAACAACGGCCCTTCAATATGCTTAATGATGACCTTATCCTTAAAGGCCTCGTAAAATTCTGTCTCATCTTGCCAGGGCTTGAAGTCCTCCAGCTCATCGAGTGAACGAGCTTGAAGACCTTGCTCACCCAGATCACTAGCCTTTTTCATAAACAGTAAGGAAGCCAGCGCAACACCTATACCTACCGCCTGTATCAAGCTACCAAAAGTAGTAATCAATAGTACGATGATGAGTACCACAGCATCCGATTTAGGCACGGCTGAAAGGTGTTTTAGTCCCTTAAAGTCTATGATATTAAAACCGATGGGAATCAATAGACCAGCTAAAACACATAGAGGAATATGTGCAGCCAAGCTACCAAGCCCGAGCAACACGGCCAGCAAAAATAGGCCATGAAAGGTACCGGATAGTCGGGTTTTTCCGCCAGCATTGATATTGACGACCGTACCCTTAGTCGCACCTGCGCCGGGAATACCACCGATAAAGCCCGCCAGCATATTGCCAATGCCCTGACCAATAAGTTCCTGATTGCTGTTGTGCTTGGTCTTGGTCATGTTGTCTGCAATCACGGAAGTGAGTAGCGAATCGATGCTACCCAGTACAGCTAAGATAATGGCGTATTCTATAATCATAGGCAGAGCCTCTCCGGTTAAAACTGCAAAATCAGGAATGATGACAGATGGAAGACCAGAAGGGATTTCACCAATTACCGGTACATCCATACCTACAAAATAGGCTGTGAGTGTGGCTGTTATTAGAGCGACCAGCGCACTGGGTATGGCCTTGGTTATTTTGGGGAAAAGAAAGTAGACTGCAATAGTGATACACCCGAGTAATATGGCTTGAAGGTTGGCTTCGGCAAATAGGCGTGGCAAATCCTGAAGCACGGCAATGGTAGACTTAGGCGAACCCAAACCGGCAAAAGGAAATAACTGCAGCAATACGATGATCAATCCTACCCCACTCATAAATCCCGAAATGACCGAATAGGGAAAATACTTGATGTAACCCGCTATATTTAGAAACCCGAATACAATCTGAAACAAGCCGCCCAATATGAAGGCCAACAAAATGATACTCATTCCGGCCTCGAGGCTACCCGTTATCTCGATAGCACCGGCCACAAGGGCTGCCGATACGACCGTCATAGGGCCTGTCGGCCCGCTGGCTTGTGTTTCTGTACCACCGAAGAGCGCAGCAAAAATCCCTACTGCGATGGCTCCATACAGACCCGCCGTTGCACCCATACCCGACTGCACACCAAAGGCCAGAGCGAGGGGCAACGCGACTACGCCAGCGACCAATCCACCTGTGAAGTCTCCTTTAAGATGGTTGAAATTGAAATAACTCATAAGATCGGACGATTTGTGTGTTTTGGGAATAGTACACAAACTAAGTTTTGCCAAAACAGGTTTTATCTAGGTAGGCAAAGATTGTCCTAAAAGCATTTTGGCAGATATTGACTACTTTTGTCTTCTATCTATCCTTTGGTCTATCTTCCTATTTCCCTTCGGTGGACCAAACTTCCCACTCTTGCGTTATTACATCGATTGCCATTTGAGTAGTTTCCCGACTACGCAATTGCTATTTATTATCGGAATCCCAAATTTATCTTTATGAAATTGAGCTTACCCCTCTTTGCGTTACTTACCCTGTCCATCATTTGTTTTTCAGCTTGTGAAGACAATCTGGTCAACCTAGGCGATATAGACGAAGTCCGCTACGAAGCCGAGTACGCCATACCCCTCATAGATAGCGAGATCAATATGAACGATCTGCTGGAGAACTTCGAGGAAGACGCTTCACTTACTGTAGACCCCGACGGACTACTGCGTTTTCAGTATCGTGGCGATGTACTCAGCCGCGATGCCGAAGATATCTTTCGCGGCATCAATGCCACCATCAACGATTTTCCATTCATCCCGCTACTCGAACAGCGGCAGGCGCTGCCCTTTAGCGTGCCCGGCGGTTTGGAGCTGGATAGGCTCATCATAGGTGGTGGAACCTTGCGATATGGCATCATCAACCAGAATGATTTTCCGGTTACGGCGACCATTCGCTTTCCGACCATCACACTCGATGGCGAACCGCTTGAGATAAGTGGAGAACTGCCCGCCTTCGACGGCACTGGCGACCCTCCGGTATTGAGCAATATCGGTGACGAATTCGACCCCTTCGACATCACCGGCTATCTGCTGCTACCCGAAGATGACAGCATATTCATCGAGTCCTTCTTGGAAGATGCCGACGGCAACCTCTACGATCCCACACCGGGATCTGGCGTTGCTATCGACGATTTCGCCTTTGAATACGCGGAAGGATTCCTGGACAATCTGATCTATGAAGGAGGCCGCGACACCATCGAGATCGACTTCTTCGACAGCTGGATCAGAGGAGATGTCTTCTTCGAGAACCCCCGCATCACCTTCAATATCGACAACAGCTTCGGCGTACCAACCGAGTCGGTCATCAACGTTTTCAATATCATCACGGCCGATGGCGACACCTTGCCGCTGGAAAGCGTCTTTCTGGAAGACGGTATTGCCTTTCCCTACCCCGAACTCGATGAAATTGGTGAAATAAAGAGCCGCGAGTTTGTCTTTACACCCGAAAACTCTAACATCGACATTGTGCTCGGTAGCCAGCCCGTTGCCGTAGACTACGATGTCAATGCGCTCACCAACCCAGATAATGATACCAGCATCAGAGGTTTTATAACCGATAGTAGCTTTTACCGAGTTCAGGTAGAAGTAGAACTTCCGCTAGATGGGAGCGCCGCGGATTTCGAGGTCAGAGACACTTTCGAGATCGATTTCTCCCAATTCGACGAAGCCCAGGAAGTCGAGTTCAAGTTGGTATCCGACAATGAGCTCCCCTTGGGCGTCCGTATCTCCGGGGCGTTTCAAGATGAGGCCGGCAATTTCTTAGCCAATTTCCTACCCGAGGAAGAGCAACTGATTGGTCCTGCCCCTGTAGGTCCCGACGGTCGACCCACCGAACCGCTACAACAGATCACCTTCGTCGAATATGATGCAGAGACTCTCCCCAGTATACTTGACGCCAAGCAGTTGGTCCTCACTGCCTTTTTCGATACCACCAACGGCAGCGGCCAATCGGTAAGAATAGAGGAAAATCAAGATTTACGTGTGAGATTGGGTGCAAGGGTTAAGGTTAATAATTAGTCATGTTTTGGCGATTTCTGCGAAATCGCCAAAACATAATATCAACTGAACTTTAATGAGATTTACTCTAATAGGTCTACTAGGCCTTCTCACCACCTCTCTATTTGCACAGCAAGACCTGACCAGCCCGCTCCTTCGCGGTACCTGGCAATCGACTTTTGCTAACCCGGCTTTACTACATAGCTTAGACGGAAAGATCACGGTAGGTTTACCCGGCATCTACAACGATCTCCGGTCTGAGAACATCTCCCTGGGCGACATCCTGGTAGAAGAGGGCGATCGGCGAATCATCGACATCAATCGCGGTATCGATGGGTTGGAGACCCGAAATGAACTGCGCGACCAGGCTGACTTCGAGACTATAGGCTTTGCCTATCGAGCTGATAAGTGGGCATTCGGCTTTTCGCATCGCATCAGATACGACGGAGCCGTTAACTACCCTAAGACTTTGGTTCAGGTAATCTGGGAGGGCAACGCACAATTTATAGGTGAAACCGTAGATATCAGACCTGATCTCCGCATCGGAGGCTACCACGAATTAGCCTTTTCGGCAGCATACAAGCTGGGCGATAAACTCTCTATCGGTGGCCGGGTGAAGCTGCTGAGCGGTATTAATCAGCTGAGTTCAGCCGATGGCGGTCGACTCAGGCTCAGAACGGACGAAGTCGCTTTTGCACTAGAATTAGACCAAGACTACACCCTGAATTCGGCCGGTGCGCTACGCTACGAAGACATCCGCGATTTTGACTTAGAGACAGAATTTGCCCGCTTCACCACCGAAAATTTATTCAGTAGCAATACCGGCCTTGCTTTCGACCTGGGCGCACAGCTCGATTTGGGCAATATTCGCATTCAGGCAGCTGCTCAAGATTTAGGCGGCACCATCAACTGGGAAGACGATGTGACCAACTACCGACTAACGGGTGTCGAAGACTTCACTGGGCTCGATATTTTAGAAAATCTCTTAAATGACACGGCTTCCTTGAGCGGCATAGTAGACAGCCTGGCCGATCAGTTCGAGCCCACCGAGACCAATAACGGATTCAGTACCACCGTAGGTAGTCGGTATATGCTGGCTGGTGAGCTAGACGTAAATGACCAACTGACCATTGGCGGCCTTGTCTACTTGCTGGATGGCTTCACCGAAGATACCGAAACCGCAGCGGCTGTATCTGCGCAGTTCCGCTTAACTGACTTTGTTACTGTTGGTGGTATTTACGGCTATCGGGCAGGTGAGTTCACTAACCTAGGCTTGAATGCCACGCTTGCCCTAGGCCCTGCCAGGCTTCTTTTAGCAACCGATAATGTGTTTACGGCCTTTCGCCCGCTCAATGCTAATCAAGCAAACGTGAGAATAGGATTGAGCTTGTCTTTCGACGAAGAATAAGTTTGACTCTTTGCCCTTTAGGCAAGCGTCAAATAAAATCAAAAAGGTCGGCTCCCAGATGGAAGCCGACCTCGCAGTCCGAAGACTTTAAAACTTGGTACAATCAAGCTTAGGCAGTAGCCGTGCTCTTCTTAGCACTTACAGCCAGGCCGTAGATAACCAGACCGAAGCCGATCTTGTTGATTGCATCTCCGATGTTATAGAAAAGGTCCAGAGTAGTGGCAGGCAATACGCCTTCCAGCCATCCACCTTCCATGCACATGTAGCCTATTGGGTAGATCGCCCAACCAGCAAACACGAACCAACCAAGTGCCTTAATGGCGCTCAGCAGGGCAGGATCAGATGCATTAGCAGCTAGCTTGCGCGCGCTACCAGCCCAGGCCTCATAAAGGATACCCACATAACCGACAGTAGAGATAATACCCCACATGACAGTGTTACCTGGGTCCACAGCCTCGCCGATGTAACCGGCCACGAGCATGAGTACAGAGTAACCGATCATCTTCCACAGCAGGCCAGTAGTAGCACCTACCGCACGAAGGATTAAGTAAAACTCTACGCACATCAATGGAACGGTAAGGATCCAGTCGATATAGCGGAACTCAGTTGGTGAAGACTGGTTCTCTGTCCAGTATTCGCGCATGTAGAAATAGTGTACAGCAGCGATGAAGGTAATCAAACCGGCTACCAACATACTGTCCTTCCACTTACCTTCCACGCGAGTCATTTGGACGAAGAAGAAAACGGTGGCAGCCATCATGGCCATAGAGCCGATGAAGAACGTAAAGCCGACATAGTCTGCTTGGCGTATGGTTGCCAAAAACAAATCAGGTACAAGATTAATAAGATCCATATTTGGAGAATTGATTAAGTAAATTTCTGAAACAAGCCGCGATTACTCGCAGCTCACTTCAGCTTAGTGTGAATTATCTTGCTAGAGAGGTGGTTGTTTTATTCTTAGACGTAGAATCGATACCATCAGACATTTGGTAAACACGATCTACCAATATCATATGCGGTAGTGTAAGCAGCGAAATAAAAATAAATAGGTAGCCAATGAGCTGTGGATTCAGCAGATTTGCAGGATCTATAAAAACCCACGCCAATCCGATAGCCAAACCCGCAAACAGTATGGTAAGGGCCAAAAGGCGCTGTAACTGCTTGGACTGAAAACCCTTTAATCGCTTGTACAAAAAGCCAGCCTGATCGAGCAGTGCACTCAATGAGTGCCAGAACACGAAGTAAAGCGTAAAGCCCAACAGGAGACTATTCGTCAGAAAAACGGCCATGAGTGCCAGATAGCTAGCAGATTCCCAGGCGGCGCGCTTGCCCGAAATGCGATGTGTACGCCACAAATAGACGATGATGCCCAAATTGATCAGGCCCAGAACAACCAATAACACATAAGTAAAGGAAAGACCAGGCAAACTGACTGACGAACCGATCATAGCAGCTATGATAGGTTCTGCTTGGGTAGCATGCAAAAAAATAGGCGCACCCAGAACGGCTGCACCCCAAATAGCGTAATGCGAAAATGACCAAACGTTTGACTTGTTGTACACATAAGACCAATTGGACTGGCCAAAGTGATATACGGCAAGCAAAAGCAGGATCGCAAGTGCTAGAATGGGAACTAATAACCACAGAAGGCTGTAAACACCAATAACACCGAGGTACCATATCAGAAAGACAACGATCTGACGCAAGCCAGGGCGCTTATCTTCCGATTGTGCTCGGAATAAGGCGAAGTCTGTTGCCCCATGAGGAATGCCCAACATAAACAGCAATGCTATGATGGTCGACTCAGCCTGTACCATAAACGATGGGAAAAGGCAGTTGACCGTCACAAATAGCAAACCCACAAGCAGAACGGCCACCTGAACGCGATCGTCTCTGAAGCTTAGTATTTGCACTTTATGCAGTTTAGTTTTGACAATCCCAATGCAACAATACAGTTACGTGGAATTAGTGATGAATGTGTAAATCAAATGGCAAAAAAGACCATTTATTCGATTCTCGCTTGACCAAACAGGATATTAAAAGTTTGGTTTTTAAAATGATATAAAAATTTTTCCACAAAGCGGTATTCGTAAAAACACACTGTTTTTTGTAAGTGGCTTAGTACCTACGGGCTGCTTCCAATCTTTTTCTGGCCATTTTGTCGACCCATCGCTTCGGCATGAGGCGCATAAGTCGGATCAGCCAGCCTTTGGGCATCACAATTTGATCGGGTTTCGGCTTAGATGCAAGTATTGATTTTTCGATTCGGTTGGCAACCTCTTCGGGAGGAATAGCGGCCTGCATCGCATTTTCGAGATAAGGGTCGAGCAGTTCGAGTACGGTTGCATAACGGCCGTAGAAAACATCTCGCCGATCTGATGCCTTCTCCCAAATGGGCGTTTTGACCGGGCCGGGCGCAATACTGATCACGTCGATGCCAAAGGGCATGAGCTCTCGCCTAAGGCCATCGGTCAGTGCTTCGACTGCGAATTTGGAGGCTGAATACAAGCTCGTATACGGTGAAGACACATAGCCAGACACGCTAGACACATTTATAATACGAACCGGAGACAAGCCACGAGCTACACTTTCGTGAAGTAGCGGCAAAGCCACCTGCGAAAGTCTAAGCAAACCAAACACATTCACCTCGAACTGCTTCCTGATGTCTGCTTCGCTCAGATTTTCCAATGGCCCACTAACGGCTATACCTGCATTATTGATCAGTACTTGAAGCGGGTGCCCATTGGTTTGAATTACGGCAATACCTTTTTCCACGGCCGCTCGATCCGTCACATCGAAGACTAATGGGTGAAAATGATTTGGGTACCGAGTGCTTAAATCTTCAGCGTCTTCGGCTCGTCTTACACTACCATAAATACGCCATCCCGAACGGAGTAGCTTTTCAGCCGTGGCTAATCCTATACCGGTCGAGACGCCGGTGATGAGTGCAGTGGACATTCTTATACTTAATTTTGTGGTCACAAAATTAAGCCTTAGCAAGATGGACCTCCGTAAAACAATCGAAGCTGCCTGGGACAACCGGGAACTACTCAAGCAATCAGACACGCAAGCCGCCATTCGCGCCGTACTCGAAGAGCTGGACAAGGGTCGCCTTCGCGTGGCCGAGCCCACCGATGAAGGCACCTGGCAGGTAAACGAGTGGGTCAAAAAGGCCGTGGTGCTCTACTTTCCCATCCAGCAAATGGAGTCGATCGAAGTGGGGCCATTCGAGTTTCACGATAAGATTCCGCTCAAGACCGACTACGCCAAGCTGGGCGTCAGAGTGGTGCCCCATGCCATAGCCCGCCACGGGGCTTACCTGGAGGCCGGCGTAATCATGATGCCCAGCTACGTCAATATAGGCGCCTGGGTGGGCAAAGGCAGTATGGTCGACACCTGGGCCACTGTAGGCAGTTGTGCGCAGATAGGCCGCAATGTACACCTGAGCGGTGGCGTAGGTATAGGCGGTGTGCTGGAGCCCCTGCAAGCTACACCCACCATCATAGAGGACAACAGCTTCATCGGCTCGCGCTGTATCGTGGTCGAGGGCGTCCGCGTAGCGCGAGAGGCGGTGCTGGGTGCCAATGTGGTGCTGACCCAAAGTACACGCATCATAGACGTGACCGGCCCGGAGCCCGTAACTTACCGCGGCCATGTACCGGCCCGTTCAGTGGTTATACCCGGTAGCTACACCAAGTCGTTCGCCGCCGGAGACTACCAGGTAAGCTGCGCGCTCATCATCGGCCAGCGGAAAGAAAGTACGGATAAAAAAACCAGCCTCAATGCGGCACTCAGGGACTTTGATGTGGCGGTATAAGAATGTGAGATGTGCTCATGGATAATGTAAAATGTAAAATGTGGGGACTTGGGCTGTCCGTTTTGGTAGCAGGCCTTTTGTTGGGTTGCGGCGTGGCCAAAAGCGCGCAGAGCAAGACAATGGTCGAGGTTTGGACGGACCCGGCGGGGCAGGTCTACGAGCAATTCTCCAACGGTGAGTTGCGCAAATACGATCTGCCGACCGACACGACCTATATATACTACGACCTACGGCTGGGCACCATCGACTGGGTAGACGCCGCCAATCCGTTTAGTACCATGGTGTATTTCGAGGACTTTCAGATCGTCGTCTTTTTAGATAGGACGCTATCTGAAGTCGGGCGGCTCGACCTGCGCGATGCGGCTAGCATAGAGCAGGCGGGCACGGTGGCGCGCGGCATAGACGATCAGATATGGGTATTCGACCAAGCCGCTTTTAGGTTGAGGCTGATTGACGAACTCGGTCGGCGGATTTTGGAAAGTGACGACTTGCGCAGGTCGATTGCCATCTCGCAGCCGCCGGAAGCTATCTACGCCAGAAGGAACTGGGTGGTCGCATACTGGCCACAAAGAGGTCTAGCCCGTTTTACCAATACCGGTCAGTTTCTCGATTGGCTGGAGTTGCCCCCCCACGACGAGCTGAGCTGGCAAGCCAACGGGCTAGTCGGCTGGCAAAACGCCACCGAGGAGGAGCCTGTCAAAGTCTGGTCATGGGCCGGCCGAGAGTTGATACGAGAGCTGGATTGTGCGGTGGAGGTAAGGGAGCCAATAGCGGTTTTTTTTAGGGATGGGCAATGTAAATCCTATTAAAAATTAGCTGCTCGAAAAGGCCGACGGCCTTTTCGAGCAGCTTTTACACATTATTATAACCCCCTATCTTCGCGCTGCGAATGGTTTTTCAGATACGAGACAACGAACGGAAGATATTCGAGATCATCAGTCGGGCGGCGGCTGAGTTGGGGTATCCGGCTTATGTGGTGGGTGGCTATGTGCGCGACCGACTGCTGGCGCGACCGAGCAAGGACCTCGACATTGTCTGTGTGGGTGATGGTATTGCCCTGGCACGACAGGTGGGTCAGATGCTGCGGCCTCGTAGCCGGGTAACGGTCTACAAACGGTTCGGCACGGCCATGCTGAAGCACCGAGATATCGAGATCGAGTTTGTGGGTGCCCGCAAGGAGAGCTACCGCTCCGACAGCCGAAAGCCGAATGTAGAGTCCGGCACCCTCGAAGACGATCAAAATCGCCGCGACTTCACCATCAATGCACTGGCCATCAGCCTGAACGAGCGCGATTACGGTACCATCATCGATCCCTTCGATGGGCTGCAAGACCTGGAGGCAAAGCGCATCATCACCCCTTTAGACCCGGGCAAGACCTTCAGCGATGACCCACTGCGCATGCTGCGCGCCATCCGGTTTGCGACCCAGCTCGGGTTTACGATCGATCCTCAGGTAAAATCCGACCTGCGGAAGTACAAAGACAGAATACAGATCATCAGCTGGGAACGGATCGCCACCGAGGTCAACAAGATATTAGCTGCACACAAGCCGAGCGTGGGCTTTAAGTTGCTCTTCGAGACCGGTTTGCTGAGCTATGTTTTGCCCGAGCTCGAAGCCCTACAAGGCGTGGATAGCCGCAACGGCCGCAAGCACAAAGACAATTTTTACCATACCCTTAAGGTGGTTGACAATCTGGCCGTCAAATCAGAAGATCTGTGGCTGCGGTGGGCGGCCCTGCTGCACGATATCGGCAAGGCCAAAACCAAGCGCTGGGAACCCCAACATGGATGGACTTTCCATGCCCACGATGCCGTAGGTGCTCGAATGGTGCCTCGTATTTTCAGACGCCTACGCCTCTCGGGCGAGCGGATGAAGTACGTGCAAAAGCTGGTCGCCCTGCACCAACGCCCGATCAGCCTGACCAAGAGCGAGATCAGCGACTCGGCCGTGCGCCGTATCCTCTTCGAAGCTGGAGACGATATAGACGACCTGATGATACTTTGCGAGAGCGATATCACCAGCCGCAACGCCGAAAAAGTGAAGCGCTACCTGGCCAACTACGAGCGCCTGCGCCAGCGCATGGCCGAAATCGAAGCGAGCGACCACCTGCGCAACTGGCAACCCCCAGTCGACGGCCAGCTGATCATGGAGACCTTCGACCTGCCGCCCGGCCGTATGGTAGGCATCATCAAAGACGCCATCCGTGAGGCGATCCTGGAGGGCGAGATTCCGAATGAGTATGAGGCGGCGTATGGGTTGATGCTGGAAGTGGGGAGGGAGAATGGGTTGCGACCGAGCTCGTCGGACGAGTGAGGTACGAGCTCGTCGGACGAGTGAGGGCATAGAGCCCGGAGAACGGATCATTCACTGCACGAATGGTTGGAGATCGGAGAGAGCAGGGGCGTGGACTGGAAGTAGGAGGATGGAGTGTCGGCTGCGCCGTATTTTTGGATACCGGAGTTAGCCAGTAGGTCGAATGATTTTGTCGGAGGCTAAACTTCATTGACCGGTTCGAGCGAAAGTGGATTGCTGTGGTGGCAAGATTAAGTAAATTCACAAAACACTACAATCATGTGCGATTTTAAAACCTATTCAGCCAAAGATCACTTTCACCGGTTCGCCTGCTGGACAGCAGCCAGGGCAGTCCAACGTGGTTTTACAGGAGCTAAGACTGCTGTTATTGCAAAAGCTATCGATGATATCAAACTTGCTAAAGAATTTGAAAACCTAGCGACGCAACAAGACCTAAAAGCTGCACTATACGATAAGGAGCACGAGCGCATCAGTAAAGAACTTAGCGCTGCATTACTGAGAAATGGAGCTCTTCATCCGAATTATGGTCAAACTACCAAGATCATTGCCATCTACTTTAAGACAGCCGTATTGCCATTTCATTTAGATACCGCATTAGCCAAAGTCGCGCATCCGCCTATCGATAGACAACTACTGGAAAACTTAGCCAAGTGCGGAAAATATTATAAAGAGCCTAAAAGTCGGGCATGGACCAAATTTGAAAGAGATGATTATTTCAAATGCGTAGTCCGTCTTCGAGAAGAGATTGGAGATCAGCCATTTTGGATGATAGAAGAGTGTTGGGGTTCAAATTCAGTTATTTAGATTGGTAGAGGTTGCTCAAAACTAGAAGGGCGAGGGAGGAAAAACACAAGAGAATACAATACAGAATATTATTTTCTATACTTTTTCTTACCCTAAAGGTACTAATAGCTTACTTTTGTGCTAGAATCTCACATTTTAATGAATAAAAATGTAGCTAATCTTTGCAATATCCGCAGCGGCATTTACAAAAAACCAGAGCCGGGCGGACACATTAGGCTAATCAGAGCTAGTGACTTTCATGCATCAGGGCACTTGAAGGCCGCAGCCCACGAGATGAATATCCGGCCCTGGAAGTCGCTTGCTAAACACAGTCTCAAACCTGGAGATGTGCTGCTTACAGCCAAAGGAGAGTCAAATCCAGCTTTTCTATTCTCAGCTGCTGATGTTGAGGCCGTTGCTTCTTCTATGTTTTTGGTGCTGCGGCCCAACAACGCTCTCTTAGAAGCTGAGTACCTCTTCTGGTATCTGAATAGTAAAGAATGCCAACACATACTATCTACCAAATCCAGAGGCAGTGGCATTCCTACCTTAGCCAAAAAAGCACTGGGAGAGGTCTCCATTCCCATTCCGAGCTTGGACATTCAAAAAGCCATTGTACGCTTGGGCAAGCTCCAAAAAAAAGAGCAACAGCTCTATCGTGAATTGATGCGACAAAGAAAACACCTGGTAGAAACCAACCTGTTGAATCTAGCCCACCAACACTAAAATTATGATCGACCAGCAAGAACTCAACGCCATCATCTGGAAAGCCTGCGATACCTTTCGCGGCATCATCGACCCAAGTCAGTACAAAGACTATATACTAACCATGCTTTTTCTCAAATACGTAAGTGACGCACATCGAGATAGAGTCGATTTCTACTACGAAAAGTATGACGGGAATCTGCGCCGAGTAGCCAGAGCCATGCAACGAGATCGCTTTCGCCTACCCAAACGTAGCCGGTTTCAGTATCTCTACGACCGCCGCACGGCCAGTAATTTGGGTGAGCTGATCAATATAGCCCTGGAGACCTTTGAAGAAGCCAATCGCGACAAGCTGAACAGTGAAGACGGTAGTTCGATCTTTCGGAGCATTGACTTTAACAGCACCAACCTGGGCGATGTGAAGGACCGCAATACCAGACTGAAGACTTTGCTAATAGATTTCAGCGATGAAAAACTCGATCTGCGCCCGTCTGTTTTGGGCGATAACGATATAATAGGCGATGCCTACGAGTTTTTGATCAAAAACTTTGCAGCCGATGCGGGTAAAAAGGCAGGTGAATTCTACACGCCTGCCCAGGTTTCTACCCTATTGGCCAAACTGACCAAGAGTGAACCCGGTGCGCGCATTTGCGACCCGACTTGCGGCTCAGGCTCATTACTGATAAAAGCTGGCCGTGAAGTCGGCAGTGATAATGTATCGCTCTACGGCCAGGAAGCTAATGGTAGTACCTGGGCGCTGGCTGTGATGAATATGTTCTTGCATGGCTACGATGATGCCATCATTCGCTGGGGCGATACGATTCGCAACCCCAAGCTACTGGAAGGCGACCAGCTGATGCGATTCAATACGGTCGTAGCTAACCCACCCTTTTCGCTCGACAAATGGGGGGCCGACTTCGCACCTACCGATCCGCACAAGCGATTTACCAGGGGCGTACCCAGCAAAAGCAAGGGCGACTGGGCCTTTATATCTCATATGATAGAGACGGCTTACGACGACATCGGCCAGGTGGGTGTAATCGTGCCGCATGGCGTGCTATTCAGGGGCAGCACGGAAGGTAAAATCCGTCAGCAGACCATAGAAGAGAATTTGCTCGACGCTGTCATTGGATTACCTGCCAACCTGTTTTATGGCACAGGTATACCGGCTGCTATTTTGCTATTTCACAGAAGAAGAAAGTTGAGTACCGATGTGCTCTTCATCGATGCCTCTCAGCGATTCGAGGCGGGTAAGAACCAGAATATTCTACCAGAAACTACCATCGCCCAGATTGTAGATACCCATCAGCGTTTTCGAAGCGGCGAGCTTTCCGCTGGACTGGTCGAAGACAAATTCGCCTATGTCGCCACCTTTGACGAGATCGAAGAAAACGACTTCAACCTCAACATTCCCCGCTACGTAGACACCTTCGAAGAGGAAGAACCCGTCGACATGGAGGCGACTAAAGCGCGCATCGAAGAGCTGGAGGCAGAACTGGTCAAAGTAAAGGAAGAAATGGCGGGCTATTTGAAGGACCTGAAACTCTAACATTATGAATAATAACAAAGGCGAGATCGTCATCTACCAATCCGAAAGCGGAGACACTAAAATCGATGTACTGCTGCAAAACGAAAGCCTTTGGTTGAGTTTAAATCAGCTTGCCGATCTTTTTCAAAGAGACAAATCGGTTGTCTCCAGACACCTTAAAAATATCTTTGAAGAAGGTGAGCTCAGTCGAGATCGAACTGTTGCAAAATATGCAACAGTTCAGAGGGAAGGCAATCGAGACGTTAATCGAGAAATAGACTTATACAATCTAGATGCTATCATTTCAGTAGGCTATCGCGTCAAGTCGCACATAGCCACGCGTTTTCGCATCTGGGCGACCGAGCGATTACGAGAGTATCTCATCAAGGGCTTCACCATGGACGATGAACGCCTGAAACAAGCCCGCAACGACTACTTCCAGGAGCTCCTCGATCGCATACGCGATATCCGCTCTTCGGAGAAAGTCTTCTACCGCAAGATTTGCGATATCTATGCCACCTCTACAGACTACGATGGCAAGAGTGATCTCAGCCAGGAGTTTTTTGCAACTGTCCAAAACAAGTTTCACTATGCTGTAGCTGGCCAAACAGCTGCTGAGATCATCGCAACACGAGCCGATGCCAGTAAAAGAGATATGGGATTGACAAACTACCCGGGCGACCGCATTAAAAAGCGAGACATAACCGTAGCTAAAAACTACCTGCAAGAAGACGAACTCAAAACCCTGAACCTCATCGTCGGTCAATACCTGGATTTTGCCGAGCTACAAGCCCGTCGCCGCAAGCCCATGTACATGAAAGACTGGATGGAAAAGCTACATGGCTTTCTGACCCTCAACGATCAGGACATACTCACCCACAAAGGCATCGTGAGCAAAGAAGCCGCCAAAAAGCATGCCGAAAGTGAATACGAAAAATACCGGCAGCAACTCCTCGATGCGCCAGATGAATTGGACAAGGCCATCAAGCGACTCAAAAACAATGATGACACCCCCTAATATGATTATCAAAAACTTGCCGCATCTATTGCATCTCCCTATCTTTATATCGACAGTATCAATCGTACTTCCCACCAGCACAGTGTCCCAGGATTGGTCATTTCCCACTGCAACGGCCTTGGCCCATGAGTGGGACGTACCCGCTAAGTCAGTACTCTCGGCCGGGAGTCGACCTAGCGGGTCTTTTTATTTATGGGCAATCTTCAAATTATTCAGATTGATTAAAGTATGACTAATCCATCGCCTATATCCGACTTACTTAGTCAGCTAGACGCACAGAAAAAAGAGCTAGATAGTCTGAGACCTATACCTCCTGAACGAGTAGCCAAAATCGATCAGTATTTTAGGTTACAGCTGAACTATCACTCCAACAACATTGAAGGTAACAGCCTCGACTTTGGAGAAACTAAAGCCATTATCATGCACGGTTTGACGGCTACGGGCAAACCGCTAAGAGATCACTTCGAAATCGTAGGCCACAACGAAGCCTTGCTATGGATCAATGATATTGTTAAAGGTAATAAGCCATTAACTGAGCAGTTTATTCGGGAACTGCACCAAATGATACTAAAAGAACGCTATCAAAAACGTATAAAAACACCGGACGGTAATTATGCTACTACCTGGGTAGAAGTAGGCCAATACAAAAACAAGCCCAATCACGTCGAAACCAGCACAGGTGAATTGTTCTATTTCGCACTACCTGAAGAGACCCCGGCCAAAATGGGCGAATTAGTCGATTGGTTCAATACCGAAGCAAAAAACAACGAGCTACATCCCTTGCTTCTAGCCGCTGAGCTACACTACCGTTTTGTACGCATACACCCCTTTGATGATGGTAACGGAAGAGTGGCCCGCCTGCTCACCAATTTTGCGCTTATGCGTTTTGGTTATTGCCCTTTAATAGTAGACACCAATACCAAGGTCGGCTATCTGACTGCCCTGGAGGCCTACGATGCCGGGCAAGATGAAGCATATTATGGCTTTATGGCTCAAGCCTTGGCAGATTCAATGAACCTAATGCTACAAGGTGCCAGGGGAGAATCTTTGGAGCAGGAGGAAGATTGGAAGAAAAAACTAAAACTCATTCAGAAATCAATACAAGAAAAAACACCTTCGCTAGCAACTAAGACACCTGACTTATTGAATCAGCGAATCAAAGATTCTTTTCAAATTGTTTACAAAGAGTTGTTAATTGCCCTAGCTCCATTTGATGAAATTTATTCCTCAACAAATCATCAGCCAGACCGAATTATCAGCGGGAAAGGTCCTGTTGCTAATGGTGTAAAATCTGACACCATTGTTTCACAAAAGCAAGCTGATGAGCTTCAAAGGATAGAATTTACCCTTAATTGGGAAGCGCTTAAACATAGTACGAACGAAAGATACGACATAGGAGTAGCTGTAGGCTTTGACCTATCCGATCCTTACTTCTATACTCTAAACAGCTCAACCACTAGAAATCCCTTCATCAAAAAAAAGTATACTAATCCAATTACTACAGAAGAACGGAAAAGTTTCATAAATGTCATCGGCAAAAGATTAGCCGGTACTCTAGAAGAGCAAAACCAGGAAATACAATCTAATAAGAGCCAATAAAAAGTGCTCCATGACCCAAATTAAAAACAACCCCACCCCACCCCCAGGCTACAAACAAACCAAAATCGGACTGCTACCTGAAGAGTGGGAGATAAATACAGTCGGAAAAAGTTTAGATATCGTAAACGGACCTAGAAAGCCTATTAGTGCGACCATTAGATATCAAATGAAAGGAAAATATCCTTATTATGGCCCTACAAAAATACAAGACTACATAAACGAATTTCAATACGAGGGTAGGTTTGCATTAATTGCAGAAGACGGGGACCATTTTTTAAAATACTCTGATAGACCTATGACACAAATTGCTCAAGGTAAATTCAATGTCAACAATCACGCTCACGTAATTAAAGGAAATTCAAATTGCACTACAGACTGGTTCTATTATTTTTTCCAACATAGATCAATCTTTGCATACCTAACTAGGCAAGGAGCGGGAAGGTACAAATTGAACAAATCAGCACTAAAACAGCTACCCATCCCCCTCCCACCCCTCCCTGAACAACGCGCCATCGCCGCCATCCTCACCACCTGGGACCGTGCCATACAGACCCAGCAAAAACTCATAGCCGCCAAACAAGAACAAAAGCGCGGGCTCATGCAAAGGCTGCTGACCGGGGAAGTGAGATTGGAGGGATTTGATGGGGAGTGGGAGAAAAACAGATTGGGAGATTTAGTAAAAAAGGCAAAAGGTAAAATTGTTCCCACACATCATGACGAAGATGGGTTGCCCTACGTTGGCGCATCAAATTTTAGTGGTAAATATTCTCAATATTCAAAAGAATTAGACAAAGGAGTAATCTGCGAGGATCAAGATATCTTAATGTTATGGGATGGTGAAAATGCTGGTGCTGTAAGCATAGGGCATCATGGTATAATTTCGTCTACAGTCGCTAAGCTAACTCCTAAAAAATCGACGAATAGCAATTTTTTATTTCAAAAATTGGACCTGCTAAATAATAGAATTAGATCAACAAGAACAGGATCAGGAATTCCTCACGTTGCAAAAGATCTGTTACATTTTTTCAAACTTTCAATCCCACCCCTCTCCGAGCAACGCGCCATCGCCACCATCCTCACTGCAGCCGATCGCGAGATAACACTCTTAGAACAAGAACTCGAAGCCCTACAAGCCCAGAAAAAAGGCCTCATGCAGCGTCTGCTGACGGGGCAGGTACGGGTACCGGCTCACTTAATCGAAAAACATCGTCATGAACCGGCCGAGCTTTAAGGAAGACCACATATCGCAGGTGCCGGCCATACAGCTGCTGGTCAATATGGGGTACAGCTATTTGCCGCCCGAAGAAGCCCTGAAATACCGGGGTGGAAAGGAGAGCAACGTCTTGCTAGACGATGTGCTGGAAGGCCAGCTCATGGCCCTCAACGACATTCGCTACAAGGGACAGGTCTACGCTTTTACCGAAGCCAACATACACGACTGTATGCGGCAGCTGCGCCATGCCCCCCTCAACGAAGGCCTGCTGCAAGCCAACAAACAGATACACGAGCTGCTGGTACTGGGCACCAGTCGCGAGCAGCGCATTGGCCCAGACAAGAAGAGTTTTTCGATCAAGTATATCGACTGGCATAAGCCGGAAAACAATGTCTATCATGTTACGGAAGAGTTGAGCGTACTGCGCACCGATGGTCGCCGTCACTACCGGCCCGATCTGGTGCTCTACGTCAACGGTATACCCATGGCTGTGATCGAGTGCAAGCGGCCAGATGCTAAAGATCCGTTAGGCGATGCCATCAGCCAGCAGCTGCGCAATCAGCAGGTGGATGGTATTCGGCCGCTGTTTGTCTATGCGCAACTACTCATGGGGATCGCTACTAATGAGGCTACCTACGCGACCACCTGTACGGAGCCCGAGTTCTGGAGCCGCTGGAAAGAGGCCGAGTCAGAAGAAGACCACATCAAAACACTGATCGATCAGCCACTACCCGAAGCCGAAAAGATGCGCTTGTTCGGTGATCGGTTTCGGTATGTGCGCGCATACTTCGAGCAGCTGGGAAATGACGGTCGGCAGGTCACCGAACAAGATCGCTATCTCTATTATCTATGCCGACCGGATCGGCTGCTCGACCTGAGCCGCAACTTTACCCTCTTCGACAATGGCATCAAAAAAATCGCTCGCTACCAGCAGTATTTTGCCATCAAGCAGACGATGGCGCGCATTCATGGCTCGAAGCCGGGATCTACTAGGGGCAGTTCAGCATATAACTTGGAGAGTAGTAGTGCTGCCCTCGTAGCCCAGGAGGTGTTCCATCCCGATTCTCGCGGATCTGCGCCAGGCTCCGACCCGCGAAAGTCTGAAAAAACGAACTCCCCCGGCTCTAAAGCTTATCGCGGCGGCGTGATCTGGCATACGCAGGGCAGCGGCAAGTCACTGACCATGGTACTGTTGGCCAATGCCATAGCCGAATCGCCACGAATCAATAATCCAAAGATCATCATCGTCACCGACCGCATTAATCTGGACAAGCAAATATCGGAGACCTTTAGAAAGTGCGGCAAGATACCCGAACGGGCAGCTACTGGTGCCGACCTGATCGACAAGCTGGAGGCCAAGAGCGATGCGGTCATCACCACGGTCATTAATAAATTCGTGGCGGCGGTCAATCGCAGAAAGGAGCCTTTTCTCAGCTCCGAGATTTTCGTGCTGGTCGACGAAGGTCACCGCACCCAATACGGCACCTTCAATGTGGCTATGCGGAAGGTGTTCCCTAATGCCTGCTTTTTGGCTTTCACAGGCACGCCTCTAACCAAGAAGCAGAAGAATACGACCCAGAAATTTGGCGGCATCATCGATAGCTATACGGTGCGAGAGGCGGTGGAAGACGGTGCGGTCGTACCCCTGATCTACGAGGGGCGCATGGCCCTGCTGGAAGTCGACGACCGGCCGCTGGAAGCTAAATTCGAGCGGCTGATGCGTGGGCTGACGCCACGCCAGGTCTCTGACTTCAAGCGCAAATACAGCCGCGCCAGCCAGATCGATAAAACTCAGCAAGGCATAGAGATAATCGCCAACGATATAACCAGTCATTTTCAAGAGACCTGGAGCGGTACACCATTCAAAGCGCAGCTGGTCACCCCAGATAAAAAGACAGCGGTGCGCTACTACCGCGCCTTGCAGGCCATACCCGAGGGGCTAAAATGCGAGTTGGTGATCAGTGCGCCCGATATGCGCGAAGGTGAGGAAAGTGCCTTCGAAGAATCGGATCAGCTGGTCAAGCAGTTCTGGAAGTCCATGATGGATAAGCACGGCAGTGCCGAGAAGTACCAGGATAACATCGTAGCCCAGTTCGAGTCGGAGGGCGGGCCAGAGCTGATCATCGTAGTCGATAAATTACTGACCGGCTTCGATGCGCCCTACAATCGCACCCTGTATCTGGCCAGAAGGCTGTATGAGCACACACTTCTACAGGCCATTGCGCGGGTCAATCGGGTGGCCCCGGCCAAAGACTACGGCCTCATTGTCGATTATATGGGGGTACTTAAGGAGCTGCACGAAGCCATTCAGCAATTCGGCGATGACTATGATGCCGAAGACCTGGAGGGTGCCGTGACGGAGCTGAGCGAGGCCATTACCGACTTGCCCCAAAAGCAAGCGGAGCTTTGGTCGCTGTTCAGGGGCATCCAAAGCAAAAACGACTTGCAAGCGTATCAGGCTGTACTGGCGGACGATCCGCTGCGCGATCGCTTTTACGAGTTGCTCAGCCAATATGCGCGCAAGCTACAATTGGTGCTGGGTAGCTTCGAGTGGCATGAAAAAGTAGGGGAAGAGCAAGTCAAAAAGTACAAAGACGATCTTGGCTTCTTTTCCAGGCTGCGCGCCGCAGTACGCAACATCTATAGCGATACGGTCGACTATGGCGACTACGAGAAGCAAATCCAGAAGCTGATCGACCAGCACGTGACCAGCTATGAGGTGGAGCAGATCACAGAGCAGGTGAGTATATTCGATGTGGAGGCATTTGCGCAGGAAGTCGAAAAGATAGTAGGCTTAGCATCGAAGGCCGATCTGATCGCCAGTCGAACAGCCCGCCACATCAACGAGCGTATGGAAGACGATGAAGTGCTTTACCGGCGCTTCAGCAAAATGCTGGAGGAAACCATCGAAGCCTATCGCGAGCAGCGACTTTCAGAAGCCGAGTACTTCAACCAAGTCAGCAAACTGCGCGATCAGGTGTTGCGCGGTACCGATGATGCCATACCCGCACCCCTGCGCAAGCAGCCTGTTGCTCAGGCCATATTTGGGCAATGCCAGTTAGTTTTGCTGAGTAAAACTGATGAAGCTAATGCCAGGCAGATAGCCACCGAGTCTGCTTTGGCTATCGATGCTATCATTCGGTCTCATGTTCTGGAAGACGGCCAACCCAAAATAGACTGGACGCGCAAAGACCGCGTATTGGCCCCGCTACTTATTGAACTGGAGGATTATCTCTACGACCATATTCGCCAGCAGAAAAACATTATCCTCTCTGCCGCAGACCGCGATGAATTAGCCGAAGCCATTGTCAAAATCACCAAACGCCGATACGCATCGTGAGCCACTATATCGATTATGGCAGTGTGCGCATCGAATTTGAGTTGCGCTATGCCGAACGCCGTACACTGGATATTGCCGTGCAGCCCGACCGACAGGTATTGGTCATCGCGCCACTAGACAGTTCTGTAGATCGCATATATGCCAAGGTGCGTAAACGCGCCAGCTGGATTCTCAAACAACAGCGGTTCTTTTTGACCTTCGAGCCGCGACGGCCCAGTCGGAAATACATCAGTGGAGAGACGCATTTGTATCTCGGTCGTCAATACAGATTAAAAGTTTACCGCACGGAGGCTGAATTTGTCAAACTAAAGGGTAAATACTTTGAGGTCTCTATATCCGACCGTTTAGATTTTTATGGCCAAAGGCAGGTCGAAGCCCTGCTCAATAACTGGTACCACCAGCGTGCTATGATCAAATTTCCAGAGCTGGCTAAACCCTACTTACGGCGCTTCGAGCGACTGGGGGCCCGGCCCACAGAAATACACTTACGAAAGATGGATAAACGCTGGGGAAGCTGTACCCCATCCGGAAAGCTGATCTTAAATACAGAATTGATCCAAGCTCCAAGGGGCTGTATCGAGTATGTTATTGTTCACGAGTTGTGCCACCTCCTTCACCCCAATCACGGAGCCGCATTCCGAGCTTTACAAGAAGAAGAGTTTCCACTCTGGGAAAAATGGAAACGAGTTTTGGAGGAGAAGCTGGCTTGAATGTATTTGCAGCTACAGTGTCGGCCGACGGACTCACTCCTCGTTCGGCGGACGAAACATCCTAGCCCACCCCCCAAACATGGGGTACCCCCACCCCACCTCCACCCGTACTTTTGTAGGGCACTCAAGAACATGACTCTTGAATGCATCTTTCCAAAAAAGCGTGTCTGAGTCGGGGGATTGTTGGTTTTCCCCCACTCCTTTTTGGAAAAAGAATATTGTTTTTATGGGATTACGATTATTGTTTAGTGCCTCTCTTGTCCGGCCTCGTAGGGCAAGCTAAACGCCAGTTATTTTTTGCGGTCGGCGATTCTTTTAAGACCGGCTGCTCTCTCAAAGTTCGTTTTGACGAAGGCCGCTTTCTCGACTAGAGGAGGCGGTCTTTTTTATGCGTAGTTTTGTTTCTTCTTAGCTCGAAGAGCTAAGAAGAAACAAAACTGTTATTAGAGTTTTCCATGACCAAAAAAGAGAAGGCTACGGCCATTAAAGAAATTCTCGACGAGTTGTACCCGGTGGTACCCGTACCATTGGATCACGTCGATCCTTACACTTTGCTGGTTGCGGTTTTGCTTTCGGCCCAGTGTACAGACAAGCGGGTCAACCAGGTCACACCATCTCTTTGGCAGCTGGCCGACAATCCATACGATATGGCTCAGCAATCAGTCGATGATATTCGGGCCATCATACGGCCGTGCGGACTGTCGCCGAGGAAGAGTAAGGCCATCAGTGAGCTGAGCCAAATACTGATCGACAAGCACGACGGGCAAGTACCACAAGACTGGGACGCCCTGGAAGCCCTACCAGGCGTAGGACATAAAACGGCCAGTGTGGTCATGGCGCAGGCATTTGGCGTACCGGCCTTCCCGGTCGATACGCACATCCACAGACTCGCCTACCGTTGGGCATTGAGCACGGCCAAAAATGTCGAAAAAACCGAAGCCGACCTCAAGCGGCTCTATGAACCCGAAGACTGGAACAAACTTCATTTACAGATCATTTTCTTTGGTCGCGAGTACTGCCCGGCACGAGGCCACAAAATGCTCGACTGCCCAATATGTAGCATTTATGGCAGGAAATCCCTCTTGCGCAAAGAAATGCCCAAGTAATTTTGAGGCTGCTCGCATGTTATGCCTAACGCGATTTTCTAACAAAACACCTACTTTTGTAGTATGTCCCGATTGCTGGGCCCATTACCGAAAACGCTAGGTAGCCGACCCCGCCTAACCCGATTGCTGCTAGGGGCCGTAGCTGTTGTAGCCATCTGTCTGCTCTACCCTATACAAACGCAGCAGACCTTCCCGTACGAGTATCAACTCAACGAACCGTGGAAGTATGAGGACCTACGGGCACCTTTTGAGTTTCCGATTTTAAAGACCGACCAACAATACGAACAAGATCGGCAGATCGCCAACGACAGAACCAGCCTCGTTTTCCTACCCCAGACCGCACCGCTGGAAGAGGCTCTAATCCGTTTCGAGCAAGCTTTCAAGCGGAAGCTCGCCAGGGTCAGTCAAGATGGCAGCTATCCGCGTGCCTTGGCGCAGTCCGATCAATTGCTGGCCTATGGTAAGAACATACTCAATCAACTTTATGAACGCGGCATAGTAGAAGCCAACAGCCTGCCAGATCAAAGCGACAGACTCTACATCAAACGAGGCAATACCCTACAGGAAAGACTTACCGTTTCCGTATTTACCCCGGCGCGCGCGTCAGCCTGGCTGAGCGACAGTCTCATGTACACTAATCTGGCCGCACCAGACTTCATCTTACCCGAGCTGGAAGCCCAACTCCAGCCCAATCTATTCTATAGCCCCGAAGAAACCGAGCGACAAAAGCGTAGAACGCTAGAGTCCGTATCGCCCTATATCGGGGTAGTCAGAGAAGGACAGCTTATCGTTGGCCAGGAATCATTGGTGAGTGCCGATGTCTTGCAGCGGCTAGAGAGCTATAAGCAGCAGTACAATCTGGAATACGGCCCAGGCAGTGGGTTCAATTGGAGCTTGATCGGCTATATAGCCCTGAGTAGCATCATTATCCTATTGCTCTTTCTCTACCTGCGCTATTTTTTTCCGGTCGTCTATGCGCGGCTGCCCAAGCTCGTGTTCATCTTACTCTGGCCGGTACTTTACGCTTTGCTTATTCGCGCCACCGAGCTGAATGTGGGCATCAATTCATGGGTGATTCCATTTTGCATCGTACCCATTGTCATCAGAATCTTCTTTACCGAGCGTCTGGCCTTTTTTGTGCACGTAATCGTAGTGCTTATTGCCAGCTTTCTGACGCATCTGGGCTATGAGTTCACCTTTCTACATCTGCTGGCGGGCATCGTCGTCATCGTGATGGATATCGACACCCGAGATTGGTCGCGCTACTTTAGGTCACTCATCTATCTGCTGTTGGTTTACGTAGGTGGATATTTCAGCCTGCTGCTGATCAAGCAGGGCAATTTATCCAACTTCGATCCGATACCCATCTTAGCCTTAGGTGCCAATGTCTTTTTAGTGCTTTTGGCCTATCCGCTCATTCCTCTGCTAGAGCGGGTGTTCGGGCTGCTATCGCCAATCACGCTACTGGAGCTAGGCGATATGAACCGGCAGCTGATGCGCGACCTAGCCCACAAGGCCCCAGGCACCCTTCAGCACTCCCTCACCGTCGCCAATATGGCCGAGCAAGCCGCCCAGCGAATGGGCGCAGATGCCCTGCTACTCCACACTGCGGCCCTATACCACGACATCGGTAAAACCGCCAACCCCAACTTCTTCATAGAAAATCAGCGAGACGAAAACCCACACGACCAACTTACCTCCCTCGAAAGTGCCAAGATCATCATCGGACACGTCACCGAGGGTGTAAAAATGGCCAAGAAAGCTAAGCTACCCAACCGCCTCATCGACTTCATCCGCACCCACCACGGCAATACCCGGGTCGAATACTTCTACCATAAGCACCTCGAAAATAATCCAGGTGGCGAAATCGACGAAGAGCTTTTCCACTACCCCGGCCCGCGCCCCATCTCTCGCGAAGAGAGCATCCTCATGCTAGCCGATAGCGTAGAGGCCGCCTGCAAAAGCCTGACCCGACCCAATGAGCAGGAACTGACCGATTTTATTCATAAGATCATCCAGGGCAAGGTCAATTCAGGCCAGCTCGCGCAATCTAAACTCAGTTTTCGCGAGCTAGACGTCTGCCGAGATACTTTCATCGAGGTGATGAAGAGTGTACACCGGCCGAGAATCGCTTACCCCGAGAACCGGGATAACTCGGCTACCGCCGAGCGGGATTAACTCGGCTTTCGCCATCGTTGGGATGAACTCGCTATCGCTCGTCGGGATAACTCGGCTATCGCCATCGTAGGGATAAACGTCAGAGGTGGAAAGAACGCTCTAATACTTTAGAATCACAGCGACTAAAGGGAGCTAATCCCAGCGTCGGGCAATAGCCCGCGCAAGTCCCACGACCGAAGGGAGTAATCACAGTGCCGCCGATAGGCGCACCAGTCCCACGACCGAAGGGAGTAGTCACAGCGACCGATAGGGAGCTAATCACGCGATGCCGATAGGCGAGCAATTCACGCGAGGGCGATAGCCCGAGTTTATCTCTTCGGCTTAAAGTCTACACTAAAGTCAAAACCAGACTTCAGCTCATTGGCCGGAATGACTACTTTAACCATACCGGCCTTCTTGTCGATCTCAGCTTCCCGACTCACCTTTTTGATCTTGCCTGGTAGCTGAAGATTGATCACGTAGTCATCATCTGAGCCGCCCATCATAGACATCATCATAGCCATTTGAGGGTCTTCAATTTCAGCTTCTTCTTCGGCTTGGCGACTCACATATAGTGTATTGCCATCGAGACGGTACTGAGTAGTCATACCATTCATCGCAGATAGCATAGCCAATCCTTGCTGGGCATCAGGATCATCGGTGGCGGCCTCATTGGGCATTTCATCCATCATAGTAGACATGACGTCCATGAGGGAAGAAACGTCGCTAGGTTCATCGAAATATTGGATGGTCGACATGGCATATTGACCTGTGCTGGAATTGCCATACATCCTGATATCACTAGTCGCCAGCATTTCAACAGCTGGTCGCATAGCCTCTTTTTGCTCCTCAGACATTTCCGAATTGTTTTCAAACTCGGAAATCAAGTCGCCGATTCCAACCGGGCCGCTACCTTGAGATTCAGCCATATTGCTGGCAAAATCGACCAAAGAGAAGGTGGTGTCGAAGTTTTCGGCAGTAAGCAGCTCTAAGAATTGCTGCTCGCCCGGCTCGCGCTCTTCGCCATTATTGAGTTCTTGTTGTAGGCCCATTTGCATAAAGCCCCACATGGAACTCATGTCCATGGTATTGGTAACGGTACCACTGCCGTCCTTTTCGAGGGTAAATTCTTCGCCAGTAACTCCGCAAGAGAATAGCAAGTAACCCAGAGATAGGGTCAGAAGGATATTGATAAATTTCATTGGAGAGGGAATGATTATTTAATGGTAAGGAGTGATTAGTTGGGAGTTTTTAGTGAGGAGTGATTAGTGATTAGTTGGGAGTTTTTAGGCGGAAACTTCCGGTGAACGTGTACTCATTACTAATCACCACATTCTAAAGCTCAAAAGAAGTGATTAGTTTTAAGTTCATAGTTGAAAGTTGCGGAAGAATACAGTCACTTAACACTTATGCCCCTAAAAAGTAAGGTAGCGGATCGACAGCCTCCTTGTCTTTCCCGATCAAAATCTCGAAGTGGAGGTGCGGAGTCGTGTTTTTGGCATTACCGGTATCGCCCACTGTGCCTATGGGTTCGCCAGCTTCGACCGCTTGCATTTCTTCGACCTCGTACTTATCCAGGTGGGCGTAGAAATAGAGCTTGCCATCGGCAGCGCGCAGATACACGCTTTTGCCCGCATTACCACCCTCGCTCACGCGCTCGATGAAGCCATCAGCTACAGCGAGTATCTCAGTGCCTTTCGGTGCCTTAATATCTATCCCCTGGTGCTTTCGGGTACGACCGCGCGGATCACCGTACACTGAGATCACATCGCTCAGATCATGGCTTTGGACTGGAAAAATCAGTTGCCTACCATTGGTGCTTACCTGAGCTGGTGGCTTCGAAGAAATAGTTTCCGATTTACTCAGATTCTTTTTAAAGTAGACTGGCGCAGGTCGGTCACCATCAGGCATCTCCGATGTTGGTAGCAATGTGCTTTCATCGTTTTTTTTCGCTTGTATAGACTCTTCCATCTGCCGGTGTTGCACCCCCATATAGCATAGATAGCCCAGGGCAAGCAAAGTCAGCGTGCTGGTCAATGTGCGTAAATTCATGGTCAATAAAGCGTGTCAGGCCTAATAACGGTTCGATATATCTTACTGTTGCTTAGGGATTTATTTAAAAAACGGTACAACTGCCACATGAATTGGTCAAATCCTGATATAGCTCTACCTTACACCCACAGCAAAGACCCATGGCGACCGACTGGACCAAAATTAATGCCCAACTCAAGCAGAGCTATGAGGAGCGCTTAGATAGCAAGCTGGCCAAGCGATTTCCAATCAATCTCAAGTTTGTACAATCAGACGAGGGCACCAGCTCGGCCAAAGCCCGCTATCTAGAGGTCACCTTCCAGCCAGGAAAAGCTGTACCCGACATCAGGAAAGCATTTAACGAATCAGGCGGTCGACTGCTCATCATCGGCGAGCCGGGTGCTGGCAAGACGACCGTTATCTTACAGCTCGCTTGTGAATTAATGAATGCGGGCATAAGCAGCCTACCCATTATTATCAACATAGCTACCTGGCGGGCTCGTTTTAAAAGTATAAAATCGTGGTTAGAAGAATTACTTCCGCAAATGGGATTCTCGACAGCTCTGACCAAAGAAATCCTCGACACAGACCGAATACTCCCCCTCTTCGATGGCCTAGACGAGCTCTCCGAAGAACTGAGAAACGGATTTCTGGATGCCCTGGGCGAATACGGTGAAAATGAAAAAGCAAACTACATCGTCAGTTCCCGAATCGAAGAATATCGGCAAGCCATCGACGCCCCCGTCAAGCACCAGATAAAGATAGAGCCCCTTACCACCGATCAAATTAAGTTTGCCATCAAGGCCAGTCAGTCCGCCAACAAAGAACTCCTGCTCGATGCCATAAAGCAAGACCAACTATTGGCCGAGGCCATACGCACGCCCTTTTACCTCAATGCTGCTCAGCTACTATTCGCCCGTGGAAGGACTTGGTCATTCTACAAATTCGAGGCGACCGGCCTAGCCGGAAGGAAAGAAGAGATCACCGACCGCTTTGCTACCCACGCCCTCTCCAAAATGGAAGACGACTATCCGCCGGAAGACAGTAAGAAATGGCTAGGGTTTCTAGCGCATCGGATGGCACATTTTGGGTTGGCTGATTTTGAGTTGGTGAGCTTACAGGGGAATTGGGTTAAGCCAACTTGGTATGATCGAATACTTGTAGACTTAATCTATGCGCTCTCAATAGGAATTATTGTTGGGCCAATTCTTGGTATCATGGCATTTATATACATGAATAGTACCGAGCAAGTATCGATCACCATTGCATCTACCTTACTCATATCCTTACTGATCACCTCAATTATTGGGATCGTACTTGCTGATAAACTCTATAAAAACGGGGGCTATATACAAATAAATACTACCAACAGAATCAGAATAAGCTGGGTAGAGACCCTGGGCTCGATACTCGGTTTCATTTTGGCTACTTTTTTGGGGAGTTTTATACTGACGAGTTTATTTACCATTTTCATCAGCGATAATGAGCCATTGAATAGGGTCGTTGCCCCTGTATTACCCTATTTGCCCTTTTATACGGTTGTTTTCCTTTTCATTTACTTCATAGCTGATTTGGAAGGTGACGGTTTCGATTTTGGATTCAAGAAAGGGCCACAACTTTTGATGATCAGGCACCCATATCAACGTTTCAAAGTTTCTTTAACTAGATTTAACTTTTCAGTGTTTGCTCATTTTGGGCTGCGAATAGCTCTTTTTCTCAAGGAGATTTTACCTTTTCAACTTGTCGCTTTCCTGCGCTTAGCCAGCAGTCACCATCTACTCGAAACCACGGGCGGTACCTGGCGCTTTCGTCATCGCATTTTGCAAGATTATTTTCGGGAACATTGGGAGAAAACTTACGCAAAGGCACACCCGCTGGGAGATGGTTAGTCTGTTGGTCTTTCAGATAATTTGTGTTTTTTAGAGTTTATTGGGGGATGAGACGACCTGCGGAAGTACAAAAAAATCAAGTCGCTTTTATGGAATCGCAGCCACGCCGCTACGCGCAGAAGTCCTGCTCAAAAAAGCGTGGTCTTTCTACGAATTCGCTTTAGGCTCCGCTGAGTTTTATGGCGTGATCCAGATCGGCGAGTATATCTTCTACCGATTCGAGGCCGATGGATAGTCGCACCAAGCCATCGGGTATGCCCTGTGCGATGCGCACCTGCGGATCGAGCCCCCGGTGGCTCATGGTGGCCGGGTGCAGGGCGATGGTATCGAGGTCGCCTAGCGTTGGTGCGAGGGTGATCATGCGCATACTGTTCATGAAGCGGTAAGCCACTTCGGTATCGGCCGCCAGCTCGAAGCTGAGCATAGCCCCGGCACTTTTCATCTGGCGAATAGCTATATCGTGCCCGTCAAATGACCCTAAACCCGGATAATTGACACGCCACACTTTAGGGTGCTTGCTCAGCCACTTGGCAACGCTCATGGCCGCTTGACTTTGACGCTCCATGCGAAGCGGTAGGGTGCGTAACCCATTGAGGACGAGCCAAGCATCGAAGGCATTGCCGCTGCCGCCATAGAGTCGATAGACTGGTGTGATGCGCTCATGGTATAGATGCTCATCGAGCGTCACCAAGGCACCGCCCATGCCACTGCCGTGGCCATTTATAAACTTGGTCGTCGAGTGCAAAACGATATCGGCACCGTGCTGTAGCGGCTGCTGAAGCAGGGGCGTAGCAAAAGTATTATCGACCAAAAGCTTAGCACCAATAGCATGCGCCCGCTCGGCCAGACCGGCCAGATCGGTAATTTTCAAAGTTGGATTGGAAGGTGTTTCAGCATAAATGATTTTCACATCGGGCTGTTGGACCAATACCCGATCTACATCGGCCAAATCGCGCGTATCGGCTTTGATGTATTTAACGCCTTGGGCACTCATCTCTTCCAGTAAATTAACGGTGCCGCCATACAAATCGGGTGCAGCCAGTACCTTACCACCACCCTTCAGTACCGATAAGATAGCCGTTGCAATGGCTGACATACCACTGGCACAAAACAGCCCGTACGCTGGCTGGTCCATTCCATGTGCTTCCAGATCGGCTATCTTTTGGGCGGCAGCATCGATGGTCGGGTTACCGAATCGGCTGTACATATGCCCCTGCTCCTGGCCGTCGAATATGGACATACCATGCTCTATGCTGTGAAACCGAAAGCTGGAAGCCGCTACGATGGGTACCTGGTGAGGGTCGTTATGGGATTCGACCGAGGGGTTGCGAACGGCAAGGCTGGTTTGGGAGAGATTCATAAAAGGAATGCGAATTTTGTGTGTGCACAAAATTCGCATTTTCAATCACATCTATATCCATCTGACCAATGATTAAATTTGCCCCATGCAACCCGCCTATACCGACGATCTTTTCGAGACCATGGAGATACAAGTCGACCCCGGCCAGACGCCGCTGCGGCTCGACAAGTTCCTCATAGACCGCATGCAGCGAACCAGCCGCAATCGCATACAGAATGCCATCAAAGCCGGCTCGGTCACCGTCGACAACCAAATCGTCAAGCCCAACCACAAGGTGCGGCCCGGTGAAAAAATATCGGTGGTCATTCCAAGAACGCTAGGCGAAGAAGCCACTTTACAGGCCGACGATATTCCGCTTGACATCCGCTACGAGGACGATTACCTCATGGTGGTACACAAGCCGCCGGGCATGGTCGTGCATCCTGGCGTGGGTCACCGGCGAGGTACCCTGGTCAATGCCCTGGCTTTTTACCTGGGCGGCGCCGAAGGCATGCCCCTGCTACCCGGCAATCAGGCAAATCGAGTCGGCTTGGTGCACCGTATCGACAAAGACACCAGCGGGCTGTTGGTCATCGCCAAAGAAGAATACACCATGAGCCACCTGGCCAAGCAGTTTTATGACCATACCGTCGAGCGCAGCTACCAGGCCATCGTCTGGGGGGCACCCGATCCTGCTGCTGGCCAAATCGAAGCCAACATCATGCGCCACCCCCGCAACCGAAAGCAATACACCACCACCGACGAACCCGACCAAGGCAAATGGGCCAAGACGCACTACCGCACCCTGGAAGACCTCTACTACGTCAGCCTGATCGAGTGCAAGCTCGAGACCGGCCGTACCCACCAGATACGCGTACACATGAAGTCGATCGGCCATCCGCTCTTCAACGACGGCCACTACGGCGGCGACCGCATTCTAAAAGGCACGGTGTATAGCAAGTATAAGACTTTCGTAGATCGGGTGTTCAGCTCGTGCCCGAGGCAGGCACTACATGCTAAAACACTGGCTTTCACCCACCCGCATACGGGCGAACGGTTAAAATTCGAGAGCGAGTTGCCTCAAGACATGGCCGAGGTACTGGAGGCGTTCAGGAAGTATACGAAAGCAAAGCGAGCGACGGGGAATTTGTAAATCAAATTCGTCCCAACAAAAAGAAAGCTCGGCGCACTGAGCACCGAGCTTTCTTGAAACTTAATGTACACGGCACTAGTGAGTATCTAAGCGAGCCGTAGGTTGAAAATCAACACCAAAATATCATCAAACTTTGGAGAAAACGTTCAGTTAGCACAATGTGCTGCTTTCAGATGAAAAAAATTTTAGCTTAGCGGTATGCTATTATTCCGCTCCATGTCTCAAGCTGAGCGATATGACATATCCGATCATGGATTCAGGTCAGGCCGAAACTCTTTAGAAGGTAAATGGTTCGCTGAATCCTTCGAGCATGCAAAATGTTGGGGTGAATTGCTGTACAACAACAGTGACTTCATCATATGCAAGCTTGAAATATCTGACGAAAAATATTTCAATTCGTTCAGATTATCTAACTTAGATGGTGTAGGTCCTGCAGTGTTTGTAGACATAACGAACCTAAAAGATGCAACTGTAGTCGCCTTTGACCTTGTTTAATAGTAGAATGATGAAAAGCGTACTCGTCATAGTAGATTGGCTACACCCAGCAAACGGTGGTAGGAATGGACTGCCCCAGGGCGAAACCTACATAGCTCCTGTAAGATTCTTAGCTCAAAGTGAATCAGACTGGCAAGATAATGCATGGAGCTTAAAATTCACTTGGTTAGATAAAGAGTCTTCAAGCGGGAGTTGGTTTGGTATAGCCGAGTTTTTATCACCAGAAGGTCCAGCAGAATGGCTTGAGCCAGATAATCACTTCGAGATATATGAAGGTCCAGAGCCAGTGGGTAAAGTCAAAGTACTGGCATCTGCAAAGGTAATGGCTGGTATTAAGGCATTGGCATAGTTCTCGGCTGGGCTACCAGCCAGCCGAAAAAAACAACCTACTCATACACCCCTTCTACTTCATATCCAGCATCTCTCAATAGCTTGATCACGCCATTCTCGCCGCCGAGGTGAGCGGCCCCTACGGCAAAAAAGACCGAGCCCCCGCTCATAGCTTCTGCCATCAGCGGTATCCAAGCTTGGTTGCGGCGGGTTAGAAGAAACTCTTCGAAGTTGGTGTCGTCGGTATCTTCGGCACTCTCTTGCACCATGTCTACCATCTCGCTGATGGCTTGGCGTTTGTATAGCTCTACCATACGATCGAACTCATTATCGGCATCCAGCCCACCATTCATATCGGACTCCACGGCAGCGACCAGCATCTTGGCCTGGGCCTCGTAGGGAATGCTGTCGAAAACCGTGAGCTGAAAGTCGAGGGTCTCCAGGCCAAAGATGTCTTTTTCGCCCGCTTCGGCAATTTCTGTCAGCTCGATCTCATACGAGCGGATGTCGCCCTCTTCGCCACCCATCAGGCCGCCGAAACCCATATTGCCCATGTCTTCCATATCCTGGCCCACCATAGCCGAAAGGAATAGCGGCTTCCAGTTTTCGAACATAGCAAAAGGTATGCCCGTCGAGTCGAAGTAGGTCTTGACCAAGTGATAATCTACACTATCGACCAAGTCGCGAAATCTCAGCTTGTCGGGCATCTGTAGTTTATTAAAAATCGAAAAGAAGAGAGTCGGGTCTTGCATCTCCTTAGTATCGATCTCGAAGGCCACACGCTTGGCCTTATTCAGTGCCACAGATACCGTATTGGGCATAAAAAAGTCTTCGGCCGGTATCAGGTGTATCGTGCCGAACAGGTAGCTGGTCTCTACTAAATCATTACCAGAAATAGCCCAAAGCAAAGTGGTATCCTGATCTGTTGGGGCCTGGGCATTCAAGCTTAAACTCAGACCAAAGGCGGCCAAAAAACAAGTAAAGTATATGCGCATCGTCGCTTAGTTGATTTTTACAAACTCTATAACGCCACTCACCCCATTTAGGTCTTAGCGTCTTCCACATTACAACTACATTCACAACTAGGGGCTGTCTAACTTCGTTAAAAACAGGCAAGCAAAATACGTCTAAGGACCTGCTAAGGTCGTTGTTTTGAAAACAGCGTCCTCGTAGTGTCCGGCGTCTAATTTAGTTGACTTGCTCACTAAACGCTCGCAGGTCCTCCTACGTCGGACACTACGAGGTTTTGCACAGCAGATAATACATTGATATATGCCGATCTTGTCATCATACTCCCATGCTAGCTTCCTCCTAAGCCTATTTTTTTTGATTTGTACTTCCCTGCCTACCAGCGTATGGCAGGCGGGTGGAGGTGGAGGTCTCTCTGCGCAAACGCTCACCCTCAGCGAAGAATTCAATCTCCGTGCAGATACCGAGTACACCCTCATCGGTAAGCTGGGTGGACGAAGCTTGCTGCTGCAAGACCGAAGTACCCGCTTTTTCGTCACAGCCTTCGATCGCCGTATGCGCGAAAGCTGGGAGAAAGAACTCGAGCTGCGCGGCCGAAACATCAAACTGATCGATGTGGTCGAGACCGATAAAGATTTCAAGCTCATTTATCTCTATCGCGAGAAAGGCCACGTACACCTGCAGGTAGATCGCTACGACCCCGCCGCCAATATCAAAGATAGCGTCACCATAGCCGACCTGGGCTACAGCCTCAACACTCCCAGCTGGTTGGCCATACAAAGTGAAGATCGATCCAAAAGTCTCGTCATTCTCTACAACGAAATGAGTCGATTCACCGCCTTCACCATAGACATGGATAGTATCCAAATGATTCGGCGCACCCTTGTACAACCCGATAACTTTTTCTTCAACCAAAACTTCCTCCAGGCCGAAATCGCCAACGATGGCACCGCCTTCTTCCTCACCGAACAAAACAACTTCATCAGCAGACGAAAAGCCCATCAATTCGAGCTATTCGCATCTCCGGCCGATACAAGCAACCAAATCGTACTCAGCAAGATCGACCTGGGCGATAGCCTGACCTACGATGTTTCTTTCCGCTACGACAACCTCAACAATAAGCTGGTCGGCGGCGGGCTATATACCCAGCGAGATCTATCCCGCGCTGAGGGGTACTTCTACCTCGACTATGACCCTGGACAGCAGCGAGTGACTTCCGTTAAGTTTCAAAAGTTCGATCAAGACTTAATCAATAGTATTGAAGGTGGCCGCCGCCGAAACCGGGAAGGCATAGAAGAAATTGCCATTCGAGACCTGGTACTCAGACGAGATGGCGGCATATTGCTCATCGCCGAGCGCAACCGGCAGTTCGAACGGCGCAGCACCGCCAATCAACTACAAGTGGTCAATACCTTCAACCGCCCCCTAGTAGATGCACACTACGACGAGATACTCGTCCTCAGCATCCACCCCGATGGCAAACTGCACTGGGATAAAGTGCTCCATAAGCGCCAATACAGCCAAGACGATGACGGGGTGTACAGCTCCTTCTTCCTCCTGCGCACTCCCCAGCGACTCCGCTTCCTCTTCAACGATGAGATTCGCCAGGAAAATACCGTCAGCGAATACGTCCTCGATGGTTACGGCGAATCCGACCGAAACAGCCTCTTTCACACCCGCGATCTCGACCTGCGACTCCGCTTTCGCGCCGGCAAACAGGTAGCGGCCAATGAGCTGATCATACCTTCGGAAAGGCGAAATAAATTGAGGCTAGTGACAATGACGTATGAATAAAAATAGTAAAGCCATTTTTATTAGACATTATGCGGAATAGTTTACTAGGCGCATAATGTCTATTCATTTATCTCATTTTCAACTCTGTCAGTTTTCACCCACGCTGTACCTCGCAATTAGTATCGATTATTCAAAAAATATACCCTTACCGATTCTTCAAGTTCATCACCCCAGTTATCATCATATTTGAATGAATGCAACCTCCAACTGTCATTGGGCATATAAAATTGAAAAGTGAATCTTACTGGCTGCCTATCGAATCTCACTAGATAGGCGTACAATAAATAGCGATCGCCTAACCGCGTATTTACAATAGGGTCATATCCGTAAAATTCTCCAATAAATTCTTCATCTTTCAGATTTGACATCTGATTTTTAAGCGTCCTAATGGCGTCAGTCTTTCCCGAAATCCAAGGATTAGAAGCATAAATGTAATCCACAGCCTGATCGACTCCTTCGCTTTCAAATAAGACGAAAAAAGAGTCAATGATTGCTTCGGGTGTATCTTGAGCAATGACCGAATGGACGCTCAAAATAAAAAACAGGCCTATTTTAATTAATCTCATCATTTTCTAGTTATCAAAAAATCTCTAACGTTCACTACTCCACAAAAAGGACTTTCAAAAATCTTCATCAACACCAAAGTGAATAATGGAGGTGTAGGCCTCGTCTTCTACGCTTGGTTTTGTGTGTATCTCGACTACAGCTGCGTGTAAATCTCCTGTTGGTATTTTTTGAATTAGCTTACCAAAAATCAACTCGACCCTGTCATTCTCGTCCAAAACACCTTGTTTGATAGCTTGGTGATAACGCTCGATGGTCCATAGCCATTCGATGGGTTGTCGGGTTTTCGACTTATCTATGAGATTTGTCATGGTACTAAATTAACATTTTCTGGCTGAACTTGCCACAGCCTGCCGATCATCGTCTGGTCTCTACCCCTAAGTATCGTGGATCTCCACTCTGCTTCCGCTTACGCGAGAGCATACCACCTGCGGAAGTCCTTAAAAACCAACTTGACTCGAAAAATTTTTGGGTTTTTGGAAAAATCCAAAAACCCAAAAATCCTAGTATGAAATCTGGTGTGTAGGCACCGCGCCAGCTGTCATTTTTTTCAACGGTGGGGAGAACTGCGTTAGCTTAATACCCTTTACGGCTACTTTGTACTCCTCCAGCGTGGGCGTACGGCCCAGTATGGCAGATAGCACCACCACCGGCGTAGAGGCCAGCAAAGATTCGCCTTTTTTGCGGTCGGAGTCTTTTACCACTCGGCCTTGGAATAGACGGGTTGAAGTCGCCATGACCGTGTCGCCTTTTTCGGCTTTCTCCTGGTTGCCCATACAGAGGTTGCAGCCTGGCCTTTCGAGGTAGAGAATGTTGTCGTATTCCGTTCGGGCGGCGTTTTTAGGGGCCGAATCATCGAATTCAAAGCCGGAATACTTCTGGAGGGTCGCCCAGTCGCCCTCTTCCTTCAGCTCTTCGATGATGTTATAGGTCGGAGCTGTAACCACCAACGGTGCCTTGAACTCCACCTCACCGTACTCTTCTTCCAGATTTCGGAGCATCTTGGAAACGATCTTGATATCGCCCTTGTGTACCATGCACGAACCGACGAAACCGAGATCGACGTGCTTGATGCCTTCGTAATAAGACAGCTCGCGGATGGTGTCATGAGTATATCGTTTCGATACGTCCTCGTTGTGTACATCGGGATCGGCAATCATGGGCTCGTCGATGATATCTAGATCGACGACGAACTCAGCGTAGTACTTGGCATTTTCATCTGGTGCCAAAGGCGGTCTTTCACCCGAGCGAATTTCTTCGATTCGCTTATTGGCCTTGTCGAGCAGGCCTTGCAAGACCTGTTCTTCATTGTCCATACCCTTGTCAATCATGATCTGGATACGGCCAATGGCGATCTCCAGCGACTGTATGAGTGTATCGGGTTCAGAGATACAGATCGAAGCTTTGGCCTTCATCTCGGCCGTCCAGTCTGTGAAGGTGAAGGCTTGGTCAGACGGGAGGGTTCCTATGTGCACCTCGATGACCCGCCCCTGGAAAACGTTCTCGCCACTGAATTTCTTGAGCATCTGCGACTGGGTGGCGTGTACCACATCGCGGAAGTCCATATGGTCGGCCATTTTGCCTTTGAAGGTTACCTTCACCGATTCAGGGATGGGCATAGATGCCTCACCCGTGGCCAGCGCAAGGGCTACCGTACCCGAGTCGGCACCGAAAGCCACGCCCTTAGACATGCGCGTGTGTGAGTCGCCACCGATAATGACATCCCAATCGTCGACCGTGATGTCGTTGAGCACCTTGTGAATGACATCCGTCATCGGGTGGTACTTATGCAAAGGGTCACGACCGGTAATGAGGCCGAAGTCGTTCATGAACTTCATCAGTCGGGGAATATTCTCCTGCGACTTGATGTCCCAGACCGAGGCCGTATGGCAGCCTGACTGGTAACCGGCATCTACTATGGGCGATATCACGGTAGCCGCCATCATCTCCAGCTCCTGAGAGGTCATCAGCCCAGTCGTATCCTGAGAGCCGACGATATTGACCTCCACCCGCACATAAGAGCCCGCATGCAAGGTCGCTCCGGAAGTCCCTACTGCGTTCTTGTTGAAAATCTTTTCTACGGCGGTAAGCCCCTGCCCTTCGTGAGAAATTTCCTTCGAAGGTGCATATACAGGCGGCACCTCTATACCTAAAGCCTTGGCGGCAAATGCTTGTAGCTTTTTACCGAAGACCACGGCATAAGAACCACCGGCTTTCATAAATTCTACCTTCTGAGGGGTAAGCGAACTGGAGATATCGAGCACCGCTTCGCCGTCTTTGTATAGTTTTTTCTCCTTGGTGTTGATGGTGAGCACCGTGCCGGTATCGACCGAGTAAGCCTGCTCCAGAACAGGCTCGCCGTCTTCGTCGAAGATCACATTGCCGTCTTCATCTCTGACTTTCACCCAGTTCTTGAGGTCAACACCAATACCGCCGGTCACTCCAACCGTAGTCAGGAATATGGGTGAAATGCCGTTGGTACCCGCTACCACAGGTGCAATATTGATAAAAGGCACATAAGGGCTGGCTGGTTTGCCGATCCAGAGCGCTACATTATTCACGCCCGACATACGCGAAGAGCCTACGCCCATAGTGCCCTTTTCGGCTATAAGCATGACCCGCTTATCGGGGTGCTCCTCTTGTAGGGCCAGCAACTCGGCCTGCCGCAATTTATCGTGCTCGAACATCGACTGCCCGTGCAGCTCGCGATCCGATCTGGAGTGGGCATCGCTACCCGGCGATAGCAGATCCGTGGAGATGTCCCCCACTCCGGCAATGTAGGTCACCACCTCGATCTCTTCGTCTATATCCGGCAGCTTGGTGAAAAACTCTGCCTGGGCATAGCTTTCAATAATGTCTTTGGCAATCTCGCTGCCGTTCTTATAGGCCGCTTCGAGTCTATCGGTATCGGCCTCGTACAGAAATACCTGGGTCTTGAGCACCTTGGCTGCCCGTAGTGCTATGTCTTCGTCACTGCCCAGTGCGAGATCGAGTAAAACGCGAACAGAGGGTCCACCCTTCATGTGCGACAATTGCTCCAGGGCGAAGGCGGGAGATATCTCTTCTACGACCTCTTCACCGAGTACGATCTCCTTTAAAAACTGTGCTTTTACCCCGGCAGCCGCTGTTGTTCCCGGTAGCACATTGTAGATGAAAAAGTTGAGCGAAGCTTCTCGATGCTCATTGTTTACATCCTTGATCTGATTGATGACCTCTGCAACTAGCTCTGCACCGTCTATCGGCTTGGGGTGGAGGCCCATGGCTAGTCTTTCTTCGATCTCGTTTAGGTACTCGCTGTACTTGCTCATTCAAACTGTAGGTGGCGTGTTCATGACCGCCTTTAGCGTACAGCCATGAGCACTGGTTCGCATATCTACTTATGTATACAATCTAGACCGATGGGCTGTTTCATGCCCACCGGGTCGTCTGACGGCAAATATCAGCAATTTGAGCCGGATTTGGAAGTACGGGAATGGGTTGTTGTTTTAGACTTCCGCAGGTCGTAGCGTAGCGGAGACCCGCGAGGATCGGGGTGGAAGACTCTCACCATAGCGGAGTGGTCAGCCTTCTGCATGTGCGTTTGAGAGGGGGGACTTGGGGATGGGAGACTTGGGGATATGGAGACGAGAGACGTACGCTCGGGAGACGCACATACTCGATAGACGGGCACATGCTCGGGAGACGCACGCTCACGGGAGATGCACGCACTCGGGAGACGCACTCTCGGAAGACGCACGCTCGGAAGACGCAAAATTTTGCGTCTTTACAGTACTAGAGTACAGTCGAGATGTGTCCCACCTGCGCTTGCCTCCCATACGCCGGGAAGTCCTCTATAGACCTACGCCTCGATCGATGCTTTTCCCATCAACTCCATACCTTCCAAGATCAGACCTTTGTAGTTTTCATTCCTATCTGCTAAATGGTGGAGCAGATTGGTCACGCGCTCACGGAGCAACTCCCCTTCGGCCAGCTCCAGTATCTCCAAAAGTAGTAACCACTGATCAGGATGTTCAGACGCTACCCTGCTGACTATCTCGGTCAGCTTTTTATCATTGCGTTGGCCACTTTCTCTCATTTCTCGAACGGCTTGGTAGTAGCTTTCCAGCTCAACATCAGCGGCTGATTTTTCGGGCTTGATGGTCAGCACCTTCGAGGTTTCGTAGAGGTTGGGGAACGACGCTTCGTCGGCACCACCGGCATAGGCGGAGATGATGCTCGTACCGATCACCATGTGGTAGATGCCGTCTTCGGGGCTGAAGAGGAGCTCGTCACGGTATCTGACTGTACAGTCCTTGAGCTGAATGAGCATGAGTTTGCCCTGTATATTCCGGATGCCGGTCACATTCATCCCCTCTACGGTAATGCCGCTCTCGAAGGCAAAGGACAGCCACTTGTTGTCGTAGAAGTTGTAGGCTTTCAGATCGAATGGCCCCATGTCTTCGATAGCGAGATTGATGTTTTTCAACTTACCGAGGGGCGAGCCAAACCCATTCGGATGGTCGGCGATGCCGTGGCCGATCAGTTCCTTTTCGCGATAGGCCAAAGCGGTAGGACCTTCGGTGCAGTAGTAAATGACCTGGTTGTTGTCGTCGAGTATGGCCCTGGTGAAACGGCCAGAGACTTGTAGGCCGGTATTGATCTCTATCGTTCCGACTAAATTAGATTCTATAAGCTTCTGGATGCCTTCCCTGCCGCCCCTTCTCAAGCTGAGGGTATTGGCGAATTCCTCCAGCACCTCCATGAGATAAGAAAAGTCGGGCGTGACGTACAGCTGAGGTTGGGGATTGGTGATGTCGAAGGCCTGCCTAGCTGCTTCCAAAGAATAAGGCACCTTTTTTACATCATCGGTCATGCACCACTTGCTTTCACCTATAGAAGAGAGCAAGCCTGCTCCATAAATTTTAGGGTCGTCAAGCTCGCCGATTAGACCATACTCCACAGTCCACCATTGCAGGTTGCGAATCTGGGCCATTTCCGACAGCTCTACTTCAGCTTTTTGTAGGGCTTCAACCTCTTCCTCTGCTCGGGCAATTTCTGCTGCATCGACCAGCTCGGCTTCTTTTAAAATCGATAGCTTTCTGACGGCTTCGTAGAGATCCATGTCGTGTTTAGACAGAATGGCTTTGGCACCTATGGCTCCCAGCCTTCTTAAATACTCGGCATAATCGGGATTGGCGATGATGGGCGAATGACCCGCAGCCTCGTGTATGATGTCGGGTGCGGGTGTATACTCGATATTCTCCAACTGCCTGATGTCGGAAGCAATGACCAGTACTTTATATGCCTGAAACTCCATAAAAGCATTGGGCGGTATGAATCCATCGACAGCTACAGCCGCCCAGCCAATCTCTTTCAGGATGCGGTTCATGCCATACATGCTCGGAATCTCCTCTATGCCGATGCCTGTCTTTTTGAGTCCATCGATGTAAGAGGAGTGGGCCACCTTAGCTAGGTAGTCGACATTCTTGCGCATTACATACCGCCACACCGCTTGGTTAATGGGTGTATAATCTTCGTAATTCTGCGGCTTGATGAACTGCTTCAGATGCTTAGGCAGCCGATCGATGAGCTCGTTGGATTGAAAGGAAGTTGAGGGATTCATGTTAATTTCATTAACGCTGTAGCACAGCAAACCTACCTCTGAATCAACACCTTTTTCATAAGATCTCCCTCTCTAGATAGAAATACAACCAAATACGCTCCAGCGGGGAGAGAAGAAACATCCATATCCACATCAAACGCTCCTTTTTGATGCCAGCCATCGAATAAAGAAGTCACTGTTTTTCCTCTCTGATCGACAAGCTCAAGCTTTAAATGCGTGTTGTTTCCAAGTGTGTAGGAAATGGACAAGTTATCACTAGCAGGATTCGGAAATACGTCCAAACTGTAATTAGGCTCTTGTACAATCTCTTCTCTGGTGGAGGTTACAGAACTACCTGAATACTTGTAAATGGTGTGCCCACTGGCATACATCAGGGTGTCGTTAACTTTTTGGAAACGATTATAGTTAGCTCCTATATCGATCAATTGCCAAGTATCGCCGCCGTCGGTCGTTTCGTAGAGCCCATCGAAGAAGCCTCCGGTGAAACCGTGGTCGGGAGTTATGAATCCGACACCTTGTAGCTGGGTGCCTTGCACAGGTACTTGTTTGGAAGTCCAATTGATACCACCATCATTAGAAATGAGTATTTGTGCACCGCCTTCCATACTATTGCCGGCAACGGAGGCGAATAGGTTCAAACTATCGAGTACTTGAATTTTCCAGAGTAAGGCGATTTCGCTATCGTTGAATAAGGTTTCCCAATTTTCACCACCATCTACAGTTTTAAGCACTACAGCACCTGGTGAAGTTATGCTACCAAATCCGACTACATAGCCTTCGTTTTCATTGTAGAAATACACGTCGACCAGCGCTTGTGCATATGCAGACATGTCGATATTGGTCCAGGTATCACCACCGTCTAGTGTTTTGTAGACCCTGGCTGGACCGTAGAATGCGCCACAACCATAGACGACATCTTCGTTCACGACAGAGATTCCGCAAATGCCGATAGGCTCGGGAGACATCGACGCGGTAACATCACTCCATGTATCGCCGCCGTCTATTGTTTTGAAGAATTTGGAATTGCTCGGAGGGCCACCAAAGTTCCCTTGTAAACTTCCGGCATAACCGACGTCCTCATTGGCAAACTGAATACATCTCAAGAACTCCTCTAAATCGCCTTGATTGGCCCAGGTTTCGCCGCCATCCTCGGTTTTAAAAACCTCTCCTAAGCTGTTGATCGTCCAGCCGGTCTGTGGGTTGATGAAATAAACATCATCGAGTTTGGATAGGTCACCGATGAAGTTGGGGGCATCTGGTAGGGCCTGCCATTCTAGTTGAGCTGTTAGGGATGTGGATAGAATCAATAACGCGAAGAGTAACTTAGTTTTCATTGGCATGACATTTTTACTTCGGATAATTACAATGTAAGCCATTGAAATCCACTCATGCGTATAACTGCAAAATTTACATGCTAAAAGTGTCGATATGTAGCCTAGCTGTCAATTTTGTCTCTACTTACTTAAAGGCTATTTTTGAATCCCCAAGAGAGAAGAATCTTGAACTTCTGACAAAGAATTCTTCTGAAGCTCAATAACACCGACCTTCAACTTTAGTAGTCTTGGCAGATACAAGCCAGCTATCATAAATAGGATAGCACCAAATGTAATTAAAGCATAATATCCGGTAGGAATTCTGCCGATTTGCTCTTCTCCAGTACTTTCCACCAAGTAAATGGCATCTAAGTACGCTACATTCTTCATTGCGAAGCTTTCTCCCACTTCACCTTCAATGGCATTTAACAATGCATCCTTACTTTTGAAAGGAACACCGACCAAAGTTTCCATTTCCACTGTTTGAGCCTCATCTAGAGACAATAGGCTTCCGATGTAGTCGACACTGTCATCATTTAGCTTGTATACTTCATCTTCAGTCTGATGAAAATAGAAGAAATACTGACATAGCACGAATATTATCAATGAAAATACAGTTATCAGTCGAGCCCCAAAATTTTCCGTTTCGCTTTTTCGTTGATACTTTTGTAAATAATTTTTGACCTTTTGCTGTGATTTCTTGGCTTTTATATTATCAGGATTACAAGAGGTAGACTTTGAAAAATACCTAAGACTGTCGTATAAGAAATCAATATTATCCCCTAGCTTATCATTCTGATATTTTTGGTAGTTGATATATCCTAAAGAGTAGTAAACATCTGAGAGTTTCAAGTCTTTGTATTTTCTGGCTCCGTTGCCCTTGGGCTCATGTAAGTTCAGTCGCCTCGACCCCTTTATCGACTTTCCGATTTTTACGGCATCGAGCAGATATTTTTCCGCAGTGTCGAATGACACTTCAGAGAAAGACTCATCTTCCGATCTGTTAAGATTAATTTCTCCCAACCCTATCAGTGCATCTACGTTGTGAGGGTCTTTTCGCAAGACATCCAAAAATTCTTTTTCAGCGTATTCGTAGTCATTGTTTTTTAGATAGGCATTTGCTAAGTTGATTCTTAGGGCCATGTTATGCCCTTCCAATTTAACTGCGTACTTAAAAGATTTGATGGCTTTAGCGAATTCATCATCAGCCAAAAATAGCTGTCCTTGAAGGGTATACCAGCGTGAAGATTCTGGGAATTCCTGCTTGAAGTACTCATTTAATACACCTTTAGACTTTTCATACATTTCTTCAATGAAATAAAGTTCGGCCATTTGATAATAAGTATCTTCATATTTATATTTATAATTATTAAATATTTTTTCTGCTTTCCGGACATTTGTACTTCTTTGAGAGAAATGGCTGTTCTTAATGGCTATTCTTCTTTTATCTTTATCTGAGTATACTCTATTAAGAGCTACCAATATATTGATATTATTCCTATATGGACCAAGTCCACTTTGAAAAACTCTTTCCGCTTTATCTATATTTCCGAATATTTCATGGTGGATTGAGCCCTGATATAAAAAGTTATTTGAATTTGATTTAAAGTTTACATCTTCATTAAATGCCTTATCATATAGAGTCACAACTTCTTTCCACAAATTTCTCGACTTTTCATAAGAACCCATCTGCCATAAATAGTGGGCCTTGTTGTGTAGCAGATATATGTTTTCAATATATCCCTCCTCCACAATAGATTCATCAAGCACTCTAATTGCGTTTTCTACATCTCCGTAGAAATAATATATGCCCGAATAGTCATTTGCAATTTCTCTCCTATTACTCAGAGATGCAAACTTATCATAATAAAACTGAGCCTGGCCATGATTATTTAAAGTGTATTGATAAATAATACCTAACTCTTTATATGCCAACTTAGAATTATTATCTTTAGCATATTTAATCAGTTCATCAATATGCTTATCATTATCCTTAACCAAAGCTATACATTTTGACAAAACAATAAAAGCATCATCATAATCCGAATCTAATTCAATCGCCTTATTACAGTTTTCAATAGCAATTTCAGGATCATCAAACTGATAAGCAATGGCAAGATTGTAATAAGCAAATTTATACTTACTATTCAAATTTATGCAATGCATATATTTCTCTATTGCTTCACTATATTTTTCCAAACTCAGTAAAGCGTTACCCCATTTATTATATGCATCTACATCTTCTGGACTAAGTTCAGTTGCTTTTATGAAAAATGGTATGGCTTCTTCATATTTCCCCAAATCATCCAAAGACCTACCCCAGTTTTTGTATGCATCTGCATAATCAGCATTTATTTCAGTTGCTTTTTTATAATAATCTATGGATTCTTCGTAATTACCAATATTCCTTAACGAAATACCTATATTGAAATATGCAATGGCAAAACTTGATTTAATTTCAATAGCCTTTTTATAGCAGACTATAGCTTCTCCATAATTTTCTAAAGCATATAATGCATTGCCCCAGTTATTGTATGCATCTGCATAATCAGCATTTATTTCAGTTGCTTTTTTGTAACAATCTATAGATTCTTCAAATCTTCCAGAAGCCCTTAAAGAATCACCTAAATTACAATATGCAATGGCAAAATTCGAGTCAGCTTCAATAGCCTTTTTATAGTAGACTATAGCTTCTTCGTAGTTTTGCAAAGCATATAACGCATTGCCCCAACTATTATATGCATTCGCATAATCAGGATTTATTTCTGTTGCTTTTTTGTAATAATCTATAGATTCTTCATATTTTTTCAGATCTTGTAAAGTATTTCCCCAATTATAGTAAGCATTTACATTGTTTGGCATAAGAGTGATAGCTCGCTTAAAAAAATCTATAGCTTTTTGATACTCTCCTTTACTTTTGAGTAATGCACCCAAATTATTGAGGGGCTCTGCGTAATTATCATCTTCTTCAATGGCCTTCTCGTACCAAATAATCGCATTGTCAAAATCTTTTACGTTGTGAAAGCTCAAACCTTTATTAAAATACTCTTCTGCTTTTCTCATGATGGGTTTCAATTATTAAGGTAATAGCTTTTCAAGTTTCAACAAATATAAAGATAATTTTTCAACCTCCCATATTAGAATCGAGCAGGAGAAAAAGTTTGGCTACCTGTGAGGCTTCTACCTGCGGAAGTCTAAATATTCAACAACTCCCTATACCAGTTATTCAACTCGGCGGCTGTGCGATCGGCATGAAAGTGTGCTTCGACGTATGCTTGTCCGGCGGGGCCCAATTTGTTTCTCAGGGTAGCGTTCTTTGCCAGATGAGTAAGTGCACTTACTAAAGCTTCGGAGCTGCGCGGAGGTACAACCAAACAGGTTTCGCCATCTATGCCTAAATGCCTGTTGCCGCCTATATCGGTCATGATGGTCGCCCGGCCGAGGAACATGGATTCTAGTAATACCTTGCTGAGACCTTCGCCCTTTACACTCGGCAGTAAGCTGATGTCTGAGGCTTTGAGTAAGCGCAGTACATCGGAGCGCCAACCGGCGAAGGTGACCGCATCGGCATAATTGGAAGTAACAAAAGCGGATTTAGTGGCCGATGTGTCCAATCCGCGGCCGACATATAGGAAATGAAGGTTCAGATCGGGTGGCAGAGCCTTCACCGCTGTATCTAGATATTCCATGCCTTTCATGCGTCGGGCGTTGGCGACGATGGTTGCCACGATTCGGTTGTTGGGAATACCGAATTCTTGTTGCAAATCGATGGGTTCTATATTAGCATACCATTCAGGCTCGTGGCCTTTGCCAATCACTCTTGCTTTTTGCCCTACCCTACCTGGCAGTCGATCAAAGACTTCTTTTACGGCTTGAGATACACAACTGATGCCATCTACCCTCGGATTTAGATGCTTGGCGTAAGCGGTGGGATCCCACCAATGTACGTTGCCAGTATAGCCACGATAAGTGAGTACAGATCCCTCGAAGTTGGCCTGCTTGGCTGCTGCGATTCCATTGGTAATGGCGCGATTGTTGTAGAGGTGCAATATATCGACTTGCTGCTCTTTTCTGCTCAGCACCTCTGCGATCTTAGCGCGGGCCCTTTGGTCGTGCTTACCTTTGAGTTCGAGTTCTATAATCTCGGCACCAGCAGATTTCAGTTCAGCAATGTAGTTGCCACCTGGCGGGGTGAGCAGCGTAACCTGCCAACCATGATCGCGAATCAGGCCTACGTACAAGCGTCCTTCCGGCCTTACAGTATTGAGTGCGTCGGAGTAGTTGGAGATGTAGGCGACTCTGGGCATAAGCCGAAGGTAGTAGTTTTTTGATGAGCTAAGCCCATCAAAAAACATGCTCTTCTACTCAGCTAAACCTTGCCCAATGGGTTGAACCCGCTTTAAAATAATGAGCTCCTCATCAAAGTCTTTTACAACTTTAAAATGGGTATCGATGGCTTGGGTCAATGCGTTATCATACAATTCGGGCTGCCTTTTGCGGCGCACCACATAGACCAAGTTTGAGTTTTCGATAAGTCTCTGGGCTTCAGTTTCCAAATCCAGTTCTAGTGCCTCCACATGATGATCGTAAAACAATAAAGAAGAATGAACATAGGGCGTAGGCACCGGCCTGTCTATCAAATGATAAACGATCTGATGATAGTTTTCCATAAACACCTGATCGCCCTCTTCCAGCCGATCATTTAGCCATTCGGCGATGGCTTTGGGCTGATCGTATTTGGTTTGATATTTAAAGAAGTATGCCAGACTCAATCCTATCGAAGTTGCGATGAGAAGTAATTTACCATATCTGGTAAAAAATGCACGCAGCTTGGGCCATTCGTTTCTACCTGGTAAAAACCAAAGACCAAAGAGCGCAGCAGCCACAGGGTGCAGTTGTATAAAGTAGTGCCCAAAAGACTTGCCGGGAAGAAGAATGAATATTAGAACGCAAGCACCTAACAAAAATAAAAATTGCCGGTAGGTTTTTATCGGCTTACTTATATCGTCGGGCGTCATACTCGAATATGGCCACATTGCAACTATCAAGACAGGAAAAAACCTAAGATACTCCCCCACATATATCACCCTTTCCAATATGGTTTTATCTACCGGATATCTTTTAGTCAACTCGTAATTGTAGAAATAGAGTGCATCTAAAAGGCCTTTGGAGGAGTAATAACTGTAGACCATAAGTAAAGGCAAGCAAAAGGCTATGGTCATGGGTAGGCACCTTGCGAATATGGCCTGTCTAAGTTGTTGGGTTTTCCAGCCTCGCCACAACAGAAACAGTCCCATAGCCAATGACTCGGCCGCAACGACCGGTTTGATGATGGCTGCAAGACCCAAAACAACGCCAACGCATGAAAAAGTCAGCCAATCCGATTGTGTTTGATTATGGTTGCTTCTCCAAACTCTGGAAACCATCAGCGCAATGGCTACAGCCGTAAATAAATTAAAGTATATCTCTGTGTTTGGAGAAATGCCAAAATAGGTCCAGGTACTGCATAGAAATATATATGTGATTCCGGTCGCCCAAGCTACAGCAGTGCTTTTCGTTACGCGCCTAGCCGTCCACCACCATACGCCTGCGGTAAGTCCAATAAATACAGCCGCAAAAAGTCTGAGTAAGATGATGCTGTCCCCACTCAGCCAGACCAGTCCTTGAAATAGCCAATAGAGTCCTACAGGCTTGGTGTCGAATACATCTTTGAGGTACACCTTACCGCGCAAAAGCTCATCGGCAATGACGATGTAAGTACTCTCGTCGTGATTGATGACGCTGATAAAAAAGCTACCCCACCTCAGAAATATGGAAAAAGCAATCAGACCGATGACTGCTCGAATAAACTGGCCGTGCGTAGAAAGCTGGCTCACAGCTGCAAAGATGAAAAAAATGTGAAATGGACTGGCGGTGCCAGCCTGTTTCGTTTTTAAAGACTGCCGAACTCAACCAATTCAAAACTCAGACCTGCTCTCGAATTGCTGGCGATTACGTATTATCTACTTACATTTGTGACAACACAAACAGCAGCAACCCCCACTGCCAACTTAATGAACCTCACGCTAGAGCAAAAGCGAAAGCTGAAAAATGCTAAAACTTTACTTTCTCTGGGAGTAATTCTAAGTCCAATCTATGCCTTTTTTGCAGATGGCTTTACTTCTATAACCCCTTACATCAATGCGCTGATAATAGCTATACTACTTGCTGGTACAGTTGCTTTTTCCGAATTCATCTTATTTACAGGAAAAGTAAAGAAAATAAAGTTCTATCAATTACTCCTTTTCAGGGTCCTATTGTATACCACATCTGTAGTGATTATCATCACTGTGGTAATGATCGTTTCCAGAATGTTCAGATTCAATCTAAACTTTCAGGAAGTACTGAATAGCAAAGAGTTTAAGGAATACATTTACGAGCAAGATTACAAAACTGGTATTATTTATGCACTATCCCTAGTTGGGCTTGTTGTCTTCACCTTACAGATGCAACGAAAGATAGGGCCCAAAGTACTAGTCGCCCTGATTTCCGGAAAGTACAAAAAACCAAAGAAGGTAGAACGAATAGTCCTTTTTATTGAACTGCAATCCGTTAAATATATTATCGAAAAAAATGGACGTATAGCTTTTTTCAACTTTTTGAATGACATCATATTCGACATATCAGAAAATATAATTCACAGAAAAGGGGAGATATACGAATATATTGAAAACCAAATTTTAATAACCTGGGACATTGACAAAGGCATTGACAACGCCAATTGTATAAGGGTTTTCTTTGAAATCAAAGAACTGATCGAAGCCAACAAGATATATTACTTCGAGCAATACGCTACAAACCCAATCTTAAGAGCTTCACTTCATGCCGGCACCATGGTGCAGGGAGTAATAGGTGAAATAAAGAGTGAAATTAAATTTTATGGAGACACTATGAATACCGGCGCCAGAATCTTGGGTCAGACAACAGAAGAAGATGACTTCCTCATTTCCGAATATTTATTGGAAAAAATTGATCTACCAGCCATATATCAATCAAAAAATCTGGGCAACTTTGAATTAAAGGGAAAGAAAAATATTGTCAAAATATTCTCACTTTCTTCAACTCCTGTAAATCATTTATAGCGAAATGCTGTCTGTAGTACAAAAAAGAAAATGGAAGATCACCTTCCAAATTACAGTTGCAGCGGTCACTATGGGTCTGATTTATCCACTTATTGCTGACGGCACAAAAGAGCTACTTCCCTTTCTAAACGGATTTTTTATAAGCCTGATTGGAGGATTGTTCATATCCCTTCTAGAGCTTGAAATTTTTTATTCCCTCACTAGGAAGTTTACTTTTATTCAATCACTTATCATTAAAACCCTCACCTATTTTCTGATCTTTGCTATACTGATACCTACTGTCCTTTTGTTTATAGAGTCAATATACTACGGTAGAGGAATAGCCGAACACTTCCACAGTGATCAGTTTCAAGAATTTCTATACCAAGAAGATTTTGATGTTATTTTGTTTTATGCCTTGATTTTTATTGGGCTAACGATTTTCACTCGACAAATCAGCAAAAAACTTGGCCAAGGCGTACTGGCTAGCTATATATCTGGCAGATATCATGAACCAAAAGAAGTAGAGCGCATATTCATGTACTTAGATTTAAGGGGATCAACTCCGATAGCTGAGAAACTAGGCGGCGTTGATTTTCACCAATTCATGCACGACTTCTATGCAGACATTACCGAGAGTATTCTCGCTGTAAAAGGCACCATATATGACTACATAGGAGACAAACTAATCGTCGCCTGGGATATGCGCAAGGGTACTGAAAACAGCAATTGTATTCTAGCGTACTTCAACGTTAAATACAAGATCATCAAAATTAGAGAACAATACATCAACAGATATGGCATAGTGCCCAGATTCTCTACGAGTTTTCATTGCGGGAAAGTCATTATCGGAGAATTGGGAGATGTAAAAAGCCAAATTGTTTATCAGGGCGAGATTCTCTATCAAACTGCAGCCATAGAGAAGCTATTCGGAAGCCACACCCCAGAGGAAGACATCTTAATCTCCGGAACCCTTTTAGAACGACTTAAACTCCCGAGCTTGTACAAAGCAGAATTTGTGACCGAAATCGATGATCTGAGTGAGGGCGTCATTCCAGTCTACACCTTAGTCGAGCAGTAAATTATGATTGGCCAGCAGTCCAAATGAGTGTTTAAGTTTCCCGAAACTTTAAGATTTACACCCTTCCAACTCATGTACAAATTACTTATATTTGCAATGTTCATGTGAAGATCCTTGGGTCTTTATTTTGGGCTAACCCCAGTAGGAACTAGTCTACAAACACACGCTTTTTTCCCCGATGTCCCAAAAACTATTATTGGGCGGCCTCCTGGCAGGCTGCCTTGCTGTATCGCTGCGCGCGCAAGATCCATTCTTTAGCCATTTCTACGGAAACGAATCGAGTTTCAACCCGGCCTTCGTAGGTAAAAGGGGCTCGATGAGTGTTACGGCTAAGCACCGCATGCAATGGGGTGCCAATACAGCCCAAGCCTACCGAACTTCTCAGGTTTCATTCGAAGAGTCGCTCCCTTGCTTTTTCCTCGATTGGGGAGTAGTCGCTACCCGAGACGAAGAAGGAGAAGGTCTACTCACCACCAATGAATTCGGATTTCGTACCGCTTTTTTTATTCCAACATCCGGCAGAAGACGGTCTACTGTCTCTTCTGGTAATCTTCGGTTTGGTGTGGGCCTGCACTGGGGGCAGCGCACCATAGACTATAGCCGACTTACCTTTCTAGATCAGATCGACCCGACTTACAACCTCACCGATGCAGATGGCAGGCCCAACACCTCTGCCTTCAATGCCGCAGGCGAATCCGCTGATACCCCAAGGTACTTCACGCCCAGCCTAGGGGTTGCCTGGCGGCATATCGTCAATCGCCGCGACGACAAGTCATGGGTCTTCGACTTGGGGCTGGCCGTACACAACTGGGGTGGGCTGGTTTCCATCGACGCTAGGCAAACCGCTTCTCTACTCGGCCTTGACAATCCCCTCGGCGAACGATGGATCGCCAGTGCAGTAGGCGAAAAAGTCGTTTATACCCGCCAGGGCCGACACTGGGCCATTAGGCCGTCAGCCGTTATGCAGTGGCAGGAAGGACTCGGCTATCTAGAGTTAGGGATGGGACTCACCTGGCAGCGAAATGCCACCTTCGGCATGTTTTATCACCACGCCAAAAGCCCAGAAACGGGTCGCAATACCAACTGGCTGAGTCTGCAATTCGAGCTGGGTTTTGTGCATCCCAATCGAAAGAGCAGATTCGACTTGGGCATAAGCTACAGCCTCCAAAACGGGCCGCTAAAAAATTATGTCAATGCACCACTAGAGCTCACTGCTCGCCTGCACTTTGGCGGTCGCAGTCTGAGCTGCTCGATTGCTGGCCTCGAAGAGGAAGGCGCATACAAAAACAAGCAGACCAATTGCTATCTCTTCCACGTCTCCCCGTCGCGTCAAAAAATCTACGACAACATCTGGTACAGCAATACTCAATTTTAAGCGACCATGCGCATTAGTAATCTCTTATTTATCACGGCCTTTACCTTCGCGCTCGGCCTATCCAGCCAGGCACAAGACATCCTATGCCCAGATATTGCCTGCGGCCTGCTCAATGCCAGCTTCGATACTGACGGCGCTGTCGTTTTTTGCGAAGGCGAAACCATTACGCTCAACAACTTTTCAGACCCAGGCTTCGATTATTTCATCGTAGACTGGCAAGACGGCACTATAGACTCGGTCACCAATTACGATCCCATCAGTCATACCTATATCAATATCTTCCAGGATTCTTGCGAGATGGGTATCAGCTTTGCCGTGGCGTTTCGGGGCATTCTGGCTTGCGATGACGGCTTCAGCTGTGCCTCGGGCACCTACGACTTCTCACTTCGACCACCCGTGAAAGCCGATTTCGGCACCAATGAAAATCAGGTTTGCGCCGGAGACCCCGTATCCTTCACCAACCTGGGCTGTAACGGAACTGGCTATGAATGGGTCTTCGGCGATGGCGATACGTCTACCGTAGAAAATCCCGACCACACCTTCGAAGACCCGGGCATATACCAAGTTACACTCACAGCAACGGGCTTTTGCAATAGCGACGAAGCCGTGACCTCCATAGAGGTCGTAGCACCTATAGAGCCTCAATTCAACACCACAAACCTCAGCAGCGATAGCACAGCCTGTGTGAATGATGAGATCACATTTAGCAGACAATCCGATAGTACGAACTTACTCAGTTGGAGCATCCTTCCCGCCGATGGCAATCCGGACCAATGGGTATTTACAGAACCAGACATGGATGATCAGTCAGAGGAGATCACCGTTAGATTTTTGCAAGCTGGAAATTATACAGTTGCACTGACCGGCTCCAATGCCTGTGGTACTGCTACCAGGGGGATAGACATTCAGGTGCAGGAACCACCTTCCATTAATCTGTCACCGCCCGACCCAGCCTGTGAGCGTGCGATCATACAATTATCCGACCTGAACTTGATGACCACCGGAACAGCTACCAACTTCAATTGGACATTCACCAATGGTCAGCCAGAAAGCTTTTCAGGTTTAGATTTTGGCAGCATCATCTTTGATCAGTCCGGAGTCATAGCCTTGACTGTAGATGGGCGTTGTGGTATGGCTACCGAAGAAGTCAACGTAGACGTACAGCCCAGGGTGAACCCTCAGTTGATAGCTGAGCCAACCTATTGCAGTGGTTCCTCCATAGTGCAATTGCAAGCACTTCCCGGTGGCGGAAGTTGGTCTGGCCCAGGAATAGTCGATGCCAGTCAAGGGCTATTCGATCCCGGAGAGGCGAACCTCGGCGACAACCAAATTCAATATATTCTGGCTACTGGTCCCTGCCTCGACACCAGCACGATCGAGATCGAGATCATACCTTCCGAACTCGTAAGTGTTACCGACGAGACCCTCTGCGAAGATGGTGGCAGCATTCAACTCCAATACAATCCGACCGGAGGCGACTGGTCAGGACCCGGTATAGTCGATCCCCAACTAGGCATTTTCGACCCTGCACAGACCGGCCCCGGGATACACCGGCCGCTCTACAGCTACCTGGACGCCAATGGCTGCACCGTAGAAACCCGACCCGACATCGAGGTTATCGCCCTGCCACAAATAACGCCCAACGATGCTGCTCAAGCTTGTTTGATCGACAGCTTGCTATCCCTTCAGGCATTGGGCATAACGGCAGTGAACCCGACAGGAGGTACTTTTTTCTGGACTTCCGCAGGTGGAGACATCCCTGGTGGGCTGATCAACCCTGTGCAAGACCTCGCTTCGGCTGGTATCTACACCTTCAACTTCACTTACGATTTCGGTCCCTGCTCGATAGATGATGCATTCGATCTCGAAATCATAGAAGAGCCCACCTTAATACTCAGCCCTCAGGAACCAAGCTGTATCAATGATGGTACACTTCAACTCATCGCCAACCTTGAAGGTGGCACATGGTCTGGTCCAGGCGTTAGTCCCCTCACTGGTCAGATCAATCTCGCGCAGGCCGGCAGCGGTTCGTTCGTTTACTCGTACGAATACGCTGCCGGAACCTCGTGTGTACAAACCGCCAGCCAAACGATCACGATTATAGACCCCAGCTCAGGTCTGGTACCTGGTCCGGAACAGGAAATATGCGAAGGTGTCGCCCAGACCATTACCCTGATAGGTGCCAACCCAGAAGGCGGCCAATGGACCGGACCAGGCGTGACTGATCCTGAGGCAGGCCTGGTGGATCTGAGTTTGCTAGAACCCGGGCAAACCTACGATTACACCTACACCATTCAAGACCAGAATGCAGCCGACTGTCCAGCCAGCGTAGCCAAATCGCTCACTTATCATCCAGAACCCGACCCGACCTATATCGTCGATGGCGGCCAATGCCTAGGAGACACCTTCCAGCTCGTTCCCAATCAGCAAGGACCAGAATTCACCTATCTCTGGGACCTGGGCGACAATACGACAACCGATGCGGTGAATCCTATACATAGCTATGACGAAACCGGTATATTCTTCCAGACCTTCACCATTACATCCGCTGTCGGTTGCCAGGCATCGAGTACGCGGACCGTTTCGGTGGTTAATCCGCCTGCGCCGGCTTTCACTTTATTGGATCGTGAAGGTTGCGCCCCATTCACCATCGAAATCACCGACCAGAGTAGCGGCTTCGATATCCAACGGCTATGGTGCATAGGCCCCGACACGGTAAGTGGGCCTGCCCCCGAAGGCTTTGTGATCGACGGTGTATTGGTCGATACCTGGGTGCCTGTAGAACTCAAAGCTTCCAACCAGTGCGGCACCAATGTAGCTCGAGATTCAGTCTTGGTCAAGCCCTACCCCAGGGTCAATTTTGGCTTCGAGACCCCCAATGGATGTTCGCCTTTCACCCCAGAAATCAGCAATGTAACCATCGGGCAACCCCAAAACTACTTCTGGGATATGGGCAATGGCGTCACGGGTATAGACAGCATTCCCCCCCTAGCCACCTACACCACGCCTCCAGATGAAGTGACTACCTACGAGATCACCCTCATTGCCTTCAACGAATGTGGCTCGGATACGCTAACCAGAGAAATTAATGTCTTCCCACCCGATGTCGAAGCCTTTATCGAGTTGGATACCATAGCTGGCTGTCCGCCTTATGATCTGCAACCCACCAGCTTCTCTACCCCAGGTGCATCTCTGAACTGGTCGATTTTTGCGCCCAATGATGAACTGATCGGCACGGCAAGTACGCTCAGCCCCGAGTTTTCTATCGAAGAGCCGGGCATATATACCATTGTGCTCGAAGCAGCGCGATGTGGCTCGGATCTCGACACGGCTTACTTTGAGCTGTATCCGAGCCCAGCGGTCAGTTTTACCAGTGACCCCAGTGGTTGCCAGGGAGCCTTCATCGATTTTGCAAACACCTCGCCGGCTAGTGGTGGTGTTCTATGGGATTTTGGCGACGACGAGACCGGCACGCAAGATGTCACCCAGCACGCCTATGATCAGGCAGGTACCTACGAGGTCAATATGACGGTATTCGCCCCCATCACCGGTTGCCCCAATACGGCCACAGGCACAGTGGAGGTTCTTCCTCTACCAATGGTCTCCTTCGAGGTACCGAATGACAATGGCTGCGGCCCCCTAACTGTCAACTTTGCCAATGAGACTTCTCAATCCGATTCGCTCGAGTATTTCTGGGATTTTGGTGATGGCAGCAATCCCTCACGAGATTTTGCGCCTCAGCATATTTTCATCAACAGTGGCAGCTATCAAGTCCAACTGACGGCAACCGATTTGAATGGCTGCGTCAATTCCGCCACATTTGATAGTGTAATAGTCCATCCCGATCCGGTAGCGGCTTTCAGTTTTACTGACTCGACACTTTGCCTGGGTGTGGACCAGCTGAACATTATAGATCAGTCTAGTGATGTGAGTGCCGCATTTTGGAATTGGGACGGGCAAGTTTTTCCAGGACTTCCGCCAGTGGTATCGGCCGACGCACTCGGGGAGTTTTCTATCGGCCTTACTGTCGAAAGCTTTTTTGGCTGTCGCGATTCTATAGCACGCGTCTTTAGTGTACTGCCCGTTCCGGAAGGCAGTATCGAGCTCAATCCTGCCGAAGTCTGTCTGGGTGAGCCCATCAGTTATACAGCCGTAACCACCAATGCCGATGGCTACCTCTGGGACTTGGGCGATGAGACAGGCAGTACGGAAACGGCTCTGGTACACTACTACGCCCAAGCCGGCGAATACACTTTGAATCTCGTAGCCAGCAACAGCAACGGTTGTCCGTCAGATACGGCTTTTGCCGAAGTCATTGTACATCCAAATCCGACAGCACGATTCGAGCAAACGCTCGCGAGTCCATGTGGCACACCTGCGGAAGTACAAATTGAAAACAACTCCGACGGTGCCTTAAGCTATCTGTGGTTTTACGGAGATGGGCGTTCTTCAGGTCAGTTTGCGCCTACCGTAATTTACGACAGTATTGGTTTTTACGAGCTAAGCCTGATCGCTACTACCGATTTTGGGTGTCAGGACACGACCCGTCAGACGGTACAGGTACGTGGGCTGCCAGTCGCCGATTTTACCCCTCCGCCCGTATTGGCCTGCTCTCCCTATCGATTGCAGGTCAATGCCAACCCGACCCAAGCTACCCGCTACGAATGGACGATAAATGGTACGGGGCCGCCATCTGTGGGCTCGGTACTCGACACCCTGCTGAACAGCCCTGGCAATTACGACCTGCGCCTGATTGCTATTTTCGATGAGCAATGCCGGGATACCCTTTCTAGATTTAACCTCTTCGAGCTACGCGAGCAACCACAAGCAGATTTCGACTGGGATGAAGACCCACTACCTGATGCCCCAGGCGATGTGCGCATGATCAACCTCAGCATAGCCGCTACCGACTATTTCTGGGATTTTGGTGACGGCACCACCTCGACTGAAATCGCTCCTGAGCACGTGTACCTCGACCCGGGCCCGAGACAGATCACCCTGACCGCCTTCGCTCGCTATCCCGACGGGCTCGTTTGTCAAGACGAAGTGACGCAGGAAGTCATCCCGGCCTGGCTCGACAATTTTTTCCTACCTACGGCCATGGCACCCGAGGCCATTGGTGGTGAGTTTAGAGAATTCGGTCCCAAGGGTTTGGGGGTGTCCGAGTATGTGTTGGAAGTGTTCAGCCCCTATGGTCAACTCGTCTTCCAAACCAGCGAGATGGATGAAGACCAACCCACTGGCCGATGGGACGGCACCTATCCCGGTAGCGAAAGACTCGTGCTGCAAGGGGCGTATACCTGGCGAGCCAGAGTGGTTTATCTGAGTGGAAATATCGAAAACTTGGTAGGGACGGTGACGGTGATTAGATAAGTATTTTCCTATTCTGGATGGCTAGGATCAAAGGTTACTTTTTCATAGACTTTTCGCATGGGTAGCGTTTGCCCAATACTTTTGAGTTCGATCTCTGACTCGAGTCCTAAGTAATGATGAATTTCGTACTGGCTTTCTTTTTCGAGTCGCCTGAATAAAATAGCCCCTGCTTTAGTTTGATATAGGAGTAAATATTCTTTTACCGACTGCAATTCAAAATACCATTTAAGTTTGTCGTTCTTGTCATATCCAGCCGTGCTATTTGAAAGTACTTCAATTACCAAGACTGGGTTATTGATTGCGCCTGTAAATTTTTCTGAGAAGTCAATTTCTCCACATGTAACTGATACATCTGGGAAGACATACTTTTCTCCCTGATCCACAACAATAGCTGTATCTGAATTATGAACCTCACAATCTCCGCCTTGTGTACTGGCATATAACTCTCCGAGTATGGTCTTAGAAAGCCGGTTGTGCTCTTTGGAACCTCCAGCCATATCATTGACCCTATAGAGGCGACCATTATGATAGTCGTACTTTATTCCAGTTTCCTGCATGAGGTCTACCCACTGCTTTACAGTATGTTCTTTTTCCAATGGCTCTCCCATATGGCTAAGTTAAAGATTATCGATTACTTTTTCTTCCGCTTCCGCTGAAATTTGGACCTACCAGCCATGATACTGCCATAGGGCAGAATCCGCTCTACGACGATCCCCAAACCAAACTGTCCGATCTCGGATTCGATGGTTGCTGCGTCCTTATAAGCCGATGGCAGCTCACTCAAATCGGGCATGCCTGAATAGAAACGCGCATCTATCTTGGCCGTTTCGCGAGCCAAGTTGGCCCGGCCGGATTTGATGTGCTGCGTTCGTGACATATTTCGCCCGGCACCGTGCGGAGCAAAATCCATGGCCTCGGATTTTCCGCCCTCCATAATTAGGATGGGAGCGGCCATATTGAGGGGTACGATCCGCTGCGGCGAGACCAGTTCGTCTTGTGATGCATAATCCCACATAGGCGTGGCTCCTTTGCCGTGATAGTAAAAGCCATCTCGCTCGAAGACGAAGTTGTGCTCGTTCCAATGCCGGTTCTCGATTTCGAGTCCGGTTCTAAACAAGGTGGCATCGTGCAGTACCTGGTGATTGAGCTGGGTCCAGTCGCGTACGATGGCCAGGGCTTCCCAGTACAGTTTCCCGTCTTCCGTATCCATGGGTATCCAGGCGTTGCCTTTGCGCACTTGGGGGCAAATTTCCTGCCGATACTTCTCAGCGACCCGCATACCACTTTTGTATACCATGGCACCGAAGCCACGGCTGCCGTGGTGGGTGACCAGGCTCACCAGTCCACTTTGATCGCTATGGCCCACGAAAGCAAAATGGTTGCCATCGCCTTGGGTACCCAGATCGGTTTGTGCACGCTGCAAATGGTGGTGCGTGAACGGATTATCGAGGATTCGTTGCTTGAGCCCTTTTGGCAGTTTGCTGTGTTCAGGCCGACCACCCGGCCCGAAGTGTGTAGCCGAATGCATGGCATCTAGTACGGGCTTTGCCTGCTCGGTACGCAACTCCGTCCTGAACATGGAGCAGCAGATGTCTGCCGAGTGCATCCCGGGGTGGATAGCGTTCTCAGCCTTTGCGACACCGCCAACAGGAATAGTACCCAATGGACCTGCTGGACAGGCATCGGGCATGATGGCCAAGCATCTGAGCGTGGGTACTTTCGCCAACTCCTGGCTGGTGGCTTGTACACTCTTCAGATTAGTAATCTCTTCTTGGGTACGTGCACTTAAAAAGTACTTTTGATCGCATGGCTCCTGCAAATCAATAGAGTCTTTGGGCTGAGGTGCATAAAGCGGTATCTCCGCCCAGCTGATTTTTCCGCTGTTCAGACCATTGAGCGCCCGCTTAAACCACGGCCCCGGCTTATAGCCTGCGTGGATGAGGTCGCGGCCGGTGTAGGCTGGGGATTTTTTCTTTTTCTTTTTGGGCATAGGGCTATGCAAATACTCCTTACGAATGCTTGATCCTTAGCATAACACAACATTTGGAATTAAAAGTTCCACCCTCCAACATGGAGCTTATCTTTAATCAATTAGATAGCTCTACTTCATTATAAATAGACTCTAAAGGCAGATTAATTGAAATGCTTTTTAATTCAATGGAGGCATTTAAACCTTGGTGAAATTTAGACTCAATACCACTTTTACTGTTAAGCCTCCTAAACACCCATGCTTCGGCTTTGTCACAATGAATAACAACATACTCTAGCAAAGTTGGAAAGGCAAAGTACCAATACATTTTTTCGCCTTTCTTGTAGTCAATGTCTTCGTCCGAAACTACTTCAAAGATCATGTAGGGGTTAACCATCCCTTCTTCATCACTCAGTTTCAATATATCAGCTTTACTCTTGAATATTAAAGCATCTGCATAGTTATATTCACTCGCTTCTTCATTCATAATTTTCATTTGCGAATTAAGAAGCAACCAACCTGTGCCTTTAGTAAGAATATGAAGCTCACCGACTAAGTTTCTTACCACCTTAGAATGCTGCCAACTAGTAAAATCCTTACCACCTAAATAATTTAATCTGCCATCTAAATACTCATATCTTTCTCCAGTTTCTTTCAACAATTCTTGCCATTCTTCTAAAGTGTAATGCCGGTTTTCAGATCTATCCATGCTTACAAGATACGAATTCTTCTTATCTTGGATTCATGAGATTAGTTACAATATTTCTACTTTCCATACTCGCTAGTGTCCTTTCAGCCCAAGGCTCCGTTAGAGATTTCGACTTGGGTGGCTCTGCCTATATCCTCAATGAGGAGTGCATCCGGCTAACGCCAGACATTCAATATATGAGTGGTTCGGCCTGGCATCGAGAGCCCATCGATCTGAGCAAAGGCTTCGAGATGCTGATCTGTCTAGTGCTTGGGGAAAAAAACTTGCTGGGTGCCGATGGTATCGTGTTTGTATTTCATCCCTCCAAACTAACAGGCTATCGGGGCGAGGGTATGGGATTTGGCGGTTTGGTACCTTCCTTGGGCATCGAGTTCGATACGTATCAAAATGCGCACTTGGGCGATCCTTCTGCTGATCATCTATCAATTATGCCCAACGGGCGTATGCATCAGGTTCAGAGTTTGCTAGGCCCGGTCCTACTCCCTAATCTGGAAGATGGAGCTAAACACCCTTTACGTATTCTCTGGGACCCGGAGCTTCAACAGCTCGAAATTCAACTCGACGGCGAGCAGCGTGCACTTTATGAAGGCGACATCGTAAATGAGATATTTGGCGGTAACTCAATTGTATACTGGGGAGCTACTGCAGCTACTGGGCGCAAGAGCAATTTTCAGGATGTGTGTATAAAGCGGTTGATCTATGCGATAGAGGATTAGGCTATACTCCCAAAACTTCAAAACATCTAGACTAATGACCCAAGAAATTCTAGAAAACAGACTGATCAATTACGGCGTAGCCTGCTCAAAGCTTACTAGAAAACTACCTAGTGCTAAGTATTACGATGCAAAAAATGTGACTAGCCAGCTCATCAGGGCAGCTACTTCACCAGGTTTCCATTATGGTGAAACTAGGGCGGCTGAGTCTACTAAAGATTTTTTGCACAAACTCAAGCTAAATCTCAAGGAATTGAGAGAGTCTTATAATGAGCTGCGGTATATAGACCGAATGGAGTATTTTCAGAACGATAGTGCAGAACTAGACCGTCTAATTAAAGAAGCCTCTGAGTTGATTGCGATTTTTACAGCAACGGTGAAGAAGGTACAGGCTAGATTGGATAGGGGAATGTGATTTTATAATGTTAGATGTGCTATTTGGCATGTAAGATGTTAGATGTGCTGCGCTTACATTTTACATCGCATATTCTACATGATACATAAGAATGTGAGATTTGCGATTTGGAATGTAGGATGTTAGATGTGCTGCGCTTACATTTTACATCGCATATTCTAGATGATACATAAGAATGTAAGATTTGCGATTTGGAATGTAGGATGTTAGATGTGCTGCGCTTACATTTTACATCACACATTCTACATGACACATCACACATTTTACCTCGTCAAATACATACTCCGATTCCTATCCAGCTCTCTGAAAAATGGATCGGTCATATCCTTTACAAACCGGATAGCCTCGCCTGTGGATTTCATTTCTGGGCCGAGTTGCTTATCGACATTCGGGAACTTGTTGAAGCTGAATACCGGCACCTTGATCGCATAACCGCTCGGTTGGGGATGGATGTCGAAATCGCTCAATTTTTTATCGCCTAGCATCACCAGGGTAGCAATTTTTAAATAGGGCACTTTGTAAGCCTTGGCGATGAATGGCGTCGTACGACTCGCTCGCGGATTGGCTTCGATTACATATACTTTGTCTTCGCCGGTTTCCTTATCGGTCTTGATGGCGAACTGGATGTTGATTAAGCCTTTGATGTTGAGGGCGAAAGCCAGCTTCTCGGCATATTCTTTCATGGTATTGACGGCCTCGACGGAAAGACTGTAGGTCGGCAGCACCGCTGAAGAGTCGCCAGAGTGAATACCAGCAGGCTCGATGTGCTCCATGATACCCATAATGTGCACCTGCTCGCCATCGCAGATGGCATCGATCTCGGCCTCTTTGGCGCGATCCAGAAAGTGATCGACCAGCACCACATTATCGGGCGTTTTCTTAAAGATACTCAACACGTGGCGCTCCAACTCGTGGTCGTTGATGACGATGCGCATATCCTGACCACCCAGTACGTAGCTCGGGCGCACCAGCACAGGGTACCCTACCCGATTCGCTACGGTCAAGGCCTGGTCTGCATTGGCGGCCGTACCATAATTGGGATATGGGATGTCCAGCTCTTTTAGCAGGTCGGAGAAACGGCCACGGTCTTCGGCCAGATCGAGACTTTCATAGCCGGTACCGATGATCTTAATCCCGCGCTTGTGGAAGGTCTCTGCCAATTTCAAGGCCGTTTGCCCCCCCAGCTGCACAATGATACCCTCTGGTTTCTCCAGCTCGATGATCTCGCGCAGGTGCTCCCAATAAACGGGCTCGAAGTAGAGCTTATCGGCCGTATCGAAGTCGGTAGAAACGGTCTCCGGATTGCAATTAACCATGATGGCCTCGTAGCCCGCTTGCTGTACGGCCTTCAACCCGTGAACACAGCAGTAGTCGAACTCTATACCCTGGCCAATTCGGTTAGGGCCACTACCCAGCACAATAATCTTCTTGCGATCGCTGGGGATCGACTCGTTCTCTTCGTCGAAGGTCGAATAGAAGTAGGGCGTTTGCGCCTCGAACTCGGCCGCACAAGTATCCACCATCTTGTAGGTTCGCCTGATGCCCAGATCGTAGCGATGCTTGGTTACACTTTCTTCGTCTATGCGGAGTAGCCAGGCGATCTGTGCATCGCTATAACCCACCTCTTTGAGTTGGCGGAAGAAGTCTTCGGGAATATCTTCCGGCACATTGAATTTCATGACCTCTTTCTCCATCTCGACCAGGCGATTGACCTGATTGATGAACCAGGGATCGATCTTGGTCAGCTTTTGGACCGTCTTTCTAGGCACCCCTAATCGCAAAGCGTCTTTCAGGCGAAACAAACGATCGTCGCTCACCTTCTCCAGCCGTTCTAGAATATCGTCGGTCTTGATCCATTCTTTCTTATCCGCACCCAGGCCGGCGCGGCCGTTTTCGAGGCTCTGGCAAGCTTTCTGGAGGGCTTCGAGGAAGTTGCGGCCTATGCCCATGACCTCACCAACCGATTTCATCTGCAGGCCGAGGCGATGGTCAGCACCGGGAAATTTAGAGAAGTTCCAGCGCGGAATTTTTACGATCACATAGTCGAGTGTCGGCTCGAAATAGGCCGAGGTCGTTTTGGTGATCTGGTTCTTCAGCTCGTCCAGGTGATAGCCGATGGCGAGCTTGGCAGCAATCTTCGCGATGGGGTATCCTGTAGCCTTGGAGGCCAGGGCCGAAGAGCGACTCACTCGTGGGTTGATCTCGATCACGATCAGCTCTTCCGTCTCTGGATTTTGGCTGAATTGGATGTTGCAGCCGCCGGCAAAGTTGCCCATCGAGCGCATGGCCTTGATGGCCTGGTTGCGCATATCCTGGTAGGCCGTATCGCTCAAGGTCATAGCCGGAGCAACCGTGATGCTATCGCCCGTGTGTATACCCATGGGGTCGAAATTCTCGACCGCGCAGATGATGACCACATTGTTGTTGGCATCGCGGAGCAGCTCCAACTCAAATTCCTTCCAGCCGAGTACCGCTTTGTCGATCAGTACTTCGTGGGTCGGGCTGGCATCCAAACCGCGGCGCAGCATTTCGGGAAAGTCCTCGTCATTGAAACAGAAGCCGCCACCAAAGCCGCCCAGTGTATAACTCGGCCGAATGACCAGCGGGAAACCGATCTCCTGGGCTGCTTCCATACCCTCCAGAAAGGAGTTGGCAATCTGAGCAGGAGCGACCGCCAGACCGTTGGCGATCATATGCTTGCGGAAAGCTTCGCGGTTTTCGGCCAGCTCGATGGCATCGAGGTCTACCCCGATCAGGCGCACCTCATTCTTTTCCCATACGCCGACCTCGCCGCATTCTATGGCCAGGTTCAGGGCCGTTTGGCCACCCATGGTGGGTAGCACCGCATCGATCTGTGGCTGCTCGCGAAGTACCTGTTCCACACTCTCTACCGTCAGCGGCAGCAGATATACATTATCGGCCGTGATCGGGTCGGTCATGATCGTCGCCGGGTTGGGGTTGAGTATGGTCACCTCTATACCCTCTTCCCGAAGCGAACGCGACGCCTGAGAACCGGAATAGTCGAATTCGCACGCCTGCCCAATAATGATGGGGCCAGAGCCAATAATGAGGACGGATTTGATGGAGGTATCTCTTGGCATACGGCGGGAAGGACTTAGCAGTTTCTCAAATTGGCGCGAAGATACAAAGGAGGACCTATCCCTACCTAGCCTGTTTGTGTGGATATTTTAGACTTCCGCGGGTGGGGGCGTAGATTAGATGCGTGTGGTTACTTGTGCTTCACTCGTCAGACAAGGTGGAAAATTTGTCGCCAGCCAAATCATCTCGACAAAGTCGAGATTTTGCCTGTCGACTAAATTTTCCACAACTTGGCTGACGAGGTGAGGTCAATTCTTAGGTCGCAACGACTTGGCTGACGAGGAAAGACCTCCACCTGCGGAAGTCTTGCATGACCTATCTCCCACCAAAGTTGTGCGTCAGCGTAAATACAGGCCCGAATGGACTGCTACCTAATTCCAGGGTGAATGGTTCGCCGGGGGTAAAAATGGGAGGCGGGCCATTTCTACGATACAGTCCTTGCAATAATTTAAAAGAACCATAGCCTACGCCTAGCATAGCTGCACCAAAGATCAAACGCCTAGTGGTTTCTTTCTGGCGGAGGTCATCGTATTCGGCATTTAATTCATCGTAACGGTTTTCCCAGAATTGCGCATCTTCATCAGTGAATGATAGTAAATATCTATTGCGGGCATTCTCCAATTCAATGTTTAATTCATCGGGGCTGTTACTGGTTGGCGTATCAAAAACGAGATACCAACCCAATGCGTTTACTCCTGTCAATAGTATAGGTGCGCCCAGTCGGAGTATTTTATCTCGATTATAGTCGTTGAGCTCTTTTTTGAACTCTATATACGAAGGCTTACGGGCTTTCATGGCCTGGGTGTGGTGATAAACTTCACCCGCATTCAAAGTCAATTCAATGGATTCCATTTCCAAATACGGATGCCAAAATTCCAGCAGATAGGTACCTGGATCAAGTTCAAAGTCAGCATTCAGTACACTTTCCTGTTGACTACCTTGATATTCAACTCCGTTAATTTTGAATTTTGCATCCTTTGGTATAATTGTAAGATGCAGGGTCGATAGTTCTTGCCCAAACAAGCAGCTAAAGCTCAGTAAACTTATTATGGCTGTTTTAAAATAAAAGTTTTTCATGCTAGCGTATTAATCAAATAAAAAAGTAATCTGATCGGCAACAAAAGGATCTATTCCGCTTCCAGGCAGTATCAGTCTAAGCTCATATTCAATCGGAATTACAGTATTTACCCCACTATACCTTTCCGTAACAGTATCAGAATCAGGTATAAAGGTTCTTTTATTCGTTTTCAGTTCTACAGCTACAGAATTAAGTTGCTCAGGAGAAAGACGAGAACTGTCCAAAGACCAGGTAGCAGACACTTCATACGTGTCGTAATTCATCGTTGTATCTGTAAATAGTAGAAAGTCTTGGGAGCTACCTTCTATTAATCGTTCGGGCAGTGGCTCCACTTCTTGCCAATCCAGACAGGAAGATATAAGGCCGATGAGTAGGGCTAAGGGTATCCATTTCATATGGTGATAGGTTTAGTTATATGTAAAGTTAATAGTTTTTGTATATATATTGTTATAAAGGGATGAATATTAGCGGATGTGCCTTTTATAATACGCCACATGGAATGTGGCTATCCCGCTTTTAAAAATCCGTCGAATCCGTTTCATCTGTGCATATACACGGCGAGTTAAGCAAAGACATAGAATGTCTTTCCACTCCCTTTACTACATTTGGGCTCTAACCAAATAATCAAACCATGAAACGCCCTCTTGTACATCCCATCGACCCCAACTCTAATGAAAAAGCTCAAGAGCTGGCCGAATTTTATGCCGAAACCCTAGGTTTTACACCCAACAGTCTTTTTACCATGATGCACCGGCCGCGCATTGCCCTGGCCTTTCTGGAAATGAACCAGGCGGTTATGGAAAACAAGGGCAGAGTTACGAGTGCGCTCAAACGCCAGCTGGCTTATTTATCGAGTCGGGTGACGGGTTGCCGGTATTGCGAGGCGCACACCATACGCGCAGCCGACAGATACGGCTCAGAGGAAGACAAGCTGAATAATATCTGGGATTATAAAACCTATCCCGCTTTCACTGATGCCGAGCGTGCCGTTTTCGATTTTGCTATCGCGGCCTCTTCCGTACCCAATGTCGTCAACGACGAAATTGCCGAAAACCTGCGCGCCCACTGGGATGAAGGAGAAATCGTAGAGATCTGCGGCGTGGTCGCTCTATTCGGCTACCTCAACCGCTGGAACGACAGCATGGGCACCCAGCTCGAAGGACCTGCAGCTGAAGATGGCGAAAAGTTTCTGTCCAAAGATGGCTGGACGATCGGGAAGCACCAGTACTAGTGGAATCAATCTACTATTCTATCCCGACTTCTACTCTTCTATTTCGGGCTCTGCCGAGTTCGGTATTGTTGGGGGCGATGAAGTCGGTTTTTCCATGGGCTACAAGTTGGATACGCTCGGCTTCTAGGCCTTGCTCCACCAAGAAGTTCCGAACTGCTTCGCCACGGGCCTGACAGAGCTCTAGGTTATAATCCTCGCTGCCTGTGTTATCGGCGTAGGCATAAAGAGTTATTATCTTTTCAGGCTCGGAACTGAGTAACTCTAGCAGTTGACGTAGCTGTCGGCGCGCATTGACATCCGGGCTAAAATCCGATTGGTTGCTAGCATAAGACTGCAAAAGTCGCATGCGCTCCCTACCGGATAGTAGACTATCTACCGTGTTGATATCGACCAATGGTACGATAGGTACTTCTGGTCCAAGATCGATGACAAACTCTACGGGTAAGACCCCTGAATCTTCTTCATTTTTATGGTCGATGAACACGGTCATTTGATCCATATCTTCAGGTACGAGTACGGTATAGCCATCATCCACCAAATTTCCCTGAGCAAAAATATTTCCTTCTGGATCGGATATACGGGTTAGAAAACTGTCGATTTCTATCGAGTCTGGACTGCGGACTGGAATTTGGACAATACGCATGGGGTCCGGCGCAACTGTATTCGGCAGCACGGTGTGATACAGATCTTCAGAATCGGTTTCATTAGCATATACATTGAGATATGCTTGTAGACCATCAACCGCCGTAGTGAGCTTGAGATTCTCATCGTTATAGAATGAGTTGACTGCTGTTCCAAAGTTTTCGGGTTTGGACCAAGTATCCCAGCCAGGCCCCTCGCGTTTAATGACAAAAATATCTTTCCCCCCTAATCCTTCCAGAAAAGTAGAACTGAAATACAGGGTGCGATTGTCGTAACTCAGCAGTGGGCCAGAATCCTGCCCGATGGTATTCACACCTGTTAGAGGACCGAGTAGATCGTATTCGCCGGACGACTGACGTTCTGCAATGTATAAGTCGGTACTGGATACCGTAGCTTGCTGCCAAGCCGATGCGGATAGCTCAACGATCAAGTAGTAGCCATCATTAGATAAGGTCGCCGGACCGTGCCATCTAACGTCGGCAATTGTCCCCTTAAGTTTCACTGGACTGGACCATACCCCGTTTCTCTTCCGGCTCAAAGCCAATCTACCTTCTAAAAAGATCAGCATTTCATTTTCGCCTCCGTTCAAGGATAAAGGTACTTCATTTAACTCGGTGGTGAAAGATTCGATTTGCTGAGGTATCCCCCAGTTTCCGTCTGGTTCAAGGTGGCTGACTACAATGTCGTAAGAAGATACATGATCTCGCTTACGTGCGAAGTACAGACTTTTGCCATTTGCACTGATGACCGGTCCGTACTCATTGTATTCTGTAGTGCTCGCCATAGGAATAGGCTCTACCATGCTACTGAATCTGGGCCTGCTCAGAATTTCTTGTACGTCGGCCAGCCAAAATTGTCTATCGTAGTATGCTGTGAAATAGACATCGCAATCCAGCGGCTGATTATAAACCAATACTTCGCGTCCTTTTGCTATTAGCTGATCTAATAAATCCCATTCTTCAGCCCGAAGACATACCTGAGCCGTACGAATAAAGGATGGATATATAATCGGCCTCTTAGCATGACGCTCTAGCGCATCGAGATATTTGATCAGATTTTCCTCCGTAGCATCTTCCGAATCATGGAATGAATAAATAATGGTATGATCCCTAACTAATTGATCGATTGCGGACTGATCGGCTCCTGGTAAAGATTTTAACTCCCGGCTATTCAACACCAAATGGCCCCACACTAAATCATCGAGAATCGAAAATGGATAATCGCGTAAAAAGTCCGTCAGCTTATGTCTTTCATCGGCATTGAGTATTTCTAGAAGTGATTCTACGTAGCAATCCATAGCCCAACCATGTCTTGGATTTTCGTCTATAAATTTCTGTAGTTTCATAAACCCATGCTCTTGCAGGAATTGATTTTGCAACCGAATGGGAAGTGCGCTTGCTGCTTCCGGATTTCGAGATATTTCAGTTGCGTAGTAATTATTGTAGACATATGACAGTTGACGGTAAGAAGCACTAGCATTTTGCATCACTCGTCTGACCAGCCTCGTCCTAATAGCCTCAAACTCATTTCGCTGATATTCAGGACCCCAATCTCTGTCTCTGTATCGTGCTTCCCAATTATCGAGCTCCTCTAGTGAGGAATTAGCTAGCGATCGCAACGCACTTTCCATAATAGCCGCCCTACGATCATCTAACATCTCGGCTATTTGCTCTTCCATTCTCGCAGGCCACGGCAACTCATTTACTCGATCTTTGAATGGCCAGTAAGTTTCAACATTGGTTCTGGATAGTTCTGACTCGACTTGCCGCTTTAAATAGTTAAACAACGTATTGAGACTGGTTTGTGACAAATCGTATTCATCACTTAGTCGTCTCTTATTTTCTAAGGAAAGTATATCTATATTTTCTTGTAGCTGAAGGGCATATACTATATTCTCCTCCCAGTGTGTCGAATCAGGATAAGCCAATATATTAGTCTGGACCCAGGTAAAATTCATTGCTGTTTGCAACAATAAATCTTCATCCATAAGCCATGGCTCGATGGCTGTTGATGCTTCTGAATAATTCCCATCTTCTAGATATTCACCAATTTCTAGAAATAAATTGGAAATAGCCTCTTTCTTCTCTTCCTCAATCACGGCCTGCAATCGCTCTCTGGCTTCATCTGACCATGCAAGTTGGTCAAGCTCCACTTGTAACATCCTAAGAGCAGTGAGGTCTTGGCCTCTAATCTCCCGTTTGACTTGATTGACCAATTGCCGCTGTAAGCTTTCAACGCCACGGATACTTACGCGGTACTCCTCTCTCAATGCCCGTTGGTCTTGGCTAGATAAATTCTCAATTAAGGGGATGACCGCAATTACAGCGTCCAGACTTTCTTCCAAGTGTTCTATCCCTCTATTCAGCCTGATTTTTGTTTGAGCATATTTATACGCAGCTGCCGTCTGAATCAATGCATCTTCGTCTGTCATTAGCGATTCGTAAGCGGCTAGAGCTTCATCATATGCTCGGTTTTCAAAATGCCGATCAGCTTGTCTGAATTGCGCCTGAGCAAACAGCGGTAAAAACAGTAAAATCAGTAGGGTTACAACGCGCATTTCGGTGGTTTATAGTCAAACACAAAATACTAAATTACGCTGACAAAAAATAAAAATTTGCCATGCCCCACCTCCTCATCTCCCCTTCACGTGCCAGAGCTAACATTCGTAGGATGGCAGAGCGGGCGAAGCGCCATGGACTCGATTTTTTGCCGCATTTTAAGACACACCAAGGCCCGGTGGTGGCGGACTGGTGTAGGGAATATGGCGCTGAAGCAGGGGCGGTGACCAGCTTTCGGATGGCGGAGGTATTCGTAGAAGCGGGGTGGAGGAAGTTGACGGTAGCGATGCCGCTAGATCCCAACGAGATTGAACAGCTGGCCAAGATGAGCGAGCGATCAGAGATCAGTGTATTTCTGGTGGATGCAGGCGTGGCGGATCAGCTGGCGAGGAAGATCGAGCGACCGTTGCCTTACTTTATCGAGATCGATACGGGCTATGGGCGGTCGGGGGTATCGTGGACGGATCATCGAAGCATACGGGCGATTATATCGGCTGCCGGGCAGCATAATTGGCGGGGGTTTTACGTACACTCGGGGCATACGTATGATGCACAATCGAAAGAGGAGATCGTGCAAATACACCAGCAATTGTTGGAGAGAATAGCTGTGCTAAAGGCGGCATTTACCGATACGCTAGAGGTCGTCATTGGAGATACGCCTGCTTGCTCGACTCAGGAAGACTTTCGCGGCATTACGGGTATCGGACCGGGAAACTTCGTCTATTACGATCTGGTGCAGCAGGGGTTGGGTGCCTGCCAAATGGGGGACATAGCCACCTGCGGAAGTCTAAATATTCTGCAAGTCAAAAATGGTGGAAAGGAACTCGTCGTGCATGGCGGGTGGGCGCAACTGGGCAAGGATAGCTTGGAAGACGAGCGCGGCAAATACTACGGACTGGCGGTGCCCCTGGTCGGCGAAGATGATTGGGAGCATAGCCGCATTTTTGGCAGGGTCACCAAGCTGAGTCAGGAGCACGGGACCATTGTGCTAAACGAGCCGCAGGGGTATGTGCCTGGCGACCGGATCGGAGTATTACCGGTGCATGCGTGTGCGGCGGTGGCTGGGGCTAGAATAGCCTGGATGATGCGAGGTCTTTTGGAAAAATAAAAGACGTATTCCGGGCAAACATTTAGTTTTTTAACTCGCCGCGGATGACGCGAATTGAACGGATTTGACGGATTTTATCTTTGATACTCGAAATATCCTGAAGGATATTTTTCGCAGTGGATTTTCGCGGATTTTGACTGTGGTAACCACGAAAATATACCCTAAATTAATTGATAATTAAATATCTACGGATAGCTGCGTAGCTAGCAGGTCTTCCATAGTCTCGCGGCGCCTGATCAGGTGGGGCTGGTTGTTGTGAATAAGGACTTCCGCAGGTCGGAACCTCGAATTGTAGTTGGAGGCCATCATCATGCAGTAGGCACCGGCATTTTTAAAGGCCAGTATATCGCCTTCACGTACTTCGCCCAGGCGGCGATTGATGCCGAAGGTGTCGGTCTCGCATATGTAGCCGACGACGGTGTAGATGCGCTGTCGGCCGTCGGGGTTGCTGATGTTTTCGATCTCGTGGTGGGCATCATAGAACATAGGCCTGATGAAGTGATTGAGCCCGGAGTCTATACCCGCAAAGACGGTAGCTGGGGTTGTTTTTACCACGTTTACTCTGGCCAGAAAGGTCCCGGCTTCACTGACCAAGAACTTACCTGGCTCGAACATGAGCATGAGCGGGCGTCCGTATTCTTCGCAGAAGGCATTGAAGCGGTCGCCGAGTCGGTCGCCCAGGTCTTCCATATCAGTTGCCACGCCGCCGGGCTTGTAGGGCACCTTGAATCCGCTGCCCAGATCGATGTAATCTAAGTCGGGGAACTCGGCCGCCGCGCGCAGCAATATCTCTACGGCGCTCAAAAACACCTCGCTGTCGAGTATGTCGCTGCCCGTATGCATATGCACGCCCTCGACCTTGATACCGAGCGCCTCGATCACTTTGTGCAGGTGTGGCAGCTGATGAATACTGATCCCGAATTTGGAATCGATATGCCCTACACTGATCTTGCTATTGCCGCCCGCCATGATGTGGGGGTTGAGGCGCAGGCACACGGGTACTTTCGGAAAGGCCAGGCCAAACTGCTCGAGTATGCTGATGTTATCGATATTGATGCGCACGCCGTAGTCTTTGGCCAGCTCCAACTCCTCCAAGCTCACGCAGTTGGGGGTGTAGAGGATGTCTCGCGGCTCGAAGCCCGCCTTCAAGCCCATCTGTACTTCTTGTATGGAGACGGTATCCAGTCCTGCCCCCCAGCTTTTGAATAGTTTGAGCACGCTCACATTAGAGAGGGCCTTGCAGGCGTAATGTATGCGCAGGCGATCTACCTTGTGGAAGGCCGTGCACATGCGATCGTACTGCCGTTTCATGATGGCCGAATCGTAGACGTATAGGGGCGCATCGTGCGCTTGGACGAGGGAGAGGAGGTCAGTACGGGTTGATGGTTTTACGATTAAGCTCATCATTTAATATTTGGCGATCCTTAAGTTTGTGTTTTGAGAAAATGCTGGATGGAGATTTATTGAATTCAGAACATTAGCAATGTTATATATCGATTTTCAATAATTAATCTTACAACTGGAGTTGATCGTTCATCGAATCCAAATTTTTGTCGGTTGCAAATTTGTAAATATACAAATTTACAACCCCTAAACCGCGTGCTTCAACAGCGCATCATACCGCTCCTGATACTGCTTGGCGATACTTTCCAACTCTGAAGAAAGCGAAAGGTTTTGTTCGCCGGCAGGTTTGAATCCTTTTGATTGATGTACACCTGCATACCAGTATTTTGCCCAGACCCCATCATAGGGTTTAGGACCGTCGGGCCATTGCATCATGGTAGGCTCGAAGTTGATGCCGAGGCGATGACAGAGCGACGACAGCTGCTCTTCGGGATCGTTCCTAAGTCGCGTAGCGTCAACCACCACGGGTGGCATGCCCGACTCGCGCAAAAAGTCGTATAACCACAGCTGCCTCGACAAGCCTACATCATAGGCTGTAATGCGATCTACTACACGACTATAGGAGGCTAAAATTGCCCTGGGTTCTCTGATCAAAATCACATTGCGCATACTGAGCAAGAAATCGGCCGAGAGATCGATAAGGTGGTGGGTCATTTGCTTGCAGATCAGGATGGGCGACCCGAAGTCTTCGTAGAGCAAACGCTCGATCACTTCTTCGCCACTATCGGGTTGGGCTTCTAGTACTTCGGCGCGGCCGGGGTGCTTCGCCTTCGTAGGTTGGTGGCGCAGGTAGTGACCGTAAAGAGGCTCATCGAGCACAACCGTATCTACTCGCTGGGCGAAGCTATACATGAGGGCCGTGCTAAGATTGCGCGGGCTAGACCACAAATTGATCCGCAAGGAGGTCATAGATGATTTCTTTTATCAATCTTTGATCTGCAATACCAACCCAAGATCGATAAATAACTACTTTCTATGCTGCAAAAGTACGACAGCCGAAACGATAACATCCTAATTTACATAGACGGCGAACTTCTGCCCCGCGACCAAGCGAAAATTAGTGTCTTCGATAGCGTGGTGCAAGGGGGCGACGCCGTTTGGGAGGGCTTGCGTGTATATAATGGAAAAGTATTTTGTCTGGACCATCACATTAGGCGTTTGGTAGATAGCGCGCATGCCCTCGCCTTCGAGCAAGTGCCGCCACCTGCGGAAGTACAAAAAGCCATATTCGATACCCTGAAAGCCAACGAAATGTACGACGGTGTACATATACGCCTGACGCTGACCCGCGGACGAAAAATCACGAGTGGGATGGACCCGCGCCTCAATCAGTTTGGCTGCTCCCTCATCGTGCTGCCCGAGTGGAAGCCGCCTGTCTACCCCGAATCTATAACCCTATCGACCAGCTCGGTGCGGCGCAATAGCCCTATGTCAATCGACAGCAAAATTCACCACAATAATCTGATCAACAACATCTTAGCCAAGATCGAAGCCAACCAATCAGGTACCGATGCCGGCCTCATGCTCGATAAAGACGGCTACGTAGCTGAAGCCAACGGTGTAAATGTTTTCCTGATCCGCGACGGCAGGCTGCGCACACCGCATGCCGATTTTTGCCTACCCGGTATCACCCGCGCGCTGATTCTTGGCCTTTGCGCCAAAAACGACATTCCCCACCAGGAAGCTCGCCTCAGTCTCACCGAGTTCTACACCGCCGACGAGGTCTTCACCACAGGCACCATGGGCGAGCTGACCCGCGTACGCGAGATCGATGGCCGCCAAATCGTAAATCACTACCATGAATCGATCCTAGAACGCTTGCAGCAGCTATTTAGAGCAGAGACCGAGCAGTCGGGAACGGTGATAACTCGGGCCTAATGGCCCTCGTGGGACTAGCTCGCCTATCGGCATCGCAGGGATAGCTCCCTTCGGTCGCTGTGATTCTAAAGTACTAGAGAGTACCTTCTAAGTGGAGACGATTATCCCGACGAGGCGATAGCCGAGTTAATCCCTGCGATGGCGATAGCCAAGCAAGTCACACGAGGCAATAGCCGAGTAATCCCTACATTGCCGAATGTCTATCCGTTCTCACTTAGCCAAAGCCCACTCTCGTACCGTTGCCGACGAAGTCCTCGGCATCGTCCTCTTCAACCAGAAGAAGGTCAAGGAGCTACTCGACTGCTTCTACCAGACCGAAGACATCAAGATCACGCAGCGAGCTGCCATGGTGGTCGGTGACCTGGGCCGCATCGAACCCTTCTGGCTGGATAGCGAGCACGAGAAATTTATCGCCTATGCCACTAGCCCGCCCCACCCGGCTGTCAGACGAGCTATAACGAGATACTTCAGCGAGTATCCCAGCGAGATAGACGAAAACCTGGAAGGCTTACTCCTGGACCTGAGCCTAAAACTCATCGTCGACGAAAACGAACCCGTCACCAGCCGCGTATTCTCGATGACCACGGCTTTGAAACTGTGCCAAAAATACCCAGATATCGCCCCAGAGCTCAAGGCCGCCATCGAATCTGGAATGGAGTATGGAAGTAATGGGTTTAAAAACCGAGGGAGGAAAGTGCTGAAGGCGTTGGGATGACTCCCTTCGGTCGTGGGATTACCTCGCCTGCGGCGTCGGTGGAATTAGCTCCCTTCGGTCGCTGTGATTCTAAAGAACAAGAGAGTACCTTTTACCAGCAACGTTTGTCCCGACGAGGCGATAGCCGAGTTAATCCCTGCGATGGCGATAGCCGAGCAAATCACATGAGGTAATAGCCGAGTTATTCCTACATTAGGGCATGCCAAACAAGCCAGAAAACGCTATAACCGAGCTATTCCGACAAGTGCATACAGACCCAGCTAAGATGGTCGAAGGGCTAGCTACTGAATTCGAAAAAAAGATTATCAGAAAAGGAGAAAGCTGGATACGTCCGGGGCAGTATTGTCAGCATATCGGTTTTCTAAAATCAGGACTATTAAGAGCCGCCGTTGAAACTGATGAAGGCTTACATACCCGTTGGGCTTACCTACCCGGACAATTCTTCCTCTCCCTTCAAAGCTTTACCCGCCAAATTCCGTCTATTGAGTACATCATCGCTGTCGAAGATTGCGAGATTTATTTACTGGGCCGACAGCGATGGTTGGCACTTTACGAACAACATCAAGAACTCAGGCATTTTTGGACGCAGACTCTTGAAACCCTGGCCGGATGCTTTGAAGATCGAGTACACGCCCTACTTTATAAAGATGCTACAGCCCGCTATCAGCATATGCTCGATCACTATCCAGAGTTTATTTTATACGTACCACAACGCTACGTAGCCGAAATGCTGGGTATCGCCCCCCGGCATTTAAGCCGAATCCGCAAAGAAATAAGCAGCACTCCTCTTTTATAGACATTTGTCCGGTCAACTCGTATTGAGGCCCCATAGGTTTGCATCAAAATCATCCAAATATGCAAACCATACTCGGTGCCAACGGACATATCGGTACGCCCCTCGCCAAGGAACTGGCTCAATATACTGGGCACATCAGGCTCGTCAGCCGCAATCCTGAAAAGGTGAATCTTACCGACGAACTCCTGGCTGCCAATCTACTCGACCCCGAGCAAGTCGATAAGGCCGTCGCCGGGTCAGACATCGTCTATCTGGTCATTGGCCTACCCTATCGCGACAAGGTCTGGCAGCAGCATTGGGTTCCTCTTATCGAAAGCGTTATCGATGCCTGCGCAAAACACGAATCCAAGCTGGTCTTCTTCGACAATGTATACATGTATGCGCCAGATCAAATCGACGGTATGACCGAAGAGGCAATTGTCAATCCAGCTACGGTTAAGGGCAAAGTCAGGGCCGAAGTAGCCCAGCGCGTGCTCGATGCCCATAAGTCGGGAAGGGTTCAAGCCGTCATCGCCCGAGCGGCCGATTTCTATGGGCCCAATTGCACCAGCTCTGTCATACATGAAACGGTCATCGTACCAGCTGCAAAAGGCAAAACCATGCGATGGCTCTACAATAGCTCGCAGCCACACAACTTCACCTTCACCCTCGATGCCGCTAAGGCTACCACCCAACTGGGCAATGACCCCGACTCTTATGGCCGCGTTTGGCACTTACCCACAAGTGAGGCTTTTACAGGTAAGCAGTGGATGCATAAAATTTGGACTTCCGCAGGTAGCATTCATCCCCAAAATCGAAAGTCATCAAGTGCTGCACCCAAAATGAGCACCCTCAATGGCTTTATGATGCAAGCTATCGGGCTATTCATCCCCGATTTGAAAGCCCTCCATAAAATGCGCTACCAGTACCAAAACGCCTATCGCTTGAATGATTCTGCTTTTGTGGCGCGATACGGCTGGCAAGCAACGGATGCCGATGAAGCGATTGCTCAAATCATGAAAGCTGTGGAATAACTCCCTTCGGTCGCAGGATGACCTCGCCTATCAGCATCAGTGAGATTAGCTCCCTACCGTCGCTGTGATTTTACAGTACGAGATAGTTCCTTTCACGTTCGAGTTTTATCCCGACGAGTGATAGCGAGTCTGTCACAGCGTAGGGCGATAGCCCACGCTTATCCCACAAGGCGGTAGCCGAGTTATTACAACGTCTGCAACTTCTTCACCTGTTTCAACTTCGACCGCATCGGCACAAACGGGAACAACGCCTTGATCGCAAAATTCAGACTCGGCTCACTGATCACTTTTAGCCTTTCGGCTTCCATGGCCTCGTAGCCTTTAGCGGCGGTATATTCAGCTGACTTGGCGTTTTTGAACATATCGGCTTGGTCGAGCTTGGCCACTTCGGCAAATTCGGTATTGACAGCACCCGGGCAGAGGGCCGTCACAGTCACACCGGTGCCTTGTAGCTCTTCATTGATGGCCTGACTCCAGCTATTGACAAAAGCTTTGGTCGCGAAATAGGTAGCCTGCAAAGGGCCAGGCATAAAGCCAGCGGTGCTACTCACATTCAAGATTTTACCTCGGCCGCGCTTGACCATGTCCTTTACGAAAGGATGGGTCAGCTCCAATACGGCTTTGATGTTGAGATCGACCATCTTGAGATCTGACTGGATATCTCGCTCGTGAAAGTTACCGTGGCCACCGAAGCCGGCATTGTTGAATAAGTAGTCGAGCGCTATGCCTGCAGTTGTTATCTCTTGGTATATCGATTGGCAGGCACCCGCTTCGGTCAGGTCTTTGGCGATGACCATGGTCTCTATGCCATATTGGTCGCTGAGTTCCTTAGCCAGTTTGTTGAGGGCTTCCTCGCGGCGGGCTACGAGTATCACGTCTCGTTTTCTTTTGGCGTGCTCATGGGCCAATGCCTTACCGATACCTGCCGATGCACCCGTAATCAATCCTGCTTGATTCATATTTAACGTTTGGCTATATCAACACCTTGAGGCAATTGAAGTTTGTAATTTATGAATCAGGAGGAAAATAGTGCCACAACCAATCGGCAAGCAGATAATAAACCATCTTCAAGGCGGCGCATAGATCCCGCTCTGGTGATCAGTATTTTTGCGCTGGCTATCAGTTTGGTAGGTACCATCATATCACTGGTGGAAACCAGCATTTTGCGCCAACAACAAGATATGGCTGCCGATCAAATGGCCGCCAGTGTTTGGCCCTACCTTGACCGGTCCTATAATACCAATTACGAAGACGATAGCCTGGTATACTGGACTTTCAAATTAAAAAACAATGGTACTGGTCCTGCGATAATCGGAGGCGTAGAATATGTATTCGAAAATCAGTCTTTCTCTTTTTCTAACTGGGTGGATAATATGTACCCACGTTTAGATTCTATGAATTTAGATCTACTGACGGTCACTGGCTTTGACGACGGAATCATCTCTCCTGGTGAATCCATTGAAGTCGTTTCTCTGCGCGCAGATGTCGTAGACAATATTGTAGATATCGTCAGTGAATTGCCGGATAAGATCAGTGTCAAATTTTGCTACTGCTCTATCTATGGAGCCTGCTGGGAAAGTATAGATGGTGATAGACCTAAGCGTAATAAAGCGTGCGAGAAAAAAATAGAGCTTTAAGTACAAGCTTTAAGACTTATGCTGGGATAACTCAGGCCTATGGGCCTTCGCGGAACTTGCTCGCCTTAGGGCATAGCGGGATAAACTCGGGCTATCTCCCGAGTCGGGATTGCCTCGGCTATCGCCATCGGTGGGATTAGCTCCCTTCGGTCGCTGTGATTCTAAAGTACAAGAGAGTTCTTTTTACCAGCAACGTTTATCCCGACGAGCACAGCGAGTTTATTCCCGCATCGCCGAGAGGCGTGCTTGTCCCGGCTCGAGATAGCGGGTCTATCCCAACGATGGCGATAGCCGAGTCATCACCTGAACATACCGAAGCAATCATTATATCTATCCCTAAACCGCCGCCTTTGCAGCTCTTTACTCTCCCCGAAATCGAAGGCGAGGCTGATCTCGTGCACGCCACCTAGACCGCCGGGTACTGATCTCAGAGAAGACACGGTAATATCATAGCTATACCCCACACGGAAAACGCCTTGACGAACGCCGACCAAGGCAATCAGCGCATCGCGATTTTCAAAACCTTCGCGGAACCAACCGCCTAGGTAGAGGGCCCCGTAGCCAAAATAAGCCCCGAGCATGAGCTGCTCGAAAGCAGCCTGGCGGGTGTAGAGTATATTGGGTGTGACGTAGGCCGGGCGACGTCGGTTGCTGTACCGCTTGAGGTTGATTTGTCCACCGGCGTGGAAACTGAGGCGCAGGGGCCGACCCGCATAGAGATTTTCGTTGACCTCAAAGAGACTTTCGTTGGGGCGGTTGAGGTGGTCTATGGTCACACCGCCATAGAGGCCACGCGCATAGATGACCACACCCATACCTGAATCGAAATCGGTCTTGGCATCGGATTGTAGTGCCTCCATGGTAGCGGTGGGGTCGCCGACGCCATCGATGGGGTCTACGATATCTCCGAATACGAAGCGGTCGAAATCGATAGAGGTTTGTAATAAGCCTACGGAAAGGCCGAGTCTGGCCCGTAGCTCTTCGCCCATTTGGACTTCATAGCTGTAAGTACCCGCAAAGTAGGTATTGGTATAAGACCCATCTGCTTGCTGATCGACCATAGCAGAAATACCGAAGGCAGAAGGCGAATTGGTGATCGGCTGCTCATAACCCACGGCATAAGTAGTGAAAGCATTGGGGTAAGCCACATACTGCGCCCGGTAATTGGCCGTAAGTCGCGGGGCCGTAGATATGCCTGTAAAGGCGGGGTTGAGCCTTAGTGGTGCCGAGAAAAACTGACTAAAAACAGGGTCTTGTGCACCCACACTCGAGCATACTAAAACCAGAAGCATACTTGTAAACAGGGCCTTCATTAATGACATAACCTTCAAATCATCATTCTGATTGCCAATATAGGCACATTTATAGTCGGCACCACGGCAGTTAAAGAGCAATCCAAATTTTTTTACAGGCGTTATATGATCGTATTTTACGTAAACTATCGATTGAGCTTCCCAATACCTACTCTCTCCATGATGAACGCATACTATTTATCCCTGGTCACATTTTTGCTGCTGGCTACCACTCCGCTGAACGCCCAACAGACGCTAGAATATGAATTCGAGTGGCCAGAATCACCTCTGGTCATCGAATACAATGGCGAGCGCCAGGTCCGCTACTCGCTAGAGGGAGAGCTGGAAGGACCCTGGCCTATGGTGGTCAGATCGTGGCGAGCGGCGGGAAGCGGCGAATTGCAAGTGCGCGTAATCGAAGCCGAGTACGAAGACTTTAGCCCCCACCCCTTAGCCAAAACAGATTTATTGAGCGACGATATTCAATTCGAGACTAGTGTAAGCCGCCAGCCCGAAGGATATCTGGCCAAGGTCGGCTTCGTGCCCGTCCTTAGATCAACAGCGGGCTACCAGCGATTGAAATCGATTAAGCTGGAGGTAGACCGTAGCCCCGCACCCGGACAGGCCAGATCAAACACATTCGCCAATAGATCAGTACTCGCAGATGGGCAAGTGTACCAGATCGCTGTGAGCCAGACGGGCATACATAAGCTGACGCGTGGCTTTCTGACCGGCGAGCTGGGTATGAACCTAGACGGCGTAGACCCCAGGCAGATTAGACTGTATGGACAAGGTGGCGGAATGATACCCGAAGTCGTGGGCGACGAGTTTCCTGACGATCTGCCCGAACAGCCCATCTGGATATCTGGGGAAAGCGACGGCAACTTCGACGGGGATGATGCGATATACTTCTACGGTGAGGCCGCCGACAAATGGGCGTACAACAGCAACGGCAACGCCTTCGCCTTTGAGCAGCATCTCTACGATGATCTCAACTACTACTATTTGAAGATAGAACCTGGAAATGGACGTAGAGTAGCCGGGCTTTCCACCAGCGGAAGTACAACATATACAACCGACTCCTACGAGGCGCGCTACATTTTTGAAGAGGAAGAAAAAAACATCATGCACGAGCTGAGTGGTGCCAGTGGGTCGGGCCGCAGTTGGTATGGCGATTTTTTTAGAGTATCGCGCGAGCAGAACTACGGTCGCTTGTTCGAAGTGCCCGACTTTGTGAGCGATGTGCCTGCTGCACTGACGGTGAGAATGGGCGTACGGGCAGATGTGGTAAGCCGCTTCAATGCCGAAGTGAATGGGGAGGTTTTCACCAGCTCATCGGCTAGCCGTGTGACCTTTGGCCGCGAAGAGACCAGCCAGGCGGTCTACCCGAGAAACTTATCGGCAAGCTTCGATCTGAATCAGGAAGATGTAAACATAAAGGTCATCTACCCGACCCCCTCTAACTCGGAAGAGAGCGAAGCCTGGCTCGACTACATACAGCTCATAGCTCGCCGACGATTGGTGTTCAATGGCTCGCAGATGGATTTCCGCGACCGCAATAGCCGACTGCATCTGAATACGACTTTCCAGCTCAGCAACCTCGATGACGAAGACCAGGTCTGGCGTGTGGGCGATGCCAATACCATAGGCCGCGTGAATCTGCAAGGCAGTAATGCAACGGTTGCTACTGGCGATGCCGTGCACGAGTTCGTCGTTTTCAGACCCGGCAATCAACTGCTGCAAGCCGAGGCCGTAGGCGAGGTCGTCAATCAGGACCTACACGGCATTCAGCAAGCCGATATGGTGATCATTACCCACAAGACCTTTAGGCAAAACGCCGAGCGACTGGCCGAGCACCGCCGCAGTTTCAATGGCTTCGACGTGGTACTGGTAGATGTTGAGGAGGTCTACAACGAGTTCAGCGGCGGTAAAGACGATGCGGGTGCCATCCGTAATTTTGCCCATATGATCTGGGAGCGGGATCCCGATTTCAGATATTTATTGCTGCTCGGTGACGGCAGTTTCGACCATCGAGACATCTATGGATTCGGCAATAATTTCATACCCGTTTACGGTCGTGAGTTCAAGTATACCGAAGTCGAGGACTTTCCGGCCGATGACTTTTTCGGCATCTTCAGTGCAAGCAATAGCCGCTTGCCTCTTGAGCCCGACTTAAATATTGCCGTTGGTAGACTGCCGGTCAAAAGTGCGGCCGAAGCGAAAAACGTGATAGATAAGCTGATTGCTTACGACACGGCACCCGAAGCCCTGGGCGACTGGCGCACCCGTATGGTTTTTGTGGGCGATGACGAGGACAACAGCCAACATACCGATGATGTAGACGAGGTGGCCCGATCGGTAGCCACCCGCCGACCCGACCTCAACTTCGACAAGTTTTACTTCGATCTCTTTCCACAGATCAGTCAGTCGGCAGGCGATCGTTTTCCAGCCGTGACCGAGGGCATAGACCGAGCCATCTTCAGAGGGTCGCTGGCTATTACCTATCTGGGTCATGGCGGCCCGCGTGGATGGGGACAGGAGCGCGTATTGAGCATTCCACAGATCAGAAACTGGCGAAACCCTAATCAATATCCGGTCTTTATCACGGCGACCTGCACCTTCGCTTCTTTCGACGACGCCAACTTCGTTAGTGCAGGCGAGGAAACCCTGCTCACTACCCGCGGTGGGGCCGCTGCCTTGCTTACCACCACCCGCCCGGTATATGCCAACGAGAATAAGCGCCTGACCGACGAGACGGTACAGGCCATGCTAGACCGTCCCGATGGCGAATGGCGCACCCTGGGCGATGTGATCCGCATCGCCAAAAACAGAATCACGACCTCGGGCACCAGCGATCTGTCTTTTGCAACGCGCAACGCTAGAAAATTCACGCTACTCGGCGATCCGGCTACCGTCATTGCCTTGCCGACGCACGGTGTGCGCACCCTCATGGTCGACGGGCAGCCGATCGACCCCGCGCGTACCGACACTGCACGGGCACTGCAGCAAGTGATGATCAGCGGCGAGATCGTAGACGTGAATGGCAACCCCCTCACCGATTTCAACGGCACCATCTTCCCCACCGTATACGATAAGCCGCAAAGCGTCAATACCCTACAGCAAGATCCCGGCTCGCCCGCTCGTACTTTCGAGGTGCAGCGCAGCATCATTTTCCGAGGTCGGGCCACCGTACGCGATGGGCAGTTCAGCTTCAGCTTCGTAGTACCCAGGGACATCAACTACTCCTTCGGCCAGGTTAAGATCAGCTACTATGCCGCCGACCCGGCGCAGCGTATCGATGCTTCGGGTGCCTACAATGAGCTCGTCATTGGCGGTACCGACCCCAATGCCGTTTCCGATGATCAAGGCCCGGTAGTCGATGTCTTTATGAACGACGAAAGCTTCATCTCGGGCGGCGAAGTCGGTACCGAAGCCACGCTGCTCGTCAAACTGAGCGACGACCTGGGCATCAATGTAACGGGCAACAGCATCGGACACGATTTGGAAGCCGTAATCGACGAAGACACGCGCAACCCCATCATCCTCAACGACTACTACGAGGCCGCTGCCGACGACTTCCGCCGCGGCGAAGTGCGCTTCCCTCTCTTCGACCTGGAGCCGGGGCCGCACACCATCTCTGTCCGCGCCTGGGACGTAGCGAACAATAGCGCTACCGGCAGCACCGACTTTGTGGTTTCTGCCGACGGGCGCGCCGCCCTCACCCGCGTACTCAATTACCCCAATCCGTTCAGCGACCGCACCTGCATACAGTTCGACCACACCCTCACCGGGCAAGATGTGCAGGTACTAGTACAGATTTACACCGTCAGCGGCCGACTGGTCAAGACCCTCGAGGCCGACTTGCCCTTCAGTGACGGCACCGTTCGCCTCGAAGACTGCATCGAGTGGGATGGCCGCGACGATTATGGCGATCAGCTGGCGCGTGGGGTGTATCTATATCAGGTTAGGCTAAAAGGCGAGGGCGATAATTCGGCCCAGAGCGATTTGCAAAGGATGGTGATATTGAAGTGAGTCTATGTACTCCCCATCATAATATCGAAATCATACTTTCTCGGCTAATTTGAGCCTTGAAATTCACCCTCTTCCCCCAGCCCCTTCCCCCATATTAAGACCTCTCCATTGCTTTTGTATTCCCTCAATAGGGGAAGGGGTGGCAGTAGCTGAAAAACATTGATAGTGCCTGCGGCTATGATTTATAAAAGTAGTTTAATGCAGTCGTTTCCTAGTTAACAAGTCCCCTTGCTCCTTGGGGAGTAAGGGTTAGGGAAAGAGGGTGCAATCTCGTCATCGTAAACAATATCGCTGTATCTAGAGATAGAAAAAGAGGGGGAACAAACGCTCCAGATTGCTGAATTCGATTTTCCTCAAAGTCAATATTAGATTAGCTTCGCGCTCACAAATATTTGAAGCTTGGCCTCAAAATACTTCGACCTCATAGACCAGACCTTCTACTTCCCGCAAGAAGGTTTCGATCTGGAAGAAGGTTACCTCACCTTCAACGACATACCACTCAGGTACTACATCGACAAGTACGGCACGCCATTGCGCATCACCTATTTACCGCGTATCGGCAAGCAGATCAAGCGGGGGCGAAATCTTTTTAACAAAGCCATGAATTCGCTCGGCTACGCCGGGAAGTACTACTATTGCTACTGCACCAAAAGCAACCACTTCGCCCACGTCGTAGAAGAAGCCCTGCGCTACGGCGTACAGCTGGAACTCAGCTCGGCCTACGATGTCGAACTGGTCAAAAAGCTGTACAGCCAGGGCAAGATCAATCGAAACACCAAGATTATTTGCAATGGATTTAAAACCGAAGACTACCTGCGCGCCATTGTAGATTTGTCATTTGTACTTCCGCAGGTGGTCGCCGTCCTCGACAACGCCAGCGAACTCGTCTTCTACGAAGACCTTCTCGAGCAAGGTCAAAGGCTGAACATCGGTTTGCGCCTCGCTACCGAAGAAGAACCCACCTTCGAGTTTTACACTAGCCGACTGGGCATGCGCCGCCAGGAACTGCTGGAGCTATACCAAGCGCGCATAGCAGGTAACCCCAAGTTCGACCTCAAGATGCTCCACTTCTTCGTGGATACCGGCATCAACGATAGTCTTTACTACTGGGGCGAGTTGCGCAAAGCCACCGAAGTCTACGTCGCCCTAAGGCAGCAGAGCGAGAGCCTCAGCGCACTCAACATAGGCGGTGGTATGCCCATACGCAATAGCCTGGGCTTCGAGTTCGACTACAAATACATGGTGCGCGAGATCGTGAACAACATCATGGAAATATGCCGGGAAAACGCCCTGCCCGAGCCCGACATCTACACCGAGTTCGGCAAGTATACCGTGGGCGAGAGCAGTGCCCATATCTTCAGCGTACTGGAGCAAAAGCAGCAAAACGACAGCGAGCTCTGGTACATGATAGACGGCAGCCTGATGACCACCCTACCCGATGCCTGGGGCATAGGCGAGCGCTTCATCCTGCTGCCCATCAATAAGTGGCAAAACCCCTACCGACGCGTCAATATAGGCGGCCTCAGCTGCGACAATAGCGACTACTACAACAGCGAGGTCCACGAAAGCCAGGTCTTTCTCCCCGTCATCGAGCCCAATACTTCCGAACCCCTCTACATCGGCTTCTTCCATACCGGAGCCTATCAGGATAGTATCAGCGGCTATGGCGGCATTAAGCACTGCCTGATCCCTACGCCCAGGCATATCATTCTCGATGTCGATAGTAAAGGCCACTTGACCGATCGAGAGTTACACGGGCCGCAGTCAGTAGAGAGGATGTTGGAGATTTTAGGTTATTGAGTTGAGCGTGACTGAAATAAGCGTTTGCTGCCCCTCTATCTCCCGCTCTTGCTCCCCACGGGAGCAAGAGGGCTAGTATGCCAACAGACGTAAATTTTCTCAAACTATTAAAGACTATCGCAGTTGGCACAAACAAAGTATTTATCACTGCTGTGGGGTATTTCTTTAACCGACTAATGTAGTACGAAAGCAAAATCGATATTTATGAAAGTATTCTTTTGACTTTAGAGGCACCGTGGTATCCATATAGCGCTTGCGCGTATCTATGGAATCAATAAGATCCGTGGCCTCAGCTTAATCCTGAAAATCCGTGATAAAAATTGTGGATCATTTTTGTTGCTAGCTTATAGAGAAGGGGATAAGATCAATCTCCAAAAATTCCCTAGCTTGCACTTTATTATTCCCCCTCACCCAGTATAGTCGACAATGAGTTTTTGGACGAGTCTACGGAAGTTTTTTGGTGGAAACCCAGCTGAAAAAAGGCCTGAGGTACGATCGAGTAGTCAGCGATCTGACGCCCCACCTACTGTAGGAGGCCGTCGATTGGATCGCCGATCCAGATCGGATCATCCGCCTACGCGTGAAGATCTCGACAGATTGGCCAACGTAAAACCTATTGACTGGACCTCATTTTCGACCCCAACAAATATAAAAATGCTCAACACACTATCTCTGTCCAGCGACAGAAGTAAAATCATACTTCTCGATAACGGCAAGGCGCATGAATTCGACCTCGACGCCCTCGAAGGTGTCGTCATCGGTTTAATCGACCACCAACTAAGTGTGGTCACGGGCAAGGACCGCATCGACCCCGTCATCGAGTCTGGTCAGGGGCCGACTGACGATGGCCCATCCTCTGGTCCCGCTCTCGAAAAGCCTATACAGCTCCCCTTCGGCGAAAAGTCAGCCTTCAATATACAGTTCAATCAAGCCTTGGGCGCGCTGTCCATCATCGGTGCTACAGACATGATCTCTACCCGCCCCGCCCCCAACGATCCCGCCGAGATAGCAGGCACCTGCCGCCTGGAGATTTTCAATCTCCAAGAAAACAACGTCCGCCTGCGCCGCATCAAGAACACGCTGTTTATCTGGAAGGTGAAGCGATAAACCGCTCGAACATCCGGTGCATCTTTCAATGAGCGTTTTGCTCATTGGAAGTTCATCGGATGTTTCGAGGAGGAGCTGGAGCCAAACCGCTGCGGCCGCTCGACGCCTCCGAGGAACTCCGAACCGCTTTCAGCGGCGGTTCGGAGATGCCGCGGAGGAGCTCGCTAAGTCTTCACATACTACTCCAGCTTCAGTATATGCTCGCGATATCATTGCTCTCCCACTCTAATCCTCAGCAAAAGCTACACTTCTGCAATATTGTATGTCGTGATCGACCCAATTTATGGTCTCTGTCACGATAGAGTCGACAAAAACAGTAGCCGAATCGATCTGATTTATTCCCTGCTTGTAGTACCTGATCTGATAAGTACTGTCATTACCAAAGTCGTATTGTAGCTGGTACTCTTGCAATAATTCATCTACTTAGCAACTAGCAAGTCAGACAAGCAAGAAGACACTTTTTGAGACAAACGGGTTTCAAAGCTAGAAAATACATTCCACTTGATCTTAAACCACCAGTTATTTTTAAAAAGAGGGCAACCAAAAGCTATGGAAGGATAGACAACTGTAGGAAGGCTAAAATGCGATTCAAATGGAACAGATAGAACAGCTTCAAATTCTCTACTGAGCTTGCTGTACGCCTCAACTGACAATCTATTGGTATTGACAACATACCTTTCATTAGCTTTTGAGAACACAAATACATAGGTGGTATCATCGTCAAAATCTAGTGTCCGCCAGATGGCAATAGCGAATACATCTTTCCAATACAAGCGAATGACCGCTGATGCTTTTTGACTCTCTTCGCTTGAAAGAGTTGTATACAGGCAAACTTCATTCTCGTTGATTGAAATATTATTTATTCCAGCCATACGCATATCATGTTGGATTGGATATTACAATTCTAATCACAAAACAACTATCGGCCAATAAACTGGCTTGAATTCTTTACAGTATTTATAGAGAGCATGATTCTTCGCATCCAGCCAACCACATTGAGGCGTTTGCAATCCCTCCAAACTCTTCTCTAACACCATTCCACTTTCGTATTTCAATTCACCGTCCTGAAAGAACAATATTTTGCTTTGAACCGTGGCTATATCTGCTGAGCCACAGGTAAAGACCCATTCATTCTTCATCTTCTTGGGTAATGCAACATCCGAAGTTTGGTATAATCTCCTTGAAAGCATCCAGTCATCGACAAACATGTCTTCACAGTGAACATAAATAAAGGCTTGCCATTTACCCGAATCAAAATCGCACGATGATAGAACGCTGATATACTCACTAGTATTTTCACTATTACCCGTATCAGGCTTTTCTACTATTCTTGATTTAACAACAACTATATTATAGCCAGTCGTTGACAAAATGAGCAATCCTAAAAGGATGACTGCGATAATTACTTTGACCTTTCTCTTTATCTGAAACAGATACGATATCACCAATTCAAAATATATGGCTGGATACATAAATATAACGACTAAGGATCAGATGAATCGTCTTATCCCTACACGCACCCCTCGACTACCTCCCCGGCGAGACCAAAGCCGCTCAGCTCAACGCCCGCAACCGACAACGATTGGAAGAGCTGGAGCAGCTGGAGACCGATAAAAAGCACACGCTTTACGATTTGATCGATACCTATATCAGAGATGCGAAGGCGAGGAAGGCGTATTCATCCTAATGATGCAATTAGTTAAAATCAGGCCTCATCATATATCCATACATATTTAAAATTTCACTCTATTCTCTTGTAAACATGTCCCTCTAGGTCAAAAAGAATTATTTCTTCAACTCGCCCCATTTCATATCTAAGGCTAAATCGTGCGCTTCCCCTTATGCTACCGCGCTTTTTATAATCGAGTGTTATTTGACTTGACTCTATCTCATAATCACCAGTACCCCAGTAACTACTCTTAAAAGTTCCATCACTAAACAATTCCAGCTCATCAGCAAAAAATGGTAGATCGGTTATAAACGGAACATAATCATAGTTCTCCACAACAAATTTTCCATCAAATACCTTTTCTCCAACGTGGCAACTGCTGATAGAAAAAAGAAAAATCAATAATGATAGAATTTTTAACACCGTATAAATTTATCTGACAAAGAACATATAAGTCTGATAAGTATTGGTCTCAGACAATGAATAAACGTTACTTGGCCCAGGAAGATAAGTCCCCATGCCAGTTGACATAGGAATTGTAGGTGCCTTAGTAATATATCTCCCTTCAGATCTAGAATAATTTGTAACATCCATCCTGTAGTAAAAAGATTGTCTTGACTTAGAATCTTGAGCTAATGCCAGCACCCTTTCCCCTAGTCGATAAAAGCTTAAGTTGTAAGAGCCCATCATCTGAGACTGCATGTCAGTACCTGTCCAGACATAATCGTCTGGCCAAAAGTTGACACTAAAACCCGCCTTAGAATCCTCACTAGCAAGAAATTCGTCATGAGCATCCAAGAAGTTATAATGTTTAGAAATGGATACATTGCTAGGATGACTTCCCCAAAAAAGACTTCTTTCAGGGCCAGTTCCAAACTTCCATTCATCGAATACCTCTTGCCACCCAATATCATCCTGTCTACTTTCTCCTCTTAAAACACTACGCCCATTGGTTATCCAATTGTAACTTCCACTCATTTGATCTACAGCTAAAGTCATTTGCTTACCACTTCCGCGGAAGGTATCATGATGATAAAAGTCTACGCCTATATGATCCCCCTTATCTGACACCTTCACCCAATTCCCATCCTCATCTTTCTCGTACTCTCCATCTACACTTCTGCCATCTGGATCAAAATGAAGCATAGGATTATTTAACACATAATTATACGGACTCCAAGCTCCATACTCATAAGCCAACGGGTCAACCCCCATCCACCTACTCACCGCCGGATCATAATACCTAGCCCCATAATCATATAATCCCGTCTCTCCCACCAGTTCCTTACCATTATACAGAAAGTCCTGATCGGGCTCTGGCTCTAATGGGGCGGTACCGCGAAACGACATGCCGAAGGGGTAGTAGAGTTCGCGTTGTAAGATTTCGGCGGTATTCGGATCATTGAGAGAAGTGCTGTTAGACCCATCTGTTCGATAAGATATCTCTGCGCCATAACCAGAAGTGGTAGAGATAGTATTCGGAAAGTTAAACGCATTATACGACATACTCTGCTGATCATCATTTAGAACGTTGCCAATTCCGTCATAAGTATAATGGGCAGTCGGTAGCGGGAATCCAAAGTTGAGGTAGTTTTCGTGAGCACCATCTTCTATGGTTTCTAGCTTCTCACCGTGTGAACCACACCCACACATTCAGACACATAGCAATCAACAATAAAAGCAAAAAAACTTTTCCAGCAGGAATTTTTTCTAATTCAAGCTTAACTCGAACTATATTCAGTATTTTAATAATCAGAACCACACCTGCGGAAAAAACAGACGAAACCAAAAACCTAATCAAAACCTGTAAATATCTGGATATATTTTCTAAATCCTGCTCAGTTCCAAGATAAAAAATTGATATCGAGAACAAAATGGAAAAAGAAAGTAAAATCAATAATACGCTTGCTATATCTACTATTATTTTAATCATGGCTGATCTATAAAATCTGAAAAATGTATAAAATATCAATCTTTTGAATACATTTCGTAGAGATAAATTTTTATAAGCTTTTCTCGCCAAAACTCAAGAATCCAAAAATCTAAATCTGCTATTTCTTTCTGCGCATAAATAGATACAGTGCCCCGCCACAAGTAGCCACTCCTTCTATTCAGTTTACTCGATTCCGGAAAGACTCGACTTAACTCTGAAATCGTAGTACTTGAGTCAAGTTCTACCAGCGGGTGAACCATTCGAAGAGTAGGATTCGACGAAAAGTCAACAACATTCATGAATCCTACTTGCTCTGCTCCAATAAAAAATTGAAGACTATCTTTATCCAGGGATTCTTTTCTCCACTTAACGATATCGACTTTAAAAAAGGAAGAGTCTTGACTGGTCAAGCCTTGAAAAGCACCCGAATCCGCATTAGAAGACTCTAAAGATTCTGGCACGCAACTACTCAATACTAAGCACGCATAAAAGATCAGCTGGATTAAATTCTTCATTTGATATTAATTATAGGGGTAGCCAATTTTTTGGATCAGATAGACTAAAATAATGTGAGGTTGAGGGGGTAAACATCGGACGCTCAAAGGATTACAAGCTCTCCGCTATGGCTTCGAGCTTGCAAACGCTTCGAGGTCCTAATCTTGCTCGGAAAAGAACCTCGTAGCGTGCTCAAAGCCGTAGCTCTGCGAAGGATTTGAGCTCCTGCGAGCGTTTCACTGCTCCAACCTCACGTTAAAATAAGGCAGCCTATCCCTCCACAACATCCGATAAACTTTAACTGAACCAAAAGTTCAGCCAAAGATGCATAGGATGTTATCGATATTTCCCAGCGAGCTCCTCCGAAGCATCATGGAGTCGCCACTAGTAAGCGGCTTCATGTTCCTCGGAGGCACCGAACGACACCCCCTCCAGAAACCCCAACGCCCGCACCTCCGACCAATACGGCTCACTCCGCTTAGCGCCGAAGCCTACATGTCCGCCCTTTTCCGGAACCTCTAACCAAAAATAGTCGCTGCCTTCGGCTTCCTCAACTGGGTAGCATTGGGGAGAGAGGAAAGTGTCGTTTCGGGCATTGACCAGAAGGGTCGGCACACGGATACGGGTGAGAAACTGCCTGGAGCTACACGTCTCCCAGTACTCGCTGGCACCGCTGAAGCCGTGCATGGGTCCGGTATAGCGATCGTCGAATTCGGCGAAGCTCTTCGGCCACTTGTCACCCGCTTGGCCGCTGGGGAGGCGGATTTGATCAGGGAAGTCTCGGTGTTTTAGTCTCACCTTACGATTGAGGGAGCGCAGGAAGCGGCGCAGATAGATGCGATTGTGCGGCTGGTCGATCACGGCATTGGCAGAGGCGATGTGACAGGGTACCGAATAGGCTACCCCGCCAATGACCTCCCTCGGTACACGGTCACCTTGCTCGCCCAAATACTTCAGGCACAGGTTGCCACCCAGGCTAAAACCGACAATACCGATTTGTTCATAACCCGAATCGATACCATGGGCTACCAATCGGCCTACATCGTCGGATGCGCCCATGTGATACATACGCAGCAGGCGGTTCATTCGGCCACTGCATCCGCGATGGTTGGTCACAAGGGCATCCCAACCATGGGCAGCGAAGTAACGCGCCATACCCTGGGCATAAAGACTCTGAGCCGAGCCCTCCAAACCGTGGAGTACGATGACCAAGCGCTTGGTGGGCCTTCCAGCCTTGAGCCAATCCAAATCCAGAAAATCTCCATCGTCGAGCTCCAGGGTATGGCGAGAGTAATCCACCTGCGGAAGTCTTCTTAAAACAGCCGGTACAATGGTGGAGATATGACTGCTGGATTGCCACCAATATGAAGGACGATAAGAGGATGTGATAAGGGGCAAGACTAGAAAAATTTATAAATTTTTCTAGTCTTGCTGATACTTCACCACACTACCCCCTTTCATCACAAACCGCACATCGGTCATTACGCTGATGTCTTCGAGGGGGTTACCGGGCACGGCCACGATATCGGCTAGTAGGCCGGCCTGTATGGTGCCGAGTAGCTCTTCTTTGCCCAATATCTGAGCAGGAATGGTCGTAGCCGAAAGGATGGCTTCCATAGGCGGCATACCCGATTCGACCATGTAGATAAACTCATCGGCATTGGCACCGTGGGCACTCACGCCGCTATCGGTACCGAAGGCGATGGGCACGCCATAGGCGTAGGCGCGCTCGAAATTGTCTTGAATCTGCTCGCCGATAAAAATAGCTTTCGGCACGATGATAGCCGGAAAATAACCCGGCTGCCGAGCCTTCTCGGCCACAAAACGGCCAGCGCTGATGGTAGGCACCAGGTAGGTACCCCGCTCCTTCATCAGGTCCATCACTTCTTCGGTCATCAGGGTGCCGTGCTCGATGGTGGTGATACCCGCCAGCACGGCCCGTTTCATGCCTTCGGCCCCATGAGCGTGGGCGGCCGTGTGCATGCCGTAGTCGTTGGCGGCCTGTACAATGGCATTGACTTCTTCTTGTCTAAACTGCGGACCAGAGCCATCGCCCGCTACACTCAGCACGCCGCCGGTGGCTGTAATTTTGATGCAATCGGCCCCGAATTTATAGCGGTTGCGCACAGCCGCATAAGCCTCGTCGGCACTATTGATCACCCCCTCTTTGGGACCAGGATCACCCGATAGGTCCATCCGTCGCCCGTTGGTCGGATCGGCATGACCGCCGGTCGTCGCTACCGATTTCTGGGCCGTGTAGATGCGCGGACCTACCACATAGCCCCGATTTACTGCGTCGCGCAAACTAACGTTTACACCCGTTCCGCCCAGGTCGCGCACGGTCGTGAAACCGGCCATAATGGTGCGCTCCAGATAAGTCGTAGCGCGCAGGGCCACGTCAGCAGGCTCCATGGTGAAGACCTCAAGATAGCGGTTGGGACTCTGCTCGCTCTCTACATGCACATGCATATCGATCAGGCCCGGCATAACGGTATGGTCCCGCAGGTCGATCAGATTCGCGCCGGGGTCGGGCTCCACAAAACCACGCCTGACTTGCTGTATTTTATCGTCGACTACAATAATGGTTCGCTCCGTCTGCACTTCCTCAGATGTCGCATCGATCAGGCGGCCACAGTATATAAAGTGGGTGGTTTGGCTTTGTACCTGTCTACCGTTTGTCTGGAGGTAGACTTCCGCAGGTAGAAAGCTCAACAGGCAAAATGTTACAATCCAGGTCCTCATAAAATCAAATTTTGCACTTTTTACGAAGAATTTTTTGAATGCTTTCGCAAAAGGCGCAAAATCGGACTGAATCGGAATCGCCACGCTCCACGCGGTAACAACTATTAAAAAAAGGACACGGAAAAACGCAGGATAAACACGGATTTCAATATCCGTGAAAATCCGTGTTCATCCGCGTCCAAATTTACTGCCACTCGGAGAGTGGCTACTCCGCGACCTATTTTCTTCGATGCGCCCTCCGGTCGCATCACCGTACCACCTTGCGACCGAAGGGCGCATCAGCGTGCTACTTACCGTAGCAATGTCACATTTCCTTTCAGCACGATATCACCATCGTCTTCTGGGCAGACCAACCTGATGTAATAACCATACACATCGGGTGGTAACTGCTCGTCATTATGGGTACCATCCCACCTGCCGAATGGGCTGTCGCTGCGGAACATTTCTTCACCCCACCTATTGTAGATGAGCCATTCTGCTTCTTCAAATAGCTCCAGGGTCGTACCTTCTATTTGGAAGACGTCGTTCAGATCATCGCCATTGGGTGTAAAGGCGTTGGGTACGAAAACACCCTCCGGATCACAAACATTGATCAATGTGATGGTGATGCTGGCCGTCGATGGGCAGAGACCATCGTCAGTAACTGTGACTGTATATACGTACTGACTATTGGGCGGGATAGGCGTACCGGGCGTGACTGTGATCTCCGGACCATCTCCGGGAATGGGTTCTCCGTCAGGACCGGTCCAGCTGAAGGTACAGCTTTCGCAGCCTATAGCATCAGCTGTGAGTGTAACACTTTCGCCCAGCAGAATTTCCAGGGCCGTAGAGGTTATCGTTACCGTGATATCGATAACCCGTAGCGTCTTACTGCACTGGGTCGTACAGCCATTAGCGTCTGTAACAGTAGCCGTATAGGTACCCGCTTCAGAAATGGTAATGCTTTCACCTTCGCCTGTAAAGCCACCCGGGCCGGTCCAGTTGAAAGTAAAGGGTGGTGTGCCACCCGTAACGACTGCCGTATAAGTCGCCGTTTCGTCTCCACATATCTGATCGGGGCCGACGACCTCGCAAGAAAGGTCGGGGAAGTTGGTAAAGGTGAAGCATGCCTCTACATCGCATTCTGCGGCATCTACCACCGTTGCACAGTATTCGCCTGGCGTAGAGACCGTGATCGTTTCGCCCTCAGCTGTAAAGCCACCGGGGCCGGTCCAGCTAACCATATACGGAGGCATCCCACCAGAAATGACCGCTGTGAGCGTAGCATCATCGCCGACACACACCTGGCTCGGCCCATCGATCTCGACTGATAGGTCAGAGACCGATAGCGTTTTACAGCATTCGGTCTCGCAGCCGTTGGCATCAGTCACGACTGAACAGTATTCCCCTGGCTCAGAAACGGTGATGCTTTCGGTATCGGCCATAAAGCCGTTGGGGCCAGTCCAACTGTAAGTGAAAGGACCCGTACCGCCCATGGTCACGGCAGTAAGCGTAGCTTCATCATCACCAGCACATATCTGGTCAGGACCTTCTACGGTGCAGCTGAACATCGGAATGCTGACGGTGATGCAGACCGTCGTATCGCAGTTATTGCCATCGGTGTAAGAGGCGCAATACTCGCCTTCTTCCAGTACTTCAATCGATTCTTCGCTGGCCGTAAAGCCACCGGGACCCGTCCAGCCATCGAAGGTAAATGGCCCTTGGCCGCTGACCACCATGCTTGTCAAAATGACGGTATCGCCATCGCAGACAAAATCCGGTTCCTGGTCGATTTCCACGATCAGCTCCTCGAAGACATTGAGGATCTTGCAGCACTCGGTGGTGCAGCCGTTTGCATCGGTGACCATGGCGCAGTATTCGCCTTCTTCCGAGACGGCAATCGACTCGCCACTGGCCATAAAGCCACCAGGGCCGGTCCAGTTGATCTCGAAAGGTGGCTCACCGCCATCGATTTCTACGGTAAATGTCGCTTGATCGTTGACACAGATCGTATCCGGGCCGGTGACCTCACAAGTGATCTCCGGGAATACATCGAGGGTCTTACAGCACTCGGTCTCGCAGCCGTTGGCGTCAGTAACGACCGCGCAGTATTCACCTGCCTCAGAAACGGTAACGCTTTCCGTATCGGCCGTAAAGCCATTGGGACCTGTCCAGTTGTACGTAAATGGAGGCGTGCCACCCATGGTAACAACCGTGAAGGTCACCTCCTCATCGTCACAAATTTGATCGGGTCCGGTCACCTCACAGCTGAACATCGGAATACTGACGGTGATGCAGACCGTCGTATCGCAGTTATTGCCATCGGTATAAGAGGCGCAGTATTCGCCTTCTTCCAGTACTTCAATCGATTCTTCGCTGGCCGTAAAGCCTCCGGGGCCCGTCCAACCATCGAAGGTAAATGGCCCTTGGCCGCTGACGACCATACTTGTCAAAATGACGGTATCGCCATCGCAAACAAAATCCGGTTCCTGGTCGATTTCCACGATCAGCTCCTCGAAGATATTGAGGGTCTTGCAGCACTCGGTGGTGCAGCCGTTTGCATCGGTGACCATAGCGCAGTATTCCCCTTCTTCCGAGATGGTAATCGACTCGCCGCTGGCCGTAAAGCCTCCGGGGCCCGTCCAGTTGATCTCGAAAGGTGGCTCACCACCATCGATTTCTACACTAAACGTCGCTTGATCGTTGACACAGATCGTATCTGGCCCAGTGACTTCGCAGGTGATTTCCGGGAATACGTCGAGGGTCTTACAGCACTCGGTCTCGCAGCCGTTCGCGTCAGTAACGACCGCGCAGTATTCTCCGGCTTCCGAAACGGTAACGCTTTCCGTATCGGCCGTAAAGCCATTAGGACCTGTCCAGTTGTACGTAAATGGAGGCGTGCCACCCATGGTAACAACCGTAAAGGTCACCTCCTCATCGTCACAAATTTGATCGGGTCCGGTCACCTCACAGCTGAACATCGGAATGCTGACGGTGATGCAGACCGTCGTATCGCAGTTATTGCCATCGGTATAAGAGGCGCAGTATTCGCCTTCTTCCAGTACTTCAATCGATTCTTCGTCGGCCGTAAAGCCACCGGGGCCTGTCCAGCCATCAAAAGTGAATGGCCCTTGGCCGCTGACGACCATACTCGTCAAAATGACGGTATCACCATCGCAAACAAAATCCGGTTCCTGGTCGATTTCTACGATCAGCTCCTCGAAGACATTGAGGGTCTTGCAGCACTCGGTCATGCAACCGTTTGCATCGGTGACCATAGCACAGTATTCACCTTCTTCCGAGATGGTAATCGACTCGCCGCTGGCCGTAAAGCCTCCGGGGCCCGTCCAGTTGATCTCAAAAGGTGGCTCACCACCATCGATTTCTACGGTAAACGTGGCTTGATCGTTGACACAGATCGTATCTGGCCCGGTGACTTCGCAGGTGATTTCCGGGAATAGCCCCAAAGTTTTGCAGCATTCGGTCGTACAGCCATTGGCATCGACAATAAATGCGCAGTACTCACCGGGTTCTGAAACCGTGATGCTCTCACCGTCTGCCGTAAAGCCATTGGGCCCCGTCCATGTGGTGGTAAAAGGCGGTGTGCCTCCTGTGATGATCGCCGTTAAAGTAGCCTCATCACCGACACAGATATTATCTGGCCCTTCAACCACACACGATATATCGGATACGACCAGCGTGAAGCAGCATTCCGTCTCGCAGCCGTTGGCATCGGTAACCGTCACGCAGTATTCGCCGGGATCTGAAACCGTGATGCTTTCACTATCGGACGTAAAGCCATTGGGGCCTGTCCAGCTATAGGTGAAGGGAGCTGTTCCTCCTGTCAATACGACTCCAAGAGTAGCATCTTGCCCTGGACATACCTGAGCGGGACCAGTTACCTCGCAGGTGAATTGAGGAGGAGATACCGTAATACAAACCGTCGTATCACAATTGTTTCCATCGGTATAGGAGGCGCAGTATTCACCTTCTTCCACTACTTCGATAGATTCTTCATCGGAGGTAAACCCTCCAGGGCCGGTCCAGCCATCGAAGGTAAATGGCCCTTGGCCGCTCACGACCATGCTCGTTAAGGTGACGGTATCGCCATCACATACGAAGTCGGGCTCCTGGTCTATTTCGACGATTAGCTCTTCAAAGATGTTGAGCGTCTTACAGCACTCGGTCGAACAGCCGTCGGCACCGGTTACGGTTGCGCAGTATTCGCCTTCGACGGAAATCGTTATAGATGCGCCCTGAGCGGTGAAGCCATTCGGGCCCGTCCAGGTCGTATCGAAAGGAGCGGTGCCGCCCATGATCTCTACTGTATAGATGGCCTGATCATTGACACAGATGGTATCAGGACCGATTACCTCGCAAGAAATATCTGCACCCACGGTCAGGGTTTTACAGCATTCGGTAGTCTGGTCGTTATCGTCAGTTATAGTGGCGCAGTACTCCCCTGGCTCCGATACCGTTATGCTCTGCTCCATAGAGGTAAAACCGTTGGGGCCAGTCCAGCTGAAGCTGAATGGTGGCGCACAACCCGACACTTCCGCAGTGAGGGTAGCTTCATCACCTGGACATATTGAATCGGGGCCGACGATGTCACAAGTGAGATCGTCTATCACCTCTATGGTGATGCAGCATTCTGTCTCGCAACCATTGGCATCGGTAATCGAGGCGCAGTACTCACCTGCATCCAATACATCTACAACTTCACCTGAACCTGTAAATCCATTCGGACCGGTCCAGTTGATATCGAAAGGAGCGGTGCCACCTGTGATTACAGCAGTCAGTGAAGCCACTTCACCTGCACATATCTCTGTAGGCCCATCCACTACGCAAGATAGATCGGGGAAGAAGTTCAAGGTCTTGCAGACGGTAAGGTCACACATATTCGAATCTACGACGGTTACACAATATTCACCCCCAATCTGTACGACTACTGCCGAGTCCATAGACGAAAATCCATCAGGACCGGTCCAGCTGAAAGCGAACGGCCCCGATCCTGATACAACTGCCGAATAGGTAGTTGAATCACCCACGCAAATGGTATCTGGCCCATCGATCTCTATGATCAGCTCTTCGAAAAAACGAAGCGTATCGCAGCTCATGGCCATACAGCCAGCAGCGTCCATTATAGTGACACAATAAGCACCGGTATCTTGAACTGTAATTACAGAATCTGAAGACATAAACCCATTCGGGCCTTCCCATTCAAAAGTATAAGGAGCCGTTCCACCCACTACGTCAGCAACATAAGTAGTCGAATCGTCGGTGCAGATCGGGTTTACACCATTGATCTCTATATCTAAAAGGACTACACTTCTAACCAGTTTCTTTGTGAAAGAAAACCACCACGTATTCAGAATACCCTGCTCTCCGTAACCAGTAATAGTAGCATTCTGAAGGCCGGTAATCCCATCTGGCTGATCCTGTAGTTCGCATGATGTAGGGATTAAGTTGGAGATATTGAAATTCGTCCAAGTACGACAGCTATCTACCCGACACTGCGCACAACCCGAACGACCATCGAGTGGTTGCCCGGTACCTGACTGACTGGTATCGTCACCCATTAAGTTAGGGAAAAGTCCGGTATCATCCCAGTATAATCTATTTGTAGCTACATCGGCTGAGCAATTTGGCGCATCATTAGATGGTCGTATGGTTTCAATGCAAAATCCTCTCTCGATTTGTTCAACATCATATGCAGCAAAATGCTGTACACCCTGAGCGTACACGATGACTACGTTGAAGGAATCGCGACCACCAACCATATTTCCGAAATTATCGAGACCATCCCAGGGCAAGCAAGTTGCCGTATCACTTTCAAAATTAAAGACCAGTACCCGATCACGCGAGTCTGGTGTAAACTCTGCATCTAGATCAAAATCTAATATCAGTTCGACCTGACCAGCTCCGGTAATTTCTACATCAAAGCAAAGATCGGGCTCACATTTAAAATTCTCTGCGGCTGTAATATCTGCACATGAACTAGCTATTCCGAATACATTCTCGTCGGGCACATTTAAAAATATGGGAAATTCTGGCGTAGTAGATGGTGCAGAGCCAGTAGGTAGCCTTATAGATTTACGATCCTCAGCTATATCCCCTGTATCTTCAGGTCCCGTGCTATTTACAGCTACATTATATGATAACCCTTTAAATCCAGAGTCGGTAAAGTCTACTTGGGTTACAAAACCGTCCATATTGTTCTCATCGCCGGTATAGGTGTAGAGAATCCCCTCAAAGGCTCGGTTCCAGATACACTCATCGTTGGTGCCTAATTCCTGAATGATAGGTGGCGTACGAAATGCCCAATTGCGCGACCAGACACGACCCAAAACAGCATCGTTATTGGAATCTGATACCGTTATGTCCCAGAAGCCAATCCGAAGTATATCATCGTCGTCATCGATGGTCTGCATCAAATTATAAAATTCGATGTAGTAGTTACCAGGTGTATTTACAGAATAGCTGAAATTATTGGCCGAGTAACTACCAAAAACAGCCTGAGCGTAATTATTGGCATTCGCTGAGTTCACATCGACCAGTATATCATCAGCTCCTGACAATACGGTCCCATCTTCGGCAACGATTCTAAATTGGTAGCTACTGCCACTGTATACACGACCGAACTGATCGTAAGGCAGAGATAGGCCCAGATTGATTACCTCTCCTGGATTGGCAATAGTCACGTACAATCTATTCAAAGAATCTGTGCCTGGTGTTGCAAAATTTCCAAAAAAGGAAGTATTTGTCAACAGCATAACCGGAGGAATCTGCGCACCAGTATTGGTCGTATCTCCGGGATCGGGCTGATTGGGAGCTACGTTTTGCGTACCCTCTGCTTGTAGTGTAAACATTGTGCTAGTCAAGGCCACCATTAAAAACAGGCCCCGCAGCAGCATACGATATGAAGAGTTATGGGTATTCATCTTAGTTGGTGGCTTTGAGTTCAGTAATAGTTACACGGCGGCTACGCGAAGCCCTTAGGCCAGTTACCGAGCGATCATTGGGGTCGGCTTGAGTATCGCCTACATAGCTGGGGTCGAAAACGAGATCGCCTTCGTCTATGTAATCCTTGAGTGCTCCGTTATTCCACTCTTTGAAGAAATTCATGACGCAATCGACACGTCGTTCAGATAATATCTGGTTGTAGGCCGGGTTACCACGCTTACTGGCTTCCCCTTGCACTTTCATCGAATAGGTGACGCCGAGCTCCAGGCTTTCGAGCAAAGCTTCGGCTAGTTCTATAAGCTTTAATCGGCCGCCCAAGACATCGTTCTCGAAGAAGTCATCGAGCTGCCCACGGGTCTGGAAGGCCTCTTCTTCAGACATGCCAGGCGTGATCTGATCTTCGATGAATTCCGTCTTCTTCGCGTAGTAATCGACATTGGTCGACACGTACTCCACATCGGCTGTTCGCTTGCGCGTACGCGGGTGCGGATAGTCGTTGTCGAAGTATAAGTTGACGGGTATAAGCTCTACCGGATCGGGCTTGGGGAGGTAGATATCGACCTCATAGCGGCCCTGATCGTCTACTTCCGCTTCCGGAATTATTATGGTAGTATCCTTGGAGGTATAACCACTGCGATCAGCCAGAATGTAGTACGGATTATCGAGCCTGACCAGGTAGTCGAATCGGTTGGTATCTTCCTTGGTATCATCTGCTATGGGGCTGGCTAAACTTGCTTCTGAGTCGGCAAGTCTGACTCTGGCACCATTGAGCGGCAGGCGAGTCTTCTCATCGAATACATTCACGATGAGCTCTTGGGGGAGGAATAGATCCTTGCGCACTTTTCGATCTCTAGGTAATGTGCAAGCATCAGACAGATCGAGTATTTCAGTAGCAGGGCCAAAGGCAGGTCGGGTACCTACGATCTCATACCGATAGCCCGGCTCTACAAAAAGGGTCAATACAAAGTCGTTGCCCGTAGTCTGAGTAACCGTTTGCACCAACTCACGCTCGTCATCTTCCAGAAGGAATAATTGCACGGTAGCTCTATCTAGCTCGGTATTGTCCAACTTGCGGAAGGTATAGGCATCGACCTGTATGCTCTCATCGAAGGGCACCGAGTATATGTCTTCGCAACAGGCGTTCTCTTCTCCAGGCCATTCCATGGATTCGGGCTGGCGGTTGCTGCTGAAGTAGGCTTTGCCATCGGGGCGGTGAATGCTGTAATAGCGGTCGCGGAAACTGCCATTTACTGGACTGTTCAGGTGAACGGGCTCCCCGAATTCTGAGTTGGCTGCCAGCGATGAGTAGATATCGTATCCACCTAAGGTGTTGCGACCTTCGGTACTGAAATACAGCTTACAGCCATCACTATCCATGAAGGGCGTGGCGTCGTTCATGGGTGTATTCAAGGCAGAAATGTTGACCACATCACCTGCCGTACCATCAGCGTTCAGGCTGGCTTTGTAGAGGTCTAGGCCACCCATAGTTCCCGGGCGGTCGCTCGCGAAGTAGAGCATCTCCTGCCCGGTAGCGGGGTCTAGGGCTACATGTGGTTGGGTGTTGTCAGCACCTTCGACGTTGATCTCCATTTTTGTGGGAGGCCCCCACCTGCCTTCGGCCGAAACACTGCTAAAGTGCAAATCGCAGCGAACGCTCTCGGTGTCACCTATATATTCACAGATGGTATAGTAGACGCGATCACCGGCGGCATTGAAGGCTGTATGTGCAGCGTGCTTGCCAGCAGGAATAACGTCGGTAATAACACGTGAGATGTTGGTCGAACTGGCTTCGGGCGTTCTGAAAATGCGAGAAGTGAATCTATTGGGATCAAGCTTGTCTTCTTCAAACTCGACCCGGTTGGAAGAGAAAAAGGTACTGTCATCCGTTCGATGGAATCCAAAATCCGAATAGACCGTATTGATATCTCGTGGCAGGTTCGTAGCCGGAAAGGAATCCTTATTCATCATTCGGTCCAGTGCCCAGCGGCTGTCTTCCAGATTCTTTTGTGCCTCAGCCCGGTTGGCCCCACTTGGGCTATCGGCCAGATACTGCTCGTAGTGAGCGATGGCCTCTTCGTAGTTGGCTATATTCTGATTGACCTGCCCCAGTCGAAACTGAAGCTCGGGAAATTCACTGGCTGCTGCACGCTGCTGCACGTATTGATAATCGCGCATTGCCGTTCCATAGGCGGTATACAGTCGAGAATTCTCAGCTGCCTCGTATTTGAGATCGAGCCGCTCTTCGTCAAATTCAAAGGCAATGCGGTAGCTGTCGTATGCCCCGTAGTAGTTTTCGCGTTCGTGTTGCAACTCGGCGTCTTCGATGAACTGCATCATCGTTTGTGCGCACAGCGAAAGCGAGCACATACCGAGAAATAGTGCGATTAAGAACTGTTTCATAAGTCTATATCTGAATGGATTGAAGGATGGCCTTATATAATGGGGCAGAATCTGCGTGAGGGAACCGGACATACCCGCTTGAATATATATCGCAAGCTGACCTCGGGCCCGCCCCTACCGTTGGTGGCCACGTCGAAGTCAGACACATTGATATCGTAGCTGAGGCCAACTTGTAGGTCATTGTATTGCAGCTGTACTTGGGGGAACCAGGCATCGGTGAAGTCATTGAAGCGTATACCCAGGTTGCCTTGCAAGGAGATTTGCTTGCCTGGCTTGCGATTCAGGTGTAGGCGCACGCCGCCCATGCCGACATACTCGCGATATGGACCTTGGAACTGACCTGTAACACCGAGTACAATATCTAGCGGGTTGCTGAGTTGCACAACGCCGAGACCGTAAACACTCAGCCGTCGGTAAAGTGGCACATCATCATCTTCTATGAAGGTTTGCTCAGGCTCGGCGATATGAAACAGGGCGACACCCACATCCACCTTAGACCGCTTGTCTTTGTAGTCGTATCTCGAAGCCCGATCATATGCCTGCCAGCGGAAGTTGAGCCCCAGACTGAAATCCAAGAAAAAGTTGCTCGTACGACCGAATTGCTCGGAAGTAGGATTGAGTGGGTTGTTGCCGTTAAACTGATCACCGAATCTCAGCTCGTCTTCATCGAACCGCCGTTGAACGCCGGCGATCTGACCGCCGAGGGTAACGAAGAAGCCATTGGATAAATATTGGGTGTAAGACCCGTTGAGGTTCAAGTCAAACCAAGATAGGTTACCATCGCCTGCACGATCGTAGTTGAGTGCCAGGCCCGCGGCCCAAAAGTTGGACTTATCGGCCCGGCAAGCTTGGAATTTCTTGTCTACGGCTGCCCTGAAAGTCAAGTAATCGACTGGGACGCTAGACCACTGGTTCCTGAAATTCCCCTGCAAACGCACATTGCCGTTGAATACACCAGTCAGACCGGGGTTCAAGTGCAAGGGCGCATTACCAAACTGGGAATAATGGAAATCTTGTGCATGGCTGTCGGTCAAACTAATCGCAAATAGCAAGATCACAGCAACTATTCTATAGTGCATAGATAACTGGGTTTTTAAAACATGTTACAAGCAGCAAAATGTACTTAGGTCGCACCAGAGGCAGTTTGCCTCTTGCACGTTTATTAGAAGCCCATCAAAACTGTTGTTCGATCCGATTTGGCTCGTCTTGGGTTAGAGATCAGATCACATTTGTCAATAAAGTTTCCTATCCAGACTGCCAAGAAACAGCTACGAAGAGAATAATTGTATCGCTCTATGGCGTCTGTTGTTCTTCTTGTGTTTAGATAGATTTTCAAGTCGGTGTTTTCCTTGAATTGATCGCAATGTATAAAATAGATACCGAATCCTAAAAGATGGCGTTAATTATTTGGCAAAACAACACCTTATCAAATCTTAATACTAGATTTACAACTTTGGCGATATGTCTAAGCGACTAGCCTGCATTCTATAGGGATTTACATGAAGTTCAGTGTATTTTTAGTCGGCACGCTGTTGTTGTGCGCTTCTAATGCTTGGGCTGCGCGCTATTATGTAAGTGCGGGCGGTACCGGGCACGGGCAGTCATGGGCTTCCCCTTTAGGCCAGCTTCAAGAGGCATTGCGTATGGCCAAATCAGGAGATGAGGTTTGGGTAACCAACGGCATATACACGCCCAGTTCGTCCCACGATAGAAGTGCGAGTTTCCACATTCCTCCCGGCGTTTCCGTTTTCGGCGGTTTTAAAGGCCATGAAAGCCACCTAGATCAAAGAAACTGGCAGCAAAATCACACTGTTTTGAGCGGAGATTTAGGTGCCCTCGGTGATGGTAGCGACAACAGTTTTACCATAGTTTATTTCAGTCGGGCTTCCAGCAGCACCGTACTCGATGGCTTTACCATAGCGCATGGCACAGCAAAAGCCTTTATCAGAGGTGCCGATCCAAAAGTAGTCGGGGCAGCTATATTCAACGATGGGTCATTGGGGCCTTCCTCTCCGACTATCCGCAACTGCATCTTCGAGCAAAATCGAGCGCGTGAAGGGGCCGCCATCTACAATTATGCAGCAGGCGGCGAATGCACCCCGCAAATTCTCAATTGCACCTTTAAAAACAACTGGGCCGATTTCAATGGCGGTGCGATCTTCAACCACGCCAACAAGAGTAAATGCACACCCAAGATCAGCGGATGCACCTTTATTGATAATCGGGCGGTCTACGGCGGCGGCATATACAACCAAGCCGAATCGGGCGATTGCCTCCCCCAGCTCGAGTCCTCAAGCTTTGCCAATAATTTCAGTAGCATGAGCGGCAGCGTACTTTACAATAAGCTCAAATCAGGCAGCCGCGTCTACACCACCATCAAAGCCTGCCAACTGGAAAACAACCAATCAGCCGCAGGCAGCGACATCGACAACAATAGCGCATTTGTAGCGCAGGCCATCGGGCTGCGAATCGACTGAAGAGGAACGTTTATTTAACGTGAGGTTGAGGGCAGTTGAACGCTCGCAGGAGCTAAAAGCCTTCGCAGAGCTACGGCATTAAGCACGCTACGAGGTTCTTTTCCGAGTAAGGTTAGGACATCGAAGCGTTTGCAAGCTCGAAGCCATAGCGGAGAG
>JBCCPC010000005.1:0-127974 GCA_039025055.1 Bacteroidota bacterium | reverse complement strand
GCCTCACCGAAATCAATGCCGAAGAACTGGCTCGCGGCTTTTCCGATATGCTTGGTGGCAATGCCCAGATCGATCTGGGCATTGCCACCAAGCATATCGGAAAAGCCGCGAGCCAGTTCTTCGGCATTGATTTCGGTGAGGCCCTGTTGTTTGAGGTTTTTGGCCATAAGCAGGCCCAGGCTGTAGCTTACGCTATCCATAGATTCAGTTTGTGCACTCAGTCCGCCCCACAATAGAGACGTCAAAAGTAGGGTGATGGCGATACTTCGCATCTTGAACTTTGATTTTTTGAGACCGCAAAGAAACGGAATTTTACCGAGCTATTCGCTGTATAAAGTAGCCAATCGAGCCTATAATAACCATTCCAAAGCCCACAAAGAATAAGCCGAATGCCCAATCGGGATCAGCTAGCAGCCCCCAGGCTTCGGGTGCGATCTGCAATTCGAGATTGAGCATGGACAGACCATTATATTTATCCATTTGCCAAAAGCCGACAATCAACCCCAAAATCAACCAGCTGCTACCGAGGGCGGCTATATAGCCCATCACCTGACCGGACACACTCACCTTGGCTTGCCGCATGGCCCGCGCCAAATGATCCCAATGCAGAAAGAGACCAAAGCTGGCGATACTCAGTACCAAAAATCGCCCAACTCCTTCTTCCAAAAGAAGTCTATCCAAGCCATCGGGGCCGCGCCAGGCAATGGCTGCCAGCACCACGAGGAAGATCGTCAGTAGCGGCCGCAGCGATCGTACCCACTGCGTACGATATACAGGTAAGAACCAGAGCCCAACCGCATAGGCAACATAGGAAAGCCCAGCCGCCAGACACCAAAAGGGAGCCGACATAGAGCCGTAAGTCCACAGCGTAAGACCAACGACCAAAGCATAAAAAACAGGCGTGAAAAGACTGGTTTCTTTTAAGCGACCCGACCACAGTGCCAGCACACTGATAATGAATCCGATCAAAGCGATCCACTTAGTAGGCGTAGCCCGATCTTGTAGCCGCAGTAGCTGCGCCCGCCAATCGGCAGAAGGAGTAGCAGATTCGGCAATGATGGCGGCGTAGTTGTTGTCGTAGGTTTCTCGCCACGCGAGCCAGTTATCGCCGCCGCCTTGGTATAGGTAGCGGTCGTATTTATAGACGAGATCTTGGAGCAAATTAGCGTCGGGTGCTTTCGGTTCTAGGGTTATAAAATACGCCCACCGCTGCGCCGATCCCAAAAGAGAGCCATCGTAAGTACTGAGGCTGGAATTTTCCTCTATCTGGCTCATTTGCCCATCGATCCAATAGCCGATGCCGTAGCTGGCCAATGCGGCCAAAACCAAACAGATGATCAAGCCAAGTGCCTTATTCGGCATGGCGAGGCGTCGTTTCAAAAATGGCGAGCAAATCGCAAATGCGCTCGCGTAGGTGCTCCCGGTCTACGATAAAGTCGAGAAAACCGTGCTCTAGCAAAAACTCCGAGGTTTGGAAGCCTTCGGGCAGATCTTTTTTGATGGTCTCTTTGATCACCCTGGGCCCGGCGAAACCAATTAGGGCTTCGGGCTCGGCAAAGTTGATGTCGCCCAGCATGGCATAGCTGGCCGTCACCCCGCCCGTAGTCGGGTCGGTCAGCAAGCTGAAGTAAGGCACACCTGCCCGTGCCAGTTGGGCTAGCTTGGCACTGGTCTTAGCCATTTGCATCAGGCTAAATGCCGCCTCCATCATGCGGGCACCGCCGGTTTTAGAGATGATCAGTAAGGGCGTTCTCGTTTCGCGAGCTTCATCTATCGCCCGCGCTATTTTTTCACCTACTACAGAGCCCATAGAGCCCCCGATAAAACTAAAATCCATACAGGCGATTACCAGCGGCTTCCGGCTTACCTTACCGCGCGCCACGCGTATGGCGTCTACCAAGTCGGTCTTCTTGCGCGCGGAGGCCAATCGCTCGGGGTAGGTTTTCAGGTCCTTCCACTCCAGCATATCCACGGCGGAAAGCTCCGGCCAGAACTCCTCGAAGTTGCGATCAAAAATCAGGCTGAAGTACTCCTCAGAACCTATGCGCTCGTGATAATTGCACTTGGGGCACTTGTAAAAATTCTCGCGCACGTCTTTCTGTGTGCTGGTCGCGCCACAGCGCCTACACTTGTACCAGATGCCTTCCGGTGCCTCTTTTTTGTTGCGCGTGGAGGTCGTAATGCCGTCCTTCAGTCGTTTAAACCAACCCATGCATGATCTATCTGTGGGGGTAAAGATAGAAAAGATGCACGTGTCTCGTTCGGTCTGCGACCGAACGAGACACGTGCAATATTATTCGAGCAGCCCCTGCGGCAGCTCCATAACCAACTCCTTCTTCTCATCATCTCTAGAAATGATGAGGTCTTCGTGCAGCGGTATGAGCACTTCTCTACCCTCGTATTCAAGCTGGGCGAGGTAGTGTTGTGGCAGGTCGAGCACGGCTTCGATGGGGCCCAGTTTTGGATAGCCTTCGGCAGTGATCGTAAAACCAGCTAGTTGGGTAAGTTCATTTTGTACTTCCGCAGGTGGGTCACTCACCCGGTCGGCGGGTAGGTAAATCGTGCTCTGCGCAATGGGTTGTACGGCCTCGCGGGTATCCAGACCATCCAGCTTCAAGATGAGGGCTCCCCCACCCCGGAATGACTCGATAAAAAGTGGAATCGGCGGGCTACCGGCCAGAAAGCTGCCGGCTTCGAGCAGGTCCTCCTCGTGACCCTCATCTACAAGAGCTTTTATCTCGCCCTTGAGGCCGTGGGGGCGCAGCAATTTGCCGATGGGGGTCAGATTCATTGCAGCACTTGAGAGATGATGTATCCTTTCTCAGACTTGACGTCCCAGTCCAGATCGAGGCAGCTGCCGGTATCGCCATTGCAGCAGACCTGGCATTGGGTGTGGCGGGCATCGATCAATATTTCTATGGGTCCGACACCCTTTGCGTAGCGGGCAAACGACCTGCGGAAGTCTATTAAATTATCCACGTCTGCCTGCTCGACCAACAACGTCTCCTCGAACAATAGCCCACTGGATAGCGTAAATGGCTCGTCGATCTCGACGATTCTATAGTCCCAGCCCGCATAGACATCGAGCAGCTCGGTGCCCACTGCCACGGGTCTGAATTCGTCGAAGGCCACATGACCATCCCACCTTCTATTGAGGTCGAGCGGGAAGGCCAAGCGCAAAAATTCCAGATTATCTTCTTGTCGATACACGCCTTGCGCATCTGTCCGCACCGCAAAAGTAAGCGCAGGCGACCACGACTGGGTGGCATCGGCACGCTCTTCTCGAAGACCTCTATACCACAATTGACCGGCCTGGTCCCTGAGCGTATCGAGCAAGGTTTCGCGGGCTTCCAGGCGGGTGGTGTCGTAGAGCGTCCCACCGGGCGAGGGCACCAGTACGATGCTGTCGACGGTATACGTCCAGCTGCTCCCCACCGCCAGGGGATAGTATTCCGTGCTTGGCGGGCCGGGGTCGGGCTCGATGCGCTCTTCGCTGCAAGCAAAGAGAAAGAGTAAAAAAAGGATGAAGATTTGACGCATAATATGATAGCGTTGCGCGCTACGCGACTACTATTTTCTGATTAGCGCACGCTGAGCGTGCGGGTTCACGTGACCACGCGGAGCGTGGTGGCACCGGGGTGCACGACAAAGTTACCGATTAATGAACTTTGGCGATAGCGTGGTACTAATTAGACTTTAGCAACTTAAAACAGAGGCTTGCCGTTTTTAAATTGTACTCCTATCTTTATTCCCATGAGTGACAAGCTTCTTTCAAGAATAACCATAGACCCAAATCTATGCTTCGGGAAACCAACCATACGCGGTTTGAGATACCCAGTATTCTCAATGTTGGAATATTTGGCCGGAGGTGATACTATAGAAGATTTATTAGAGCTTTTTCCCGATTTAGAAAGAGAAGACTTCTTAGCGTGTTTAGCCTACGCATCCTTGACCACCAATCGTGCAAGAACAGAAATCCCCATTGACGCTTGAAGTTCTTGATCGATGCCAATCTTCCAGCTGTTTTGGCAAAATTCTTTGAGGCTGAAGGGTATGTAGTGATTCACACCTCAAGCCTACCAAAAGGAAACTCTACGCAAGACAATGAGATATTAGACTTGGTATCAGATTATGTTGTAGTCACAAAAGATTCAGACTTCTATCAATCTTTCCTTTTCAGGAGGGTTCCTTACAAATTGATTTACGTAAAAGTTGGAAACCTAAAAGCCAAAGAGCTTTTCAATTTATTTGGGAACCAAACCAAAAAAATCACAGCTCTTCTAGAGCAGCATGATTGTATTGAAGTTCATAAGGACAAAATTATCATCATAGACTAGGATTGATTTATGCTGCCCCCAGCATAAATCAATTCAACACACTCGACCTAATTATCCCACCCCCGATCACATCATCGCCTTCATAGAAGACAGCACTCTGCCCGGGAGCCACCCCACGCACATGCGCAAAGAACTCCACTTCGAGCTGGTCGGGGCTGATTTGGTGAAGGGCTGAGAGCGTACCCTGGTCGCGATAGCGGACTCGGGTGACGGCTTCGTGACCGGCAGCTAGGCTTTCGTATTTCTGGAGGTTGAGCTGGCCGACCATCATGCCGTTTCTGACCAGGTCGTCTACCTCACCGAGTACGACGGTATTGGTGTCGGGTCTGATTTCGGTTACGTACATGGGCTTTCCCAGGGCGATGCCCAAACCTTTCCGCTGGCCGATGGTGTAGAAAGGGTAGCCCTCGTGCTGGCCCAGCACATCGCCATTAACACCTACGAAGGTGCCGCCAGCCACTTGCGCTTGCAGCTCGGGTTTACGTCGCTTCAAGAAGCCGCGATAATCATTGTCTGGCACGAAGCAAATTTCAAAGCTCTCGGCCTTTTTACTTAGCTCTTCGTAACCGTAGTCGGCGGCCAGCTGGCGCACTTCGGGCTTAGTCATGTGGCCCAGCGGGAAACGGCTGCGGGCCATACACGCTTGACTGAGGCCCCAGAGCACATAAGCTTGATCTTTGTTGGCATCGGCCGATTTGCGGACAAACCATCGGCCGGCATCGGTTTGTGCCAGGCGCGCGTAATGACCCGTGGCAATAAACTCACAGTCCATGGCATCGGCGCGCTTGAGCAGCGCACTCCACTTGATGTGGGTATTGCAGAGCACACAGGGATTAGGCGTTCGACCGGCTATATACTCATCTACGAAGTTGTCGATGACATAGTCGCCAAACTCTTCTCGTATGTCTACGATGAAGTGGTGAAAGCCCATCTGTACGGCTACCGCACGGGCATCGTTGATGGAATCGAGGCTACAGCAACCCGTTTCCTTTTTGCTACCGCCGGAGTTGGCGTAGTCCCAGGTTTTCATGGTGATGCCTACCACTTCATAGCCTTCTTCATGAAGGATCATCGCCGTGACCGTACTATCGATGCCGCCGCTCATTGCGACCAGCACCCTGCCATGCTTGCTCATCGTAAAATTTTTACTCACGCTCCGGCGCAGCCGGAGTTTGAGTGATTTATCTGCGATAAACAACAAAAGTACGCTGAATGGTTGCCAAACCGTTATACTTAAACAAACTATATTGGCAGCTATGCGAATAATTTACCTTTTACTGGCATCTTTAGCCGGAAGCCTTCAAGCCCAAACCATAGGCGATATTGAAATCGGATTGGCGAAAGTCTTCGATAGCAAATACCAGGGCTCGGAAACCGCCTATGGCGTTTCTTTTAATAACTCCGCCATGGTCGGTGCTCATAAGCTATACCCATACAACGCTGTGGTAACGGTAGAGAACCAAGAAAACAACCGTAAAGTCAGCGTAAAAATCGTGGACAAGGGGCCCTATCATGCCGGACACATTATTCAACTCAGTCAAGCAGCGGCCAACCAGCTCGGCATGACCAAGTTAGAAGATAACCGGGTAAAAATCACCCTCGTATCCATGCCGGGCGAAAGTTCTTTGACCACACTAAATGACCGTACCGATCGCCCTAGACCGAGTGAAACAACAAGCACTACAACACCCCCAGCCGCTCCTACACCGAGCTCCAGGCAGCCAGCTCCAGACACTTATGGGTCAAGCACGGCTAGAATCAATACAGACCAGCGGCCTGCAACGGAAGTCAGCACGAGAGAAACAAGCACAACCGACAGAGCGACGAGCCCGACCCCGGCTCCTGCCCAAAAAAATAAGACCATCAAGTCGGAAAACCAACCCGTTACGCAAGGTCAATTTGGGCCGGGTCTGTATCAATTGCAGCTGAATAAAGGTCCCGGAACAGGCTTTGGTGTACAGGTGGCCAGCATTAGTAGTTTGGAAAACGCTATGGATAAGGTCATCGAACTGCAAGGCCAATGGTTCGACAACATTATGGTCCGCAAAGTAGGCACCGGGCCTTTGTCGACATACAAGATTATACTCGGTCCATGGCCTACGCGCGAAGCAGCAGATAGTTATAAATCAGACCTGAAACGGAGGTATAAAGTCGATGGGTTTGTAGTGCCACTGAATGAGTAGCATGTCATTGCTGCCGAAAGGAAGTACTACTTTATTGTTACCTCGCCATTGGCATATCTGAGCCGATAACGCGTCATCTTATCATCGATGAACTCGAATGGTGTAGGCCCATTGGATAACATAACCACAGATTTATCTCCTGCCTTACCTATGGCCGTTAGACACAAGTCGAACAACTTACTACCGTCTGGTAGCGTACGTGGCTTTAGGTTAGGATCGGACCAGAGTGATGACAAGACCCCCCTGGATTCAAACCGCGTTCCGAAATCGGGTGGACCATAACCCGGCAGGCCGAAGTTTTCAACCTTCTCGTATTTGAATTTGGTGCTATCGAACCGTATGGTATACTGGAAGCCCAGCATATTCTTGAAGTCCGTTACCTCGAAAGGCAGACATATCATTTCCCCTTTAGCTACTTCTCCCTGGCCGACTCTCAGCGTTACAGATGGGGCGTTTGCTCCGGGATGGTTAGGGCCATTTATGTCTTCTGTGAGGCGGGCACTGCGGTCGACTTTCCCTTCGGTCAGCCCTGTATCTTCTTTACAACCGAAACTGGCTAGGACAATGATTAGAGATGTTATTAAAATGTGGGGTCGCATTTGCTTTTGTGATTTTGTCCGCGAAGATAAACATCATGTCCTATATTCACCTTTTCAAAATACAACCCAATTTCAACTAGCTAACCAATGAAATACGCCCATCAAGCTCCACCTGTATTTAGTTGCTTACTTGGCCTTCTACTAGTTATTGTCTTATCTGCATGTGTACCCAAGGACCAATACGATGCTGCAGTCGTAGAGAAAAATTACTATCAAAATCTAGTCGAGCGCAACGATAGCATACGAGAAAGTCAAGCTTTGAATACCTACAGCAACACGACGAGTCAGCGCCTTGAAATCGACCAATACATCCGTCAGATCGAAAACCTGACAGCCACAAACCAGAGTCTGAATCGCAGTTTTCAAGACCTGCAAAATCGCTATCAGACCCTCCTGGAGCAGAACAATGAGTTTTTGGATCAAAGTGGTAGCCAGGTTGGAGACCTTCAACGCAGCCTGGCCGAACGCGACGCCGCCCTGAGTGAACGCGAGCAAGAACTACGTCGAGCCGAGATCGCCCTTCAAAACCGCGAAGCACAGCTTAACCAACTGGAAAACAGCGGCGACTATTCCGCTCTTCAGCCTGCCGCTTATGGTAATGTAGTCTCTCCACAAGCAAGCCAACAAGCGGCCCTGGCGCAAAACCAATTGCAGAGTCAGCTGAACCAGGCCCTGGCCGGTTTTTCAAGAGATGAATACTACCTAAGCACAGAGGGCAGTGACCGCATTCGACTAACCGTATCGCAATTACAGCTATTTTCCGATGGTTACCGATTGTCGGCTAATGGGCAGTCGTTCCTACAGAGCATTGCGGGCGTATTGCGCACCAACAGCATCGAAGAGCTCAGAGTGATCGGCCACGAAGATGCCCAGGTAGACGAGCTGACAGCCTACGAAAACAGCACAGATCGAGCTATTTCGATTGTTCGCTTTCTGCGCAGACAAGGACTTAGCCAGATGAATTTGACTGCCGCAGGTAGGGGCGGCACTCAGCCCCGTTTGCCCAGCACTACTGAAGCCAATCAAGCCGTGAATAGAAGGACTGATATCATCATTCAACTCTAAACGCTAACCCAAACCATCTCTATGAACTTTCGATTCTTTGCTGTTCTGGCGCTACTTTCACTGCTAATACCATCTTGTAAGCTTTTGCAACCCAGTCCCGAACACGTCAACGACTATACCTTGCGCGCTCAATACAATCAGAGTGTTTGCTTCGGCCGGTGCCCCGTTTACACCCTGAGTCTCTACGAAAACGGACTATTGATCTACCAGGGAGAAAGATTCACAGATAAGCCCGGCACCTGGTATCGCTTGCTGGGTAGAGGTGAAACCGAGCAACTTATCTCGGCCCTGGATGCCCTCGACTTTAAAGGCTACCCGTCTAACTTTCCGAGCCAAATACCCGACCTGGCTCAGCGCACCGTCTCCTATATCACCAAAGACGGGCAAGAGTACCGCTCCGGTTTTAAAGAAAATGTGCCCGACGAACTTCTAGCCGTTGCCGACCAGATGAAGGAACTCGGCGACGCCAATAACTTCACCAAATACGAAGGCCCCTTAGACCTCTTCGGCGAAGAGCCTGATCTGGCCCCCAAAGAAATTATCGTCGAGCTTCGCCCGGGCGTCAACCCCCAAGAGTGGATCGTCAACTATGCCAAACAAAACGTACAGTACAAAGAGCGCCTCACGCCTAACAGCAACTACCACCTGATCTTAGCTGACCCCAACCTCATGGACGACGATGAGCTGATCGGCTTTTTGCGGGAAGACCCCGATGTCGTTTCAGCCCAGAAGAATAGGCAAGTATCTCCGAGATAAACGTTTTTCTGTTGGCCTGCGGCCAACAGAAAAACGACGCCGAGTTTGTAAGACAACTTAGGGCACCATACGCTCGTTTTTAATTCGAATCATTACCCTATCATGCTTAAAAGATTGCTCTCGTGTTTGTTGTGCTTGTTTATGGCTGCTGGTTTGTGGGCACAACCCGAAGATGTAGAGTTTACGAACCTGACTTATGTCGACTATCTAAAGACGGTTAGGTTTCACGTAGACGGCTTTCCATATTCCTACCCGATTATTGGCTTGGATGGCGGCTCTGCGCTTAGGCTTTCTTTCGACGACCTCAGCGATGATGTACGCAGATATCTATACCGGGTATATCATTGCGACAAAGACTGGACGCGTAGCAACCTGGCTCCCCTGGAGTATATAGATGGTTTTGAGCAGGATCAGATCACAGAGTTCGATTTCAGCTTTCGCACCATAAGTGAGTATATACACTACGACCTGGTATTTCCAAATCGGAATATGCGATTCACTAAAAGCGGTAACTATTTACTCGTCGTTTACGATCAGGAGTCTGGTGAAGAGCGACCGGTGATCAGCCGCAGATTTTATGTTGTAGATAACCAGGCCAGTATCACCGCTGCTGTAAATCGAGCGGCTCGAATAGGCCAGATACACACCCATCAAGAGGTTGATTTCACCGTAAATATCAAGCGGCTTCGACCCAGGGCCCCTCTTCAGGAAGTGACGGCGACAGTCATTCAAAACAATAGGCAGGATAACCAAATCACGGGTATACGCCCAAATCTACTCCGCTTGGAAGAGCTGATGTTCGACCACCAGGGGCTGGTTTCCTTCGGCGGTGGGAATGAGTTTCGCAATCTCGATATCAGGTCGGTTCAGGCACCACGTGCTGATGTGCTTTCGATCACCAATGAAGGCAGCTTCTATGCTATTGCGCTAGCCCCCGACATTCCCAGAGATCAGGAGATCTTCCTCAACTACTTCGACTTGAACGGCGACTTCGTCAATTTCAGATTCGACAGACCCATCGTTCGTATTGCAGATGAATTCGTAGACTTCTCCCGTATCGAGACGGATTACACCAGCGAGTATGTGGAATTGACTTTTATCTTCGACACCAAAAAACGATACGATGATAAGTCGATTTACATTTTCGGTGCACTCAGTGAATGGGCACTTAAACCAGACCTGGAAATGATTTGGAATCCGGCCATTCAGGCCTATGTAGCCAAAGCATTCGTAAAACAGGGCTTCTACAATTATTGGTATGTCACCCACGATCGATCCGAAAATATGAATACGTTTAGTCTTGCAGAAACCGAGGGCAACTTCGACGAGGCAGAAAACGACTATACCATTTTGGTCTACTACCGCCCAATGGGTGGCCGCTACGATCAGCTAGTTGGATCGAGAACCATCAATAGCCTATCTGAATAAGGCAGGAACCCTCCATTCGTCCTGTGCATTTGTCCATTGATAGAAAATTGAGGGTTTTCTAAGCACGTCTGTTTTAGTTTTGAGGCTCCAACTAATCTCTGGAGTTTATGAGTAGATCTCTATCGCTATTATGTGGATTTTTCCTTTTTGCTTCCCTACAAGGGCAGTCTAATGTCTGGAGTTTGGAGCGCGCGGTGGATTACGCGACTTCCAATAATCTACAAGTAAGTCAGGTGCGCAACCAGAGCTTACTGGCTCAACTCGACTTGAAACAAAATAAGCTATCGCGCCTACCTAATGTGAATGCTTCATCGAACTTAGGTTATCAGCTTGGTCGTACCATCGACCCTACGTCTAATGCCTTCGTGCAGCAAAACATCTTGTTTAACACCTTTCAGATTCAAGGCAATATTACCCTTTTCAATGGGAGTTTCATCAATAACAGCATCAAGCAGTCCGCACTCGATGCTCAAAGTGCCGATCTGAATCTGACGGCCATATCAAACGATATCGGTCTCCAAGTAGCCACTGCTTATCTCAACGTTCTACTGGTTCGCGAGCAATATTCTAATGCCGTGACGCAGCTCGCACTCATCGATGGTCAACTCTCACAAACAGACGCACTCATCGAAAGCGGAGCGGCTGCCCCCGCGCAACGCTTCGATCTGGTGGCACAGCAGGCATCGGCACAGCGGTCGGCAGTAGAACTGGAAAATCAAGTCGATAACTCACTACTGACACTTCAGCAAATCCTACAGCTCGACTACGATCCCAACTTTGAAATAGTCGTTCCCGAAATCGAGCTCAATCAAGTCGATCTAAGTCGTAGCTACAGCTTCAACGAAGTATTTGAATCTGCCAGCCTGACCCAGCCGGATTTACGCATCGCAGACCTTAATAAACAGTCAGCCGAACTCGGTATAAATCTTGCGAAAGCCGGTTTCTCCCCTACAGTTACATTCTTTGGCAGCCTCAGCAGCAACTTTTCCGACGTGGCTAGAGACTTCGCTAACCCAGATAGAACGAATGTCTCTGTTGTCCAGACTCCGCCAGTACCTGTTTTAATTGATGGAGAAAATGCCACACTTTCCGTTTTTCAAGAAGTAGGCGAAGTATTTCCAAATAAAAGCTATGGCGATCAAATCAATGAAAACTTCGGCCAGTCTTTGGGCATCGGTTTAAATGTTCCGATTTACAGCCAAGGTCGCAATCGTCTTAACGTACAGCGTGCAGAGCTCAACGTAAAGCAGGCAGAGATTCAAGCCGCCCAAGCCAGGGTCGATCTCCAAAACGAAGTGCAGCAAGCACTCAATGGCTACCGGACCGCTCAGGCCGTCTATCAAGCCGCAGAAGTTAGTCTCGAAGCCGCTCAGGCTGCTTACAGTCAAAGTTTGAGGGGTTACGAGCTGGGCAGTGCCAATGCCCTCGACTTACTTACGGCCAGTAATCGCCTGGAATCTGCGCGTATAGAACGCACCAGAGCTAAGTATCAACTCATTTTCAACCAACAGGTCATCCGTTTTTATTTAGGTGACCGCCTCAGCCTCAACTAACACAAAAAGCACTCATGTCTCGTACTGCTATATATATTATCATTGCTGTTATCGTTTTTGCCTTGCTTGGAGCCGTAGCATTTGGCGGTCGTTCCGAAGATGGAATCAATGTATTTACGACCGAAGTCAAAAAGCGCAGTATTCAACAAAAAGTATCTGCCAGCGGAAAGATATTCCCACAAGCTGAGGTCAAGATCAGCTCCGATGTCTCTGGTGAAATCGTCGAGTTGACGGTCGAAGAAGGTGATTCGGTCAAAGCCGGTCAGTTTCTGGCCCGCATCGACCCCGACGCCTTCGAGTCTCAGGTAGCCAGAGGTCAGGCCAATGTAGACGCCGCCAAGGCCAATCAAGCCTCTGCTCGCGCCCAGGTCGCCCAGCTCGAAGCCGCCAAAGAGCAGATACGCGCACAGCTCATCAATGCCCGCGAGATTTACAATAGAAACAAGGACCTCTCGACCGAAGGTGTTATCTCTCAGGCCGATCTCGAGGCCAGCAAAGCTTCGCTCGACGCCCTGGAAGCCAACTTCACCGCCGCCGAAGCTAATATCGAGTCGGCTCAGCAGCAAGAACAGGCCTCCCGCTTCAATGTGCGCTCCAGCCAGGCCACCCTAGACGAGCTTCGCACCAGCCTGAGAAGGACAAACATCTACGCTCCGACCGACGGTGTCATTTCCAATATGAGCGTAGAAGAAGGCGAGCGTGTGGTCGGTACCATCCAAATGGCCGGAACCGAGCTCATGCGCATAGCTGACCTCAATGCTATGGAAGTACGCGTAGAAGTCAGTGAAAACGACGTGACCGACATCAGCCTGGGCGACGAGGTAGAAATCGAAGTAGATGCCTATCGGGATCGCACTTTCAAAGGTCGCATCAGTCAGATTGCCAGCTCCAGCACACTATTGGCTGCCAATTCATCGGCTAGTTCCGTGCTCAATAGCGATCAGGTCACCAACTTCGAAGTCCGCATCACTATAGACCCGAGTAGCTATGAAGATCTCGTCACACCCGACAAGCCTTTCGTTTTCCGTCCGGGCATGTCTGCAGGTGTAGACATCCTGACCAATCGAAAGGAGGATATCCTGACCTTACCCATCGCATCGGTCACCACTCGCGAAAACGAAGAAGAAGACAATGCCGACGAAGACCTCCGCGTAGTTGTATATGCCGTCGAAGCCGATAGCACCCGCGAAATCGTGGTCGAAACCGGCATTCAAGACAGCGAATTTATCGAAGTCGAAAGCGGAATCCGTGAAGGTCAAACCGTAGTCAAAGGGCCTTACACCGCGCTGAGCCGAGAACTAAAGACCGGCTCTAGGGTGAATGTGAAAGAAGAGGATACTTTTTATGAAAATAATTGATTTTGAAAATGCTTCGCATTTTCAAAATCATATCACCTGTAAAATATCATACTGCGCTATCAAGTGCTTACCTCCCGATCTATCTTTAGCGATCACAGCTGGGTTCTCCTTAGAAATATAGTGCCGCAGCTGCTCTACAGACGTATCTGAGCTCAACTCGGGGAAGGGTTCGCGCATGATATCTTTAATAGCGACCTCACTATGCTTCATCGGATTTTCTAGCAAGTAACCAAGTACCTGACTTTCGGTGATGGCGCCGACTACTTGCTCGTCTTCAGTCACAACAGGCATCTGGCTGAACTCGTGCTCGCGCATCATATCCATGGCCTTGCGCACACTAGCACCTTGGTCTATCGCGATAAAAGCACCATTATTCTTTTGCTGAATCAAATCGGCTAGCGTAAGCTTGGTCTCCAGGAAACCACGCTCGCGCATCCAATCGTCATTGTAGATTTTACCGACGTAGCGGCTACCGTGGTCGTGTATGACTACAACGACTATATCTTCGGGCGTCAACTTATCCGCCAGTTGCAATAAGCCTGCCAATGCAGAACCCGCACTATAGCCGAGCAGCATACCCTCTTCGCGAGCCAGGCGACGGGCCATAAGGGCACCGTCTTTATCCGTCACTTTCTCGAAGTGATCGATCAGGTCGAAGGCTACATTTTTAGGCAAAATATCTTCACCTATACCCTCGGTGATGTAGGGATATATCTCCTTTTCATCGAACTCTCCGGTCTCGTGGTATTTTTTGAAAACGGAACCATAGGTATCTATTCCCCAAACTTTTATATTGGGGTTTTGCTCCTTCAGATAGCGGCTCGTACCCGATATGGTGCCGCCCGTACCCACGCCTACAACCATATGCGTAATGCGCCCTTCGGTCTGCTTCCAAATTTCGGGTCCGGTAGACTCGTAGTGTGCCTGCCGATTGCTCAGATTGTCGTATTGGTTGAACCAAAAGGAGTTGGGGATTTCCTTACTCAAACGCTCTGCTACCGAGTAATAAGAGCGCGGGTCGTCGGGCATTACGTTAGTGGGGCAAACGATTACCTCAGCTCCTACGGCCTTGAGAATATCGATCTTTTCTTTGCTCTGCTTGTCGCTGGTCGTAAAAATGCATCTATACCCTTTCACGGCACCAGCTAGCGCCAGGCCCATACCCGTATTGCCACTCGTACACTCGATGATGGTACCACCGGGCTTCAGACGGCCATCGGCCTCGGCATCTTGCAGCATCTTCAGTGCCATCCGGTCTTTGATGGAGTGACCGGGGTTAAAGGTCTCATTCTTGATAAAAACAGGACAGGGCAAGTGCGCCGTTATCTTATTCAACTTGACCAAAGGCGTATTGCCTATGGTTTCGAGTATGTTATTTTTATAGTCCATCGGGTTTATTTTCTAATGCAACACAAAGTTAACGTAAAGTGGGGTTTGGTGGTTATGGCTCCTACCTGCGAAAGTCTATACAAATGTCAAATATTTGATGTGATGATGTCAGATGTAAAATTTACTCCTACCCATTCCTGGTACGAAGACATTTTACATCATACATCTAACATCACAGATTGCACATCATACATCTAAACATCTAACATTTTAGACTTCCGCAGGTCGAAGACGCTCGCCAAAACGGAGTGGAAATCCTCTTCTAAAGCGTTTAGCTACTTTTGCTAACTCAATTTATTTTTCATGAAGCACAATCTAATATACCTATACACCCTACTTGCGACTATCTGGCTGGCTGGCTGCGGAGGTAGTGCGCTATCAGACCCAAACGAGCAATCAGAAGAAGCCGTAGCCCCTACCGAAACCCGCAGAGAAAACCTGGAAGGTTCGCGAGTATCCTTCGAGGTACCTGTCGACTATACGCGCAGCCGAAAATATCTGCTCGAAAAAGACATCATCAATTACGATCCGGCCTTCTACGATATCTTCGACGAGATGCTCTACCAACTAGAGCGAGAAGATGAAGATCAGGATATTTTTGCCGACACGACCGACAATTTCGACCATATCGTGATACGTACCGTCAATAAAATGGAACTGACCGAAGACCGGGCCAAGCTCTACGCCGCCAACTTAGAGCAATTCGTCGAAGAGCGGGCCGGAAAACGCCGTGGATTAAATACGGAACTATTATCCACCACCCTTAATGAAGGCAACGGCAAAATCATGCTCAAGATCAAGCACAAGCATACGACCAACAAAGAACCCAAAGAATTTTACGAGACGGTATACTTCATCACCGATGCCGTACAGACCTTCGTGATCAGCGAATACCACCGCGATGAAGACGACCTGGAACGGAATTTTTGGCGTATGACTTATTAGACTGGTTTGCTAGATCAGGTTTATATAGACGGGCAGTTTTGCCATCGCAATAGAGCGCGCATACCACTCAATGACCTGGGCGTGTTGCGGGCTTATGGCGTTTTCGATTACTTCCGGTACGTAGATGGCAAATTGCAATTCTTTGCCGATCACTGGTTGCGGTTTCAGCGAAGTGCAGCTCAGCTAGACCTGCAGATCGGTATCTCTCAAGTAGAAGCTGAGGCAATGATCAGAGAGTTGATCGACAGAAACGGTGCTGACCATGGCGGAATCAGGCTACTACTGACCGGCGGCTCGGCCATGGACGGGTATACGCCTGTAACACCTCGATTTATGTCTATGGCCTTTGATCACCGGCAACCACCCGCGCACATGTATGAGCGAGGTGTATCCGTCCTTGTCCATCCGTACGAGCGGCAGTCGCCCACCATCAAGTCGATAGATTACATGGAAGGTATCCGTCTGCTCGGCAGAATGCGCGCCCAGGGCTATGACTTCCCGCTATATCTAGACCGGTTCGACAATCTGCGCGAATCGGACCGATCTAATTTTATGATCGTGCAAGACGGCGTATTGATCACCCCCATCGATGATGTGTTGCCGGGTATTACGCGCCAGCACACGCTGCGTTTGGCGGTACAGCTTGGCATCCCTATAGAAGAACGAACGGTCAGTCTCCAGGAATTCGACCAAGCAGACGAGGCTATGCTCACCAGCTCGACCAAGGGCGTCATGCCAATTTGTAAAAGTGACCGAGGACTGGTTAGTAACGGCAAGCCGGGAGAATTGACCAAGCGACTCATGCTGCACTGGTCGGATTATGCAACAACTTTTCAAGATTGATCCTATTAATTGCTGGGATACCAGACCACACCCAAATTCAGTCGATTGATGCCGTAGTTGAAATCACCGTCTGAGATGTCTGTAGTTGTATCGCTGACTACGAAAGCCAAAGTTTTTTGCCATACCTTTGCGCATGGAACGCAACCAAACCTCACTAACCAAGTTCGTTGAGCTCAGTCTCACCTTCGATGACGTGCTCCTTCTTCCTGCTTACAGCCAGGTGCTGCCTAGAGAAGTCGATATTTCCACCAAACTTACCCGCAAGCTCAGATTGAATGCACCGATCTTATCGGCTGCAATGGATACGGTTACGGAACACCGGCTGGCTATTGCATTGGCACGCCAGGGCGGTATCGGTATCATCCATAAAAACATGACGATCGAGCAACAGGCCGAGCAGGTCCGCTCCGTCAAACGCTCCGAGTCGGGTATGATCGTAGACCCAGTTACCCTGAGTGCGGACGCTACTGTAGGCGATGCGCAGGCATTAATGAAGCGCCATAAGATCGGTGGTATCCCCATAGTCGACGACCAGCAAATGCTAATCGGCATACTGACCAATAGAGACCTTCGCTTCGAGGACAACGAATCGCGCAATGTACGCGAACTCATGACCAGCGAAAACCTGGTGACCGCCCCCATCGGCACCAATCTCGAAAGAGCGCAGCTAACACTTCAAACCAACAAGATTGAAAAACTGCCTGTAGTCGACGATAATGGCAAGCTGGTAGGCCTGATCACTTACAAAGACATCATGAAAGTGCAAGACTACCCCAATGCCTGTAAGGATGAGCTGGGCAGACTCGTGGTTGGTGCTGCCGTGGGCGTTACGGCCGATATGCTAGACCGCGTTGCCGCCCTGGTAGATGTAAACGTAGACGTGATCACTGTCGATACGGCCCATGGCCACTCGCAGGGCGTGCTCGATGCCGTGAAAACCATCAAGAAACAGTACGCTGACCTTCAGATCGTAGGCGGAAACGTAGCTACAGCAGATGCAGCAATGGCCCTGGTTGATGCTGGTGCCGATGCCGTAAAAGTAGGCGTAGGCCCCGGTTCTATTTGTACGACCCGGGTAGTTGCAGGTGTAGGCGTACCACAGCTTTCGGCCATTTACAATGTGTCGCAGGCCTTAAAAGATTCGGGCGTAGGCGTGATCGGAGACGGCGGCATTCGCTACTCGGGCGATATTGTCAAAGCACTGGCCGCTGGCGCAGATACCATCATGGCCGGCAGCCTGTTCGCTGGTGTAGACGAGTCGCCCGGCGAAACCATCATCTACGACGGCCGCAAGTTCAAGGTCTATCGCGGCATGGGCTCCATAGGTGCCATGCGCAAAGGCAGCAAAGACCGCTACTTCCAAGATGTAGAAGACGATATCAAAAAACTGGTTCCCGAAGGTATAGAAGGCCGCGTACCGTTTAAAGGCACATTGGCCGAGGTCGTCAACCAGTACCTAGGAGGCCTACGCGCTGGTATGGGCTATTGTGGTGCAGGTAGTATAGAAGCGCTAAAAGACGCACAGTTCGTACAGATCACCAATGCCGGTATGCAAGAGAGCCATCCGCATAATATTACGATCACGAAGGAGGCCCCTAATTATTCGAGGAGGTGATGATTGGATGTATTCGATTTTTGGATGATTGGATGTATTGGATGGTCACTGCTCGAAGAGTTCTTGACGGAGTAAGTGCCAATAGCCTGGGGTGGGCTCTCGGTGCATAGACTTGAGCTTATCGAAGGTGCGTTGGCGCTCGTGAACGGACTTGTCTTGGCTGAGTTTGAATCGACCTGTCCAGCTGGTGGGTATGAACCGAAAGGCTACGATATAAGGCAGTAATTTTTGAGCGACCATGTTGTCGGTAGCTAGTTCCCATTGGGTGTCGGTTCGTTCCAGGTATTCGGTCAGCTCTACTAAAGACTGCATCACGCGAGCTTCATCATTTATTCGTTCTGTTTGGCCGGTGAGGTGTAGGCGAATGAAATTGTAGGTAGGTAGTCGCCCCTTTTGTTTTTCATAGTCGTTGGGCGAGATGTAGAGGGAAGGGCCTGTGAAGACCGCCGTCATTGACTGACCGATGGATTCGACCTGTGGGTTACGCGCATCGAAGTGGCCAATGAAATGTTCTTGCTCTACACCGTCATCCGGATAATAGACCAGCGGAAGATGAGTGATGGCATGTTTCTCACCCCATATACTCGATAGCGCAGCAAGTGGATAGGCTTCCGCCGTAGCAACGAGCAGCTCTTTATTGACGGAAAGATAATGCCTGGGCGGATAATCCATTGAATAGTTTGTTCCGCTTAGCCGACGGCCAAGCGGAACAAATATCAACAAATTAATTTCCGGAATTCACTCGGTTACTCTCTGCCTCGATCCCCGTTTTTCTGCGGCGGCTGGAGCGAATTTCGTTGCTACCAAAAGAATAGCTTAAACTCAAGCCCACCCGGCGGCTATCTTGAAGGCCTGCACCGACTGAACGCAGCCCGTCGAACTCACTGAAGCCACTCCAATTACTTTGGTAGGTCAGGTCGGTCACATTCAGACGCACATTCAGGCGATCATCGAAAAACTTCTTCTGCAGGCCTAAATCGAGGCTGTACTGACTTTCGTAGCGGAACACGCCACCCCACACACCGGGGCCAGCATACCAGCCGCTGATCTCGCCGGTAAAACCTCCGGGTAGCTGGAAGGTCGTCTGCTGATAGAAGTTGAAAGAGGTAGCCTGCACGTCGACTACTGCACCATCGCCATAATCGGCCTGATTGTCTAAGCGACTGACATTTGCGTTCACAAAAGTGCTGATCTTTTGACTCCATTGGAAAGGTGCACTGACGTTGAAGCTGATCACCGTTTGCTCAGACAGATTGTCCCAGCTGATGAAACTAGCCCTCGGGTCATCTTCATCCGGGCCAATCAGACGGGTGATCTGATCGGTCGTACGACTGTAAGCCAACTTGAAATTGTAGCGATAAGCCAACGTATAACCCAACTCCAAATTATTGACGATTTCAGGAAGCAGGAAAGCGTTGCCACGCTCGAAACTCAACTCGCTGAGCTGATTGCGAAATGGGTTTAATACGTTGTAGTCAGGCCGGTTAATCCGTCGGCCGTAATTGAGGTTAAAAGCATGTTGTGGCCCAGCCTGATAGGTCAGACCCGCACTCGGAAACCAAGAAATATAATCGAACTCCACTGGCGGTTCCTGGCGGTCGGGATCGAATGCACGCAAATCGCCAGTGGCATCGGTAGCCTCCATACGCAGACCTGCACTCAAGCTCCATTTTTGATTCAACTGGCGCGCATAGCTTACGTAGCCCGCATATACCCGCTCATCGTAATCGAAGTCATTGGAGCGGTCATTATTCTGAACGACATCATTACCGATCTCGTCAGAAACGAGAAAGGTGTTCTCGGTCGCGACGTTACTCAGCTTGGCACCTGCCCCGAATTGACCACCGAAGAGTTTGTCTTCAAAGTCGAACTTGGCGGTGTAGATATCGATATCCGTGGGTGTATCGAATAGCGTCGTCAATGAAGTGAGCAGGGTCGTTTCATCGGGTGTAAAAAAGGAGTTGTTCTGGCTGTTGAAAGCGTCGTTTCGGAAACGTCCATAATCTAAATCGACATTGATGGTTTGACCATCGCCATTGTCAAATCTGTAATTGACATTGTAGGTCGCCTGCTGATTATCGCGCTCTGTATCGGAATCGGCAATCAGTACACTATCCACGGCAACGCCACCGGAAATTTCCGTACGGCTGAACCCATCATTGACAACTTCTCCGGTGCCGCCGCTATAGAGAAATCCTATCGTATGCTTCTTGTTTAAGAAGAAGTCGGTACCTATCCTGACGTTGTAGCCACCCCAATCCCAGTTGACCCTATTCCTTTCTGGAAGTACCAAGCCATTCTGGAAATTGTCAAAGTCCAGATTACTGAAACCGTAGTTCTCGTTGTAGCCCGCTGAGCCGAATACATTCATCGATTTGTTGCGGTAGTTGGCGTTGCCATTAATGCCATATTGGCCTCGCTGACCTACCCGACCACTCGTAGATATCGAACCATTAGTGCCCAGGCTGCGATCTTTTTTGAGCCTGATGTCTATGATACCTGCATTGCCCTCGGCCTCGTAGCGGGCACCGGGGTTGGTGATGATATCGAACTTATCGATCTGCTCGGCGGGCAGATTTCTGAGGTAAGCTCTGAGGTCTTCGCCGGTCAGCGGCAGTCGCTTGCCATCAACATAGAGTAGCACCCCAGCCCGACCCAGGACCGAAATATTGTCTTGATTGTCGACGCGCACCCCCGGGGCTTTACGCAGCAGCTCCAGCGCATTACTGCCAGCACTGTTAATGGTACCTTCCACATTGAAGACCGTTCGGTCGGGCTTGATCTCGACCAGTGCCCGGCGGGCCGTAACTACGGCTGTTTCTAGCTCTACAGTAGCCGCGCCGAACTGAAGATCGCCCATGGCCATATCTTCTCCTTCGGCCAGATCCAAGCCTGTTTTGACCAAATCCGGCGCACCGAGGTATGAGGCGACCAGGTAGTAGTTGCCAGCGGCTACTCCGAGCATGTTAAACTGCCCTTCTTGGTCGGAGGTTTCGACCTTGGCCAGGCTAGAATCGGCAGCCGTATACAGCGCTACATTCGCGAAGATCACAGGGCCTTCTTCCTGGTCTAGCAGGCGGCCACTGATCGTAGAGGTCTGCGCAAATACACTAGATCCAATCCAGAAAAAAGTAAAAAGAGATAAAAAAATCCATTTGGCTTGTTGGGTAAACGTTTGCATGCAAGTGAGTTTTTTGAGGTTAGTTAAAGTAAGTGCTAGGCTTTAGGAGACTTCCGCAGGTGGACGAGCTATCCTATAAAAGTTTGCCCGTCTTGTGCTTCATCTGTTTGTAATGACGATTCAAATGTATGATCGTTACAGCGCGATACCATATAACAATCGACGGATGGGCCCGATTCAGGGATGAATGGGAAAACTCGGGCTATCGCCCTCGCGTGACTTGTGCGCCTATCGGCGGCACGGGATAAGCTCCCTATCGGTCGCTGGGATTAGTGCGCCTATCGGCGGCACAGGGGATAAGCTCCCTACGGTCGCTGGGATTAGTGCGCCTATCGGCGGCACAGGGATAAGCTCCCTACGGTCGCTGGGATTATAAAGTGCGAGACATTCTTCTATCCAGTAATTTTTATCCCGACTCGCTATAGCGAGTCAATTCCGCGATGGCGAAGCCGAGCTATTTCCGCGAGCGATAGCGAGTTATTCCAAACATACTACCTTCGAGTAAGGACCCTACCTGCGGAAGTCTAAACTAACAATACGAGTATGCTCAAGACACACAGATCCATCACTACAAGTACAATAGTCGCGTTCCTAATCTTGCAGTTTAGCTGTTTTATGAAAGACGACTATCGCGGAGAGATATACGACCCGCTGCCGCAAATCATGTACAATTTTGGATTTAGCCACCAATTAGATTCTTCGATCTATCAGGTGCAGATTATGTTTACGCCCATCAGTAGGGATACGGCGGGTAGGCCCGTGCTGGAAGAAACCTTTGCCTGGGGATTGAATGACGAATATTTCTACCCGGCTAGTACGGTGAAAATGCCCGTCGCAGCTCTGGCTTTGCAGCGATTGGGTGAGCTGGAGATAGATGCTAATACGCCCATGATAAACCGCGCAGGGCGAGCACCACAATCGGCTGCGCTACAAGATACGACTACGGCGTCTGGCCTGCCGAATGTAGCGCAGTACGCGCGCAAAATCTTCCTGCATAGCGACAATGATGCCTATAACCGGCTGTACGAGTGGCTGGGGCCGGAATATATCAACGAGCAAATGCGGGAGAAAGGACTAGATAGCAGCCGAATCATTCATCGTCTGGGGGTCAGTGGTTATGATACGCTGGGCAACCGGTGGCTGAATCCCGTTTCGTTTGAATTAGAATTCAGGGATTCTGTCTATGCGCTACCCGAGCGCTACGAATACTTCTACGACGACTTGGGCCTGAGCGGCCAGATGCGCGGCCGAGGCTACTACGATAGCGAACTGGATGAGATCGTGCGCGAGCCCTTTGACTTCAGATACCGAAATTACTACCATATAACCGATATGCACCATACGGTGGGTCGGCTGGTTGTGCCGGAAGCATACGAAGAATCACAGCGTTTTGGCCTGAGCGAAGCCGACTACAAACTACTCTGGCGAGCTATGGGGCAGCGGCCCAGGGAGAGCCGTTCGCCAGTCTACGACGAGCCCGATAATTGGGTGAAGTTTATCATGTTTGCCGACCGCGATTCCAGTTTCCAGATACCCAGAAATATTCGCATACTCAACAAGGTGGGCCTGGCCTATGGCTACATGACGGATGCCGCCTATATGGTCGACCTGCAAACAGGTGTCGAGTTTTTGCTCACGGCAACCATACACGTCAACGAAAACGAAATTTATAACGACGGCCAGTACGAGTACGAAGAGCTGGGCGAGTTGTTCTTCAGCGAACTGGGGCGATACATATACCAATCGGAGATGAGTAGGCGAGAAAGGGTGGAATTGCCGCAGGAAGATGGGCTGATAAAGCTGCTGAATGGACTATAAATACTGAAATCGTCTGGTAGACGATTCTAAGAATTACAGTTATTACCATATTATCTACCGATATTTGAGCGTTAGCAACATTCACCCGCTTCCCTTTGGAACTCCTCCCGATTTTATGAACAGAGCTACTCGCTACCTCGCCCTACTTCTTTGTTTGGCTCCAATCCTTTCCTGGGGGCAAGGATCGATCAAGCGAGTGGCCGTGCCTTCTGAAAGCCTGGAGATCGTCAAGTCGCTGGGGCTGGAGCCAGATCACGGCTCTTCCGAAACGGAATTGGTGCTTTCGGTCACCTCCGAGCAGATGCAAAAGCTGCGCGAAAAAGACGTAGTACTTCGGGTACTCCGCTCTAGCCGCAGGAGTAGTCACCTGCGCACGATAGGTAAAGCTGAATGGGATGAGAATCGCACCGATCGGCTTGTTCCGCAGCGGTCATACCTGACCTACGAGCTCTACGAATACATCATGACTGGGCTGCCGGAGCGATTCCCGGATATATGCCAACTGGAAGAGATCGGAAGTTTGCCGAGTGGCAGGCGTATTTTGGCCCTGAAAATCACCGATCAGCCCGACTGCGAAGAGGCCGAACCGAAATTTCTCTACACTGCCACTATGCACGGCGACGAGCTGGCTGGTTACCCGCTCATGCTATTACTGATCGAAGAACTGCTGCTGGGTTATGAACGTGATCCCTACATCCGGCAAATGGTAGACCAAACGGAGATATGGATCAATCCATTGGCTAATCCCGATGGTGCCTACGCAGGCGGCAATCATCAAGTGGATGGGGCTACTCGACGCAATGCCCAGGGCGTTGACTTGAACCGTAACTTCCCCGATCCCGACGATGGCGAACACCCCGATGGGCACGATCATCAGTTGGAAACCTTGCATTTTATGGATTTACACGGACGTGTTTCTTTCGATATGTCTTGCAATCTGCATAGCGGGGCCGAGGTATTCAACTATCCTTGGGATACCTATAATCAAAAACACCCCGACGATGAGTGGTGGCGTCACATCGGTCGCCAGTTTGCTAGCCTTATGCAAGAAGGTGACTACAAGCCTCGCTACTTCCGCCAGTTGGAAAACGGCATCACCAATGGCTACAAGTGGTACCCCATCACGGGTGGTCGGCAAGATTATGTGACCTATTACCACCATGGTCGAGAGATCACCCTGGAGGTCGAAGGGCGCAAAGACCTCCCCGCCAGCAGAATTCCCGAGCTATGGGAGACGACTAAGCCGGGCTTTCTAAAACTTATCGCTCAGTCGGGTTACGGCCTACGCGGTATCGTCACCGATGCCCAGACTGGCCGACCCATCCAGGCCCGCATACACATACCCGGCCACGATCGCTTACACAGCGAGGTTTACACCAAGCTCCCCACCGGCCGCTACCACCGCTACCTCAAGGCGGGTCGCTACACCTTCGAGTTTAGCGCCCCAGGCTACGCCACCCAACAAATTGAAGCCCACATTAAAGATGGGGAAGCTACTTGGCTGAATGTGGAGATGGAGCCTAGTGGGCAGACTAGATAGATGGCGAGGCCCTCATCAAATTCTACGAATCGACAGCAGACCCGCCATGAGGGACGACCCCTGCCGGGGCCGACATGTGCAGATACCAAGGGCGGCCCCGGTAGGGGTCGTCCCCGCTACGAGCGAGGTCTGCACGGTGGGCAACGCCCGCCGAAGGGCCTCGCGACATAAATGCGGCTGTATTAATACCAAAAATCAACTATAATTACCCCATGATTCCAACAACACCCCTACGTATATTCGGCCTAGCCGTAATCCTCTCCATCACCGCCTGCCAATCGGGCGACGACAATACCACCACCCTCAAGCTCGACAGCCCCGATGGCGAGTTGCAGCTCACGCTCATGCTCGGTGGCCCTGATGCCAGGTTGAGTTATACCCTCGAGAAGGGTGACGAATTACTCATCGACACCTCCTATCTCGGCTTTACCGAAGCCGAATGGGGCAAGCTCGACAGTGGTTTCGAGATCGTAAAGGCCAGCAGCTACTCGGGCAATGAATCGTATGAGCTCCCCTGGGGAGAAGTCGCTTCAGTAGATGCCGATTTCAAGGAAGGGAAACTGGTCGTGATTCACCCAAAGTCGGGCGCGGAGTTCAGTATGATCGCCGCCGTATTCGATGATGGTGTAGGCATTCGCTACAGCTTCCCCGCGCAAGACGGAAAAGAGGCCCTCCAAATACTGGAAGAACACACCCAGTTTTCACTCACGGGCGACCCGCTCGTCAACTGGGGGCCAGGCGATTGGAATTCTTATGAAAACCCGACTGAACTCACGAAGCTAAGCGAGATCGAAGCGGCTAAATACGACAATCGCGCTGAACTCATCAGCCGGGTGGTGCCCAACAATGCCATTATGACCCCAGCCTCGCTCAGGCTAGAAAGTGGTACCCACTTGAGTATACACGAAGCGGCCCTGATCGACTACCCAGAGATGACACTGGGCGTAAAAGACAAGGGCTTCGAGAGTATTCTGGCCGGTACTGCTAGGCGAGAGGCCAAGGCTATTTGCGAGCTGCCGTTCAAAACACCCTGGCGCAGCATACAGGTCGAAGATCAAGCCATCGATCTGCTCGCCAACATGCTCATACTCAACCTGAACCCATCCAGTGAATTGGACTATGTAGGCTGGTTCGAGCCTATGACCTACGCGGGTATCTGGTGGGAGATGTTCCTGGGCGTGGGTACATGGGACTTCGAGGGCGGTCAAAACGTCGACAATTTCCTCGATATAGATCGCGGTCCCAATCGCCACGCCGCCAATACCGAAAATGCGAAACGCTACATCGACTTCTGCGCAGAAAACAACATTGGAGGGCTGCTCATAGAAGGCTGGAACACCGGCTGGGAAGATTGGCTCGACCCAGACAAACGGGCGGAAGTATTCGATTTCGTAACGCCCTACCCCGATTATGACATGGAGGCCGTCGTAGCCTATGCCAAGGAAAAAGGCGTACAAATCGTCATGCACCACGAAAGTTCAGCCAGTGTGCCACAGTACGAAAAGCAACAAGACACGGCCTTTGCCCTCATGCAGCGACTGGGCATACACGCGGTAAAATCGGGTTATGTCGGCAACATCATTCCCGAAGGCGAGTATCACCACGGTCAGTACATGGTCAATCACTACAGCAATACTTTCCGGAAAGCCGCAGAATACCAAGTGGCTGTCAACCCCCACGAGCCCATCAAACCCACGGGAGAGCGGCGCACTCTACCCAATGCCATTTCCGCCGAGGGTGCCAGAGGCATGGAGTACGCCTCAAGCGGCCGCCGAGACGATGTCAATCAACCGGAGCATCTGGCCCATCTGGTGTACACCCGCTGCTTGGCGGGGCCATTCGATTACACCCCAGGCATATTTCAGTTGGATATTTCGGACTTCCGCGGGTCGGATGCACGCGTCGGTACCACGCTTGGTCTCCAGCTCGGTGCTTATATCGTGGTAATGGCTCCAATCCAGATGGTAGCCGACCTGCCCGAGCACTACCGGCTTGAAGACGGCAGCTACCACCCGGCCATGCCCTACATCAGGACCATGGCCACCAATTGGGACGCTACCTACCCCCTGGCTGGCGAGTTGGGCGAGTATGCCGTCGTAGCCAGAAAAGTAAGAGGAGAAGATCGCTACTTCATAGGCGGTATCTCCGGAGCCGAAGACCAGGAAGCCACCGTCTCCCTCGACTTCTTGCCCGAAGGCAAAACCTATACCCTCACCATCTACCGCGACGGGCCCAATGCCCACTACTGGGATAATCCGACCGAGTTGGTCATCGAAAGCCGAGAAGTGACTGCGGAGGATGAGGTAACTGTAGGCATGAAAGCCAGTGGAGGGTTTGGAGCAATAATAGAGTAATTTATTTTTTCGACCTGCGGTCGAAAAAATAAATCCAAATACACTCAAATGAAAACTACTCTAAAGCTCGCCGCTGTCTATAATCTATTTTGGGGTGCCTGGGTCGTCCTCTTCCCGCAGCATTTTTGGGAATTAGTCGGTATGGAGCCTATGCGCCACCCGATGGTCTGGCAGGGCATGGGCATGGTGATCGGGGTATACGGACTAGGCTACTGGTGGGCCAGCTACGACCCCATGCGGCATTGGCCGATTGTAGCTGTCGGTATGCTGGGCAAGATATTCGGGCCACTGGGTTTTGCCATGAACTATCTCTCCGGCGATGTGCCCTTTGGGTTTTTCTACACCCTCATCACCAACGACTTCATTTGGTGGATACCATTCGGACTCATACTTTGGCGGGTGCATAAAGACCATAAATGGGCACTGACCTAGTTGAGAAAATACTAACTGAAGAGGGGATATGGGCACTGCGCCTCATGTTCGATAGTGCCGCTCTGGTGCTCATCTGGCTGGTGCAGCTGGTGATCTATCCCAGCTTCTTGTATATGAGGCGCCACGATTTTATGGCCTGGCACCCCGTCTATACGCGCAAGGTGACCTGGGTGGTCATGCCTGTCATGCTGGGGCAGTTGTTGGTCTATGGCTTCATGGTCTTTGCACATCCATCTACAGATGTTTGGGTGAATGCGGCGCTCGTGGCAATCGCCTGGCTGATCACCTTCGTATTCGCTGTCCCTCTACACATGAACATGGAGGAATCAGAAAAGCCCAAAGAAGCTTCCGCCAAGCTGGTCGAGATGAACTGGTATAGGACAGTGATATGGACTATAGTATTTTTGGTATCGGTATGGGTGAGGTTTGTAGGATGAGTCGATCCTACAAACCTCTACTAATTATTTCGGGTTTTCTTTTCATGCAGTCCTCCAAACCAGAGCAGTCAAAGAGCCCCGCCGTAGGCGATCGCATCAAAAAGACCTATGATTGGTGGGACAACATAGCCAGTTGGCATCCTGAAGATCCGTGGTATTTGATCGGGGCGAAAATCGGAGTGCGCATACTGGGCATTGCCATTCTCATCGCGCTTTCTCCGCTCATTTTGCTGGGTTTTTTAATGGCTTTAATCGTAGCGGCCTGATGTTTGTACTCAAAAAGCCCACTTGGTACATTCTGGTGATCCTCTTTCTGATACACCAAGTTTTAGAACGCTTTTTAGATATAGAAATTCCTGCCTTAGATAATCATTTAGACGCCTTTGTGAGCGTGCCGATCTTAATGGGGCTACACCTGGCTGAGCAGCGATACTTTTGGGGCGTTCGCCGATTCAGTGGCTTGTACGTCGTGGTGGCCGTGGTACTGTTTTCTGTTGTTTTTGAGTTTCTATTTCCGTGGATAGAGCCTAGATTCACGGCTGATTGGTGGGATGTGGTGGCTTATGTGCTGGGGGGTATTTACTTCTATGCGCTTGTAAATTCGACTACAGAACGTTGAGCGTTTACTTCATTACCGTTTGTAAACTCGTGCTGACAGTGTGGCCTTACACCTCGTCAGCCAAGTCGTCGCGACCCTAGGAGCGACCTTGTCTGACGAGTGAAGCACGACCAACAAAACACGATCTGAAAAGCCTCCCACCTGCGGAAGTCCAAAAAATGAAAACACCGATCTAGATAGACTTCCTACTTGCATGTATGCGTGTATACGAGTCAGCTCGCCCACTTCTCAATTCTCCTTCACAAACTCATTCGCCTTCAGCGCCTCCATCGTCACATACTGCAAGGCCTTTTCGTGGGTCGCCTCTAGCACGACCGGCGGAGCTACACCAGCTTCATACGCCTCGCGCCAGCGCAGCGCACACAAGCACCACTGATCGCCCGGCTTTAGGCCCGGAAAGCGATAGTGCGGCTTGGGCGTGCTCAGGTCATTGCCTCTGCCTTTGGTGAAGGTTAAAAACGCTTCGGTCATGCGGGCACATACGACATGGGTGCCGCGGTCTTCGGCCCCGGTACGGCAGCAGCCATCTCGATAAAAACCCGTCATAGGGTCGGTACTGCAAGCGACGATGTCTTGGCCGAAGACGTTCTTGGTCATAATTTGTGAATTGGTCTGGGCGCTGAGGCTACCGAAAGTCAGCACCAGCGCAAGGATGATATTTACGTATTGCACACTAGCCTAACGAGTAAGATATGATCGGGTTCGCTATCGGCTAGGCTCATAATCGGCCGGCAGCAGCCATGCGGTGGCCTTAGCCCCCATGTCGCCACCGAAGAGCATCTGCCGGTCGGCGAAAGTGCCGTCCGCGCGTATCGTGATCGAATCGGCACGAATAATCAAAGACGACATCCTTTTACTGGCTCCCAGCCTGTTCGGTGGTACCGGTCGCCCCGCACTATTATGATAGTATCTGACTCCTACATTCAGCCCTTTCAGCCCCTGTAAATCGCGCTCGCTATCCGACTCTTCACCCAGGTGCTCACTCATGTCCAGTTCATAGGGCAGTCCTGTATCCAAATCAAAAAACTCGTATCCTTCATCGGTCAATTCATCTCGATAGAGGGCGCGTAGAAAATGCTGAATAGACCCGTAATAGGCCTGCTCTCGATTTCGCCGGTGCCGACTGCGCGGCCGTTCACCTTCCTCCTCATAAGGCATAAAAAAGAACGCACCGGTATAGACGCGCATTCCCTGCTCATAGTCTAGATATAGCTCCCTCAGATCAACCTGTACCTTGTAGCCAAGATGTGGCAAATCCATCAATAGCGGGGCACGAGAACGCGTGGTGAACGTCAGCTTTCTTTTAGTGGTAAAATAACTTCCATCTTCAGACCAAGTCACTTTCTTCATAACGGGCAGAGCCATATCTCTCATGCGTTTAGCTTTAGCTCCTCGTATGGTGTCAAGTCGATTGTTTCGCTCAAAAAACAGGTACTCGGTCCCTTCCATAGTAGACTCCCTACCCCACCTATCCACACCCATAAATTGCTCTAAAAACTCCTTCACATTCGCAGCCCGACCATCGGCATCATCTACATGCACGGTCTTGATCTCGTACTCCGCAAGCTGCAAGGATATCTTCACTGGCTCACCATCTGCGATCTCCATCTGCCAGGGTTCGTAGCCGATATGACTCACCGAAAGGACCGCCGGTAGCTGTATCCTGCGCATGGGCAACTCAAATCGGCCATCTTCGTCGGTCAGCTCTCCGATGGTCGTACCATCGAAGAAAACCGTGACGAAAGAGAGTGGAATTCGACTGCCGCTATCTATCACCTGACCGCGCAAGGTATCTTGCCCAAAAACTGGCGTGAGCGTACATAAAATGCCAATTATCATAGGATAAAAACGCTTCCACTCTCTAATCATAGGTGCCTATTTTTGTACTTCCGCAGGTAGTTATATCAAACAACAGGACGATTGTATGAACATGCTGTAATTCGTCTTTGCTAAAGATACAATTCCAAATCATGTTCGACTTCGATTTTGCTATATTCGCCATCCAAATAAAAACCAAACTATGACCGACGCCACATTCCGCATTCCCTTTCCCCAAAATGAGCCCGTTTTATCTTATGCGCCCGGTAGTGAAGAGCGCGCAGAGCTAGTAAAAGCCCTCGAAGCCGCCAAGTCTGAGGAAAAGGTGCTCCCTATGTTCATCAACGGAAAGCGAGTGGTGGCCGACGGTGAGAAGAAGACGGTCAGCCCACCACATGAGCATGCGCATACTTTGGGGCATTATAACTTAGGTGGAAAAGGCGAAGTCGGTTCGGCCATCACTGCAGCTCTAGCAGCAGCACCAGCCTGGGCCGCTACCCCCTGGCAAGAGCGGGCCGCGATCTTCCTGAAAGCAGCCGACCTGCTGAGTGGCCCTTGGCGCCAGCGCATGAACGCCGCCACCATGCTCGGTCAGAGCAAGAATGCTTTCCAAAGTGAGATCGATGCGGTTGCCGAGCTCTGCGATTTCTTCCGTTTCAACGCTTATTACCTATCCCAGATTTACGAAGAGCAGCCGTTGCACTCGCCCCAGCCCACCTGGAACAGGTTAGATTTCCGCCCTTTGGAAGGCTTCGTCTTTGCCATTACACCCTTCAACTTCACAAGCATCGCAGCCAACCTGCCAGCGGCTCCAGCCCTTTGTGGTAACGTATGTGTCTGGAAGCCCGCCGAAAGTCAAATATACTCGGCCGTAATAATCATGGAACTATTCGAAGCCGCCGGTCTGCCGCCAGGCGTCATCAATCTCGTCTATGCCGATGGCCCCGAAGCGGGTGAGGTGGTATTTAACCATCCCGACTTCGCAGGCCTGCACTTCACCGGCAGCACGGCCGTCTTCCAACAGTTGTGGAAGACCATCGGACAGAATATCGAAAAGTACCGCTCCTACCCGCGCATCGTCGGCGAGACGGGTGGCAAGGATTTTGTCATCGCCCACCCTAGTGCCGATGCCGAGCAGGTAGCTGTAGCTTTGCTGCGTGGGGCTTTCGAGTTTCAAGGCCAAAAGTGTTCGGCCGCATCCAGAGCCTACATCCCCGAATCGCTCTGGGATTCCGTTAAGTCCAGACTGCTAGACGACCTTAAAACCGTCAAGATGGGCACAGTCGAAGACTTTGGTAATTTCGTAAACGCCGTCATAGACGAGCGGGCCTTCGACAAAATTTCTGGCTATATCGACTATATCAAAGATGCCAACGATGCCGAGATCATAGCTGGTGGCGGCTACGACAAGTCCAAAGGTTACTTCATCGAGCCTACGGTGGTTGTCACGTCCAACCCACGCTTCCGCACCATGGAAGAGGAAATTTTCGGCCCTGTCCTCACCATTCACGTCTATGAAGACGACAACTGGTACGGCGCGCTACAGATGGTCGATTCCACTTCGCCTTACGCCCTGACTGGTGCCATCTTCGCTACCGAGCGCCTGGCCATCCAAGAAGCCAGCGACGCCCTCCGCCAAGCCGCCGGCAACTTTTACATCAACGACAAGCCCACCGGTGCCGTCGTAGGTCAGCAACCCTTCGGTGGGGCCAGAGGCAGCGGCACCAACGACAAGGCCGGCTCCATCCTCAACCTATACCGCTGGATCAGCCCCCGGACGATCAAAGAGAACTTTGCTGCACCTAGGGATTATCGGTATCCGTTTTTGGGGTAGGGATTTGCTTTTTGTTTTGGCTAGCCAAAACAAAAAGCAAATCACCTGCTACTTGCAAGATTAACTGAAGTAGCACTATCTTTGCGCTCCCAATGGGGGATTAGCTCAGCTGGCTAGAGCGCTTGCATGGCATGCAAGAGGTCACCGGTTCGACTCCGGTATTCTCCACTATCAAAATCAGCGGGTTGGCACCTTGTGCCAACCCGCTTTTTGATTAACTATTCGTTAACCGCCCCCCTTCCCCCACTCCAAAACGAATGCCTTAATTTTGGACCATCATAAAATTACTATACCTATGAAAAAGATACTTTTCTTACTCGCTTTTGTAGCTACCGGCCTGGTAGCAACCGCTCAGGTAGACGGTGCCACGGAAGACGTCGTCATCGAGGCTGAGGCTGCTGACGGTGCGGAAATGACCTTCGAAGCCATGGAGATCGACTACGGTACCATCGCTCGCGACAGCGATCCCTTCCGCGTTTTCACCTTTACCAATACGGGCAATGCGCCTCTACTCATCACCGATGCACGCGGTAGCTGCGGTTGTACAGTCCCCTCTTACAACCAGGCTCCTGTAGCACCAGGCGAGACCGGCGAGGTCAAAGTTCGCTATGACACCCACCGTTTGGGCAACTTCCGCAAGCGCGTTACCTTGACGACCAACGCTGGCGATCAGCCCATCGTACTGACCATCTTCGGTAAGGTAGAAGAAGCTCCAGAAGCTGTACCTGCTGAAGAAAACGGCCTATTCAACGGCGGAAAGTAATTCCGTCCACTTGCATGCCAATAGGAAAGCCTCGACGCGTAAGTGTAGAGGCTTTTCTGTTTTGGTTTATAACTTCTATTGACAATCCGGCGGAACTAAGAAATAGCTTGCCGCTTTAAATACACGATCTGGTTCAGAAATACTACTCAGCCATAAAACATATGCTTTAGTACAGTTCGAACAACAAACTACATAAGATGCAATTTCGTCCTCTATCCCATCTAGATCTATATCCATTACAAGCTCTCTACTAAGTAAATCAACTACAATTCGGTTTCCACTCTGTCTTGTAAATGAAGATGATCCAGAATAGGAAGCACTGGGCCCATATTGAAATCGCATGAATTCAGCCATACTCATTTGCGAAGCTTGGCGTACTCGTTTAGGGAAATGCTCTGGCAGTAGTTCTTTTGTTCCCACAAAGTATATAGGCTGATCACCCTGAGCCGTATAAATATATAGCCCTGGCACACAATCTACATCCTGCTCTTTATACACACATTCCACGGGCCACACACTTATCGAGCCATCATCGTCGTAGATACCGTACCAATGGTAGTCATCATGATCGTAGTCGGTCGGTACGGGCGCATTGGGCAAAAGCAGCCGGTATTGATCAGTTTGCCAATCTGCTAGGCGTTCGTCGCGGGTACTGAAAGTGTATTTATCAATAGCTTCCGTCGCTACATTTTCGGACTGCCCGTGAAGAATAAGAGCTGTAAGAACTAGGTGAGTAATGACTAGAAAACGCATAGGTGGATGTTTGCAGCTGTAATATAGGTACCTGCGAGTGAAAATTACTTTCTAGCCGGGCCTTACACGTATACATACGAGTGGCTACCCCCCGATGGAGAAATTCTTTTTTAGACCTGCCTGCGTGCTCTCGGCAGGCAGGCTTCCGCAAGTAGGCTCGTATACACGAATATGTTCGTGTGCTCGTGCTTCACTTAAAACACCTATCTTTATATCCAACAAGCATCTCAGCTTTCATGCTAACCATTAACCTGCCGACTGACTCTGCAATACTTGATTTCCCCAATGGAATCTCCGCTGAAGGCTTTGAGAAAATATGCTTGGCTAATCCAGATATAATTGTAGAGCGCGAGCCAGACGGTAAAGTAACCCTAATGAGCCCTGTATCCTTTAACAGCGCAGATAATGAAGCTGAATTTATTGCCGACCTTAAAATCTACGCTCGAAAGCACGGTGGCAAGGCAACAAGTTCTGCAGTAGGGCTTACACTCCCCGATTCTTCTGTGCGACTTCCCGATGCCTGCTATGTCTCAGAAGAAACGCTGAAAAATTTCACAGAAGAAGATCTTGATCACTTGGTTGAGCTCGTGCCCGACTTCGTTGTGGAGGTATTGTCACCTACAGATTCGCTGGATAAACTAAAGGATAAAATGCAGCATGTTTGGATCGCTAATGGGGTTAAACTCGCTTGGTTGGTAGACGTAAAAAGCGAAAACCTGTGGATATACCGTCTTGATGGATCTGTGGAACTGATAGATGATTTTCAGCGAAAAGTATCTGGTGAAGATGTTCTGCCGGGCTTTGAATTCGATCTTCGGTATCTGGGTTAGAAAGCGAATAAGTACATTTGAGCAATCGATCACTAGCTCGCACTATTTATGGGAAAGGAATCTTACGACAAGCTCTGGAAGCTCATCGGGCTCAGGTATGCCTCTCACCCCTGGCACGGTATAGAGATCGGTGATAGAGCACCCGAAGTGGTCACGTCCTTTATCGAGGTCATCCCTTCCGATACGGTCAAGTACGAGATAGACAAGAAGACGGGCTTTTTGAAGATCGACCGGCCACAGAAGTTTTCCAATATCGTTCCGGCCTTATACGGCTTTGTGCCGCAGACTCTGTGCCGGGAATCGGTGGCCGCTTACAGCATGGAGAAAACCGGCCGCACGGGCATCGTAGGCGATGACGACCCGCTAGACATTTGTGTACTCACCGAGCGGGAGGTCACCCATGGCAATATCATCGTAAAGGCGAGACCGATCGGTGGCTTCCGCATGCTCGATGGCGGCGAAGCCGATGACAAAATCATCGCCGTACTAGAAAACGACGAGGTTTACGACGGCTGGACGGATGTGAGTCATTTACCCAAAGCCATGCTCAATCGGCTACAACACTACTTCCTGACCTACAAGCAACTGCCAGGAGAAGAAAAAAAGTGCGAAATCACCCACGTCTTCGGCAAGGAAGAAGCCTGGGAAATCGTCAAGCGCAGCCAGCAAGATTACTACCAGGCCTATGGTGATCTAGAAGACCTGATGTCTATGACGCTAACCGAGACCTTGCAGTTGAGCAAGCGGAAAGAAGAAATTTTGAGAAACTTATAAGGCCTGAACTGTAGCTTTCTTTTTAAGGACTTCCGCAGGTGGGTTTGAGTACATAAATATGTTTGTGTGCTCGTGCTTCACTCGTCAGACAAGGTCGCTCCTAGAGTCGCGACAACTTGGCTGACGAGGCCCGAGGCTAGGGTCGCGACAACTTGGCTGACGAGGCCGAGGCATGCGGCTACAGGCGTCGTCAGCCGAATTGATTTTTTTGTTGGTGAGTATCACCATCTACTACCAAAGTCACATCAAAAAATTCTTCGTCTGACGACTTTGGCTAGTGAGCCAAAAAACGTTTTCTAGATGTCACCCCACCTGCGGAAGTACAAAAAAAGAAACCGATTACTCTCTACACACTCCCTTCCCGCAACTTAGGCCAATGCAAAGCCGCACCTATGTAAAGAATCGTATTCATCACGATGCCAGTCATGGGCGACTCCCCCTTCGATAGCCAGCTGAAGGCAATGATACCGCCGATATAGCTGGCGGCTAGAATAACCCCTAGCAATCGTGTCTTGGGGATAAGGACGGCAGCGGCGATGGCAAAATCGATAGCAGCCAGAATGTAGTATGGCATGACGCCGCCAAACTCTCCATCTGGCGAAGCGCTGGTAATCTTGAATACGCCCGTCAGCCCCAAACCGAGACCGATGAATAGAACGAGATAAAGACCGATTTTTTGACTAGTCATAGCTTGTAATTTTTATGCTGCAAGTATAGTTCTTACTTTTTCAAGCTCGAAAGGAAATTGGCCACCGACTCGCGCACCGATGGGTCTTGCCAACCTTTGGTGAGCTGCTCGACCATGGGCTCTAGTGGGCGGTCGACCAGCTTGAGAAGTCGCTTGCGCATGAAAGCCTTTGAGCCTTGAAAAGTAAAAGGATTAATGCGGATCATTTTTTGCAAGTGTTTTTCGGCTTGTGGCAGGACCTCCTCAACGTCTACGGATTCATCGACAAGCCCGAGTTCGAGTGCTTGATCGCTGTTGAATAGGGAGGCTTCTTGTACGGCTTTCCACGCTCTAGCTTCGCCTAGGTGGTAGGCATAAATATCACCCATTAGCTCCGGGATGGGCATCGACATTTTGAATTCATGAAGGCCGACCACATGTTTTTCACCCTTAGCCATGACCCGGTAATCGGCACAAAGAGCGATGGTGGTCGCACCGGCAGGCGCATAACCCGTCATAGCGCATACAAAAGGTTTGGAGAAGCGTACCAGGGTCTGGAGCGATTGTAAAAAACCATGCCAAAAGGCCCTGACATCATCCGGCCCACTGAAGGCCAAGCTCATCATATCCAGTCCGGCACTGAAGGCGTGCGGTCGACCGGTGAGGATGACGCCTTTTATGGTATCATCTGCTTCCAGCTCGGTAAAAGCTTGGTGGAGATCATCGACCAAAGCCTGGTTGATGGCGTTGACCTTGCCATTGTCGATTTGGATGATGGCATGGGAGGGCTTTTTATTTATTTTCAATGAAGTCATTAAGAACAAGTTGTGGCTTTCGATGGGTAGCTCCTGGCCACCCATCGAAGGTCAAATATTTGGCTCAATATAAGCCTAGAATCATTTTCATAAATTGCAGTCAAATTAAAGTTCATCATGACTAAGTCCGACCTTCTCTCTCGCTTTAATCTCAAGTTACCCGTTGTGGCGGCACCTATGTTTATCTGCTCGCAGCCAGCTCTGGTCAAAGCATGCTGCAAGAGCGGCATCGTCGGTACCTTCCCCGCCCTCAACCAACGCACGACAGAGGGATTTGAGGAGTGGCTGGTCGAGCTGAAGCAAGATTTCAAAGCTTGGGAAGAAGAAACCGGAGAGAAAGCACCACCCTATGGGGTAAACCTGATCGTTCACCGATCTAACCCACGCGTCATGGCCGATATGCAGGTATGTGTACGACAGCAAGTGCCGATTATTATTACTTCTCTAGGGGCGGTCAAAGATGTAGTTGATGCAGCCCATAGCTATGGCGGTCTGGTCTTACACGATGTGACGAATAAGCGCCACGCCCAAAAGGCCATCGATGCCGGTGTGGATGGACTGATATTGGTTACAGCAGGCGCAGGCGGACATGCGGGCACGAAAAACCCGATTCCGTTCATCTCCGAGATCAGGGAGATGTGGGATGGGCTTATTTTGTTGGGTGGAGCGATCAGCACGGGTCGAGATGTGGCCACAGCGATTCAAATGGGTGCCGATCTAGCCTATATGGGTACCCGCTTCATCAATACCGATGAGGCTGTGGCCGACGGGGGTTACAAGCAGATGATCATAGAAGCAGGTACAGATGATATCGTATACACAGCCGCTGTATCCGGCATCTACGGTAGCTTTTTAAAAGACAGCCTGAAAGCCGCTGGCATCCCGCCAGACATGTGGAACACCTCTACCAAGATCGACTTAGGCAAAGAACTAGACTCCGAGGCCAAAGCCTGGAAGACAATCTGGTCGGCGGGTCAGGGTGTGGCAGCTATTAAAGATAGTTTACCAGCAGGAAAATTGATCGACAGACTGAAGCGCGAGTTTAGAGATGCGGTAGAAGAACAGGCGAGATTGTTGGAGATGTATGGGTAATATGCAAAAACGATCCTTTAGTTTCAGCCGTTATATCCAAAGTAAAGTGAATTTACCATGGCACTAACGAGTATCGATCAGGTCAACCCGAATGGCTACTACACCTACCAAGACTATCTGGGCTGGGATTTCCCAGAGCGTGTAGAGCTGTATAAAGGGAAGCCTTTTGAGTTATCGCCTGCGCCGAGCCGTAGACATCAGGAGATATCGGTGAGGCTATTAGGACGTATGTTCAATCATTTTCAGAACTCACCTTGTCATCTTTTTTCGGCTCCATTCGACGTCCGCCTACCTGTGCCTTCCAAAAATGGTAAGCCAGATACGGTCGTGCAGCCCGACCTGTGCGTGATCTGCGACGAAAGCAAACTCGATCAGCAGGGGTGTAATGGCGCACCCGACTTAGTGATAGAGATACTTTCTCCTGGAAATCCAAAAAGAGAAGTCAGGGAGAAGTTTTCGCTTTATGAAGAAGCCGGTGTACGAGAGTACTGGGTCGTGCAGCCCAGTGAGGGGCTAGTGATAGCATTTATTTTGAATGAAGAAGGCCGCTTTATCGGCCAGCAGCCACGCACAGCACTAGACGCGCTGACCAGTCATGTTTTTCCCGATTTGAGCGTTGATGTGGGTGAGATTTTGGGTGAGGAGTAGTTTCATAAATTGTCCTCCCACCATAGGTTTTTTCGCTTGATCCCATCACCAATCTTCACCAACTCCCCCAGCTTAGGCAGGCTATAGTCCAGTCCTTTTTCTTGAGCAGCATCTACAAAGTCTTGAGCAGGTTCCCACCACTTATGCTGGTAAGAAAGCGCAAAGCCAGCCCAGTGGTAGGGCATGGCACAAGCTGCTCTTGCGTCTAGTGCCCCTTGCACAGCTTCGTCGGGAAATTGGTGCACATCTTTCCAGTCGACGTTGTACTGTCCACACTCAGCAAAGGCATAATCGAATGGCCCTAGTTGGCGGCCTATTTCTTTGAAATGGCTCCCGTAGCCGCCATCGCCGCTAAACCATAAATTAGTGGATTCGGTCTTGAAGGTCCACCCGCCCCACAAACTCTTGAAACGATCGCGCAGCCCACGCCCGCTGAAGTGTTTGCTAGGTGTAAAGTTGATCTCCAATTTACCATACGACTGGCTATCCCACCAATCAAATTCTTGTACGCGCTCAGCCTCTACGCCCCATTCGACCAGGTGGCGCTTTACCCCCAGCGCAACGGCATATTGCTTGGTTTTGGCTTTCAGCTTGTCGATGCTGGCCATGTCCAGATGATCGTAGTGATCGTGTGACATCAATAACAGATCGATTTCTGGAAAATCATCTATCAATTCCAGGGTGCCTTCAGAAAACCGACGCGTAGCAAAAGGGGCAATAGGGGTGGTGTTTGGTCCCAGCATCGGATCGATTAATACGGTCATACCGGCTATGCGCATGAGTATCACTGCGTGTCCGTACCAGATGAAGGATGCAGCTCCATCGTCTTTCAAAAATGCTTCCTTATTGAATGGAAGTATAGGCAATGGCTTTTTTGGCTCTCTTCCCTCGCGATTAGAAAGCTGCTTGTAGATCATCTTGGGCATATCGAGCAAGGTGCCGCCCATGCTGAATGATTCCAGGTTTTGAAAGCTGCCGTTCTTCCAGTTAGGCGATTGGGCGTATCTGGCCCGGTCTGATGGAGTGATCTTGCCACCGAATTGGCGGAGGAAGGAAGTCATGGGGGTAAGGTAATTAAAAAGCCGCCGCGACTTCGCCGCAACGGCTTTTTTGTAGACCTACAAGTTGACGATAAGATATTGGTATTCAGCATTTTATGATTAAAATTCGCTATTGTGATTCTATAGATACAACAATCATAGTTAACAAAAATCTTCCACTAAGAAGAAAGCCGCCGCACCGAAAGATGCGGCGGCTTTCTTTTATTCAACGAAAACATCAGTTGCATCACTGTACGATTTAACCGGTTCCGGTGGTGGTACGGGCAATCGATGTGCTCGATAAGTTAATTGAGGTTGACGAGGCTTTAGCAGTAAATATACTAAAGCGATTCCTCCACCAATAAGCAACTTATCATTTGAGCTTTGTCCGAAAGTCTGGGGCGACGCTTTTTTCTTTTTACGACGCGGGCGACGCTTTTTGGGCTTTCCCAATGCATCGGCTACAGACTTTGCAGCTATGGTTTCCAGTTGATTGGTAACAGGCTTAGACGCGATCGCTGACCCGGAAGATTCCGGGCAGCAATCAGCGGCCTGACTGCCTGGCTCTGCCTTTGGATCACATACGCAATCCAAGGCTTCGTTAGGTGCTGCGTGAGCGTTTTTCGCAGACTTGGAAGATTTAGCCATTTTTCAATGGTTTAAGATGGTGAATAGTCAGTATTTACTAGCGTTCTAGCACAATACAGGTGAATTTTCTGGGTGCCGCGTGGGCGTTGAATAGGCGGCGCGTGGGCGTCGCGTGGGCGTACTATATGCAAGGTATTTACTCGTATAGTAGGTCCAGCTCCTTCAAACTCTGGTGATTTTCGCGGTTGATTATCAAGAAATCGGCAAACTCGATCTGGCAAAGGTCCAGAGCATGGCCAACGGCGTTTGCAAGTTTTATATCTTGACTTGAAGGAAGTGCCGGACCCTCTGGGTGATTATGTACAAGGACTACACCCGTCGCATCCCCTACTATCGCCGGTCGAATGATAGGCGCGTAAGGTGCTGGACATTCGTCTCGAGTGCCCATGCTTATGATCTTAGTAAATAGCAGTCTGCCGAAGCTGTCGAAGTATGCGCCGAACATTTGCTCTTGCGTATTCATGTACTCTTCATCCAGTACTTTCGACCTAAAGTACTTTGCCATTTCTTCGGCATCGTCAAATGTTGGGCCACCGCTTGGCAGCTTTTCGTAATAGATACTAAGAGAAGCGACTCCAGGACCTTCGACAATGGATTCTACAATTTCTAAAGTGGAATTCTTCATTACTCGTTATTGAAGTGATTTAAAGCAACTGAGGATAGGAATGTCCCTACGATGCCGACGACCATACCGGCCCCCATCCAAAAGCGAGTTGTTCCGATGAATGGCCACAACCATACACCGGCTGTACCTATGAGAACCAAAATGGAGACCATCAGGCAGGCCCGCGCCGTAGTTTTCCGGTTCATATTGAACTAGTTTTTTGAATTTTTACCGTGGTACTTACCAGGTTTGAATTTTACACCGCCATGCTTTTTTGCATGGAAACTCTGTTTGCAAGCTGTCGAGCAAAAGCGTTGGTTCCAAGCCTTCGGGCGGTATGTTTTTCCGCACTCATCGCAGGCTTTCAGAGAGCTGTCAATGACCTCCGTTTTTATACGGCCATTCGAGTTACTAACGGCCCCGTTAGTGCTGGGCGAATGTCCATTTGCCGCATGGCCGTTTTGCCCGTTGGAATCGCCGTACAGGGTCTTGTACGGGATAGCCGTTTTCGCTGCCTTCGGCTCTGGGAATATCCACCTAATAAGCCGTCTAGCTCCGCGCTCAACTCGCCAGGATACGGTAGCCGTCAGCTCAGCCCAAACACTCGGTTTATTCCAAAATTCATTCGGCTCTAATTTCTCATCGATCTCGCTGCCGGCGAGTACCTGCAATTCAAGATAGACCATGAAGTAAAAGAGCGTTTGACCTGCTACGGTAAGGATGATAAAGACTAGACTTTTGAACCCGGCATCGCCTTCCCGCTCCGTGCGTCTTTCCAGATTGGTTATTTCAGCTCGATCGACAGCAGCGACAGATCGGCGATCGATCGAGCTGGTGTTTGTCTGTCTGTCTTTCAATACCCTGGCCAGTGCCGCACCTTTTGCAACTGCGATAGTGGCCACACTGTCGGCATAAACCGCGCGGGCTTCCTCGATCTTGCGAAGGAAGCTGGAGCGCATCCGCTTACAGTATGCACTGCCTTCCTGTGCGCAGCTGTAGTACCTCCGGCGTTCCTGCATCTGTGCGGAGCTGTCGGCCCTAAAAGCTGTTTGCGCAGCCGCTAAACGGAGATTAAAGGGCGCAGCGATCAAAGCAGTGTCAGCTGCAAATGATTGGCCGAGCTGCCGCCGTTGTTCGTCGTAGTGCTGCCGTAGACTGTCGCTGCTGATCTCTACAACCCGCTCAGTCGAAGCGTCGGCGTAGTAACTCGATCCGACAATGGAGAGCAGATACGACAAGCTGGCCACCGCAACCAATCCGAGCAAGTAGGCACGAGTTAGGATGTTGTGACGCTTCCGCGCATCGGCATCGTCCTCAAACTGATTCTTTACTACCCAGGGCTTTATAGCTTTCCTGGCTAGTACCCGGTTAGCCAGCTCTATAAACAGCCCTACAATCAAAGCCAGGGCCACCAGCGGCACACCAGAGAAGGTTTCCCAGCCTTGGCGTACGATCTGAGCGACCAGTAGCACAAAAACGGCATATGCGAGTGATAAGCCAGAAAGTGTTTGCCCGATGATGCCGATGATTCGATAAGCTCTTAGAGAGCTTCCGTGCTCATTAAAGAACTCGCGGTTCTTGGGTATGGTCTTTTGAATTTTCATGCTGCAACCTTTTGTAGTATTCTCTTTCTGGCGCGGTTTTGACTTGCAGAAACCTCCCTACAATTATCCTGGACGCGCTGTATGCAGTAGTCCGAAAAGTCAAAAAGTCTTTGACACCAAACCTCATTAGGCTCCCTGCCAAGCTCCACCGACAAGATCCTGATCTCGTTACCGATCTTCGGAATTTGCAAGCGAAACCAATTCCATAGGCAATGCCGGTCTACTATGTCCTCAGCTGCTTTCCAGGCATTATCCACGTCGCAATCATCATCGAGAAAGGCAGCCTCTACAACCAACCGCTTTGCAATTATTTTTTGCATCCGGTCAGTCTTTTGGTTAGATGGCCTTCCTCTCTCATACTTGGAAGTTTTGAGCTGGGCAAAATCAACTATTTCTACTCTTTCTCGCCTGTTCACTTTGCTATCAGAATGATCTGCCGGAACCCACTCAAAATATTTATCGAGTGCTGTTTTGAACAACTCAACTAGTTTCAATCTGTCGAATAAGTGATACCACTCGAACCCCTCAACTGTCTTTAGAAACCGCCAAAGTAACTCGACCTCCAGCCGCCCTATATCCTGATCTTCTGGCAATCCGTTGGCTGAGTGGAACTCCACAATGTGAGCTTTGTAATAAAGCCCTTTTGAAGCTCTGCCGTCTCTGATTTCCTTAGATTTGTTGTAGACTCGGATGTAGCGGCCAGACTGTCGAGAACCAAAACCAAAGCCCTCAATTTCATCGGTAGCCAATCCCACATATTTCTTTGCTCCCCAGTACGTTTTTTGGCGAGTTGCCACTATTTCCCGATGATGGACCGATTGGAGGAAAGTCAGAACTCCCACGCTGTCAATAGCTATGTCGGCACGGAATACACCAATAACTTTTGCATTCATCAGTTTGCAAAAAGAGTCTACGATCTCACTGCGGAATGTGCTGGTATTTAGGGTGTCGTATAGCTCTGCATTCTCAATCTCATATCGAGCTGTACCCTCTAAATTTTTCCAGCTCGAATCCCACAGCAAAGTTCCGATTTTCCGGTTTTTGAGAAATACCTCGGCCTTTCTCGTATAGCCAGTACCACCTCCAGCAACACACTTTATCCGATAATGTCTGGCATAAATGCAACCAGTTAGCCAAGATAGATCGGGAACCTCCAGCTTTAAATTCAGCTTATCGAGATTGATTAAAGCTGATTGACCCTTGACACCGATATCCACGTTTTTATCCGACGGTATAAGTCGCTCAGCTTGTGTATTATCTGGCTGGAAATATTCCTCCAGCAGATCAATGATATTGTCGATCATCATATCGGTGAGCTGCGGATTTTGTGAAGGAAAGGCGGTCAGCTTTGCCCAGCTCCCAGTAAAATCGATACGGCCTATTTGATCAGATCGATGATAGATGCCTAGCGACTTTTGCCGTTTGCGCTTTGTATTGGTATCTATTGTCATGATCTGCTGAAATTCGCTGAGGTCTAGCACTTGCCTTTCCTCGATGTGCTCCCAGACCAGGGCCATTGCCTTCGGGTCGATTTGGTAGAAATGGCCTCCAAATTTTAGTGCTTGGGGCCGATTGTCCAGTTTTTCCCCGTTATACTCTAGGGGAAAGTGGACCGGGGCGGGAACGCCGCGTTTGCTTGTAGGCACGTATTCTCGTACCTTTGTAGGGCTTAATTCTTGGTTAGAATTCATCTTAACTAAGATTTTATAGGCCCGCCGGACTGCAATCTGGCGGGCCTTTTTGCTTAATTCTGGTTTAGTCTGCTGGGCTGCAACCCAGTTACCGGATATCCGGCTGTATTCTGATTGCTAAAAGCCGTAGAGCAATCACCTAAGCGATACTCTACAGCAAATGACAAATCGTATGAATAATTCCTTAGGGGTAGGTGCATAAAAATTTGGCAGAGTCGCTAAGCCGTTGCAAAGCGCTCTGCCGCCGAAGTGGTAAAATGGCTCACACTCAAAACGTCAAGCCTAATGTGTTCAAATGATTAGTCTTTCAGGGCATTCCCTGGTACCAATAGCGTGCGAATGCTGGTACTTTTTTCTCTCATGCCATACGAGATGGCAAACTAGATGTAAGGGTTTTATTGGCCTTTCCCGCCCATGAGCAGGGACCAAATTGACGCGAGGCAGTAACTAAATACTACCTCGCGCATTCCATGCCCGTAGGTATGGGAAAGGACCGCCGCGGGACCCTAAACCCTTGGCGGCGGTGCTTCGATTTATCCTGTTATCTGGTTTCGGGTAATAGAAATCGTTTATACCAGATACACTTCCGCTTGTGCTACGAGTGAGCTTCCAAATCAGAAGTAGCGGAATGAAAATTGCTGCTGCTACAGTCATTTTCTTTGTAAAGTCGAGTGCCTTTTCATCCCCCTTTTTCCCTAGCTCTCGCACTTTATCAGCACAATCCATCCAATCGATTCGCTTGCCGTCAGATGTTTTGCAAGAGCCGTTTGAAAAAACAGTTAGAGCGGCTTTTCTCTCTTTACCAAGAGCTTTTAAAACCTTATCCTCTACCCGGAATAGATAGTCGGTAGCTGTGCTCGTAGCTTTATCCAGCTTAGATGTTTTGCTACCAGTAAATTCTGTTTGAATCATTTTGAGGATTGATTTAGGTTTAAGCAGAATAGCTGCGCTCGAAGTACTCAATCAGCCATCTATATTCCTCACCATATCGATCGACGATACTATGAGCAGCTTTAATCATCTCGCTCTTGGGAGTTGGCTCCTTCTGAGCGCGTACTTCGTCAACGATGTACTTCCGTTCTGGAAACATCCGCTCGAAGTCGTCTAGAGTGCGTATACACAAGTCTTTTAGTGCTTTAGATGATGTGTTTCGGAAAGAGTACTGCTGAGTTGTTTCCTGGGGAATTGGATCACGCATGGATAGAGTTATTTACGCGGTTAGCTTCCATTGCTGATATGATCTCAGATCGTCTGAAATAAACTTTCCTACCGAAACGGTACGAGGGAATTTCACCGTTTCTACGTAATCGATTTAAAGTAGCTCGGCAGATGTCAAGCATTGCCATTACTTCAGCAAAAGTCATGACCTCGTTTGGCAGATATTCAGAATTCATTTTGATAGAATTAGATTTACAAGTCTAACATTTATAGTTACCTATTGCTCTTTAGGATGATGCAAGGTTAAGTATAAAATGTTAGACTTGGAAGTCTAAGTCTAAATTTTAACATTTAGAACCCCACTTTTCTCATCATATACTATTCTTTCGACTGTGGGTATAGTTGAAAATTCTGCGTCAATCAGAGCATATGCATATAGATCCAAGCCTTCAACTTCATTAGCTGGTGTTGGCTTGTACTTATATCCGACGACTATTCCATTGAACATTGCTACCGCATTTTTACCGTCGTGAAGATTGGCTCTATTCTCTATGCAGCTAACATACTTTGATCGGTTATCAGACAGAAGCCAATCGTAAATTGTAGCTCCTTCTAAGCAATCTTGAGCTATACTAGTTAGGTATATTAGCCTTTCAACTGGCTGCGTGTCATTACCCTTATTCTGATTCAGTAGGTCGACAAACTCTTGAGTTTTATTTTTCAGTGAAAGTGCGTCCCATCTATTGTATGAATTAAAATTTAAGTTCTCGCCCATGAATTTTTTCATTGAATTCATTAGAGAAACTCGCATTCCATAAAGTAGACTAGATTGATAAGACTTGAATTTGTTGCCAAAGCCTGTAATTGAAAAGTCGGTACTCCGCTCAATTTCATTAGCTACCATCTTTTCAACAACTTCTAGACTATCGTCAACTGTACTATCATTTGCAAGACCATGCCATAACTCTTCTAATATCCAGCGATTTGTAGGAAATCTAGTTGTATTTCTATCATAGCTAACCTCAATGTATATTGGGTACATACTTCCTAACTTCAAGTCTAAAACTTGAGGTTTTATAGTCTTATTGAGTTTTAGTTTTACCGTTATTTTCTTCTCTACTGCCATATAATTCGTTCTAGTTCTTGCTCTATTGCCGCATTCGAGAGCTGTATATAAATAGCTGTCATATCCGGTCTGGAATGCTGCAAAAGTCGCTGTAATATCGGCAGCTTCACGCGAGTGGCCATTTGAGTCGCAAAGGTTCTCCGAGCAACGTGAGAAGTCACCCGCTTGCTTATTCCAGCTCGATGCGCAATGAGCTTTAGTGCTCTGTTTACATGCTGATTAGTAAAGTCAAACAACTTAATTTGCTCTACCCCATTATGTCCGAGTAGCGGCTCCAGTTCCTTGAAATATTTGAGCAGTAATAGCTCCGGCCTACTTCGATCCTGGTCAGGTGAACGGAACAAACAGTAAAGAGGCAATTGCAGCCACTTGCCTGTTTTCACCGCTATAAAGTCCAGTATAAAGCCTTTCTCCGTATTATGAATATTGGCAACTGTGATACTGCGGATATCGCTGTATCTGAGGCCCGTATAGCAGCACATCAAAAAGAGATCGCGAATGCGCTCAATATGGTTGTCGCCCTTATCGAACTCTAATCCCTCGATCTTGGCCAACTCATCAGCATTGAGAAAGGTGCGCTCTGGCTCAGCTCCACGTGTCTTTTTGAATTTGCGGTAAGGGTCTTGCTGCACGTCGATAAAATCCTGCTTTATCGCTGCCTGAATAAAGCGAGACAAACGAACGTGGTGCTTGTGAATAGAATTACCACCAAGTCCCTGACGCTTTAGAAAACGATCAAAGTCTAAGATCAGCTTATAGGTCAAATCCTCAAAGTGAACCTTTGATCGGAAGGCCGAGAGCTTGGCCAGGGTAAGACGGTACATTTTTACCGAATCCTTTTTGAGATTAAGCGCGGCCAGCTCCGAGGTAAAGAACTCAGTGAATGACTTTGGAAGATCGTTAGCAGGACTGGAATACTCGCCTATCCGATCAAGTGGCCAGTAGCCATATCGGTTTATCATTTTGATCTCAAAGGCTTCCATGGCCTGCATCTGCTCGATGATCTGCTGATTGTAGACGAACTGGTTAGGGTGCTTGTTATTCACCCGCTGGTAACGTTCGCTCCAATACTCAGGCTTGACGTACACGCCTGTCTTGAAGTATCGATTACGTCGGTTTTGATAGGCTCTAATTTGGATAATGCCTTCGCCGTAACGATTGAGTTTGCCCGTGCGGTTGAATACCAGGGCGTAACGAATTTTATTAAAGGAACTCATGCTAAATGATTGAAAGTAACTGAATTCCCAAAGAGCAAAAGGCAATCAGTACAACAACCGGTACAAAAATTCCGAAAGCGGCCAACAGCTCCGTTAAGCTGTATTTAATGACCATTGGGCTATAAAGCCCTGATTGTTAGTAAAAAGTGCTCTCCAAATGACACATAAAGACACCTAGAGAGCACTTTTTAAACAATTTAATGTAGACCTACAAGGACTCGAACCTTGAATAACAGAACCAAAATCTGCTGTGTTGCCAATTACACCATAGGTCTAGTTGAGATATCCATTTTGAGGCCTTCGGCCTCAAAATGGACCCTCTTATATCACAGCGGCCGCAAATATACACGCTTTAGCCCCTGACAGCAAAGGGATAACGGGAAAATTTGAGGAGAAGTTTCAAGCATGCCGGGCGAGATAATTAAAACGCTACGAGTTCCATACAAGCATCGACTACGTCAGCTACTTGGGGCTTGGCGGCGTAATCACCATTGTCGGCATAGGCGGGGCGGTTGGCAACGGCCGTCAGGGTGCGAGGGGGTGCATCGAGGTAATGGTAACCGCCTTGCTTTTCGAGGACTTCGTGCTGCAAGTAGGCAGAGGTACCACCGGGAACATCTTCGTCTACGATGAGCAGGCGATTGGTCTTTTGGAGGGAGCGGAGAATGCGGTGCTCCAGGTCAAAAGGTAGGAGGGTTTGTACATCGATCAGTTCGACGCTCACGCCTAGCTTTTGAAGGGTCTCCACAGCCGTATTGCAGATGCGGACGCAAGCACCGTAGGTCAATACCGTAATATCATCGCCATCAGTCAGCACTTCGGGTACGCCCAAAGGAACCTTATGCTCAGCTAGGTTTTGGGGGAGGGCCTCCTTTTGACGGTAGGCGTTGAGTACTTCAATGACTAAGGCAGGATCATCGCCAGCCAGTAGCGTATTATACATGCCAGTGGCCTGAACCGCATTTCTAGGCACGCAGATGTGCATACCACGCAAGCTATGCACCAGTGGTGCCAGCATAGAGCCGGAGTGCCAGATGCCTTCCAGGCGATGGCCACGTGTGCGTACGATCATGGGTGCCTTCTGCTGGTTGTTCGACCGCCAGCGGAGGGTGGCTACGTCATCAGTCAGCATGGGCAAGCCGTAATAAATATAGTCTAGGTACTGTATCTCGGCTATGGGTTTAAAGCCGCGCATAGCCAGGCCCATTGCCTGGCCCATAATGGTCCACTCGCGAATGCCGGTATCGAAGACGCGCGCTTCACCATACTTTTCTTGCAAGCCGGCGAATCCCTGGTTCACATCGCCTATGTAGCCGACATCTTCGCCGAAAGCCAGAAATTCGGGTATCTCTTCAAACTTGGCGTCGAAGAAACGCTGAAAGATCTCATAGGCATTGAGCATGGGGGCATCATCTGCATAGGTCGCATGAACCAGCTTGACTTGCAGGGGCGAAAGCGGCCCTTCGCTAACGAGCTGGCCGTTCATAGCCAAGCGCAATTGCGCACGCTCATTCTCTATCCACCGTTGGAGTGGCTCGCGGTCGAGCTTACTGTCCAGGTGGAAAGCTTTCCTGGCTAGACCAATCAATTCAGCATCGATGGGTATGGAGAGGTTTTTGACCTCGGCCACGATTTCTTGAGCTTCGGGGCCACCATTTTGTAGCAATGCCAAAAGCTCACCGCGCTTTTGCTCCAGTGGATTGGTCAGGTTCTCCCAGGCGCGCTTGCGGGCTTCTCTTACATCGTTTTTAGCGCGTTTCTCGATCTCGTCGAGCTCTGACTTCTCGGCGCGGTCGGTACCTTCAATCCAAAGACGGAATTGGCGAAGTGCATCCCAGTCTCTCTCGAACTGCATTCGGGTCTCATTCTTATAGCGTTCGTGAGAACCGCTGGTCGAGTGGCCGAAAGGTTGGGTGAGTTCTTTGACGTGAATCAGGGCAGGGCGGTGGGTTTGTCTACACTTATCAGCGACCTCGACGAACAAGTTGCGGAGCCGCTCGTAGTCCCAGCCAACGACCTCATGGATATCAAGACCATTCGTGCCTTCTTCGGCTTGCATACCAGCCAAAGCCGCAGAGATGCTCCCTTTCGTGGTTTGATACTTGGTCGGTACCGATATACCGTAGCCATCGTCGGCTACGATGGTGATCATGGGTACTTGCACGACACCAGCAGCGTTGATCGACTCCCAGAATACCCCCTCGCTGGTGGAGGCGTCGCCGATCTCCGTCCAGCAGATCTCGTTGCCATTGTTGCTGTGTGGACTATCGCTCAATGATTCTTGGAGATCACGATAGACTTTGGAGGCTAAAGCCAAGCCCAGCCCGCGAGGCATCTGACCGCCCGTGGGCGAGGTACCGCTGGAGGCATTGAGTGTTTTTTCCTTCAACTCGAGCCACCCGCCCGTTTCGGGATCGAAGGTAGGCGTAGCCAGGTGGTTATTCATTTGTCGGCCACCGCTATGTGGGTCATTGGCGGCATCGGCATACAGCTGTGCGAGGAGGTCCTCCACCTGCGTAAGTCCTAAAGACAACATTAGCGTTTGCCCGCGATAATAGTCGGCACGCCAATCTCCGGGTTTGATCGCGTGGGCCATGGCGACTTGATAGACTTCTTTGCCGCCACCGCCAATACCGAATTTGGCGCGACCGGTCAACACGTCTCGACGTATGTATTTGCTTACCTCGCGGCTGACGCAGCAGGTGTAGTAATCTGCTAAAACGGAGTCGAGGTCAAAAGCCTCTTTTTTGGGCTTGACCGCAGGAACGGTACGCTTAGTGGCAGGTTTCTTTTTGGTTTCCATCGATGTTGTTAAGGCAGAGATACACTTTTTGAAAAGTTGTAGAATCTTTCGAAGAGTGCCTCTTTATAACTGATTTTCACATATCCAGTTCGTGAAAAGGTACGACAAAATCCCTATAAATTCGACGCTTTAAGACCTTCCTGCTCAAAAAACAGCAGCTCGGCCTGTCCATTTTCGAGCCGCACATAGCTGTTGTAGTGCAGCCACTCACCCAGGTTCAGATATCGGCTTTTCCCATTGCTGAGCGTATAATCTATGGGCAGGTGCCGGTGGCCAAAAATGCAATAATCCAAACTCGGATTTTGTGCCAATTTTCGTTCGGAGTAAGCGACCAGCCATTCCTTTTCCGGACCTAAAAAATCGACCTCCGCCGGCTGCGACGATCGGCTCTGCCCACTAAAAAAATAAGCCAATTTCATAGCTAAATTCGGGTGCAAGCGTGCATAAAACCACTTGGCCCAGGGTGCATTGATCAGACGTTTTAGCCTTTTATAGCCCTTGTCGCCAGGGCCGAGGCCGTCGCCATGGCCGACCAAAAGCTGCCGACCCTGGAGACTAAACTGTTGTGGCTTTCGATAAATATTGGCTACGCCGACCTCCTCAATCAGGTAATCCCGCATCCACATATCGTGGTTGCCGGTGAATACGTGGATGGGAATTCCGCTATCGGCCACCTCACTAAGCGCCCCCAGAAACCGCACAAAGCCCCTGGGCACCACCCTACTCCACTCGAACCAAAACTCGAACAGATCGCCGACCAAGTAGAAGGCCTCCGCATCTTGGGCACAGCTTCTCAGCCAGCACACCAGCTGCCGCTCGCGATCCTCAGATGACAAGCGCGCATCGACCCCGAGGTGAAAATCAGAAGCAAAATAGATGGCCATGTGGGCGCAAAAATAACTCGCCCGATTACTTTGTCGTAATCTCGATCACGCCATTGGCACCCCGAGTACCGTAAATGGCTGCATCCTGATCTTTGATCACCTTTACGCGCTGTATTTCCTGCACCGGTAGCCAGCTGTGCAGATCAGAGAAACCGCCATTCACCGGCGTGCCATTGACCACAAAAAGCGGCTCTTGCCGACTACCGGACAGATTGTTTGCGCCGCCGCGTATGAATACGCGTGCATTGGAACCAGCACCCTGTACCGTTACACCGGCTATGCGCCTCAAATATTCAGAAAGATCGCGCAGCTCCATGCTGGGTTCTTCGATCTGATTGGGGTCTACGTTAGCACTGGGCCGATCTTCTTTGTTTGCTGTGGTCGTTTTGTTTAGGGGCGAGCAGCCAACTAGAAAAACAGCTAAGATCAGAAGATGTAAGAATCGCATAGTTTACATTTGTTTCTGGCGGCAGCTGCCGCCAGAAACAAAGATATTTATATTCCGATAGTTATGTCTCGGCTCACTGGGTTCAGTGGCGCATCCACAGTCTTTCCTTCGCCATCTACCAGCGTAAGTGTTACCGTATGATCGCCCACGGGTAAGTTTTCCAAAAAGTACGGCCGCCATTCATTCACCATAAATTCCTGGCCGCCAATCTCGACTTTTACCTGATAGTCATCGCCTAGTTCTACGTTGATCGGGTAGAAATCGAGCATGACGCGCTTGGCATCATCACCTGCGTAGCTACCCTTTGGGCGACTATAAAACAGCATCGGGCCTTCTATTTCGGCAGACTCGGCGATAGCACCATCAGCGATGGTCACCTGCATAGCGCGCGAAGCCTCCGGGCTTTTGATCGACTCGTGGTAAGAGCGACTCAAAAAGGCCAGCATGTGGTGCTCGCCATCGGGTAGCTCGTACTCGAAATTGGCTTCGTACTTGGCCGCGTAGGGTGCGTCGTTCACGATCAGATGAATATGCTGACCCTTGCCGCTATTGGCGCACATCAGCTGCTCGGCATCGGGCGTTTGAGCCGCCAGCTCATAGCCATCTGCACCGCCGTCGTACTCGAAATTGAAGGTGCTGTTTTCGTAGGTCATGCCTGTGATGGCTGCACCAGGATATTCCTTGGTTGCGGGCATGGGCGAGATGGTGATCGCAGCCTCTGAAGGCTCGGTCTGTTCCGTTTCTTGCTCTTCAGCTTGGTCGGTTTCCGGGGTGACTTCTCCGCAGGCAAAAGCGAAAAGGAGGAGCATTAGATATAGCGTGTGTCTCATTTTTGAATAGTTGTGTTTTGGCGAATGAGGCTGACTCATCCGGTTTATTTCAAGAAACGAGCATATTTCTTCCCGGGTTCAATTGTCGGTTGCATTGCAATTATTACGGCTTCTTTTTATGCACTTCCGCAGGTGGTCGCATCTACTAGCTAACCGAGTCACTACGGGTGGCTACAAATCCACTAGTTTATGTCAAAATCACTACGCATTTCCATACCCGAGCCCTGCCACGAAGACTGGAACCAAATGACGCCCCAAGAAAACGGCTCCCGCCACTGCCAGTCTTGCGCCCGCAACATCGTCGACTTCACCTATATGAGCGACCGCGAGATTCATCGCTACATCCGCAACCACAATGGCCGCATCTGTGGTCGCTGGCGCAAAGACCAGCTCGAACGCCCCATCTTTGACCACCAGCCGAAGTCTTCTTCCCTGCCCAGATTGGCGGCTACAGCAGCGGGTATGTTGCTCAGCTCGGGTCTGGGTGCACACAACACCTTGGGGGAATCCCTGCCCATTGAGGAAAAAACAGAAGAGACAATTGACCTCCCAGTTTTTGAAAAAGTAGATTATGAAGAACCTCTAGTAGAGATCAATGATTGCGGGCCTGATCATAACATAGGACTTCGAGTTATCCGACAATTGCCCCGCAAACCCTTTTCTCAAGTAAAGTCCAATACACTCAATGCCATTGAGCGGCTGCAAGTAAAAGAAATCATCCTGAAGGGCAGAGTGGCAGACCGTTCCACCAACGACCCCTTGATAGCCGCTACCTGCGCCGTCTACAATTCAGAAACAGGTGAACTGGAAACGGGAAACATAACCAACATTGATGGTAATTTCTATTTCCACAAAGTCTCTCCCAACATTAGAATGGAGGTCACCTATACTGGCTATGACCCCGTTTCCGTCGATCTCAGCAAGCACCAAATTGTAAATGGTGTTATGGATGTAGGTACAATCTATATGGAGCAACAGGCATCTATAATGATGATGGGTGTAATTGCCCCAAACTGGAAAGAAAACACAGACAACAGCATCAACCTCCGCGGCCAAATCACCGACGAAGCGACCGATGAGCCACTGGTCGCAGCCTCCATCCAAATACAGGGTACCCCAAAAGGCACTGTAACCGACTTAGACGGCCGATACGAGCTTGAAGTCGAAAACGGGCAGACCCTCATCGTTTCTTACACCGGTTATCAAAGCAAAAAGATCATCGTACAAAGAGACACGAGAGAGATCGATCTGGCGCTAAAATCCGGGGTCTTCCTCAATGAGTTTGAAGTTAGAGGCCAGAGTATCACCGAACGGGAAGTACAAGTCATGGGCCTGATCGTTGCCTATTCTGAAGAAGAGTTGAAAGTCAAAGAAGAAACACCTACATCAGACGCCTTCTACTTGAGCGAAATTACCCTCTTCCCGAACCCCAACCCAATGAACGATTATATCGGTCTTGAAATAAATCCCGCCACACCCACCACTCTAAAAGCCAAACTCTTCGACATGGAAGGCCGCCTACTGCGCTCGTGGGCAGACCGCAAGCTACACGCTGGCAAGCAACAAATTCGGCTAGGTGTGCGGTATATGGATTTGATACCGGGTCATTACTACCTCCTACTGGAAGACGCAAGTGGGCAAACAGAAACTAGAGTTGTGATCAAGCAAAATCACAACTGAAACAATGCATTGATCACAATCTGCTTTCCACTATACCAAAACGACCGAAACAGCGGATTATCGACCAGGTACACCACCTTGCCCCTGCCCATATTCTCCACCCCATAGCTGAGGGTTTCATCCAGTCTATCCTGGGCAACCTGGCCCATGAAGCCGGAGACTGGCTCACTATCAGTAAGGCGGCCTACATTCCAACCGTCTTGTAGATAGGCATAGGCCGATCCGCTGGTCTTGAGTGCGAAGTAGGTCTCGCCCATACCCGTAGCCAGCGGGTGGGTATTGTCCATGTCCAGCTGGACGATGGCACCAGGCACGAAGCCTGTAATCCACTCGCGATCTTGGTCGCCGTAGGGTCGCAGGCGGGGAAGCTCTTCCTCTTCTTCTTCCTGCTCCTTCTCGGTGAGGGCAAAGGCGTCTGAGCGGGCCAGCGCATCGTTGGCGCGACCAATGGCAATGAGCTTGCCGCCCCCCCTAATCCAGCTGGTGAACTTCTCGGTCGTAGAGGAGTCGAAATTGTAGTAGCCCTCCGGCAAGACGAAAATATCGACACCCTCCAGATCGATATCTGACAGCTCATCGGCTGGCTGTACTTGTATCGGATAATTGAGCTCGCGCTCGAAGAAATGCCAAACCTGCCCCATCTCGTTGGTGCTGGCTGATCTTCCGTAGAGGGTAGCAATAGTGGGCTTTTCGATCAGCTCATAGCTGTCGCTGCCCAGGTCGGGGCCATCAGTAGCAAAGCCAGTTTGAAGTTCCTGATATTCAACTCCTCCTTTGCTAACTAGACGGAACAACTTTTGCTTAAAATCCGCTACCCGCCTGTTGTCGGCTCGGTTGAAGAATAAGCTACCAGATGGCAGTTCGACTTCACCAATGGTGACCGGACTAGACGTACGTCGCACAAAAAGTCCTTCCTCGAGGGCTCTGCCCAGGAACCGAGCTGTGTTCAATCCCTGCCAGGGAACGGCTATGGCATACGCATTCTGAAATGAATCATTGGGTTGAAGAATCGCACCTATGGTTGTCGTGCGTACTTCGTCTTGTATGGGTGCAGAAGGTACGCGACTCCTGGTAGCATAAGCTTCTAGTCCATAAGCATAAGGCAGTGCCCAAGCCGTGATATCATAGGTTAAGCTGTCTTCCAACTCAGCTTCCGGATCAAACAGGATCTGAGTTAAAATGGCCCGCGGTTGTTTCGCGCTTATGATTAAATCTCCAGGCTGAGTGGTATAGGCAAAATCCGCTTGCGTTTGATAGCTCCAGGCGCGATAGGCATCACTATCTGCTATGCCACCATATTCAATTCCATTTTTGTCAAGTAGCAACTTCACAGCTTCAATCGCCCCTGGCTCACTGTTGGAAGAGATGATGTATGTTCTATAATACCCTGGTGGGTTCTCGGCGGCTTCGTTGAAGAAGCGGCCGAAGTTGTCGATCAGTCGATCGGCTTCGCGGGAGGCCACCTCAACGGTACTGATGCTGGTCTCGCGGTGGTGGGCTACGCGATCGGCCAGGGTCAGCTCATCGTCGGTAGGTAGCGCAACAGACCGGCCGCCGCGGCCCGAGCCTCCTTGCTCGTAGGTCATGCCTACGGCACCACTGAAGGTGGTATAGGTATCCCCATAACTGGGATAGAAAAGGTCGAAGACCTCGCGCGTGAAGTAGAGCCAACCCTTCTCGTCAAAGCGACTTACGTGATTGCGACCTATGTCGTACTGAAACTCGCGCTGAAACTCGGTGATGTATTTGTGAAAAGGCGCCGCCGCCGGGGCAAAAAAGTACGGATCGTTTACGCCCATCTCGTGCAGGTCGGCGTAAACATGGGGCATCCATCTGCGGTAAGCCGTCATGCGCTGCTGACTCTCGATCTGGGTTTGCCAGGCCCAGTCTCTGTTTAGGTCGAAGTGGTAGTGATTGACCCGGCCATTGGGCCAGGGCTCGCGGTGCTCGATGGCCGTCAGATCAGGATTGGGGGTGAGCGGAGCTACCCGGCGGTACCAGTGTGTATATCGGCTATAACCATCGGGATTTTGGCACGGGTCGATGATAACCAGGGTGTTTTCGAGCCATTGCGCGGCATCGGGCATGGTCGCCAAGTCGTGCAGTACACCCATAGCCGCCTCAGAGCCTGCCGCCTCGTTGCCGTGTACCGTATAGCCCAGCCAGACGATCGCCACATCCAGATCGGAATCGACATCGCCTTTGGCCAGACCAATGCGTCGCAGATTGTTGAGTCTTATCTCTTCTAATCGAGCCAGATTGTCGGGGCTAGAAATGAAGGAGAGCAGCAAGGGCCGCTGCTCGTAGGTACGCCCGTATTCTCTTAACTTTACCTTATCACTGGCTTCGGCCATAGTCTCGAAATAGTCGACCAGCAAGTGATAAGGCGTAAAATGCTCACCTAACTTGTGGGGTAAAAACTTATCGGGGGATACGACTTGGGCAGCAAGGGCACCTGTATCCGACCAAGGGAAAAGACCTCCACCTGCGGAAGTACAAATAAAAATCAACAGCAAACGGGAAAGTAGACGCACATTCAATTTTTTAGATGGCCAAAATACATAGACTTTTGCAAGCCACATTCGGGGCCTTTCGTGCGTTATAGGCGTGTTTGAAAATATGAATGCAATGAAAACCTTCCTTCCGCTTCTACTGCTTGGCGTTTTGCTCAGCGTGACCGCCTGCCTGAGCCGTGACGATGACGATGTCATCGGACCCGACCCCAACCAAGCAGCTATAGACCGCGAGATCATCGTCGACTATGTCAATAACTCGGGTTTTAGCTTCGAAGAGGACCCCAGCGGGCTATTTTATCGCATCGTGGCACCGGGTAGTGCAGAGCGACCGATAACCAGCGATTCTATCCAGATCAGGTACCGCGGCGAGCTGCTCGATGGCACGATCTTCGATCAGACTGAAAACAATATGTCCGTAAATTTCAGGCTCAACAACCTCATTGCAGGCTGGCAAATCGGTATTCCCCTCATCGGTCGCAATGGCTCTATAGAAATGGTTATTCCATCCGGCTTGGCATACGGGGCTTTTGGCGCAGGGATCATTCCGCCTAATGCTGTAATTTTCTTCCGTGTCGATTTGATCGACTTCGGTTTCTAGGCCGCATCAGACAACTTTCACATAGCGAAGTCGAGAACGGCAGCCACGATCTGCCCATTGGCCTCGTTTGCCCCGACTGGCGCGACCCCCTCAATGTAGGTGCTGTATTCCGCCTGGCCGATGCTGCGGGTATCAAAGCACTGGTTCTGGCTGGGGAGACGCCCCACCCGCCGCATCCAAAAATGGCACGTACGGCCCGAGCTACCGAAAAGTATGTGCCCTGGTGCCATGTGGAAGATGTAGCTTCCTTTTTCGACGACCCGAGAAGTGCTTTCTCGAAGGGTAATTCTAATGAGGACTTCCGCAGGTTGATGACCTTTCCCGATACCGATCTCTTCCTCGCTCTGGAGCTCACCGATACCAGTACTTCCATACTCGATTATCAGCTACCTCAGCCAATCATCGATGGTCACCAGATGCTCTGGCTGATAGCGGGCAACGAAGCCCACGGCATCGATCAGGCCATCTTGGATCGCTGTCATACGAGTGTGCATTTGCCCATGTATGGTAAGAATACGAGCATGAATGTGGGGGTGGCCTTGGGTATTGCGGTGTATGCTTTGCTAAAGGAACATAAGGTGTAGGGGTAAGCATCAGATGCTCGCAGGATTACAAGCTCTCCGCCATCCCGATAGCTATCGGGACGAGCTTGCAAACACCACGAGGTCTTCACCCTTATCCATCAAAGAACCTTGTAGCGTGCTCAAAGCCGTAGCCTTGCGAAGGTTTTGAGTTCCTGCAAGCGTTCTATTGCCCCCCAATAATTCTACTTCCACAACCAAACCTCCCCCTCTCCGTTTACCCAGCCTAATCATAACCAAATATAAATGTCAACTTACCTCATAGTCGGCGGCAGCTCAGGTATTGGCCGCGCCATCGTAGATCGCTTACTTACCAAAAACCACCACGTCATAGTATGGTCTCGCGAGCGCAGAGGCCTGCCACAGGCAGAGAATCTCGAATTTCACTCCGTCGATGTAACCAAAGACGACCTCCCCACCGATAGCATTCCTGCTCAGCTCGATGGGCTTGTCTATTGCCCCGGCACCATCGATCTCAAGTCCTTTCGCTCGCTCAAGCCCGACCTGTTTCACCGCTCGTTCGATATTAATGTGATCGGTGCTGTGCGCTGTATCCAGGCCGCCGAGCGCCCACTCAAGAAAAGCGAAGGCAGCTCTTCGATCGTGCTATTTTCTACCGTTGCCGTGAGCAAGGGTATGCCTTTCCACGCAGCCGTAGCTTCGGCCAAAGGTGCTGTAGAAGGTCTGACTCGCTCGCTAGCGGCCGAGTTTGCTCCGCAAGTCAGGGTAAATGCCATCGCACCCTCCCTCACCGACACCCCGCTCGCCGAAGGCCTACTCAAAACCGATGACAAGCGACAAGCCGGTGCCGACCGACACCCCCTCAAAAAAATCGGAACCGCTAACGATATGGCCGCCATGGCCGAGTTTTTATTAAATGATGACGCTGCTTTTATTACCGCACAAATCATCGGTGTAGACGGAGGGCTTTCCAGCCTCTAACATCTATTTCCGATAAAGCCTTTTCAAAAAATATCAGCTTCAAATTTCAAAGGGCGAGTTCTATGAACTCGCCCTTTGAAATTTGAAGCTGTCTCTTTTGTTTGCCTAAAACGAGGTACGAGTTTTGGGCAAACCGCAAATAAAAAACCCCCCTTCAAAAAAGAAGAAGGGAGGCCATCCCAAAAACCGATTTAAGATCTTGGGCACACATACCGATAGGTATTGTGACTTGTGGGGGGAGTGTCACCGAATCGGTAATGTTGGTCTGTAGTAACGTAGATAGCGGGTGGCACAGAAATGATACCATAACCCAGTTAGCCTCTCTCTGCTGGCAGCAAAGATAGTCTTTTTAAAATAATGAACTTGATTTTTCTTTCCACGGCATGCTGCTGTGGAAGGAAGTCTGACCTATCTGCGCTCCTGGCTACGGCGCTGCTCTTGCTTCCTGCGTTGGTTCTCCTTCAGCTGGTTGCGATCCAGGTGGTAGCCGAGCGTGATCTCGTGTGTACCGTTATTGTATTGCTGAAACCGTGCAAAAGACAGATCATAGCTGTAATAGATGCGCAGGTTTTCGAGCTTGGTGCCAAGCAGTAGCCCCAGCGCACCGAGATAGCGATATGACAGCCCCGCGATCAGCTGCTCTTCCAAAAATGAAGCCTGCAAGTTGAAGTCTAGCATGTAGGGCGCATTCTGCACGTTGCGCATCATGATACTGGGTGTGAGCTTGATCTTCAGCTCTGGCAAGTCGAAGTTGTGACCCAGCAAGAAGGTATAGTTAAACCCACTCTCGGTCCGCTCTCCCGTAATATTGGCCAAGCGATTGCTCACCAGGTTGTTGATGGTAATACCACCGAAGGTATTCTTGCGAAACGACCCATAGAGCCCAAAGCCCGCATCGAATTCATTGACGCCATTGATGTAGTCCATCAGCAGCTCGTCGCCAGCTTGCTGTATGGGATTGTCCATCACGCTGGCATCGACTTGAATGCGTTGAAACTGTGTAAAGAACCCGAATGCCGCCTGAAAAGCGGGCTGGTTCCTTTCTATTTGAGGCCCGAAGCCAAAGCGGAAAGCCACATCTAGCTGGCCCTTTACTCGACTTAGCTGGGCTGCTGTCTCGGAAAATACCGCCGCGCCAATTCCGAAGTTATTACCGACCGGGCCATTGAGTCTTACCCCCAAAGTAGTAGGAGTATCATCAAAGCCCGTCCAGGCCGCTCGGGCATTGATTTGTAGCTGGTACTCGTCGTCAAAACCCGCCGCCCCAGGATTGAGGATGATAGGGCTCTGAACGTAGTGATTAAAAATGGTCTCTTCCTGGGCATGCAAAAACTGCACGGCCAAGACGAGAAGGAAAGTGAAAAACAATTGCGCCTTTTTCATGATGCGGCTTAATTTTTGGGATGCTTAAAATCGGGATTATCTAGTGAATGAGGTCAGGTGTGCCTACTCGCGCAGTATGGTGAGTGAACCGCGCAGCTGTTCTCGATCGCCTGATGGGTTGGCGTAGTCGAGTACGAAGTAGTAAGGTCCTTCAGGGAGCTCGGTACCGTCGTTGTTGGTACCATTGAAGCAGTTGGAGCCTCCATCTTGGCTACAGTCGTAATTGTCGACCGTAAAGACCAGTTGGCCCCAGCGGTTAAATATCTCCAGGGTATTGTCATTGAAGCCTTCGCCATCCGTACAGAATAGCACGAAGTCTTCATTCAGTCCGTCGCCGTTGGGGGTGATCACCTCACGGCTAGACAGGCAAGGGAAACGACGATCTCTAACCAATACAGAAACCGTGATCGACTGGCAACCACCCAGGTCGCGAATGACGACCATATACTCACCCGGGCAAAGGCCCTCTGCCGATGGGCCAGTTTGATTGAGTAACTGAGGCCACTGATAGGTATATTCTCCATTGCCGCCGGTTACTTCCACATTTACCGTTCCGTTACAGTCGTCAGTTGCATCGGTCGAGATGGCCGTAGCAGCTAGCACTTCGGGTGCTTCCACTCGGAACGTCTGGGTGACAAAGCAGTCATTCTCATCGCTCACCTCGACCGAGTAAGGACCGGGAAGTAAGAAATTGATAGTTGGAGTTGTCCGGGTATTATCCCAGAAGAAATCGGGGCTACCCACACCACCACTTACTTCCAAAGTAATACGGCCATCGCGAGCATCATCACAACTCGCATCGGTGATATTGGCCACGATCTGGATGGGGTCGGGCTCAGTCAGTATCAGCGTTTCTTCGACTATACAGCCTACGTCGCTGGTTACGATCAGGGTGTATTCGCCAGCGGGTACATTCGATAAGGTGGGCGAATCGTCGCCGATGAGGCTACCATTCCTGCGCCACTCGTAAGAGAATTCGCCAACGCCACTAATAGTCGCTGCGAGGCTACCGTCGCTGCTATTCGGGCAGCTTACCCCGAAGCCATTGTAGCTGCTGGTCACCGCCGTACTTACCGAGAAACCAGCGGCTGTCTCGACTTCAAAGACGCGCATCAGCTGGGCACCGGTCGCATCGGTAATAATAACCGTGTAGGTGCCCTCGCGTACGTTTTGCAGGTCCTCGGTATCGGCAGAAAAGTCGGGGTTGCCCGCCATCGTCCAACTGTAGGTATATGGGCTTTCACCACCTTCTACCGTCAGGTCTACCGTACCCGTCGAATCGCCTGGGCAATCGACCAGGCTGGTCGTGCCTCCACCACTCAACAGACCGACTACGATTTCGTCTAGCACATATTCACAGCCATTGGCATCGGTCACCGTAGGCCTGTACGTACCATCGCATAGCTGCATGATCTGTGGCCCACTCAGACCCGGCTGGTTCCAGCTCACATCTAGTTCGGGTGTACCACCGATCAGGTTCAGCGTTATGCTTCCCGAACATGTCGCCTCATCCACATTAGAGACGACGATAGGATCTTGATCGAGGGTAACCGGGGCAGGTGCTTCGATCAGTACACCCGTTACCGTGATCATCTGCCCTTGCGCATCTGTGACCGTTACGTCATAGGTTCCCGCAGGTAGGTCCAGAGTGATCGTACTTGCACTGCTGGTCGATGTGAAGCCGCCGGGCTCTGCCGTAGCCGAAAGAGGTAACACGGCATTCGATACCCCTATCTCCACAAAACCAAGCGAGTCTGCACAAAGGGCATCATTATCACTTTGAGATATCAATGCCATAGGTGCCGTAGGAACCGTGAAGCACCGCTGCTCGGAAGAACACCCGATATCGTCTGTTATAACGACACAGTAAGTGCCGCCAGCTAGTCCGCTTATATCCTGATCGTCGGAAATGACGGTGCCGTCTTCATCTGTCCAGGTGTATGAATAGGGCTGCAAACCTCCTCCATTTGGCGTAATATCGATAGCTCCGTTATTACCATTCGTAGAGTTGGTAATAACGGTGGCTGAGTCCATGGTGTCTATTAGCGAATTCTCGCCCAAACTTACATTTCCAGTCACCGTGGAAGTACCCTGGCTGATCGCAAAAGAGTAAGTACCCGGGCCTAAATCATCTACATCTTCTGTTGTAGCGATAATCGTACCATTCTCGTCTGTCCAGACTACGGCAATCAGTATCCCCGTACAATTGGAGGCTACCGTCAGATCGATGGAACCGTTGGTCTCACCAAAACAGGGAATTTGTGCATCCACATCGAAGGTGGGCATACAGTTGGGCTCAGTTAGATTGAAGCACCTTGGCTCCACACAGCCGCGTGAATCCGTTACCGTCACACAGTAGGTACCTGGGTCGTCCAATCCAGACAAATCTTCATTGTCTGACATGAAGTTGTTGGGGCCGGTCCATTGGTAGGTATAACCGGGTGTACCACCATCGACATCCAAGTTGATTGCTCCCGTTCCAGGCCCGGTTATCTCTGTGATGACTCTAGTCATGGCAATCGAATCGGGCTCATCTATGTCGATCTCATTTATCTCTCGACTACAGCCATTCGCATCGGTAACCGTAACACAATAAGTCCCTTCAAAAAGGTTGTTCTGTTGTATCTGATTGTCTTGCAAGTTACCGCACCAATCTATGGTGAATGGTGCCACGCCACCCACAGTAGCAATTGTAATACTACCGTTATTCTCCCCAAAACAACGCACATCGGTCACATTGGAGGTAGTTAAGTCAAAAGAAGGATCGCTACCTATATTGAAGGTCTCCGAAGTAAACTCGCCCGTACTCGGATTCGTGATGATAACCGTGTAAAAACCCGGTGTCAGGTTTTCGACCGTTGGCCCATCGGCATCTTCATCGTGCGTCCAGGAGTAAGTCAGGTTCGGCCCACCCAGTACGGATAGGGAGATGCTGCCATCGTCATTTCTGTCACAGCTGGTATTATTTACAGTTGCTTCATTAACCACAGGCGGCTGGCCAGCGCAGTTGATCCCGCCATTGATTATAGTAGCGGGTAGTAGCTGCACGTCAGCATTAAAAAACTGTTGTGCAATGATAGTTCCGAAAAACACCGGTGCACAGTCCGTTGTGAGTACTTCAAAGCACAACTCAAAAATGACGGAACCGTCTTCTAACTGCCGATCCATCAACATCTGATCGTCCCAACTAACGCGTATATCGCCAGGATTTGGATTAGTAACATTAGGAGGAAAGAACCCTGGTAAACAGTCGAATACTGGCCCGCCATTAGTTGGGCATGTAGGTACGATTCTATCGTCGAAACGAATCTGAGCTGGATCATATTCAATACCAAATTGAAAACCCGCCAGCGCATCGAAATTGAAAACCGTCATAGGTACACAGACGATATCACCGACATCACCATTCGCATTGCCAATGATGAAAGATAGCGCATCGCCAATAGGTATTCCCGCATTTACAATACCCGCACTCGGCACCACACCTACACTTTGATTGGTACCATTTGTAGCCAGTATCACCAGCGGGCTATTAGAAGGCTGCACCACGGTTTCGCCCATTTCGTCAACCGTAAAGCAAAGAGAGAAGATAGCCGTACCATTGGTGACTGTCACACCATTCGGGCCGGGGCTTTCCCAATCGAAAGTGATCTCACCGGGTGTAGAGTTGAAGTTGGAGGCACCTACCCCACTCAAATTAAAGTCGCCGCCACCAGTGAAGGTCAGCATACTGGCATCATAAGTCACCGAAAACTGGAGATCGGTGATATCTATAAAGTCAGTTACAGTAACGTCCAGGCAAATTTGGGTGCCTTCAGCACCCGTGGCATCGCCTATATCGAGCACCAGGTTGGGCGGTGGGTCGGCGCAGGGGTTGCCTGAGTTGATGACGCCATTATTAGTTATTACCGTGATATTATCCCCATCCTGATTATTGGCAGAGATGGGCGTGGGGGAGTCGCTGAAGACGACATTGGCCGTACACACATCGGGGCCTAAGACCGTGAAGCAAAGATTGGCCACCGCATCGCCATTGCTCAAACTCACGGCCGAGCTGCCCGTCCATCTAACGGTTACTTGGCCAGGACTTCCGTCAATAGCTATCAAACCCGGCAACGAAGTGTTTCCTGTTCCTGATTCAAAATCCAGCAGCTCAGGATCGTAGTTGATACTGAATTGGAAACCCGTAATCTCATCGAAATCAAAGGCAGTTATATCGACGCAAACTTCTTCACCTACTCCACCAGTGCCATTGGCCAGGGTAAAGGTCAGGTCCGTTTCGCAAGGCACACAATCGGGGCCACCACAGTCTACGCCGGTCTCCTGACCGTCTTGTACCCCATTGCTACATGGGTCGGGCGGGCAAGGATCGCAATCGCCACCACAGTCTACACCGGTCTCGTTGCCATCCTGGATGCCGTTATTACAAGGATCGTCTCCACCACAAGTAACCGTAGCACCAAAGCCGAATACAGGAATAGACATGCCCGTATTATCACTGGCTGTAAGGTCATTTAAAGTGAGCGTGCTCTGCCCATCAGCTACATTGCTAAAGCAAAACTTGATGATTTGATCACCGTCATCGAAAGTAAGTCCCTGAAATGTGGGCGAGTTATCTACCCACAATATTTGAAGTTCACCCGGTTCCGGGTTAGTCACATTGACCGGGCTGAAAATGGCCATAAAAGCAGGGTCAGCCATAAAGCTCTCGTACGTCAACTCATCTGGATCAAAGAGCACCTCGAACTGGAACCCAGTTATATTGGTGAAGCCCGTCACAATTAGGTCCACACAAACCTCGCCGTTCTCATCGCAGGTGGCATCGAGCAGGTCGAAGACCAGATCAGTCGTACATGGCGTGCAGTCAGGGCCGCCGCAGTCTACACCTGTCTCTTGGCCATTTTGCATACCGTCGTCGCAGGTAGCCATCACCATACACGGTTGGCAGCTTCCGCCGCAGTCTACGCCTGTTTCATCGCCGTTCTGTATACCGTCATTGCAGGTAGGCGGACAAGGGCCACAGTCAGGGCCACCACAATCTACACCCGTTTCCTGTCCGTCTTGTATACCATTATTACAAGGATCGACCGTGCCGCCGCAGCTGGCTGTCGCACCAAAGCCCTGGACGTCAACACCCAGTCCCGTGTTATCCACACCTGTAAGGTCCGACAGGCTTAGTACTGTACTGTTACCCGTATTGAATCCCGTGAAACAAAAGGTCATAACCACTGATCCGTCTGTAAAGGTGGAACCTAAAAAGTCAGGATTATTATAAGACCAGAGTACAGATATTTGACCGGTCCCGGACTGATTGACAGATACCGGGCTGAAAACATCATCAAAAGCCTGAACGAAAGAGAAGTTATCGGCATCAAAGTCTAATAGCGCATCATCGAAATTTACCTTGAACTCAAAACCGGTAATGCTCGTAAAGCCCGTCACCATCAGATCCATACACAAATTACCATTGCCATCGCAGGTCGCATCGAGTAAATCAAAAACTAAATCCGTTGTACAAGGTGTACAATCAGGGCCACCGCAGTCTACGCCCGTCTCTTGTCCGTTTTGCACCCCATCGTTACAATCGGCCATCGTCATACAGGGCGCGCAGCTTCCGCCGCAATCTACGCCAGTCTCATTACCGTTCTGAATACTGTCATTACAGGTCGGCTGTTGGCCTGAGCCATTCACCGTACCGCCCAATACATCTACATCTACACCGGCACCACCTACTTCTGAGCCCGTCGCTTGAATGGGGTTGCCACTCAGCGCTATATTCGTCGGGCCGTCATCTAGTATCTCGAAGCACAGGGTAATGACTACTTCACCGTCATCGAAAGTCAAGCCCTCCAAGAACTGATCGACCCAAGTGATGCGTAAGTCACCGCCCGAGTCTTCATTGATACTGACCGGGCTGAATGCATCGTCGAACTCCTGGGCGTAAGAAGAACTCACGAAACTCAGTACTGCATTATCGAAATTGACACTAAATTGAAATGCCGTAATATCGGTAAAATTGAAGGTCGTAATGTCGAGGCATACCTGATCGCCCACATCACCCGAGCCATCTTGTAAGTCGAAAGTCAAATTGTCGCCTATCACCGGGTCGCAAGGGCTACAGTCGGGGCCACCGCAGTCGACTCCCGTTTCGTTGCCGTTTTGTATGCCGTCGTTGCAGCTCACGCAGGGATCGCAATCGGGGCCACCGCAATCGACACCTGTTTCTGAACCATCTTGTACACCGTTATTACAAGTAGATGTTATTCCGCCGTTGACCGAACCATCATTGGTCACCACTGTCAATTGCTGGCCCGAAGCATTGGCCGCCACAATCTCGATCGGATTGTTGGTAATATCAACGGTAGTGGGCCCGGCATTGACGATATCGAAGCAAAAGGTAGCCAGCACCGTTCCATTGGCAAAGGTAAAACCGTCTAACTCAGGTGTACCATCAGACCAAATAACGCGTAGCTCGCCCGGGCCGGAGCCGAATACTTGTATATCGCTATTCTGACCTGCATAAGCTGGATTAGGAATGAAGTTGGTATAAGTTAAAAAGCTCGTGTTGAAGTTGAGGCTGAACTGCCAAGCGGTAATATCGGTATGGTTTTCTGTCGTTAGCTCCAGGCAAACCTGCTCGCCCACGGCTCCGTCTTCATCGCTGAGCGAGAAGGTCAGGTCACCACTACCACCCGTTATCGGAGGAGATGCCGTACCCGAGACCACATTCACACTGGTCATCTCGCCCATGCCAGTCGTAGCTGTTCCCGCTCCGTCACCTGTAATGGTCTGTGGGTTGGGGTCGGTATAGCCAGCAGGTATTTCGTGGCAAAGCTCGAAGGCGACTGTTCCGTTGGTCAGGCTTACACTACCACCGCCGTGGTCATAACTGATCGTAGCTGTTGTGGTACCCATCAGACTGAGTGTACCCGTCAGGCTAGCATTGACATTTTGTAAGCTCGGCGTGGCTACACTTCCCAGCGGGTTATTGATCGCAAAGCTGAAGGTGCTGATATCCGTAAAATCAGAAACGGTAACCTCCTGGCAGAGTGTCTGCCCAGGCACGATCTGCTCTTCACTGAAGTCCATGAAGACCGCACTAGGACCTCCACCGCCACCCGTATTGCCTTCATTGACGACGCCGTCGTCGTAGGTAACGCCAGCTATGGGGCCTGCCTCGCCAATGACTTCCTGCGCAATGCTGGAGCCACTGAAAAACACATCCGTCTCCACATCTGACAAGACATTGAAGCAAACTGTGGCAATAGTGAATGGCTCCATAGCTGAAAGCCCTTCGAGCGAGAACAAGTCCCACCGTACTCGTATTTCACCGGGTGCCGTATTCGTAACTGATACTGGAGCGTTGCTCAGTACCTCTCCCATGCCGCTGGCAAATTCCAGTACATTGGGATCGTATTCGACCGTAAATTGAAAGCCGAAAATATTGTCGAAGTCATCACCGGTAATGTCCAGGCAAACTTCGGATCCTACCGCTCCATCTCCATCGGTTATGGTAAAAATGGGTTGGGCGAGTAGTTGCATCGAGGACAGCAGGCAAAATAGTCCTACTAGTAAGTATAAACGTCCTTTCATGGGAGTAATCGGGATTTGGGAATATGATCAAATGGGATGTAAAACAAGAAGGGGAAAAGGCGAAAAAGGGCCTATTTGCGGCCGGTAAAAACAAATTTGCGAGTCAGGCGCAGCTCACCTGCACTCAACTCGACTACATAAGTACCTGCTGCTGGCAGATCGGCCGCCGAAATGGGCAGCAGATTCCGACCGGCATCCAGGTCAATGATCTTATTGTACACGAGACGACCTTCGAGCTCGTACACATTCAAATCGGCTGAAACCCGGGCGGGCACATCCAGCACGATTTGGGCCGTTTGGCTAAATGGGTTGGGATTTATCTGTATTTGTACTTCCGCAGGTGGATTGCTTACCTCACCAGCGATCACACGTACCGTACCCCCAACAAACTCAGCGGCCTTTTCGGTGCCTTGGGGGTTGCCGACCACACAGCGGGTAGGTTGCTCAGCGAATAACACTTCTGCTTCGTCGCCAGCCTGGGCCAGCACCTTGAAACGCAGATGGTATAGCTCTGAACCGTTTTGTAATTCATAACCTTGCAACGTTGGGTCGATAAAGCTGTACGATAATGTGCCAGCTTCCGACCTGCGCAAGTTGAAATTCCCATCTTCAGTTGCATTGAGTGCCAAATCGGAGACACCTAAAAATTCAAGCTGTTCAGGATTCCATTTGATGGATAGCTGGGCAGCGGCAACTTCCCTGAATTCCTCCACTGAAAGCGGAACCTCAATCACTTCTCCGTGAGAAGCGTCGATATCAGAGACGTAAAAAGTGGTTGTTTGTGCTTGAATCGACAAGACTAAAAACAACGGGAAAGCACCCAGACTGCGGAGTAGCAGTTTGCTCATATCACGGGATTATGTAGTATGCAGTTGGCTCGATAAACGGTATGTCTAAAAAGCCGACCTTAAAATTTTCGTAGTGGCTCAAAGCTCGGTAAAGGTAGTGCTTTTTTTGAACCGTGAAGGTCGAAGCACTACCTATACCTTATCTGTTCACGACCATGGTTTGAGTCGCAGTCTCTTCTCCGGCTACCAGGGTATATGTTAGCACACCGGCCGGTAGCTGGTTGATATCCAGTTCCAGGCGATTCTGGCCTACGAAACCATCTTGCCTGTATACAGCCAGGGTGCGGCCGTTCATATCTTGTAGCGTCAACTCGACCGGGCCAGCCACCGTCTGATTCCACCTGATCGTGGTGATGTCCGTTGCTGGGTTGGGCGTATTCTGATAGAGTTTGAAGGCGTCTACAGCAGCGTTACCAGCACCGAATACCAGACCGAGGTTGTTGATGTCACCCCCGCGATCGTAAGCCTCAGCAGGTATTACTGAATTACCGATGCTCAGCATCTCAGACAGCATACCACTTTCGCTAGCGTGCATCTTGAGGCTTAGCAGCTTTTCTTCGGCAGCCATGCCATCTATATCGTGGAAGCTCAGGGGCAGTTGCCCTCTTTCAGTCCACTTCGTTCCTACGTGGTCGCTACCAAGCGCATGGTATTCGATGTCGATCAATTCCAGACCCGAAGTCCACTCCAACGTTCCCTGAAAGCCGACCATCTGATCCAGATCGCCAGCTGTAAGCTCGACGGTATGCATTTGACCGGCTTGCAATTCGACGTCTTCTGTAGCCATGCCATAGCTTGCCCGAGCTTGAGACTGCGTGCCCTCTCCACTGGTCAAACCACCGCTATAACCACCCTGTACGTTTCCGATCATCACGGCTATAAAGTCGGCACCGAAAACATCGCCAGGCAGGTTGTTGATATTAAATACTTCCGGGAAAGTAGTCGCCCAAGGGTTCGTCTGATTGGGAAAGATGAAATTGGCATCTACGAATCTCCAGGCCGAGTTATTCTGATAGGCATCGTCCAAGCCCAGTATCAGTCTTCTGATCGAGACGATGTCAGTCACAGTCACTGTTTCGTTATTGTCTGCATCGGCAGCTAAAAACTGGTAAGGAGACGAGAATGCATGTATGCCCAAGATGTGCTGGGTGATAAACACCAGATCGAGGGTAGATACATCGTAGTTGTGGTAAGAGTAGTCTTCTGAGCTGGGCACAATCGTGTAGTCGAGCCCCACTTCCAGATCGGTAATTACATAATCGCCATTGTTATCGGTTTGAGTTGCGTTGCTCGGACTGCCCGATACGTTTACATCTACACCCGCTACGCTTTCGGCACTCGATGTCAATATGGTACCCAAAACATTGCCCAGTTGCACATTAGGATTGCAGATCTGCGGGTTCGTAGGCTGAACAGAAAGTACCGTATTGCAGTAGTCGTTATTGCCCAATCCGTCGATGGCGTAAATGCGAACCAATAGCGTAGCATCGTCGAAGCAGTCTACGATTAGGCCCGTATCTATGACATTCGGCCCCTCGAAATCAGGCGCAGCAGCATCGCTGTCCCGGTAGATGGCATACTCGACTGGCTCGGTACAGTCTGGCGAGCCGCTCACTACGTATTCGTTAGCCCAAACAGCTGCAACGCCACCGCCATTTCCGTCTGGCATCAGCGTCACAGTCAGGCCGTTGATACATACAGGGGTCGGTGCTTTGTCGTCGAATATCTCGAAGATGACGAAATCAGTCGTTGCATTGCCGCATCCGTCAGTAGCTCTGATGCGTATGGCGTGTCGACCCAATGGTAGGCTGGCTAAATTGATGGTGAAGGTACCGTCCATATTATTGGTTACCTCACCATTCACCAAGTTAGCAGAAGGCACGAAGTCGGCTATATTGAGTTCACCGTCTCCATTTATGTCGCCAAAGAAGGCGTCGAGTTGAGCAAACTGCCCATAGTCTTCCGGGTTCGTACAAGCATCGGTAATCGTGAAATTGATAACTACATCTTCCGCGCAATCTCCATCCTGATCGCCAATAGGATCGGGCTGTACGATATCCAGGCCGGGTGCTTCGTCGTCATAAACCCGGATGAACTGACGATATAGGAATGCACCTCTGGAAGGATCAGTACCATAAGGCTGGTCGCTTCCCCCTGGCTCCAGGCCATTGGGGTTGTCTTCATCAAGCGGTGCTATAAAGCCGTTGAATCGGTTTCCATCACGGTCCAAATAGGCAATATCATCGGATAGTGTGCCCAATGCTTCCGGTACCACGTGAAGCCAGGTGGGCTCTTCTAGAATATTATCCCCGTCAGCATCTCGGGGTATTTCGTAGGGAGGAGCTTCCGTTCCATATTCGCACCAGTTCAGCAGCTCGTAAGTGATTCTGAGTTTATAACACTCGTCGGATGTAGCCGAGAAGGTATCTATGTAAGTAGTGACCGTGATGAGGTCGCATCCGCGCTCTTCAAAGGTTACACCGTTGAAATCGGGTTCGATACACTCGTCACTTCCTGCATCTCCAGGAAACTGGATAGAGTAGTCGTGGATACCCAAAACAGTTACGATCTGAATGCAGGTGTTTTGAGAGGTCAGTGCTTCACCATCCGTAACGGAGAAGGTTCTGATGATCGAGCCTACGCCACAAGAGTTGCGTGTATCTTGTACACCCTGGGTTATGGAAGTGATTTCACAATTGTCTAAACCGTTTGCCTCTCCAAATATGGCGTCGAGCTGAGCGGTTACCCCATCAGGGTCATCAGCAAAAGCAATATTGAGATCGTCATCTAGGGTGGCCAGTATGGGGTCGTTGCACAGTAAGGTCTCAGCGGGCGGAGGGATACAAGTCGGTGCCTGTTTATCTTCCACCAGTACATCCAGCCAGCAGCTGTTTGCGTTACCGTTCTCGTCGGTGGCTTGCAAACCGATAGCTACGAAATCTTCCGTGTCTGGGTCGTCGTCTAGCAGTGAGCAGTCGAGTGTTATAGATGGCCTCCATCCACCTTGATTGCCACCTGGTGTCTGAGCATCTGGCAGCGGTTGACCATCAGGACCAACGAAAGCCACGAGTAGCGTAATATCGGAACAGTCATCTCTGGAAGCTCGATCTATATCTTCAGGTGAGACAACAGCTGTTCCGTTACCCCCGAGCACGACATCAAGACCATCCTCACAAATAGCTTGTGGTGCCGATTGATCGACTACAGAGATGGGTACGTCTAGCGTATCTATGTTTTCACAGGCGTCTTCGGCTATATATCTGAGTATGTGATTGCCAGCGGGAATTCCATAGGCTGCACCATTTATTTCGAAGGGGCCAAGAGGCGGTAGCACCGTTTCGCCATTGGGCAAAATGAAAGCCACGACAGATGGATTATCATCGCAGTTGTCGGTTGCATTTCCAGGTGGTATCAGGAAGTTTGCTGTGCAATCGAAATTCAATGTACTGAATACCAGTGGTAGTGAGTCGGGAATACCGTTTTGATCGAAGTCTTGAACCGGCATCTGAATAACAGGCACCTCAAAGTCGCCGACTTTAACCAGCTGATTGAAATTCAGAATGGTGTCTTGTTGGCACCAGTCTATTACCGTGTAGGTGCGTAAGAACTTGTACGTCTGCGGGCAGGTCTGGATTCTCGGCCCATCCTCGAAGGTTGCATCCAAATTGCAGAAGCTCTCGTCTAGAAAGACATCCCCATTAGGCCCAGCAAAGAAAGGAAAGTCTGTGCTTATGGGCGCGGGATTAATATCACCGAACTGATTGGGAGAAGATAGCGGCACGAAAGTCTCATCACAGTTAAAAGTCACCTCTGAAACAGGCCCTTCTACATCGTCAATACTCGGGCGGATGAAAACTATATTGTAGCTGTAAACAGTGGGAGGGTTGCTTTCCCCACTATTAAGCGTACAGTTGAGGCCATCGCGGGCAGTGAAAGTTCTTGTGAGTACGATGCTGTCGCACGGGCCCGTGATCGTTACGATATCATTGACACATATCTCAACATTGGAGCAGTTGTCTATGAAATTGGGAATACCTCCACCTTCTATAAGCTTATCCTCTAGTGCTGGATCGAGTGAATTATTAATCGTCTGTCCATTATCACCTGATTGTATCCAGCAGCGAGAAACGTCGAGCGGCAGTATGCCTATATCGACATCCAAAACCTGATCGCAGAATATAGGCGCGGGAATCGTAAGCTCTTCTTCCAATTCAGGGCTGGTTTTATCTTCGGCAGCGATGTTACCCCAAGCGGAAGTAAAGCCGACGACCAACTCTGGATCGGCGATGATTGTCCACTGCCAGGTTCCACAACCATCGATGATGGGACCGTTGGTAGGGTCATCATCTTGTACGATAATGGTAAAAGCTTCTGGCCCGGGAATGGTGTCATTGTCGTCTACATCGAAGTCGCCGGTTAGTACGCCTTCTACGCGCAACAGCGCCTGACAAGCGTCATTAAGCGCAATGCTGGTATTGAGAATAGCAGCCAAGTTCACCTGCTCGGCACCCGGCGGAATAATCACTGCATCGTCATCGGGATCATCGAAAAGCACCCCGGTGCCGCTAGCTATAAACTCGTTGAAAGTAAATTGAGAAGCCTGGCCAGAGTCATCTTGAATACCGGTTGTAGCCGATTGGCCGTTCGTATCGTCGTCATTGGGGTCGGCATCTACATCGAAGTAGAGTAACTTAATTTGGTTGGTGCTCTCTAAAAGCTGAGCTTGGAACGTAATTACATCGCTGGCATCGGTATCGGCAAAATAGTTGGTCATATTCCACTGTATGACCCATGTACGCGTAGGTGCGCTGCCGATCACCTGGGTGTAAATACCTGCATCGGTTGTTACACTTTGATCGGCGTCGAGATCCTCCCACATCACGCAAATGGCATCACCAAAATCTGGTGAAGGCAAGGCTTCATTGGTAACGAGTACGTTAGCATCTTCGTCATCGAGGACGATCACACCGTTATCTGCCACCGTAAAGTTTATTCCGGCCTCGTAGGTTGTGCCGTAGAAAGTAAAGTCAAAAGGAAGTACAGCTTGGTACTCATTTTCGTCGCCAGCACCTAATAGTGTTCCGGTACTGCTTATGTCCACATAATCGGATATGCCTATGGTCGCATCTTGAGTGTATTGAGCAGAAACTGTGCCCACCCAAAAAAGTGCCAGAAAAAAGGATGTAATGAGTAAAAATCGGTTCATATGAGATTACGATAAGTCAATTGCAATATTGGCAATAGTTCAAGTTAGTTAGAGACTGCTGTCTTATCGATCGGTACATGGGATAAAATACAGATCAGACGTAACGGCCCTTGGCAAAGCCCGCCGAGTAACTAGGAACAGTTATGATTGCTGAATGTGGCGAAGAAGGGGAAAACGCAAACACACCATGGGGGAGAATCACCGCGGCAATACGCCGAGCAGATTTTGGTATGCTATCTTTAGGTATACTTTAAGTCGCCCAAATCAAAACTGTGCCTGGCATTTCTCAGCCAAAGCTATACCAGGCAAATATACGTTTAGCTACCGAAACTTTAATCAACTCAGCTAAAATTGGTCTAATTTATGAGTACTTCTTTTGTTCTTTGCCTCAAAGCAGGCAAAATCTCTGCCTCAAAAAACGGAATTCGATCGAGCCAGGCTCGATTTCTAGGACTGGGGTGCGGCAACGGCCAATAACCATCAGCAGCGAATTCAGACCAGTTTTTCAGGGTAGCTGTTACACTCCCCAAATACCGATCGCCCAAGTGATATCGCATAGCGTGGCCTCCGATCAAGAGTCTTAATTTGAGATTTGGCATTAAGCTGAGCAAGCTGCTTTGCCAAAGGGGTGCACACTCTTTTCTTGGGGGTAGATCACCCCCCTTTCCCTTACCCGGATAGCATAGCCCGAGCGGTAAAACAGCAAAATTTTCGGGTGCAAAGAACACTTCATCAGAAACGCCAAGCCAAGCTCGAAGTCGTCGACCGCCGGGGTCGTTCCAGGCTACGCCCGATTGGTGAGCTATGCTGCCCGGTGCCTGGCTTAGCAGGACGATTTTCGCCTTCGGATGAACCACGAATATTGGCTTGGGCCCCATTGGAAGATCAGTAGCACAAACTTTGCAGTTCTTTGCTTGATCTACGCGTTTCGTTTCTGATGGCGTCCAAGACATGAAAATTTTGCTTTTTCCTTCGATGCGACCACCTGCGCCTGCCTGCCCTCCGCCAGGTAGGCAGGGAAGTACAAAACAAAAGCCACCGTACTTGTTTACAAATTAGCAATACATAGCAACATCATGGCACCAAAATCAAAAGAAAACTGGAACCCACTTACCCCGGAAGAAGCCCGAATCATAGAGCGCAAAGGCACCGAAATGCCGTTTACGGGCGAATACAATAATTTCAAGCTCGATGGCGTCTTCGTCTGTCGTCGCTGCGAGGCACCGCTATATGATAGTCGCGATAAGTTCAGCAGCGGCTGCGGATGGCCCAGTTTCGACGATGAAATAGACGGAGCAATTCGCCGCATAACCGATGCTGACGGCAGGCGCATAGAAATACTCTGCGACAACTGTGGCGGCCACTTGGGGCATGTATTTAATGGTGAGCGATTTACGCCTAAAAATACGCGCCACTGCGTCAATAGCTTATCTATAAAATTTATATCCAGAGACAAGATGTAGTTCCAAAATAGGCGAACACGTCCAATTTTAACATTTTCTTAACGCTTTTTTCAGGCTGCTGGAGTATTGAGATCCGGAAGACAATTATTCCGTGTTCGTCTGCTAAACAGCATAAGATAGTGCCGTAAACGTCCACTGACACAGAATACTTTGCTGGCAGATTTGGTGTCACTGGGGGGTACCGAACCTGTAGGTTAAAGCTTGTGTTTTCCACATGCCGTAGATCGGATAAGTTTGCTAGGTATTCCGCGTAGTCGTATCTTTGCAGATCGAAAGTAGCAAAATGTTTGTACAAACGTTTAGTTGCTGCCCGCTCAGATGCTTTTCATCCTAAAGCGGCATGTATTTATAATCCCATTTGCCCTCCCCAGGGGCTTGCAAAAAGCAGACGAGGCCGTTGGTTCGCTCCCCATTTTATAGAGGACCATCAGTCGACGAGCTATTGTTGAACGAAACCAGTTGTGATGAGCAACTATACCAGAATGTCATGGATCGGCATCATGCTGATCTTGGCTCTAAACGTAATCCCAGCTAACGCCAATAACCTTAGCTCAAAAGCATCAACCGAGACCTCGGCTTATCATAGTCGACTAGCTTCAATGGGCCTCCCGGCCATAGCTACCCACTCGGCGAGATTGAATCGAAAGATCGATCAATACATCAAAAGAGGGGGTCGTAGTACCGAGTTAATGCTAGCCCGTATAGAGCTTTATTTCCCCATTTTCGAGCGTCATCTGCGCGAGCGCGGCCTACCCGACGCCCTAAAATACCTACCGGTAGCAGAGTCTCGCCTGCGTTCCAGGGCCATCTCGCCTGCCAGTGCAGCAGGATTGTGGCAGCTCATGCCACGAACAGCCCGATACTATGGCCTGCGTGTAGACCGTATAGTAGACGAGCGCCTCGATGCCAACCTAGCCACTGAAGCGGCCATCGACATGCTCATAGAGCTATACGAAGAATTTGGCGACTGGAATCTGGTGCTAGCTGCTTATAACTGCGGCCCCTACCGAGTTAAGAAAGCAGTAGCACGAGCCGGATCTACTCGATACGAAGATATTAAGCGCTACCTACCGTCGGAGACTCGGCAATATCTGGAGGCTTACACAGCGGCAGCATACGCATCTATTTTCGCAAGTGATCACGGTTTCAAGGTTCGCCATTCTGCCTGGAATGCAGCTGACCTGACCGAAATGATCTTATATAATGAGCTGAATTTGAGGGATGCCGCTAATTTGGCAGGTATGAATTACAGGGACTTCCGCAGGTTGAATCCTTCCTACCTGCGCGGATATGTACCCAAGAATAGCAAAGGCTATAGGCTCATGATTCCCAAAACAGCCTTTTATGCGATTGGCCGCACCATTTGGGGTCGCGACAATTTGGTCGAGCTCCCTCGGCGCGAAAGATCGAAGCGCGCTATCGAATTGGCTGCTCAAAAAGGCTTCGACGCCTACCGCATGCTCATGGGCTTACCGACCGAAATCATGGCTCAGTACAACGATCTGTCCTATGCCGAATACGCGGCCGATGAGTTGGTCATTGGCATATTCGCCAACCAGCCGACGCTGGTAGAAGCTACACAGCTTCCTTAAAATTGAGAAGCCCTTTGCCAGCTGGCAAAGGGCTTCTCAATTTTTATTTCAACACCTTAAACAACATCCCTCTCTCAATCTGAGTATTCAGGGGCATTCCATTTAGAACAGAAAACTCTTCTAACCGATTGAGGGGTATGCCCTGGGCTGTTAGTGCAGCCTGTATAGTCTGGGTATCATTGTTAGTTGCGATACGCAAGCGCTCGGGCTGACGGTTGAGAAAGCGCGAATCCGTAAGCTCCCTAAAACTATTCATCGACTGCTCGAAGGTCTGCTGATAGCGATTAAAAGTTTGCTTGAGTGTCATACCCATCAGCATATATACATTTCCACCGTAAGAGATAAAGTTGGCTTCTACGACGATGGTCTGTGCTACCCGGCCAGTTTGCTGATCGATTTGATCCGCTTCGGCTATAAGCTGAAAACTATTCAAGCCATTTGTTGTCGCATTTCGGCTGGTTACTACACGCAGCTCGTTTTGTTGCACGAATTGCTGAGCCGCTTGCTCCGGATTGCTGCCCTGGCTTAGCATAAGACGCATAATGGCATCCTGATTTGGCGAGACCTTTTGTACCATTTGTGGAGAGTTGATCGTCGTCCAGCCATTAGGTACTTGGTACTGAAAGCGTAGTTCAGGGTGATAGAAAACACCGTTTTCTACATATCCTTGCCGTGGGTCCTTGCCGTATATAAGACCTTCGATCATTCGGAGGTAGCTGTCGCGATTAATCTTAAAGTCGCCTCGACTGTTACCACTAGCTTTTGCATTCTGTTGAGCTTCAATGGCTAATGCCCTTACAGTTACTTCACGCTGTCCAGGATCGGGGTGGGTGCTTAAAAAAGTTGGGATACGGTTCTCGGAGCCACCACTCAGTCGATCCAAGGTTTCAAAGAAACCGGCCATCTCGCGGGCATCATACCCTTGTGCCGTAGAATAGCGAACGCCGAGGCGATCGGACTGACTCTCGGCATCGCGGCCAAACTTGAGAAAGAGTAGCTGGAGTCCTTGCATCAGACTCTCTCCTTGGGTAGCTAGCTCGGGACTGAGTATCATACCTCCTACCACGCCGAGCTGCATCAAGGTTTGCCTCGACTGCTGTTGCACGGTATGGCGCGCAGTGACGTGACCAATCTCGTGGCCAAGTACTCCGGCAAACTCCGCTTCATTGTTGAAATGAGCCATAATACCACGCGTAAAATAAATGAAGCCACCAGGCACGGCGAATGCGTTGACCACATCGCTATCGACTACTTTAAACGACCAGGGCAAATTGGGCCGCTCAGAAGCTTTGGCCATGGCCATACCCCTCGACTCTATGAATTGCTGCAACGCTTGATCTTGATAGAGGCCGAACTCGGCAACCACTGCCGGGTCGTATTGCTGGCCCATTTGTATTTCCTGAGCTTCAGAAATGAGCGAAAACTCTCGCTTACCCGTTACCGGATTTCGCGAACAGTCGCTCAAAGAAGTCAATGCCAATAAAAGGGCAAGGCAGTAAGTGGAAAGGCGGGTTATGCTTGTCATTGTTTGGTTGTTTAGCTAAGTGGTGATAGCGTGTTTGTGCGCTTAAAAGGGGCTAATTCGGCTTTAAGTTCGGCGAATAAATCGGGATACGCAGCCTTGAATACCCGATTATGTGAAAAATATAACACAAGCGTTAAGGCTGTTATGTCTAATGTAGGGGTACCGTGCCACTTTTCCGCGGGCTCCTTCTTGAAAGCCGATAGCTTTTCTACTCCCTCCCAAGTCAGGCTCGGAAAATCAAGTCGGCCATGCTCGGCCAAAAATACACGTGCATATTCGTAAAGTCCAAGGTGCATAAAATGCTGTGACTCTACGACCGACTGGATCAGATCAGGTATAGAGAAAATGAGCACTCCGTCTCTTGCGTAAAACTCCGATCGATGCAGTTCTTTGATTTGCGGGCTGGGAAAGGGATGCGGGTAGCACACCACGACACCAGCCCGATCGTATGGCGGTTCTTCCACTTCTAAAAACACACAAGCTGCCGAGATAGAAAGAAAAACCTGCACATCTTCTGGCACCCTGGGTATGGCCATCGCCTTGTAGACTGTATTTGCTCGAAATAGAAAGGCTTTCTTTCGCAGCTCTCGCTTTCTGTTCTTATCCAGGGACATGTAGTATGGAAATCGTTCCAGTAATGGTGCATAACGCGCATCCATTTCGGGTGGATACTTGCTCCAATACCACCACTTGATCTGCGATCCAAACATATAAACCACAGCCATAGCAACCATAATAGGTATGGGTAGCCAGCCATACTGCACCGAGTTTTGTGATGTGAGGAGCAAGGCAACGCCCAGTAACATGAGCAGTGGTATATAGAAATGCCTGAGTGGATTCATAGAAGACATCTGCTTTAAGAATACCAAATAAAGAAATAGAAACCACTTTTATCCCGCAGAAACTTTTTAGCTATGCAAAAAGGTTATAAATTTGCGGCCGCTCGGGTTGAAAAGGCTTAAGCCTTTTCAACCCGATCAACAGTATTTTGACTACGGCTTTTGGCATTCGCCAAAAGCCGTAGTCAGAAATCTGGTTGGATAAATTTCGATTCATTCAACGTCCTACTGGTGCGGTAGCTCAGTTGGTAGAGCAACGGACTGAAAATCCGTGTGTCGGCGGTTCGATTCCGCCCCACACCACCTCCATTAGATTTATTCTAAAAGCGAATATGCGTCAACATCATCATCACCATTGCGTTTTGGCAGTTGCCCGGCGGCAGGTGATATTGGTGTAAGCAGATTTGCATTATCCATTCATTAGAAAGGTTCGTCGGCAGTGGTCGGCGAACCTTTCTTGCTTTCTGACCCTTTGCCCAACCTCAAAACCAAACAATCTTGGCGATTAAAATAGCCCTCCAAAAATCGGGTCGACTGCTGGAAGATAGCACGCGACTGCTCAAAGAATGTGGCATACGCATAGACAATGGCAAAGGCCAACTCAAAGCCCAGGCCCGTAACTTTCCGCTGGAAGTACTCTACCTGCGCAATGGCGATATCCCGCAGTACCTACAGGATGGTGTCGCTGATCTTGCGGTCATCGGCGAGAATACGCTGATCGAAAAGCAGAAGGATGTGCAGGTGGTCGAGAAGCTCGGCTTCAGCAAGTGCCGCTTGTCCTTGGCCGTGCCCAGAAATAGCTCGTATACAGGCATCGAGTCACTAAATGGCAAGCGCATAGCGACCTCCTACCCCAACTCGCTGCGGGCGTTCTTGGCTGAGAAGGAGGTGAGCGCCGACATCCATGAGATCAGTGGATCGGTAGAGATTGCACCCAACATCGGGCTGGCAGACGCCGTTTGCGATTTGGTGTCTTCGGGTAGCACGCTATTCAAAAACGGGCTAGAAGAGACGGAGGTGATCTTGAAATCAGAGGCTGTGCTGGCCAGCTCGCCCAATCTTTCGGCAGAAAATCAGGCGATACTCGACAAGCTGCTCTTCCGCATCCGGTCGGTGCTGGCGGCTCGGGGCAATCGCTACTTGTTACTCAATGCGCCCAACAACAGACTCGAAGAGATCAAATCACTACTGCCCGGTATGAAGGCACCGACTGTGATGCCCTTGGCTACCCAAGGCTGGTCGAGTCTGCACTCGGTGATCAGCGAAGATCGATTTTGGGAGATCATCGACCAGTTGCGTAGCCATGGTGCCGAGGGTATTCTTATCATCCCTATCGAAAAAATGATCATATGAACATCGTAGAAAATCCATCGCCCGAGACCTGGGCGGACTTACTCGCCAGACCGGCTAAAGACCTGACCCAATTGCAAGATGGGGTCAGCAAGATCATGCAAACGGTGCAGAAGGGGGGCGATGCCGACCTGCGGAAGTACACTAAAAAATACGACGGCGTAGCGCTGGAAAGTATCCTGGTCGACCCTGAGGAGATCGCTCGTTCTGGCCAGACCCTTTCCGAAGAATTGAAGAAAGCCATACAGCTGGCCAAGGCCAATATCGAAGCTTTCCACCGCGCGCAGATCACTGAACCCCGAGTGGTAGAAACCATGCCGGGTGTTCGCTGCTGGCGCAAGCAGGTGGGCATAGACCGCGTGGGCCTATACGTGCCGGGCGGTAGCGCGCCGCTGTTTAGCTCTGTACTCATGCTGGCCGTGCCTGCCGTACTGGCCGGGTGCCGCGAAATCGTACTCTGCACCCCACCCCAGGCCGATGGAAAAGTGCATGATGCCATCTTGTATGCGTGTTCTTTATGTGGACTTACGCAGGTGGCTGCCATAGGGGGTGCGCAAGCTATAGCGGCCCTCACCTTCGGTACCGAATCAGTGCCCAAAGTCGATAAGATCTTCGGGCCGGGCAATGCCTATGTGACCGTCGCCAAGCAGCTGGCCCAGCTCGAAGGCGTAGCTATCGACATGCCAGCCGGCCCGAGCGAAGTGCTGGTCTGCGCCGACGAAGGTGCCGACCCACAATTCATGGCCGCCGATTTGCTGAGCCAGGCCGAGCACGGACCCGATTCGCAAGTGGTTTTCGTGGGACGCACACGGACACATACAAAGTCAGTAGTAGCTGCCGTACACGAGCAACTCGCTACCCTACCCCGCCGCGATGCCGCCGCCCAGTCAATTGCCAATAGTACGGCCGTTGTCATGCCCGACGATAAGGCCGCCGCCGAGCTCATCAACGCCTACGCGCCCGAGCACCTGATCATAGCCCGCCGTGATGCGCTGGCCTTTTCCGAACGCATCCGCAATGCGGGCTCTGTCTTCCTCGGCTACCTCACCGCCGAGAGCATGGGCGACTACGCCAGCGGCACCAATCACACCCTGCCCACCAACGGCTATGCCCGCCAGTATAGCGGCGTGAGCCTCGACAGCTTCTGCCGCCAAATGACGTTCCAGGAGGTAGATGAGCAAGGACTCAAAGGTCTAGGTCCTGCCGTGATGGCCATGGCCAGAGCCGAGGGGCTGGAGGCACATGCAGTAGCCGTGGAGAAGCGGCTGGAAGAGGTCTTTGAAGGCCTAACTAATATTGATGCTAAGCTGGCCAAATCATGAATTATTATAATTATTTGTGATTGTATTCATAGATTTTTATGTTTATTTGTGAACGTAATCCCAAATAGTTATAACTATTTGGGATTACGTTCTTGAATAGATTCAACTTTTAGAGCCATAGTTATGATCGAAAGAACCTTAGAAAAGAAAATCCGCTCAAGAATTGGCACCGGAAAAGCCATAATGATCGTTGGCCCACGGCAAGTTGGCAAGACGACTTTGATTAACAAGCTTCTTCAAAATGAAGATGTAAAATTTTTCGACGGAGACGATCCCGTGGTCAGAACCCAATTAACACGACCAAATACCGAAGAACTCAGACAAATGCTTGAGGGTAAAAAAATTGTTTTCGTAGATGAGGGGCAGTTGATCGATGATATAGGCCGCACAATGAAGATAATTGTCGACCAGTTCAAAGATGTACAGGTTTGGATAAGCGGCTCTTCATCATTCGATCTATATGACCGAATGAACGAACCCCTGACTGGTCGAAAGTGGGCATATGAATTATTCCCAATAAGCTGGGAAGAATACGAGAACCATGTTGGTTATTTAAAGTCCGAACAGCAATTAGAACTTAGGCTTATTTTTGGTTTTTATCCTGACGTTATTCAGAACATAGGTTCAGAAAATGTAATATTAAACAATCTTAATCGCAGCTATCTGTATCAAGACGTATTAGCATTCGGTGATTTGAGAAAACCTGCGGTATTGGATAATTTAGTAAGAGCATTAGCATTACAAGTAGGTCACGAAGTCAACTATAATAAGCTAAGTAGACTATTAAAAGTAGATCGAAAAACTATAGAAAGATATATCGATATTTTAGAAAAAGCCTATATCATCTTTAAATTACCAAGCTATAGTAGAAATTTGAGAAACGAAATTCAAAAAGGGAGAAAAATTTACTTCTATGACAATGGAATCCGGAACACGATAATTGGAAATTTCGATCCTTTGAATCTTCGACCAGACACAGGTGCACTATGGGAAAACTTTTTAGTCTCAGAAAGGATAAAACAAAAGTCTTACAAGCTCAACCTGTCACGATCCTACTTTTGGCGCACTAAGCAGCAACAAGAAATAGACTATGTCGAAGAAAGGGGGCAAGAAGTAGTTGGATACGAGTTTAAGTGGAAGAGTAAAAAGGCGAAGTCACTACCAAAGACTTTTCTGAAAGAATACAATGCTACAGGCAAAAACATAAATCGCTCGAATTTTAGAGAATTTGTAGTTATTCAAAACAGTTAATTATGCGCCTCACATTAATTCTGATTCTACTAACAGCTTTGCCAGTCACCGCCCAAACCGACCGCTGGCGCATCGCACCTAACGAGCGAAGCATAGTCTGGGATTTGACTCAGGAGACCGACTTGCCCCATAGCGACAATATCGAAATGTCGGGCAGAGGAGTGAGCATGATCGTGGATTATGAGGTCGATACGAACAGGATGATCTCAGTGCAGCGACGACTAATCTACCCTCAGTTTCGAGTACTCATCAAAGATACAGATCCCGATTGGTGGGCGACTTACCGCAATTATTTAAGGGAAAACTATGAGGATGAAGAGGTATTGCCCAAACTATATGTGGGTGATCGAGAGGTGAAAATTGGGCCGGTAGATAGTATCAGGCTGAACGGGCAGGTCATAATTCACCATGCCGTGAGCGATTATGGATTCAAACTCACGAGATATTTATATCCGGAGCATCAAAGAAACGCCGCTCACGAATTTTGGACCATAAAAAATGTGAGCGACTCCTCTCTAGACCTACGTTTACAACCCAAGGAAACGAGAAGATTTCACGAAGGCAAGGAAGATCTGTACATAAGCTGGGCAAAGGGTAAAAATACATTTAGAGCCGACCCACTGATGCCCGGTCAATTACATAAATACGCTATTGTTTTTCAAGCGAGATCAGGCAAAGTAGCCTCAGAAATAAGTACAGAAAGTATAGAAACCGAACACGTCAATCGCTCTAATATAAGTCGCTACTTGGCATCGAATAGACTCATACTCGAAACTCCTGAACCAGTCTACAACACTCTATTTGCCCTGAGTAAGATTCGCGGGGCAGAGAGTATTTTCGACTCTAAGATCGGACCGATACACTCGCCGGGTGGAGAGCGATACTATACGGGGTTTTGGGCCAATGACCAGGCGGAATATATCAATCCTTTCTTTCCCTATCTAGGGTATGATTTGGCCACTAAGGCGGCTCTCAATATGTATCGTATCTATGCCGATGCCTGCCCGGATAATTACGATGACAACATTCGCTATAGCTTCGAAATGGCTGGAGATGCACCTGTCAACCCGCTAGATCGTGGGGATGCAGCCATGATTGCCTACGGATTAAGTCATTATCTGCTGGCATTAGGTGACCGTGCAATAGCCAAAGAATTCTGGCCATTTCTCAACTGGTGCCTGGAGTACAACCACCGTCATAGAAATGAAGCTGGCGTAGTGATGAGTGAAAGCGATGAAATGGAGGAGCGCATCGCAACAGGTGAAGCCAATCTCTCGACCAGCAGCCTCTACTATGCGGCTTTAGAAACGAGCATTGCACTAGCTGAAGATTTGGGTAAAGACCGACAGATCACCAGAGAATGGACGCGTAGAAGGCGTGCTCTTGATACAGCTATTGAAAACTACTTTGGCGCAATCGTAGAAGGGCTCGAAACCTACCGATACTACGAAGGCCACAATCGATTACGCCACTGGATCGCGCTTCCCTTGGTCGCTGGTATACACGAAAGGGCGGAAGGTACACTGACCGGGCTTTTTGATAGTCTTTGGACAGACAATGGCGTGCATGTCGAGAAGAATCATCCAGACCCCAGGGTATCTGAGGTATTCTGGGACAGAGGCACTTTGTATGCTTTGAGGGGAGCATTCATGGCAGGAGCTACTGAGCAAGCACACGAGCGACTGCTGGCATTCAGCCAAAAGCGACTACTGGGCGAGCGCGTTCCCTATGTGGTAGAAGCTTTTCCGGAAGGGAATATGGCCCACCTAAGTGCGGAGAGCGGTTTGTACTGCCGCGTTTTCCTGGAAGGCCTCTTTGGATTAATGCCAACCGGACTGAACAGTTTCAGGCTTCAACCCAGAATGCCCGAAGGTTGGGATCGAATGGCACTGAGGAGAGTCTTTGCTTTCGGCCAGACCAATGGCTTTGATATAGACGTACAGAGAGAGGGCAGCAGTGAATTAGCTATCTCTGTCACCACAGGCGATCGCGTAAAAGTTTACAGGGCAGCTATTGGTGAGGCTGTTGAAATCGAAATCAATTAATACAGATCTATGCCGATTAAAACCAAGATAGATATTGCCGATTTGGTTCGCGAGAATATCAGACAACTGACGCCCTACTCTAGCGCACGCTCGGAGTTCAAGGGCAGAGCAGAGGTCTTACTTGACGCCAACGAAAGCCCCTTCGAGACCGGGATGAATCGCTACCCTGATCCATTGGCGACTCGGGTGCGGGAAAGGCTGGGTGAATTGAAAGGAATCGACCCGAGTCGTATCGTGTTGGGCAACGGCAGCGATGAGTTAGTCGATTATGTAACACGCATATTTTGTCGTCCGGGTGTCGACAACGTGATCTGTATGCCACCGACCTTCGGAATGTATATCGTAGCCGCGGATATCAATGACGTGGAATGCCGTAAAATTCTCCTGACGCCTGATTTCACCCTACCCGTTGCCGAGATAGAAGCAGCTATAGACGAAAACAGCCGCGTACTGTGGATATGTAGCCCCAATAATCCGAGTGGCAACCTGATGCCCAAGGAACAGGTGGAATATCTGCTCGACATCTTCCCCGGCATCGTGGTGATCGACGAGGCCTATATCGAATACTTGCCAGAGGAAAGCTTCATTCCGCGCCTGGACGAGTTTCCCAATCTGATCGTTACGCAGACCCTGAGCAAAGCCTGGGGGCTGGCGGGTATTCGGCTGGGGGCGGCTTACGCCTCAGCGTATATTATCTCACTCATGCAAGCAGTGAAGATGCCCTACAATGTGAATGTGCTCACGCAGCAACGCGCCATGGAGGCATTGAGCGATGAAGCGGGTATGAAGTCGCGTATCGATTTTCTGGTGCAAGCTCGCAAGCAAATGGCAAAAGATTTGGCCGAGCTCGATTTTGTGCAAAAAGTATTTCCTTCTGTGACCAACTACCTGCTCGTCAAATTTAATGATGCACGAATGATTTACGATTATTTGCTGAGTAAAGGAATCGTTGTGCGAGACCGTAGTAGTCAACCCAATTGTGAGAATTGTTTGAGAATCACCATAGGGACTCAGGAAGAAAATAGGTTACTACTGGATGCTTTGGTCGGGTTCCGTGAATCATAACTTACCGAGCTGTTGTGCGACAAAGTATCGATAGTAATCTGTGGCTGGGGGCTTGCTCAATCCTAATTGGTGACGCATAGATACGATTTGGCCCCGATGATAAGTCGTATGATTAATGATGTGCAGGATCAAAGTAGCCACCGTGTACCGCTCCAAGTATTGAGACCGCTTCAGCTGTATTTCTCGTTCTACGACAGCTTCGCCCTGGCTTTCGAACCAAGTCAACAGTTGTTCATCAGTCTCCAGCAGCTCAGTCCATACATCATCTAATGATTGATTCTCTGGATAGTCTACTTCTATTTTGCTGAGAATAGAGAGATAATATTTCTCTGCTTCTAGTATGTGATGCAGTGTCTTTCTAATCGATGGAAAGCTGGCGGCTACTTCGAGATGCAGTAGCTCTTTAGGCTGATCTTTCAGCCAGATCGCTATAGACGAATTGGCCCATCGATGGTATTGCAGACTTTGCAAGATCAAATTATAGGAAGTCATGATTGAAAATAATTCACTTGTTATTTGCAAGTCTATAAAATTTGCTTGTTATTTGCAAGCAAATAATGAAAATCATGCATCTAAATCACAAAAACATCCTCATCACGGGCGGCTCGATCCGCATAGTACTGGAACTCGCCAAGCAATTGAGCCTCGAAGATGCTCGGGTACTCATCTGCGCCCGAAACATCAAGCCGCTGGAACAAGTAAATAAGAACAATCCCGGAGTGGAGAGCTTCAAGCTAATGAGTGCGGAGGAATTTGCCAGGCGGGCAGTCCGAGGCATCAAAAAAGGAAAAATGAAATACTGGTTGGTGGTGCCAGTGTCGTTAAACAGCTGTCTCGATTTGTGCCTGGCATGACATTCAAAATATTGAACGAGGGATAGCGGTTTGCCATCTCAAGGACGTATTTTTACGTTTTACACTTATGCGAAAAATACAGAAGCGATCGGATTGCCCCATCAGTTATTCGCTGGACTTGCTCGGCGATAAGTGGACCATGCTCATATTGAGAGATATGGCGCTGAATGACAAGCATTTTTACAAAGACTTCCTGAATGCAGGCGAAGGCATGGCAACTAATGTGCTTTCCGACCGCTTGAAGATGCTCGAATCCTTTCAAATCATCAAGAGCAAGCCGTATCCGAAGATCAGAACCATGAAGTACTACACCCTAACGGAGAAAGGCCTAGCCTTAATACCTACCCTCATCGAGCTTTGGACTTGGGGGGCTACGTATGATCCCAAATCGACCGTAAGTAAGGAAGAGCTTCAATCCAGGCTGGATAGAAAGGAAGAAATTATCGAAGCATACATCAATCGGGGCGCAGAATAGTTATACAGGACGTATTTATACATTTAAGCATTTTTACGCCCCGAAGGGCTTTGAAACATGCACGGCATAAATGCTGCGGAACATATTTAGTACATGCAGAAAGTATTATTTCTAGATCGCGATGGTACGCTAGCTTTAGAACCACCCGACTACCAGCTAGACAGTTTGGCCAAGTTGGAATTTTATCCCAGCGTCTTCCGCTGGCTGGGTAGGCTGGTCAGAGAAATGGACTTTAGGCTCGTGATGGTCACCAATCAGGATGGGCTAGGGACGGACTCTTTCCCGGAAGCTGACTTTTGGCCGTGTCAAAACTTCATATTGCAAGCATTGGAAAACGAAGGCATCGTCTTCGACGAAATTATAATTGACCGAACCTTCGCCAAAGACAATCTGCCTACGCGGAAGCCGGGGACGGCTCTATTGACAAACTACCTAACAGGCGAATATGATATGCCCAACAGCTACGTAATCGGCGACCGCCTGACCGACATGAAGCTGGCCGAAAACCTGGGTTGCAAGGGCATATGGATCAATACCGAGCCTAAGTTGGGTGCCGAAGAGCTGGAAGAAAACACCAACTTGGCTGAGATCATCGCACTTACCACGACCGAATGGCAAGAAATTTACCACCATATACGTTTGCAGGAGCGAACGAGCCAACTGGTGCGGGAGACCAAAGAGACCCGCGTAAGTCTAAAACTGGATCTCGACGGCACGGGAGCTACTGATATAAATACCGGGTTGCAATTTTTCGATCACATGCTCGATCAGCTCGGCAAGCACAGCGGCTGTGATCTGATACTAAATGTAAACGGCGATCTGGAAGTAGACGAGCACCATACCATTGAAGATACTGCCCTGGCACTCGGCGAGGCTTTTCGCAGCGCGCTAGGCGATAAGCTGGGCATAGAACGATATGGCTTCCACCTGGCAATGGACGATGCGCTGGCGCAAGTAGCTCTTGATTTCGGCGGTCGTCCCTGGCTAGTTTGGGACGCCGACTACAAGCGCGAATACGTAGGCGATATGCCCACCGAAATGTTTCACCACTTTTTTAAGTCATTTGCTGATGCGGCCCGCTGCAACCTCAACATCAAAGTGACTGGTAATAATGAGCACCACAAGATCGAAGCAACTTTTAAAGGGCTGGCTAAAGCAATTAAAATGGCGAAAAAAAGAGATATTGATCGGATGGTGCTACCGTCTACCAAGGGAACGCTTTAATGTTGGATATTCGATGTAGTATTTGAGATGTTTGATGTCAGCTATGCACATCAAACATCTCAAATACTACATTTCACATTACACATTCTAAATGACAGCAGTAATCGATTATAACGCGGGCAATATCAGATCGGTGCTTTATGCTTTAGATCGACTCGGCGCAGACTATATGCTTACCGCCGATGAAGCGCAAATTAAATCTGCCGATAAAGTCATTTTTCCTGGTGTAGGTGCTGCGGGATCAGCCATGGCACATCTGCGGGAAACCGGACTCGATAAAATTATTAAAGAATTAAATCAACCGACCCTGGGCGTATGCGTAGGCATGCAGCTGATGTGTGCGCACTCGGAAGAAAATGATACGGACTGCCTGGGTATTTTCGACTTAAATGTAAAATTGTTTCAGCCAGAAAACGGTGAAAAAGTGCCGCACATGGGTTGGAATACCATCCAGATTCAGGAGGGACAAAACTGGCTCAGCCCAGAGCTGGATGGGGAATATGTCTATTATGTACATAGCTATTTTGTAGAAGCTAATAAATACAGTTCCGCGCAAACCGATTATTGTGGCCCTTTTTGTGCGATTATGCAAAAGGATAATTTTTATGCCGCTCAGTTTCATCCAGAAAAAAGTGCTAAGGCGGGGGAAATGATGCTGAATGACTTTCTTAAAACATAACCTCTCCCCCCGCCCTCTCCGAAGGAGAGGGAGCTAATTAAACCTTCATAAATTAAATGAGAAAATTATGCTCATTATTCCAGCAATCGACATTATCGGCGGCCAGGCGGTGCGGCTCACACAAGGCGATTACAGCAGCAAGAAGGTTTACAACCAGGACCCCGTTGAGGTAGCTAAGACTTTCGCAGGTGGGGGCCTTACGCATGTACACGTGGTCGATCTAGATGGTGCCAAAGGCGGCGGCATTGTCAACCACAAGGTACTGGAGCGCATCGCCACCGAGACCAACCTGCACATCGACTGGGGCGGTGGCATTAAGTCGGACGAAGACATACGCATCGCCTTCGAGAGCGGTGCACACCAGGTGACGGGCGGGACCATTGCTGTGAAGCAACCGGATATATTCCTACGCTGGCTAGACACCTATGGCCCCGAGCGATTGATCTTGGGTGCAGACGTGCGTGGTGAATATATAGCTGTTAGCGGTTGGCAAGAAGCCAGCGAGCGGAGTCTAGACGAATTTTTGGCCGATTATGTAACCAAAGGCGTCCGCTATACCATTTGTACCGATGTGGCCAAAGACGGGCTTTTGCAGGGGAGTGCCCACGCACTCTACCGGCGTATTCGCGCAGCCCAGCCCGAGCTCAACTTGATCGCCAGCGGGGGCGTCGACAGCTTGTCCGATTTGAGGGAATTGCGCGCTATTGGGTGTTATGCTGCTATAGTAGGCAAGGCGATTTATGAAAATCGTATATCGCTGGCAGAATTGGGAGCGTTTTAGAACTAGGATAAGAGGAATATCAAGACAGCTTTCTCTACCTTATCTTATCTCGATCAATTACCGTCGATATCGAAGCCCATCTTTAAAGCACTCATAAGTAAAAGCATGTACGGCTTTGATGTCATCTTGCTTTAGGCGCGGATAGTTGTCTAGTACTTCTTTTTCTGACCAGCCGCTGGCTAGTCTTTCAAAGATAAACTCGACTGAGAGTCTTGTGCCTTTGATTACAGGCTTACCTACTAAGACCTTGTCGTCAGTAACTATATGGTTTTGCCATTCTATCATTGCACTTTCATTTACTCAGTAAAATAACGAGACTCAAGCTCAGCTAGTTGCCGCCCCTACCTCCCCATATGCACCAGCAGAACACTCACATCTGCTGGGCTGACGCCACTGATGCGGCTGGCCTGTCCGATGGTGCGGGGTTGTAGCTCGCTGAGTTTTTGGCGGGCTTCCTTGCTGAGGCTGGTGATACCCTGGTAGTCGAAATTGTCGGCGAGGCGGATACCTTCGAGGCGATTCATCTTGGCGACCTGCTCTTGCTCGCGGTGTATGTAGCCAGCATACTTGATTTCTGTTTCGGCTAGCTGACGGGTTTCCGAATCGAAAGGGGTGAGGAATTGACCGAGGGCAGGCAGAGCGGTAGCCAGGTCGTCGAGTCCGATACCGGGGCGCAGCAAGACGGAATGGAGCTTTACGCCTTGCTTGAGGGCGGCACTCCCTTTCGTGGCTAGAAAGTCGTTGAGATGAGCGGGCGTAACACTATAATTTTGGAGTTCTTTGCGGATGGCCTCTATGCCTGCGCGCTTGGTATCTACCCGCGAAAGTCTATCTTCTAACCCCTCTACACCTAGTGAGTCGGCAAGGGGTGTTAGCCGGAGATCGGCATTGTCTTGGCGGAGTAGGATGCGGTACTCGGCACGACTGGTAAACATGCGGTAAGGCTCGTCGGTGCCTTTGTTGACCAGATCGTCTATGAGTACGCCGATGTAGGCCTCGCTGCGCTTAAGCACTAGAGGGTCCTCTTCCTGTACGCGACGGGCAGCATTGATGCCTGCTACAAGTCCTTGGCTGCCAGCCTCTTCATATCCCGTAGTGCCATTGATCTGCCCGGCAAAAAAGAGGTTCTCGACCAAGCGCGTTTCCAGGCTGGCTTTGAGCTGTGTGGGCGGAAAAAAGTCGTATTCGATGGCATAACCCGGTCGAAACATCTTAGCATTCTCAAAGCCCTCTATTTTGCGCAGGGCCTTGTATTGTACGTCTTCGGGCAAGCTGCTGCTAAAGCCATTTACGTAAATCTCGCAAGTGTGTCTGCCTTCCGGCTCCACGAATAGTTGATGGCGGTCGCGGTCGGCAAAACGGTCGATCTTGTCTTCTATGCTCGGGCAGTAACGTGGCCCAAGACCGCGAATACGGCCGTTGAACATGGGCGAACGGTCGAAACCTTCGCGCAAGGTATCGTGCACTTCCTTACTCGTATAGGCGATATGGCAGGGCATCTGCTTCGTCAGCTCGGGCGTGTCGGTATAGCTGAACTTGCCGGGATTTTCATCGCCGGGTTGGGTATCCATTTTACTCCAATCGAGGCTTCGGCCGTCTATTCGCGGCGGAGTACCTGTCTTCATACGGCCCGACTGGAAGCCGAGTTCGAGCAGTTGTTCGGTAATGCCTTTAGCTGCTCGCTCACCCGCGCGGCCACCACCCAGTTGCTTCTCACCTATGTGTATGATGCCGTTGAGAAAAGTACCATTGGTCAGTACCACCGTCTTACCAGGTATTTCCAGGCCGAGACTGGTACGCACGCCGACTACCCGATTGTCCTTTACTACTAAGCCGGTAATCATCTCTTGCCAGAAATCGATGCGTTCGTTTTGCTCCAGCATTTGCCGCCATTCGGAGGCGAAGGCCATGCGGTCGCTCTGCGCTCTGGGCGAGTGCATAGCCGGTCCTTTGGAGAGATTCAGCATGCGAAACTGTACCATAGTCCGGTCAGTAATGATACCACTGTAACCACCGAGCGCATCTATTTCGCGCACGATCTGCCCCTTGGCTACACCACCCATAGCCGGATTGCAAGACATCTGGGCGATGGTCTGCATATTCATGGTGGCGAGCATGACCCGGCAACCCAGACGCGATGCACCTATGGCCGCTTCACAGCCAGCGTGACCGGCACCTACTACTATGACGTCGTAATCTGGAAACATGATACTTAATAATAAAGGCTATCCCGACTAGGTTTCACCAATAGCTGATTTTGTCAACTTCGCTGGCAAAATTCAAGCTTCTAGACGCACTTCATCATCATTTTTATCAAAGAATTTATAAGTCGTAATTGGGTAATCTGCATCGGGAATAATCTTGAGCCAGCTGTAGTATTTCATGTACCATTTCATCTGCTGGTTGGGTATTCCCTTTTTCAGAAAGGCTGCCGCGTAGGGATGCAAGCGAAGCTTGAGCTTAGCTTTGGGCTGCGCTTCCATAATCAAATTCAGATCGCGATCTATCTCGTCGGTAAGCAAAATACTGGCATTGATCTTACCTGTACCGTTACAACTCGGACACTTTTCGTCGGTCGTGATTTTGACTTCGGGTCGTACACGTTGGCGCGTGATCTGCATAAGTCCAAACTTGGTCAGTGGCAGAACGGTATGCTGTGCGCGATCCTTCTTCATGAATTTGCGCATGGCCGTTACCAATTTCTTACGGTGATCGCCATCGCGCATATCGATAAAATCGACTATGATGATGCCCCCGATATCGCGCAGGCGCATTTGGCGTGCGATCTCTTCGGCAGCCTCCATATTGATTTTCAACACGGCTTCTGCCTGGTCTTTTGAAGGCATTTTGTTGCCGCTATTCACATCGATTACGTGCATAGCTTCCGTATGCTCGATCACGATGTAGGCACCGCTAGCCATAGTAGCTGTCTTGCCGAAGCTCGATTTAATCTGCTTGGTTACACCACATACATCGAAGATCGGACGATTGCTTTTGTGCAGTTGCAGCAGCTTGACCTTATCAGGCGCAATCTTTTGTAAGTAGGCTTTAACCTTCTCAAAAAGCTCACGATCATCGATTACAATACGATTGAAGTTATCGGTCAATAGATCACGCAGCAAGGACGATGTCTTATCGATTTCGCTCAGTAGCTTGATCGGGGGTTTACCCGTCTTGAGTTGCTCTTTTATGGTGTCCCATTTACCGACCAGCTTATTGACTTCCTCAAGTAACTCTGCCGTGTTTCGACCTTCGGCGGCCGTGCGAACGATCACCCCGAAGTTTTTGGGCTTGATGCTATCTATGATCAGCTTGAGGCGCTTGCGCTCTTCGCTGGTGCTTATCTTTTTAGAAACCGCTACTGCATCGCTGAAGGGAGTAATGACCAAAAAGCGACCTGGTAGGGTAATTTCGCAGCTCAACCTCGGCCCCTTCGTACTGATTGGCTCTTTGAGGACCTGAGCAAGCACATTTTGTCTGCGCTCAAAAACCTGATCTATCCGACCGGTCTTAACAATCTCCTTTTCGGGTCTGAAGTTGTCTATGCCTTTAGCCTTGAGTCTCCCGTTAGAGGCCAAACTCGCCCACTTTTGTAAGGTGCGCACTTTTGGGCCCAAGTCCGTATAGTGCAGGAAAGCATCTTTCTTATGACCTATGTCAACGAAAGCAGCATTGAGCGGGGCATTGATACGCTTGATCTTACCCCAGAATACATCGCCTACCGTAAAGTTGTCGGTGGCTTTTTGTTTGTGGATCTCGGTCAATTTACCGTTTTCCATTAGCGCGATCTCCACGGCTTTACCCGTGGCGTATACGATCATTTCCTTTTCCACGCTGTCGTGTTTATAGTTTCGACAGGCCGTAAGGAGGCTTTCCGGTTACAAACCAGATCAGAACTATCTATTTATGTTGGAAAACGATCTAAAAGGGTAATTAACTGGCTACTGAGCTATTTGCAAGAAAGACTTGCTGCGGGTACGGCCTTCATCGGGATATAAGGTGATTATCTATAGCCGGAGCCGCCTTGAAAATATTTTTTGCTCACTTCGTATTCAAGAAGCTTGGCAGAATGTCTTGTTTTCAGGTATCAGTAGTGATTCAATCTTGTGGTTTGAGCCTAATGCTCGAGGGCAACTGCTATACAGTCAGTATGTTTATGTTGATCATTTTCCTGGGCGATAGCCTATCTGATTGCGACTATGTGACTTCGCCGCCAAACTAGCTTGCACAAAACCCAGAGGTAATAATTTTACCTCTAATTAAGCTGACCGACGATTAGCCGATAACAGCAATTAAAGAGTAGTGCAGGCGGGTCGTAGACCCGCTCGGCACTAGCGGTTCTTCTTCTTATGGCGGTTTTTGCGTAGCCGCTTCTTGCGCTTGTGCGTTGCGATCTTATGACGCTTGCGCTTCTTTCCACAGGGCATATTGCTATGGTTTGATTAAAAAATTCGGTTCCTCAGAATCTTGGCTCGTACAGCTTTAACTTAATTATAGCTAAAAGAAGAGCCTTAAATCAGCGTGCAAAGATAGTCCTTTTTAAACAAATTTTACCCTTTAATGCTGATGAATCTATAACGCAAACTTTGTACTTATTGTTGAGTACCGCAGCCTTCGCCTAGTCGGGCAGCAGCTTCAGTGTCTCCGAGTCGGTAGTAAACTTCTGCGCGCAGGCATTTAGCCGATTGCAAGTCGGGGTCTAAAGCCAGAGCCGCATCTAGCCGTTCAGCCGCTTTTTCTAGCTGGTTAGTTTGCAGCGAAAGCCTGCCCAAAGTAACCAAAGGCCTAGGGTCTTCGGGGAACTTTTCCATTAAGTCTCTCAGCTGTAGAATACCCCGCATAGGCGGCTGCTTAGGGTCTAGGGTATAAGTTAAGGCTAAATTGATCTGATACTCAACATCATCTGGGTCTAGACTCATAGCAGCTAAATAGGCTTGCTCGGCACGCTCCAAACAAAAATCACGAACCTTATCTTCGTCAGCTCGCTGCACACAAATCGTATAGCTCGTACCAGCCATACCCCACTCTCGGGGCGTATTGCCCAATTCGGCAATCTGCTGGGCATAGACAGCAGAAATACCCGGATAACCCAACTGAAACCAAGTACCAGCCAGTTGAGTCAGTATATTTCTCTTGGTCGTGTCCGGTGGCAGTGGCTCAGCTTCCAGTTGGTCTTCTAACTCGATCAAGGCTGAAACTTCTGCTGGATTAAGCTCATCCCGCGCATCCCTGATCATACTCTCCAGCCCGGTTGCAGCCAGTTGCAGCTTTCGACTCGCCTCGGCTTGCGTCATTTCAGGTGCCTGCACCGGGCACACAAAGTACATAAGTAGCAATAGCGCAAAAGCCAATAACGCCGCCAAATATTGTGGAGCGCGCATCTCGTATTAATCCTCGTCTTCTTCGTCGGGCAGAGCCTGTACATTATCTTTTACCTGCTCGGTAAAAATCTTGGCTGGCTTAAAAGCAGGAATGTAGTGGGCAGGAATCTCGATGGCCTTATTTTCTTTGATGTTGCGACCAATTTTTTTGGCCCTTTTCTTAACCACAAAAGACCCAAAACCCCGGATGTAAACATTTTCCCCATCGGCCAGGCTTGACTTCACCTCCTTAAAAAAGGACTCCAACGATACAAGTACATCTACTTTCGCAATACCTGTCTTTTCAGAAATAGCAGCTACCAGATCAGCTTTTCTCATGGTTTTTACTTTACGAGCAAGGACATTTTAGAGGGAAGGACAAATATCAGCAATTATTAAGTGCTTAGCCAAGTATTCTATATATTTTATTTACTATCAAGCAGTTAGGCAGTTATTTAGACTTCCGCAGGTGGATTGCCGCCACCTAAATGAAATTCAATCGCATATTGCTTATCGAAAATGAACTGCGCTCATTTTCGATAAGCAATTACACTATCTTTGCCATCCCTTCGAGTCAAAACCGAAGATTAACATATGCTCCTATCCATGACCGGCTATGGCCGGGGCCAACACACCTCAAGCGGAAAAACCTACATCGTAGAGCTTCGATCGCTCAATAGCAAGCAAACCGATATGCGCTTGCGCTGCCAACGGAGCTTGGGTGAATACGAAATGACCCTGCGGAAAATGGTCACTGACTTTGCCAATCGAGGCAAGCTGGAGCTTTCAGTCGATATCCGGAGCCAGGAAGGCGAAGACGGCGTATCTCTAAATATTCCGCTATTGAAGCGGCTCCACAGCCAATTACTAGCCCACCCTGAATTCAACTTAGGTGGCGATGCCGGTGCCTTGCTTGCCGGGTTGATCAGGCTGCCGAAAGTAGCCGAAGCCCAAGACCAACAACTCACCGAAGAAGAGATCGAAGCCCTCGAAAAAGCCACACAGACATGCCTCGACAATTTTCAAAACTACCGAGTCAGCGAAGGTGAGGTCATGGCTAGTGACCTCAATCAAAGCGCATCGGCTATTTCTGAATTACTCGATTCAGTAGCGCCCTTCGAGGCAGCGCGCATCGACCGGGTAAAAGAAAGACTCCACAAGCAACTGGAAGATTTCCAAAATCGACAAAACGTCGATCAAAACCGGTTCGAGCAAGAACTTCTCTACTATCTCGAAAAAATGGACATCAATGAAGAAAAGGTCCGCCTTGCCCAAAACTGCGAGCATTTCATAGAGGAACTCAAAAACGACAACTCCGTCAAGGGGCGCAAACTATCCTTCATCAGCCAGGAAATCGGCCGCGAGATCAACACCCTCGGTGCCAAAGCCCATTCTTCGGATATTCAGCGATTAGTTGTTCAAATGAAAGAACAGCTCGAGCAAATCAAAGAGCAACTGGCCAATGTCGTCTGATACGCCAGCTACTGGTCGACTGCTTATATTCACGGCGCCATCCGGGGCGGGTAAAACGACCATTGTCCACCACTTGCTGGATCGATTCCCACAGCTGGCCTTTAGTGTATCGGCAACGACCAGGCCTCCGCGCCCGGGCGAAGTAAACGGAGAAGACTACTACTTTCTCAGTCAGCAAGAATTCGATCAGGCCATAGCAAATGACCACTTCGCCGAATGGGAAGAAGTTTACCCCGGTCGCCGATACGGAACCCTCAAAAGCGAAATCGAGCGGCTATGGCAGTTGGACAAAATAATCATCTTCGACATAGAAGTGAAAGGGGCTACCAATCTCAAAAAGGCCTTTCCCGAAAATTCTCTCGCGGTATTCGTTCAGCCGCCCAGTCCTGATATATTGTTCGAAAGACTCCGCAAGCGAGCTACCGAAGACAAGGAAAGTCTACGCGTACGCATAGCGCGCGCAGCACTGGAACTGACTTATGCCGAAAGCTTCGATCATATAATGGTCAATGACGATTTAGAGACTACGCTACAAGACGCAGAAGAAATCGTAGCTGGTATTTTAGATAATGAATAACAAAACGCACCAACCTAAGCTATTATGAAACTCTACCTCCTGAGCTTACTTCTATTATTGTTCAGCTCTTTGCAAGCACAGCTTACCGTAATTATAGACAGCTGGCCAGCCAACATACCAGCACAGGACGACATTCATATAGCCGGAAACTTTCAAAACTGGGATGCCGGCAGCGAGGATCACCGACTGACATACTCCGTAGCTGAAGATCGATATGCCATCTTTCTCAGCAATCAGAGTGGCCCCATCCAATTCAAATTTACAAGAGGCAGCTGGCCAACCGTAGAAGGAGACGCACAAGGCAATTTCGTACCCAATAGATCGCACACTACCCAGCCAGGCGATACCCTTTTCCTGCAAATAGCCGGTTGGGAAGACCTAGACGGAGGAACCTCCAACCAAAGTACTGCCGCCGACAATGTAAGTGTGCTATCTACTAATTTTCCAATGACCACACTCAACCGATCGCGAAGAGTGTGGCTTTATCTCCCACCAGACTATTCGACTAGCGGCAGAAGCTATCCGGTACTCTACATGCATGACGGGCAAAACGTCTTCGATGCCACGACTTCTTTCTCCGGCGAATGGCAGGTAGACGAGACCCTCAATCAGCTATTTGCAGCAGGCGATCACGGCATTATAGTAATAGCCGTAGACAATGGCGGCAGCGAGCGCATTAACGAATACACACCCTGGCCACACCCAACCTACGGTGGTGGCGATGGAACCGACTACGTAGACTTTTTAGTCAACGACCTCAAACCCTACATAGACAATAATTATCGCACCAAGCCCGACAGGGATAATACAGCGATCATGGGAAGCTCACTGGGTGGACTCATCTCCGCTTATGCTGCCTTAAGTCATCCCGATGTATTCGGCAAAGTAGGCGCCCTCTCTCCAGCTTACTGGATCAATCGGCAGGAGTTAACAGATTTCGTATCGAATACTTCTAATCCGCTGCCGCTGCGTTTGCACCAGATCATCGGTACGCCTGAAGGAGATGACTTCGTACAAGACATGTACGATTTTCAGAACAATCTGGTTGCTATCGGTTTCGAGGGCGAAAGCATTCGCAGCTTACAACATGCAGACGGTGCCCACAGTGAATGGTACTGGGCCAGGGAGTTTGGAGAAGTGTATCAGTGGTTGTTTCCGGCCATCGTTAACTCCAATACGCTGATCGATCCTCAAGAATTGCATTACAGACACTCGCCAAACCCCGCCCAGAACAAGCTCGTCATAGCTTTTCAATTAGAGAGACCGACTCAGACTCAGATAAGTTTAAATGATAGTCTGGGCAGATCTTTCCTGCTACTAGGCCATCAAAAATTACCAGCTGGCGAGCAACGCCTCGACCTAAACTTAAAAAGCTTTGGTCTTCCAAAAGGTCAATATTGGGTACACCTACGACTTGACGATCGACTACTTGTACAATCATTGATCGTTCAATGAATTAAGAAGCCCCGATTCGCGATGCGAATCGGGGCTTCTTAATTAAGGTGAGCCTGTATTACTCAATTTTGAGTGGCGGCTCATTGACTACAGATATAGACACACGGTTAGCCTGTAGGTCGTCGACCGGCGCAACGGGAGATAACTCTCCAAAACCGATCATACTCAGGCGGCTGGCATCTACGCCTTTATCGATCACGTACTGCATGGCACCCTCTGCACGACGCTCAGATAATCTCTGATTGTACTCTTCAGAGGCGCGGCGGTCTGCGTGGCCTTCGAAGCGAACATCGATGTTTTCGGCACCTTCGCGTTGAAGCAGTTCGGCTACTTCATCGAGAATGTCACGATCTAACTGGTCGCGATTAAAGCGATCGGTTGCGAAGTAAACATTCTGAATCTGAATGGTACCATTCGACTCATCCACTGTGATGTATTCGAACCCTTCTGTCAGCAGCTTGTAGCGCGTGATGCGATCTTCGATTGTCTCGAAGACATCTACAGGCTCTGGGCAACCGTTGCGAGCTGCTATGCCTGCCTCTTCTGGGCATTCGTCGTCTTTGTCGGCTATGCCGTCGCCATCGCTGTCGGGACAACCCATGAGCGAAGCCACACCCGCTGCATCGGGACATTCGTCATCTTTATCGGCTATACCGTCGCCATCGCTGTCGGGGCAGCCCATGAGCGAAGCCACACCCGCTTCCGTCGGGCACTCATCATCTTTATCCGCCACGCCGTCGCCGTCGCTATCGGGACAACCACGTAGGGTAGCTACACCCGGCTCTTCAGGACAGTCGTCGTCTTTATCGGCTACGCCATCGCCATCGCCATCGGGGCAACCGTTCAGAGCAGCCAGGCCGGCAGCTTCTGGACAATCGTCGTCGCGGTCGGCTATACCATCGCCATCCGTATCCGGGCAGCCATTGGTAGACTCAGGACCAGGCTCTTCTGGGCAAGCATCGGTTTCGTCGGGTATACCGTCCTTATCGCTGTCTTTCTTCCCGAAGCCCGTAGCGAAACGAAGGCCGAAGAAGCCGTAAGTATCATCCTCGTCGGGATTACCAGACTCGCTTACCCCATCGAGTAGATCGGAGCTGAGAAAGCGAGCACCCACGTCGAGTGCCAGCGAAGATCGAGGCGAGATATAATACTTCAACCCAAATCCGTAGGGAATGGAAAGCTCGTTCGTCTCGCTTTTATTCATTTGATCGCTCATCACAGCAGCCGTATTCAGGCCGTTGTAATCGGTGTCAGGCTCATCCCAAATGGAGTAAGCTGCACCACCGTAAATAAAGGGAGAAAGAATCTTTCGGAATTGCCCATCTCTAAAACGCCTTTGTGCAAATGGCTCGAATTCGAGGACAAGCCCTGGCTCAATCACAGAGGTAGAAGTCGAAAAACCACGCATGACTCTATCATCCTGATCGCTTTCGCCATCATCGGCTTCCAGACCACCATACATGAGGTGAAGTCTTAGCGCAAATAATCCGCCCAGTCGCCTGCGCAGCATTAGACCCGCACTAAAGCTCGGCTGGCCTAAAAGTAGTATTTGATTGGTCTTTAGATCTCCTCCGAGGGTGGAAACTCCAGCCTGAATACCGAATTCCCAAGGGTATTGAGAGGCCACCTGGCTCTGGGTTACAGTTGTTGCTCCTACTGTAAGGAGTGCAAATAGCAGTAATTTTTTAAACATATTAAGTGCGGATTGTAACTGATAATAAGTGGTGGAACTAGCCGTACACACCAGTTCTTTGTAGAACGTCTTTGGGAAAACGAAATCTGCTAGATCACAGCAAATTATGGCAAACGTGTGATAGAAGCTGCTATAAACTTTAGGGAAGATGGTAATATCTAAAGCACTAATATAAAGGGATAAATTAAAATAATGCAAGTATGTTCAATCTCGTCCATGAAAGCGGACCAAATGTCTGTCGGCTTGCTCGTTGTAAATTTCCAGTCTGAGGCCTCTCCAATCGGACTTTGGAGGCGGAAAAAGTATCTTGATGGGGTTGTGTATGTACCCATCGTCGGCAAATAAATGGAGCTGTTTTCGGTTCTTTCGGGGCAGCCGAAATCGCTTTAGTTCATCATAGTCGGCTGGTAACGGCAACTCAGAATAACCCTGCTCTGCCAGAAAAGCCCGGATCATCATCAAGCAGCGGTCTGGGTTGGATGATCTGAAATCTAGCCGAAAACAATAGCCGTCACTTACGCCGCCTTCAAAAGATACACCGGCTTCAGGAAAGGCATTTCTCAGGCCATCGGGCTTGTTTTTTATGGCCAAAGGCAAGTCGGTTACCTTTTCCAGTACTGACGGCGGCGGCGGGGGTGCTTCTACTCGAAAGTCAGCAATGCGTACAGGTCGACCGTTGAGTTGCCAGATTTGTGATGTAGTTGACATATTGAGCTGTATTTGCCTAACAAAAATATGAATAACAAGATTAAACCAACAAATAATAGCTAAAGTATCTACCTGCGGAAGTCTAAAACTTTAAGCGTAGAGAATAAAGAGTAAAGAATCAAGACTTTCTTGCTCAGGATATGGGGTTTGCTCATGCTTTTGATAGAATCAAGAGTCAAGTCTTTTCTCTTTCCTCTTTCTACTGAATCCCACTTAGCGCGAAATTCACAAAACGGAGGCCTTGAGCGATATCTAAATTACTAATATTATATCATTTTATGCTAAATTTTGATTTTATTATAAAAATTAATACATTTATTTAATAATACTTGCATAAAAGAACCATATGCTTGTAAATTTGCTATGCAAAGGATAACAAACGAGTCATTCATTTTTATATCATGTAGGGTGATGAAATTGGCAGCCATGCCCTCCGGTCTCGGGGGTGGGGATGTCGGAATAAATATGCCAGTTGTGCCGGGTTTTGGCCACCAAAATTCGGCAGTGCAGGCTATGCTAACCGCCCCGTGAAGGTTCGAATCCTTCCCCTACAGCTACACAAATTAAAGAGCCGATAGTCTTGCGATTATCGGCTCTTTTGTGATTTATACAGTACGTGTTTCAGCAGCTGGTATCGTATCTCGGCCAATGCTGTCGTAGTGGAAGCCGAGTTCACGCATACGATCGAGGTCGTAGAGATTGCGACCGTCGAAGATGACCGGCTCCTTGAGGAGTTTCTGAATGACATCGAAGCTTGGCGTGCGGAAAACCGCCCATTCTGTCATAATGGCCAATGCATCGGCGCCGATGAGTGCCTCGTATTGATCCTGGACTAGCTGAATGCGATCTCCGTAGATGGCGCGGATATTCTCCATGGCCTCCGGGTCGAATGCGCGGACGTTTGCCCCGCGATCCAGCAGATAGTCGATGGTATAGAGGGCCGGTGCTTCGCGTATATCGTCTGTATTGGGCTTAAAGGCAAGACCCCATAAAGCGATCGTCTTGCCACCGAGGTCGCCATTAAAGAACTCATCGAGCTTTTCGGCTATGCGCAGTCGCTGGTTGTTGTTGACGCCGATGACTGACTTTAGGATTCTGAAGTCGTAGTCGTGCTCAAGGGCGGTGAAGGCCAGTGCTTTGACATCTTTGGGGAAACAGCTGCCCCCATACCCGACACCCGGGAACAGGAACCGCTTGCCTATGCGAGAGTCGCTACCCATACCTCTGCGCACCTGGTCGACATCGGCACCTGCTTTTTCGCATAGGTTGGCGATCTCGTTCATGAAGGTGATGCGCGTAGCCAGGTAGGAATTAGCGGCGTACTTGGTCATTTCTGCCGAGCGCTCGTCCATGAATAGAATCGGGTTGCCGCTGCGCACGAATGGGTCGTAGAGACGCTGCATGATACTGCGCGCAGCTTGGCTAGAAGTGCCAATCACCACTCGGTCTGGCTTCAGAAAGTCGTCTACAGCCACGCCTTCGCGCAGAAACTCCGGGTTAGAAACCACATCGAAGAGGCTCGTATCAAGTCGCTCTGCCAAGGCAGCGGAAACCTTTTCGGAAGTGCCGACCGGGACTGTGCTTTTGTCGACAACTACGGTATACTTAGTAATGAGCGTCGAAAGGTCTTTTGCTACTTGGAGGATATAGCTCAGATCGGCTGAGCCATCTTCGCCCGGCGGAGTAGGCAGGGCTAGGAAAATGATCTCGGCATGCGCTACTGCATCTGCCAGGTTCGTGGTAAAACTCAATCGGCCCTGGCGCGTATTGCGTTCGAAGAGCAATTCTAGGCCAGGCTCGAAGATGGGCACCTCACCTTGGCGCATACGCTCGACCTTATCCTGGTCGATATCGACACAAATGACTTCATTGCCGGTTTCTGCGAAGCAAGTGCCTGTAACCAAACCGACATAGCCGGTTCCTACTACTGAAATTTTCATGTCCTTGGAATTTTGGGAGCGCAAATATACGCTTTATCGGCCTTAGCCCTATTTTTATGCTTACAACCACTTATCTGAATGCGCGCCTTTGTCGTCGGCATATATCGATCTTTTTCCGTGCAGCTGTTTTTGCTGCATCTGCGCAGCAGCACCCTGCTTTTACTGCTGTGGGTAGTTCTGATCGGATTTGTTTCCGGCTTTATGGCCTTTTCTTTTGGTGCTCAATACTTATTCTTAGACCCGGAATATTTGGGACGGGTGAATTTGTGGAGCTTTATGATCGTGGGTTTATGCTTCGGCCTTTTTACGATGAGTTGGAATCTGACCACCTACTTATTGTCGGCTAGGTATTTCAGTTTCCTGGCCAGCCTATCGAGGCCATTCTTTAAGTTTTGCTTGAACAATGCCCTGCTGCCCTTAGCGGTATTGATTTTCTATATCGTCTTTCTGTGCCGGTTTAATGCACCATTCGAGGCTCGATCAGACTATGTCAGGCTGATCATTTCGGTATGTGGTCTTTTGGCAGGTCTGTGCTTGTCGCTGTTCGTGTACGCTGTATATTTTTATTACACCAATCGCGATATCGGCTACTACGAGCCCAAGCTTGGTGCCATGCCACACTTGGCACCTGGCGAGCCATTTGGCCGTCGCTATCGCAGGTCCAAAAGTTTGAATACCCTGAAGATCGAAAACCCACTCAGTGTCCGTACTTACTTGAGCAACGGTCTAAAAACCAAGCTGGTCAGATCAGTCAGTCACTATGACCGCAAGCTGCTGGAGCGCGTCTTCAAGCAGCAGCATTGGAATGCACTCATCCTCCAGTTTTCTACGGCTGTGATTTTGATTCTCCTGGGTCTGCTTATTGACAAGCGCGCTTTCCAAATTCCGGCAGCTGGCAGCATCCTGATATTATTTAGCCTTATCGCCGCCATTATCGGGGCGGTATCTTATTGGGCATTCAAGTGGCGGCTCATCATCTTCTTCATCTTTGCTATTTCACTCAACTTCATCACATCGACGGAGTGGTTTAGCCGAAGCAACTACGCCTATGGCATAGATTACGACCTGCCTCCGGCCAACTACAGCGAAGAGCGACTATCGGCCTTTTGCCAAACCGAAGCGTATCAAAGCGAGATGGACGCTGGCATTCAAATCTTGGAGAACTGGAAAACCCGACAAGCAACCGACAAGCCCAAAATGGTCATACTGAGTGCCAGCGGAGGCGGACACGCAGCCGCGCTTTGGGCAACCATGGTCGTACAAGAACTGGAGGGAAGAATAGACGATGGACTGATGAGCAAAACCTCATTGATGACTGGTGCATCTGGCGGTATGCTCGGTATGGCTCAGCTCAGGGAGGTTTACTACAGATCGCTCACCGATTCGAGCTGGTCGGTAACTGCGCCAGCATATAGAGAGGCCATCAGCAAAGACCTGCTCAATCCTGTAGCCTTTTCTATCGTGAGTAATGATCTATTTCTTCCACTCAGACAAGTAAAGATCGGCGACCGATGGTATCAGCGTGATCGGGCGTACAGCTTCGAGCGCAGATTCGACAATAACACCAATGGGCTGCTAGACCACAGCCTTGCTTATTACAAAAAGCCCGAAGCTGAAGGGCTGATTCCCCAGATGCTGCTCACGCCTAGTATTATCGAAGACGGCCGTAGGTTGATTATTTCGCCTCAACCCTCCAGTCACATGATGGCCGCTCCAGAAGCATTTCAGTCCGGCAACCCCATACCGGCCGATGCCGTAGACCTGGGCTGGCTACTGGGTCGCGAGCGAGCAGACAGCTTGCGATTTCTGACGGCCCTGCGCATGAACGCGACCTATCCCTACGTACTACCCTTCGTGCAGCTGCCCACTGAGCCCCGCATACGCGTCATGGACGCTGGCTACCGCGACAACTTCGGCATCATCTCGGCAGCTAGATTCATACACATCTACCAAGACTGGATAGCCCAACACACCAGTGGAGTGGTCCTGATTCAAATCAGCGTTAACCTGAGGGACAAAGGCACTGACGAAGATGGTAATGAGGGCGTGATCGAGAGCCTCCTTAACCCGCTAGGGCTCGTAGCCGGCGTGCTAGATGTGCAAAATTTCGAGCAGGGCAATACTATAGGAATGATAAACGACCTGCTCGATCCAGTACCATTCGACATCGTCAAATTCAGATACCGGCGACTGGACGATAATCAGCTGCGCGAATCCATTTCTTTCCACCTCACCGAGCGCGAGCAAAGCAACATCATCGGTGCCATCAGCCTGCCAGACTATCAAGCGGAGTTAGAGCGAGTGGACAGTCTCCTGAATGGGAACTAAACTTCAGTACAAAACTTCAAAAACTCTCGCACTGCGCGTTGGGTCGTTCTGGTAGATTCTACAAACCCCATGTGGCCCGCCTTTGGCAAAAAACACAACTGCCCCTTTGCGGGTAAAGCCAACTGATCTCGTCTTTGTACTTCGCTCACCGTCTGGTCTAGCGCACCGTTGATAAATAGTACAGGCAGGTCTGTATTTGCCAACACTACGGAGCGATCTTTTCTATCGCGCATGGCTATTTGTGCATCCGTAATTCCCTTTGCATTAGCTCGTGTGGCCAGCAATATCATGCGGTCTTGCTGGTGCGAATAGCTAGACGACCTACTAGCCGGAAAAAGCCTCGGGATGAGCTGCTTGACATAGTGCACATGGCCGTTTTTCTCGATAAACTCCACGCTTTTGTCTCGCTTTTTGCGCGTTTCCTCACTATCTGCGTAAGGGTGGCTATGAAATAAGCCAAGGCCTGTCAGCCAATCGGGCCCTGTCTCGGCGACCGCTAAAGCCACATAACCACCCATACTGTGGCCGATCATCACGACTTGATCGAGCCTCAGTCCTTTGACGAGTGCCAAGACGGCTTTAGCATGATCTTCTATAGTTTTAGCGGAGCTGGTGCTGCCGCCAAATCCGGGCAGGTCCATACAAACCACCCGCCACTGGCCTTTCAAAAAGGGTAGCCGCCACTCGTCCCACATGCGCAAAGACTCGCAAAAACCGTGAATAAGCAGCAGTGTCTGCTCGCCGCGCTCTTCGTCGGTATAATTGATGTGACCGTCTCGCCAATCGATCTTGGGCATGTTGTGGGAAGTATCTTTTGGGTGAATTTAAATGTTTAGCTCAACATGGCTCGGTACTTCTCGACCATGGCCTCTTGCCGCGCACCGCGCCTGTACATTCTGAACACGATCAAATTGGCCAGTTGAACCTTGAAGTAATTATTCGCCTCGTACTTGCGGGCCGAAACGGTTACTGATCTCGGTATGATCCGAAAGGGATATTTCGCCCGTGCACGCTCTATGATGTCGTAGTCTTCCATGATCTGCATGCCTGATTTGAAGCCCCCCAGCTCTTCAAAAACCGAGCTCGTAACATACAAAGACTGATCGCCGCCTCGACAGGCGAGCGGGCTGAAGCGCGTAAAAAAAGAATTGATCGCCAGCAATGGATGGTCAGAATCAAACTTGAATCGGTAGCAGCCAACCGGGTAACCCATGTCTACACTACCAACTAAGTCTTCGTAAAATCCTTGAGGCGGGCGGGCATCGGCATGCAAAAAATAGTAAATATCTGCTTTGGGATATCGATCAACAGCTGCATTCATTTGTGGCCCTCGGCCAGTCTTTGGTGCTTGAAAAAATGTGACGCCATGCGCCGTGCAAACACGCCGGGTATTGTCGCGACTACCGCCGTCGGAAACGATGATTCGCCCTCTATCCTTTAGTTCTTCTCGTAAATAAGGCAAAAGCTTTTTCAGATTCTCAGCCTCGTCCAGGGCCGGAATGATGATGTGTACGTGCATAAATATTTTGTGCGTAAAAAGTAGAGTTCGCTAAGATCGTAAGCTGCCATTCGTAGATTATGTGCCGACATGCTGATAGAGAATGTATGGCTAAAACCAGATAGACCTTTTAGACTTATTCAATCTTCGGCCCAAACGTCGAGGGCCAATGTCCAGTCATAATTAGTGTATTTTCGCTTGACACCCTTTGCGTCTTCGGGTAAAATACCGAAATGCTTTAGAAAATCATTGATGCCGCCATACGAGCCAAAGTCTCCCTTAAACCAGGAAAATAGAGGTGTGGTCGTGATGGTTTTCCCATCTTCAGACAAAGTCGATTGCCTTTTCAAATAGGTCTTCGACCGGTAATCCAGGCGATCATCTACCGTTTCGGATTCGTAGATTTCCACTGGGGGGCAGTCGATGGCACCGCAATTCAATGCGAAGTGGATGCGCGGATCGCCATTTTTGATCTTGAAGGTGCGCTCAAATTTGCTGGGAAATAGCTTAGGTATAAATCCCAGTCCCAGCTTGCCCTCGGTGCCGCGTATCACGCCGTGCTCGATGTTTTCCAGGCTCACCAACTCACCGGCTATCACGATGCGCTTACCGCTGAAAAAATTGCCCCTATTTCCCCACAGCTCCGGTTGTTTAGCCAGCCAGTACTGCACCATACCGTTATAGGCATTGATCCAGAAAGCTAGCTTTTTTTCACGCGTATCTAGCTCTGCGCGCAATGCACCGGGTCTAAGCTCTGCTAGTTGCTGCACCACATTTTCTACTTCCTCGCCTGCTTTCTGCAAGCGGAGGAGTTGTTGAGATAAGACTTCCGCAGGTGGATCAGACCGCTCACTTCCGATGGCATACTTGCCACAATTCGATATAGCGAGTAGAAGAAAAACGTAAAAAATGAGTCTGCCCATAGGCATCCAACGAAATTCAATCCCCAAAATGTTCGGTAGTAGCTCTTTAAAATCAAGGCCGAACATTTGTAGAGCCAGAAAATTTTAAACCCTACTTTTGCATCTCCAAAAATTATTACGGCCTATGGCTACTGCCACCGATTTCAAAAATTTGATCTCTCACGCCAAGGAGTACGGCTTCATTTACCAATCGTCTGAGATATATGACGGCCTGGCTGCTGCCTATGATTACGGCCCCAATGGCGTGCTACTCAAAAACAACCTCAAGCAGTACTGGTGGCGGGCCATGGTGCAGCTACACGACGATATAGTCGGTCTGGACGCAGCTATCTTCATGCACCCGAAGACCTGGAAAGCCAGTGGCCACGTCGATGCCTTCAACGATCCACTGATCGACAATAAGGACAGCAAAAAACGCTACCGCGCCGATGTCTTAATCGAAGACTACCTCGACAAGCTAGAAGGCAAGGCCAATAAAGAAGTCGCCAAGGGTCGTAAGCGTTTCGGCGATGACTTCGACGAAGCGCAGTTTCGAGCTACCAACCCCAATGTGCTTCGATACCTCGCCAAACACGATGAAGTAGCCAAGCGATTGGCCACCGCCATGACCGACGGCAATATGGAAGAGCTCGGCCAGATCATCACCGATCTGGATATAGCCGACCCAGATACCGGCAGTAAGAACTGGACGGAGGTGCGCCAGTTCAACCTCATGTTCTCGACTCAGCTCGGCAACATAGCCGGTGAGGAAGGCAAGCTATACCTGAGGCCCGAAACCGCCCAGGGTATTTTCGTCAACTTCCCGAATGTGCAGAAAACTACCCGGCAAAAGCTGCCCTTTGGTATCGCACAGATCGGTAAGGCATTCCGCAATGAAATCGTAGCCCGCCAGTTCATCTTCCGCATGCGGGAGTTCGAACAGATGGAGATGCAATACTTCATTCAGCCTGGCACGCAGAAGGAAGTCTATGAGCGCTGGAAGGCTATGCGCATGAAGTGGCACTTGGCACTCTTCCCCAAAGACAAACTACGCTATCACGACCACGATAACCTAGCACACTATGCCGATGCAGCTGTCGATATTCAATTCCTGTTTCCATTCGGCTTCAAAGAGCTAGAAGGTATTCATAGCCGCACTGATTTTGACCTCGGCAGCCACCAGGAGCTATCGGGTAAGAAGCTACAATACTTCGACCCCAGCACCAATGAAAGCTACGTGCCCTATGTGGTCGAGACCTCTATCGGCGCCGATCGTCTCTTCCTGGCTATGATGAGCCACGCCCTCGTTACCGAGCAAGTTCCTGGCCAGGACGATCCCTCCAACACACGTGAGGTCATGAAGCTCCCACCTGCCTTGGCCCCAATAAAAGCCGCTATTTTACCTCTGAAAAGAAACGATGACCGGCTGGTCAGCTTAGCCAAAGAGGTCTTCAATGATTTGCGTTACCACTTCGATGTGCAATATGACGATACAGGTTCTATCGGTAAGCTCTATCGCCGCCAGGATGCTGTGGGCACCCCTTTCTGTATCACCGTCGACTTCGATAGCCTCGACGATCGGACTGTCACCGTTCGCGATAGAGATACACTAAAGCAAGAGCGGGTAAAAATCGGAGAGTTGGTGAATAAGATTGCACCCAAGGTGGATATGGGAAGTCTACTAAAAAGTTCGAGTGAATAAAAAATGGCGGCCCTGGGGCCGCCATTTTTTATTCGTTAGTCATTAGCTCTATAAACCCACTCAATGGTTCTTCTCTAGCTACCACACCCTCCAACCTGCGCTCAAACAGCAGGCAGGTATAGTAGTAAGTACCCGACGCCAGCAGATCGCCATTAGCATTGGTACCGTCCCAATTGAGCTGGGGGTCTTCGCTAGTAAATACGACTTGCCCCCAACGATTGAAGACCTCGAACTCTACTCGCTCGATGAAGCAATTGACGCGTGGTACGAATAGCTCGTTCATACCGTCGCCATTAGGTGTGAATGCATTGGGTAGCTCGTATTGCGGGCAATTGGTCACGCACACTTCGTTGCTGAACTCGCTTTCGTTATTGTTTTCATCGAAAGCCGTTACGACATAGCAGCCGACGATACCATCGGGTGGTGTATCGGTGAAAAAGGTATCCAATGACCCGGTAATCTGGCCTATTTGCACGAAGTCTGTGCCCGTTCCGGTTGAGTAATAGATTCGGTAACCTTCCACATCGTCGTCGCCACACACATTGAAGGAAGACAGCCATTGCAGCTCGTTGGCTTGACTATTGGGATCATCGCAGTCTTGGCCGCGATCGCAGATACTGCTCACTTGTAGTACAGGCGGGCAAGGTGGCACATTATCGAATGGGGTGAGGCACAGCTCCTGCGATCGATTGAGCAAGGGCGACGGAATATCGTCTACATTGTACGAGCCGACAGAGCGAATGAAGTAGCAATACTCCTCACCATTTATGAGCCCTTCGTCTAGATAGGAAGGCTCGATGACCGTATCTATGCTATCGAAAACGACACCGCCTGGTTCTCGCCTGAAAATATCATAGGCCGAGTTGGTCCAGGGCACCAATTCGGTCCAGTTGAGTTGGTTGGCTTCATCGGTGGGGCTACCAGTTAGGAAGACGCTGGAGGCAGGTTGCGCCGGACCGATGGGCTCGTTTTCATTTTCTACGAATAGCTCGATGCGATAGCTGTAAGCTTGATCTTGCGTATTCAGTCCTTGGTCGAGGAAGAAGGTATCTATCTCGTCACCGAATTCCTGAACGACGAATTCGGCCAGAAAAGAGAAATCAGCGGGGTTCTCCGTTTGACCATCGGCGCGGGAGAGGACGTATCTGTATGGCCCTTCATTGACCATGGTGTCGAGGGCCTCGGCTTCGGGGCGGATCCAGCAGACGCTGATCTCGCCATTGGTCGTGCCGGTTTGGGTCACATCGACCTTGGTAAGTAGTGGTATATCTCTAGGCAACTGCACGCAGATCTCTTCGGATGGAATAGACTCGAGTCGCTCGAACAAAAAGCCCAGCGCATTTCTTCGGCCAAATTGAGCGAGCACGCGATAGCAGTAGGTACGACCCCGGTCCACGTCTTCATCGAAGAATATGTACCGATCCATATCTTCTTCCAAGAGTCGATCGGCTACTTGAATATAGCCGCGACCTTCCAGACCCGTTACGCAGGTATCTATATCGAATTGGTTGCTGCCTTCTCGCCGCCATACACTGAAACCGAGGAAGTCGAGTTCGCCGCTTAAACTATCGCAGGTGTATGGATTTTCCCAAGTGATGGTCACCAGATCATCGTCGGCTATGGCCTGCAAGTCTTCCGGAGGCGGACCAACGACCTTGATAGAGACTGTCCGGATGGTTGACAGGCCTGTTGTTCCATTGAAAAAATTATCCTCGGCCCGAAAGGCGACGAAGTAGGGTTGATTGCTGATATGTTCGCAGGTTGTTTGCCATCGAAATATTCGGGTCACCGGGTCGGTAGAGAATATGGTATCGGAGGTCGGCACAAAGACCGCCGGACTATCTTCGACCAGAAATGGCCCTCCGGTGGCTGTTAATTTTACCAGCTGATCTTCGTCTTCTAAAGGTGCCGTAGCCTCTACTGTAAACTCTATAAAATCTCCGGCCACTACGCATATTTCTTCTACATCCAGTAGTATCTCTGGTGGCGAGTTCATACAGTCTTCTACGAATATTTGCATGTCTCTGATGGTGGTATCGATGGCAATGCCGTTTCGCCAACTGATCACAAAGAAAGCGAGGTTGTACTCGCCCCTTACATTCGGTGTTTGCCAGATGATCTGGCCGGTGACAGGGTCGATGGTTAACTGCCTGATGGAGTCGGGGCCTCCACCTATTTCATTGGGTAGCACATATAAGGGTACCAAAGAGTCTGGAGCAGCTCGGGGGGTAGCAAACTCGAAAGAAAGGCTATCGCCATCAGGATCAAAAGCCCCGGGGTTGTGCGACCAAATCTCTCCTACGCAGGCACGAGTGAGCGGGCTGGCTGAAAGCGTAGGCGAGCTATTGCAACCGAATACATTGGGGTCGGTCAAAGTATATACCGTGAATACGCTGAATGGCACACGTATCGAATTGGGCGGATTGACATTGAGTATCCCGCCTACCCTGTTTGGGTCAGTAAAGGATATAAGATATTGCCCTGGCCCGTCATAATCGTGGCATATAAAGTACTCATTCTTATTGATGCCGGGCTCAGCAGGTACCGAAGAAGTCAAGAAGGCGATATCAGAACTGCCATCTCCCCACTCGATCAGCAGGGAATCACGGAAGGCATCGCTGGGAAACTCGGTATAGGTGATGATGGTCGCACAAACCCGGTTGGGATTCAGATCACCACCACAATCACCGGCGTATTCTACTACGATCTCGCCTGCTCGGTTGTGGGTGGCGTGACCGACCTGCGGAAGTACAAAAAAGAGAGACAGAAAGAACAGAAAACGCGCCATGGAGGAGAACTTGAAGCATTAAGTTAACGCATGTGGATGGGTTTTGCTTATTGGCAAGGCAGCTTCGAGACAAATGCCCGACAAATCACTCCTCGATACCTCTATAAGCTACACTGAACGCCTTGGGCCTGGTGTTGAGTCGACCCAAAGCGTTATTCCGCATGCTTGGGTAGGTGCGATTGGATAGGAAGATGAAGACCAGCTCTTCGTCGGGGTCGGCCCAGGCGCAGGTACCTGTAAAGCCCAAATGGCCGAATGCCCGCTCGCCCGCCAGGGGCGACATATTCATGTTTTTATCGGGATCGAGTTGCTTCATATCGAAGCCGAGGCCGCGGCGACTCTCCCCTGGATATCTGCGCGTAAATAGGCTAACCGTCTCGGCACTTAAGTACTGCTTGCCGCCATAGTAGCCTTTTTGGAGCAACATCTGGAAGATAACGGCCAGACTTTGGGAATTGCCAAACAAGCCCGCATGACCGCTCATGCCGCCCAGCATAGCCGCACCCATATCGTGTACGTAGCCGTGTATCAGCTGGGTGCGGAAGTAGTCGTCTCGCTCAGTAGGCGCAATGCGATTGAGTGGATATTTTTCTAAGGGCCGATAGAGTATTTCCTCCAGCCCCATGGGCTCGTAGAAATGCTTAGCGACATAGTCGTCTAGTGGCTCGTTGGTAAGCCGCTCTACAACAGCAGCCATGAGATAAAAACCCAGGTCGCTGTAATAGTACTGATCGAGGTTGGGTAGGGGCGATTCTCTGATTTTAAGCCACATACTATCTACATAATCACGATTCATGAACAGTCGCTCTGTGACGGGTATATTGTAGACTTCGTCGGCCTTGGCCCGATACCACTGGGGATCTCTGCGAAAAGAATTATTGGTGTGAATCAAGGTGCTGTCGTAGAAGGGAATCCAAGATCGCAGTCCGGCGTGATGGGCCAGTATGTCGCGCAGTCTTCTATCGGCTTTGTTGGTGCCTTCCAGCTCAGGCAGGTAGGTCATCAGAGGTGCATCGAGGTCTAGCTGGTCATTGTCGTAAAGATGCATAATGGCGAGTGTGGTCGCCGCTACCTTGGTTACGGAGGCCAGGTCGTAAATGTCGGTGGTCTTCACCCGCCGCCTCCGGTTATAGGTATGGTGACCATAGGCTTTTTCAAAGACGATCCGCCCTTTACGCGCTACTAAAACCGACATGCCTGGCGTGGCGCGCGCCTGCATAGCTTCGGTAGCTACCTCGTCCATGAGCAGCTCCAAGCTGTCTATATTCATACCGACCTGACTCGGCGGCGCATAGCCAATGCGACGACTTTTAGCGCTTGTGATACCCATATTATAAGCTGCTCGCTCACCAGCGGTGACGGGCAGTCTACCATCTATAGTCGTCACGCCGAATAAGGCCTGAGCGGCCACTTCTTGCATGGGCTCGTCTGAGGTGTAGGCGCAGAGTACCGTCTTGAGCGGATCGTGCTGAGTCAAGTCATAGGGATTGCCGAAGTGAAGCACGATAAGTCTGGCACGCGTGTCGATCTGGGCCAGCAAAGTGCGCAGTTGATCGCTCAGCTTTATGCGTTCCTGGTAGTTGCTACCCGTACTGGTGATGGGCACCACCACAACTTGGTCTTCACTTATTTTCTCTAGCAAGCGGTTGGACTGTACAGGCGTAGGTGAAGTGGCCAGGGGCACACGCTTGATGTCTACGAAGCGATTCAGCATTTTGAAGAAGGGCGTCTCGCCCGCATTGGCGAGATCCAGATAGACCAGCTCATCTATCGCGGCGGGGTCTAAAGGTAGCGCGCTATGATCGTCGCGCAGCAGCGTGAGGGCAGCCTCATACAATCGCGTTTTCAAGTCGCTAGCAGCGTGTGTATTGAGTTCTTCGGCTATGCCGTCGACACCTTGAGGGGTATAAGTAGTCAGCCCCAAACGGTACTTAGCCAGTAGTACGCGCTTAACGCTGGCGGCCAGCTGCTCCTGGCTCAATTTACCTTCGGCCAAATATGCTTTGATGGCATTCACGGCTACGCCCAAATCGGCTGGCAGCAAGATCATATCATTTCCGGCCAGTAGGGCTTCGGCTTCGGCCTCGCCCGGCTCGAAGAATTTGCGCACACCCTCCATCTCCATAGCGTCGGTATAGATCAGCCCGTCGAATTGGAGGCGGCTGCGCAGTAGATCGGTCACTACGGGCTGACTGAGGGTAGTGGGTCGGTTCTCCCGCTCGTCGAGCTGCGGCACATTCAGGTGAGCAATCATAAAGCTACCGATACCATATCTCACCAAAGCCTCGAAAGGAAATAGCTCGATGCTATCCAATCGCGACAGATCATGCCTGATGATGGGCAGATCGCTGTGCGAGTCGACGTCGGTATCGCCGTGACCTGGAAAATGCTTGGCGCATGCCATCACACCGTGGTCTTGCAGCCCGCGCATGTAGTTGTAGCCCTTTGCTGCCACAGCATATCGACTCTCCCCGAAAGATCGAACGTTTATGATGGGGTTATTCGGGTTGTTATTTACATCCAGCACCGGGCTAAAGCTCACGCGTACGCCTATGCGCCTGAGCTGGCGAGCTATCTCAGTGCCCATTTCGTAGATCAACTCGTCGCGCCGAATAGCCCCTAGGGCCAACTGCTTCGGGAAGCTGAGCGTATTGTCGAGTCGCATACCCAGCCCCCATTCTGCATCTTGCGAGACCAGCAAGGGCAGTTTACTCAGCTCCTGATACTTATTGGTCAATTTCAGCTGGCTGGCTGGATCACCCTGAAAAAAACAAAGACCACCTACGTGATAGTCGTTGATCTGTCGCTCGACTTCGGCCACGTGATCTCGCCCCAGGTTGGAATGCGCCCGAATCATGAATAGCTGCCCAATACGCTCATCCACACTCATCTGATCATATACGCCATTTACCCAAGTAGATTCCGCATCATCAGGCGCACTCAGGTCACCTCGATAGGCCAGTTGTGCATAAGACGACATGTAAAGAAAAAGGAAAAGGGTGCCGATGAGCAGCCATCTAGGGTAAGCGAAAGAAGGTGGCAACATAATTCGTAAAACGTCTGGGATTTATAAAAACGCCTAAATATACAGCATTCGTAAAAGCGAAGGGCTACATAGTAGTGGGGGGTAATATTTTAAACTTTCGCAGGTGGGGGCATCTCTTGTAACCGAAAGTCTGTGAGATAAAATTTCGCGGCTCAACTTTTGCGTCTCAACAAAACGTCCATAAGTACAAATTCATGTATATACAATAAATTTTACACCACGCATTCAACTAAAAGTCCCTTAACGCAATTTTTATGGGGTACTTAGTGATCGCTACCTACCAAATACGCATACCTGGCGATCTTTCATCATCAAAAAGAACATAACCATGCTCAAGCAAGCAACGTACTCTTTATTCAGCCTACTCCTCCTTTTCGTTTTAGCGGCCTGCGGTGCCGGGCCAGAAGGTGAAGAAGTAGAATCCGGCGAAGCCATAGAGGGCGACGGCGAGACCACGACTATGGCTGCTGCTACTTTTAATGTAGACGCCTCTGCCAGCAACATCACCTGGGAAGGTACCAAGAAGATCGGTGGTGGTCACAATGGCAACATCAGCATAGCGGATGGCTCGCTCGCCGTTGTTGACGGCAAGCTTAACGCCGGCGTATTCACCATCGATATGACTTCTATCACCAATACCGACCTACCCGAAGACAAGGGAGCTATGCTAGTAGGCCACCTCTCTAACGAAGACTTTTTTGAGGTAGAAACTTACCCTACTGCCCAGTTCGAAATCAAGAATGTAACACCTGCCAGCGGTCGCGACGATATTACGCACATGATCACGGGTAATCTGACCATGAAAGACAGCACGCGCAGTGTATCCATTCCCGCTTTGGTAGAAATGACAGAAGACCAAATTTCGGCCACTACGCCAGCGTTTGTAATAAACCGCACGGAGTGGGGCATCAAATATGGCTCTGGCCTGCTTGGCTTGGCCGAAGATGAAATCATCAATGACAATATCGGTCTGGAAATCACGCTAGTGGCTAATCGCTAATAGAAGATTTCACTCAAATAAAAATCCCTTGTGCCACAGGTGCAAGGGATTTTTCATTTAAGCCTGTTCAACCCAGCTTTTGCCTGTAGGTGCAAGCCCGACCTATACTCATCGGGCTGCATATCGAGGCATAAATTAAAATACCTGCGGGCCGAGTCTTTTTTATTTTGATCTTCTTCGATCAGCCCGGCTTGCAGAGCGGCATTGCAGGCGAAGAAGCTATCGTCGTCTTCCCCGAGCGAGATCGTTCGCTCGTAGAAAGACAGAGCACCATTCCAGTCTTTCAGCCCATGCAAGATTCGACCTGTGCGGTAGTAGAATTCGATCTCATCGGCTGCTCCGAGGTTTGTGACATCAATGAGGCTGATCTCTTCTCGCGCTTCCCGATAATACCCGCCATCGAATAGAAGTCGGGCTTTCAATAAGCCCAAATGAGGCGGGGCCTCTCGCTCGGCTTCGCGGGCGGCATTTCTGTCGCTACCGGCTCGGTTGTTGGCGCGCTCGTCGAGTAAACCCATTTGATGGTGATAGCCCTCAAGATTGCCGCGCAAGTACTCGGCCCAGGCCATTTTCTGCCTAGCCGACCGTCGAAAGTTCCCTCCTTTGAATCGACTCAAAAACGACTGGAAGTATACCCTCGAGCCCGGGTCCAGCTTCCGTAGTCTAACTAAGCCCAGCATATAGTCGAGGTAGGGAAAGTCCAGGGCAGACCGGTCTCTGGGCTGGCTGTCGAGCAGTCGATCGGCTACATTGTTACGGCCGGAGCGCATAGCCAAAGTCGATAAAATGAAGCAGTGAATCTTGTCTCGGGCAGGATCGAGCTGCCAAGCTTGCGCCATCTCCCAGGCGGCATCTCCATCGTCGAGTAAGTAAAGGTGCATGAATCCATAAAGCACCTGAGCCTCTGCCAGAAAAGGCGTGTCTTTCGGGCCACTCAGCATTTTCTGCATCTCACTTTTACCCTGAGCTATCGTGCCATTCAAGGAAGAGAAAAGCTGCACCCCCCATTTATATTGAGGCGGTATACTTCCTACCGCTGCGTGGATAAGCCCGAGGTCCTTGTAAGTGGGTAGAAATTCGGGAAAGAGTTCGGCATTATCTCTCAACAGTCGGTGCGCCTTATTCAGAGCTCTAAAGGCTGCCCACTCCCGCTCAAATCGAATCAATACCACCGCCCGGTGCAGATGCAACTCGGCTAAGAGATACCTAAACCAGGGTGAATGTACCGATAACTCGGTCGCTTGGATCACTCGCTCTTCCTGCCGGTCGAGGAAGTTGTCGAGCTCGTCTTTATTTTCTGTGATGTATAGTTCCAGCACATCGGCATAACTATCGATATGATCAGCTGCTACATTGCCGGCTTGGTCAATACGAAGTTCTTCAGTCTTTATGCGCGCCTCATCAAGATGGAGACTAAGAGTGAGATCATAGGCAGTTTGAGCTTCGGCAGTTAATTCATAGCGAAAATCGAGAGTTTCTTGAGCTAATGAAGTGAACGGCAAAAATAAAAATATGCTTAGTTGGAAAATCTGACGGATTTTCCGAGTAAGCGTATCACTACTTGCCATACCTCTCATAAATCTCTTCGATCTTCTGCGCCAAATCTCGGTCTTTTTGCGTTACCGTGTTTCCGGCATCGTGCGTTGTGAGAGCTATTTCCACGGTATTATAGACATTACTCCAGTTGGGGTGGTGTTCGGCGGCTTCGGCGGCGAAGGCAACTTCCGTCATAAAAGCCCATGCCTGGGTGAAGTTATCGAACTTATAAGTCGCTTGAAGTTGATTGTCTTTTTCTATCCAGGTCATAAAATAAAATTTGGTACTTATATCTCTGCGCTACGCGCAGAAATATAAACTATTTGTTAGCCAGCTGCCCACAGGCAGCATCGATATCTTTACCTCTACTTCTTCTTACGGTGACCATGATCTTTTGCTTACGCAGGTAGGCGGCGAAGTCATCGATGCGATGCTCGGTTGCTTTTCGGAACGATGTGCCATCGATGGGATTGTATTCGATGATATTTATTCTGACCGGAAAGCGGCGGCACAGCTTAGCCAGTCGCTTGGCGTCTTCTATGGAGTCGTTGAAATCCTGGAAGGCGATGTACTCGTAGCTAATGCGATTTTTGGTCTTGCGATAGTAGTACTCGAGAGCATCCATCAGTACGGCCAGGTTATTGGCGTTATTGATGGGCATGATCTCATTGCGCTTCTCGTCGTCGGCTGCGTGCAGGCTGAGGGCCAGATTGACCTTACTGTTGTCGTCTGCCAATTGGCGAATGAATTTGGCGATGCCCGCTGTAGAAATAGTAATGCGCCGAGCCGACCAGCCCATACCTTGCTCGCTGGTGATGCGCTCGATACTCTCCATAACCGGTTGATAGGCCAAAAGCGGCTCGCCCATGCCCATATATACGATATTGGTCAGGCTGTGGCCGTAAGTGCTTTGACATTGCTCATTGACCAGCAGCACCTGGTCGTATATTTCACCTGCTGTCAAATTTCTGGCGCGCTTCATACGCCCAGTCGCACAGAAGGTACACGAGAGCGAGCAGCCTACCTGCGAGCTGACGCAGACCGTGTAGCGATTATCTTTTGGCACTGGTATAAGTACTGACTCGATCAGGTGCCCGTCGTGTAAGCGGAATCTCGATTTGATGGTACCATCGGTCGATCTTTGCACTTCGTCGGTCTCGATCACGGGTAGTATAAACTCAGACTGCAACTGTTCACGCAAGGCTTTGGAGACATTGCTCATCTGGTCGAAGTTGCGGGCACCTCTTTTCCACAGCCAGTCATACACCTGCTTAGCCCTAAAAGGCTTTTCGCCCCAGGCCGAAAGCTGCTCGGTCAGCTCTTGCTGGTTGAATTTGCGTATATCTAGCATTGAATCGGCTGATCAAAATTTCGCGCCGCGAAGGTCGGTATTACATCTTAAACACCAAAGGCACCAAAAGGGTCGTGAGAATGAGACAAATCAGGCTCAGCCAGATACCCACTCGGCTAAAGTCTCGAAACTTATACCGGCCAGCACTGTAGACCATAGCATTCGTCTGGTAGCCCACCGGGCTTAGAAAAGATGCAGATGCCGCCAGTGCCACCGTCACCAAAAGCGGCAGAGGATCTATACCCGTCTGTTGCGCAACGGCAATGGCGATGGGTGCCAACAAGGCAGCGGTCGCATTATTACTCATAAGCTCAGTCAAAATATTGGTCAGCAAGTAGAGCCCACCGACCAAAATGAATGGGCCTGAATGATGCAAGGGGCCACTCAGCATATTGGCTATGCTGGTATCCAGTCCGCTATTGCTCATGGCCGTACCCAGACTCAGCGCACCTGCCAGCAAAAAGACCACCCGCCAGTTGATGGCCTCGTACACTTCGGTCATGCTCATCGTTCGGCCCACTACTAAAGCGCAGAGCCCGCAAAGCGACGATAACACGATAGGCAACAAACCTGCGGTAGTACAAAATACCACACCGAAAATGACGAGCATCACAAACACGAATCTCGACCGCTTAAAATCCGGCAAGCTGTCGGTAGAGAGCAAAATGAACGGGCTATCTTGAGACTGCTCGATACGCTTGAGTTCACTTAGGTAGTGCGTTTTTACTTCAGCCAGAATCACATCGCCTGCGGTGAGGGGTAGCCGGTAAAGCTTTTCGCGCAGGGTTGCTTCCCGTTGTCTGACCGCCAGAGGAACTGCCCGGTAAGACCGCCGGAAATCGACCTGTCGAAGCGTGCGTCCTACAAAACTGGAGTTGGGTGTCACGACCAGCTCGACCAGCGTACTGCCATCCCTTTGTAAGCCCGTGCCCATGATCGTAATGCCAGAATCACCCTTCCGATCCAGGAGTTGTACATAATCTTTCAATGCCTTGATCTTCTCGCGATCGCAGCGCACTTTGAGCGTATCGTTGGTCTGCAATCGGAAGTCGCCGGGCGGTAGGTTGAATCGCATACTCCCGCGCCTAACCTCGATGATGTCCATATCCAGCTCGCGTACAATGGGTGAATCCATGATGCGCCGGTTGCTGAATGCTTCTGATTCGAGTAAGACGAACTCGGCGAGATAGTCATGGAGGGCAAATTCATCGGTTAGTGTGCCATCGTCATCGTGATCGGGCAGCATCTTGCGGCTCAGGTACACGACGTAAACCAAACCGACCAGTAAAATGGGTAAACCAATAGGCGCCAGCGTGAACATCGAAAATCCCGTCAAGCCATGGTTTTGAGCAATGCCGTGCACCAGCAGATTGGTAGACGTACCCAGCAGCGTACACATACCGCCCAGTATGCTCGCGAACGACAGCGGTATGAGCAAGCGCGAGGCTTTGATGCCCGTTGTCGCTGCGATCTGCCCCACAATAGGGATAAAGACCGCCACCACCGGCGTATTATTGATAAAGGCCGAAGTCACCGCCACCAGCAGCATCATAGTGAAGGTAGCGCGCAAGGGATGGGCCCGAAAGCCACCTGCCATACGCTGTGCCAGTTGTTGGAGTGCTCCCGTCTTGAGTAGGGCCGCCGATAAGACAAACATGAAAGCCACCGTTAGTGTAGCCGCATTGCTGAAACCGGCCAGCCCCTCCTCTACGCTGATAACCCCCGTCACCACCAGCGCCACGATCAGCAGCATAGCCACTACGTCTACCGTCAGCCACTCCGTCACAAATAAGACGACAGCGCACAGGGTGATGAGTAAGGTTAGAATGGCGGGTGAAAACATGGGAAGTCAAAGGTAGACCTTATTATTTGTGCGCGGAGGTTTACCTTTGCGGTCTCAAAACCAATCACTTCCCCAATCCTAACCAATGGAACGCAGCGAGCAGGAAATCGTACGTAGAGAGAACCTGGCAAAAATTCGCGATCTGGGTGTGGAGCCCTTCCCGGCGGCCGCTTACCCGGTAACGGCCCTGGCCGCCGAGATCAAAGCCGGTGCAGAAGAAGACGCCGAGGGTCAAATCATCAACTTCCAGGAGGTAAGCCTGAGCGGGCGCATCATGTCGCGCCGCATTATGGGCAAGGCAGCTTTTGCCGAGCTGCAAGACAGCAGCGGGCGCATACAGCTGTATGTGAGCCGTGACGATATTGCACCAGGTGAAGACAAATCGCTCTACAACGACCTGTTTAAAAAATTTCTGGATCTGGGAGACTTCGTGGGTGTGAAGGGCTTCGCTTTTAAGACAAGGACCGGTGAGCTGACCGTTCACGTCAAAGAATTCACCTTTCTGGGTAAGTCGTTGCGGCCACTGCCTGTCGTCAAAAAGGACGATGAGGGCAACGTCTACGATTCTTTCACCGACCCGGAGCTGAGGTACCGGCAGCGGTATGTAGACCTGACCGTCAATCCGAATATTCGAGATCTATTTCGGAAGCGGTCAAAGACCATCACGGCTATGCGTCACTTCCTGGACGAGATCGGTTTGATGGAGGTGGAGACACCAGTGCTTCAAGCTATACACGGCGGCGCATCAGCCCGGCCATTCGCGACCCATCACAATACGCTCGACACGCCCATGTATATGCGTATAGCCAACGAGCTCTACCTGAAGCGGCTCATAGTTGGTGGCTTCGATGGGGTGTACGAGATCGGTAAAATGTTTCGCAATGAGGGAATGGACCGCACCCACAATCCGGAATTCACCATGGTCGAGTTTTACGTAGCTTACCAAGACTACCACTGGATGATGGACACGGTCGAAAAGCTACTCGAAACCGTCGTGGCCGAAGTAAACGGCGAAGCCAAAGTAGAAATCGAAGGAAAGACCATAAACTTCAGTGGGCCCTACCCTCGCCTGACCATGTACGAGGCCATAGAGCAGTACACGGGAACAGACATCAGTGAGATGGATGAATCCGACCTGCGGAAGTACTGCAAAAAAGAACACATAGACGTGGACCCCAGCATGGGTCGCGGAAAGTTGATCGATGAGATTTTTGGGGAGAAAGTGGAACACCAACTCGTGCAGCCCACCTTCATCACCGACTACCCGGTTGAGATGTCACCGCTCACCAAAAAACATCGCTCCAAGCCCGGCCTGGTGGAGCGATTCGAGCTGATCGTGAATGGCAAGGAGCTGGCCAATGCCTATACCGAGCTCAACGATCCAATCGATCAGCGAGAGCGATTCGAGTCGCAGCTCAAGCTGGCCGAGCGCGGCGACGAAGAGGCTATGGCCCTCGATGAAGATTTCCTCCGCGCCCTCGAATACGGCATGCCGCCCACCACGGGTGTCGGTATCGGTATCGATCGCTTGGTGATGCTCATTACCGGTCAGCCGAGCATTCAGGAGGTGTTGTTTTTCCCGCAAATGAGACCAGAGAATTAATATAATTTTTTGCGCGGCTTCGCCGCGCAAAAAAACCACTTCCCATGTACCCCGACCTTTCCTATCTATTCGCTGATTTCTTCGGTACCGAGCCCGATAACTGGCTGAGCATCTTCAAAACTTTTGGATTCTTCCTGTTGATGGCTTTCGTCTCGGCAGCATGGCTTTTGAAGCTGGAGTTGAAGCGCCGCGAGAAGCTCGGTCAGTTCACAAGCAAGACCTTTACCATAGAAAAGAGTCCTGCCGATAAGACCTCCGATACTGTAATTAATGCAATAGTAGGGTTTTTGCTGGGATATAAGTTGCCATATGCTTTTGCCCACTTCGATGAGTGGAAGCTGGACCCCGCCGCTGTTTTATTGAGTACCGATGGTAACTTTCTGACCGGATTGGTGGGTGCAGCGCTCTTTGCAGGCTACTACTACTGGCTCGGCAAGCGCGATAAAACGGTCTACCCAAGAGATGTGAAGATTTTCCCGAGCGATCGCATTGGGCCCATCACATTTGCAGCGGCTATCGGTGGACTGGTAGGAGCGAAAGTCTTTGCCATTATCGAGGATTTGCCCGGCTTTTTCAGAGATCCGGCAGGGGTGTTTTTCTCAGGTACGGGTTTGGCCATTTACGGCGGATTGATCGGTGGTGCACTGGCGGTGATCTGGTACTTGCGCAAGAACGATATCGCCGTGCTGCCTTTTACCGATGCCGTTGCACCGGCCCTAATGGTCTCTTACGGCGTGGGGCGCATCGGCTGCCAGCTCAGTGGCGATGGCGACTGGGGTATCACCGCTGGCCCGCAACCCGATTGGTGGTTTTTGCCCGACTGGATGTGGTCTTTCACCTATCCGCATTCGGTTATTTTCCCACCGAGACCCGAAGGGTATATCCCTTACGAGAATGCGGTTAAGCTGCCCGACTGCGACTTGCAATACTGCTACGAACTAGCCGAAGCAGCTTACCCGACCCCCTTTTATGAAACGGTGATGGCTTTTGCGATCGGTGCCATCTTGTGGAGTCTGCGCAAAAAGTTGACGCCTATTCCCGGGCTGCTCTTTGGCATTTATCTGATCTTCAATGGTATCGAGCGATTTTTCATCGAATTCATTCGCGTGAATGATACGTATGACTTTGCCTTTGGGCTTACGCAGGCGCAGATCATTGCGATTGGGTTTGTGGTAGGGGGGATTGGTATGGCTGTGTGGGCCAGGAGAAGGGCTTCTTTATAAATCCAAAGGATTTATAAAGAAGCCCTATTACCATATTTACATATCACTATAGCTGTGCGTGATCAAATCTTCCTCTTTCACACCCAATCGCTCCATCCAATCTCTGCACTGCTGCTCCAGCGTATCGTGTTCGGCTTCCGTTTCGCCTATGGCTTCGATCTCTACGAAGGTGCCCAGGCCAGTCACTTCATCGAGGTGCAGCTTCACGTTGCCAGCCCAGTAGATTTCTCGCTTTTTGTCTACTCGATTCCACTCGCCCAAGGCTTGGGTGAGTACCTCTCGGAGGTTATCGGATATATCGACTTTCGTTTCTTCCAGCCGGCACAGGGAAACCTTCGAGTCCTTAGGCCCCGACTGATCGGTGCGCCGGTAGAAAATCAGACTCCGCTCAATGTTTCCCTGCCTGAGCTTTAGCCTACCTTCGGGCACATTGAAATAGTGATCGATCTGGTGGTCTTGGCCTTGAAGGGTGGCCATGTTTGCAAGCAAGTTAGCACGTATTATATCCGGATTATCGGTATGTGCCTTAATTTCTATTAGGTATGGCAAAGCAAATAAGTTTTCATCTCCGGCTTCCAGCCGGAGATGAAAACTATCATTGCCTAATAAATCGCACTGCCTGCAATCTACCCTCAGTCTGATACTGCACCATAAACAGTCCACTAGGCAGACTGCTCACATCGAAATCGACTATGGCGCGGCGTGTACCGCCGGGTATCCGCTCGGTGGCCCAGGCGCGCCCGTGCTGATCGCGTACGAAGGCGTTGCCTGCATCGAGCGGTACGCTGCTCTCGATGATCACGCGAAGCAAGTCACCGCCAACGGGATTGGGATAGGGGGTCATTAATACTTCCCCGCCTAACTGCGTATGGCCGGCAGGCGCAGGATCGGTCACCGGACTCGGGCGCGAGGCCACTCTCGTGACCTCCACGAAGTTCGATGACAGCTCCCAGCAGTTGTCTGTCAGTGCAGCCACATCGGCTGTATCGCCAATCATGGCAATGATATCACCAGTAAAACTGAGCCCCCATATACGGCAAACGCCAGCTGGTACATCCATAAAATCGAAGACTGGCCCATCACCCAATGCCAGTATCACATTCATATCATCGGTAATGACGTAGGTGAAGTTAGCCTGTGAAGCATCCAGGCTGACGACCTCCACCGTGGTCTCATCGCTGCTCAAATCGATGGTCACTTCGGTTTCGCCGTCTATGGTTTCGACCGTACCGCCGGCAGGCTCTTCGCGTATAATGGTCACGAAGTTCTCGCTTAGGGCAAAACAGTCGGTACTTAAGGGCGCTTCATTAATATTTTGACCGAAGAACGCAATAGGGTCACCCGTAAAGGCATAACCGTAGATTCTGCATATACCTGGATCTTGATTGTCGAAGTTGAAGACCGGGCTTATGGCCGCTGGTATCATGATCGTTCCCTCATTATCGGTTACGGCAAAGCGGTAAGGCACACCTGTTGTCGTAGTCATAACGCCGACTACATCGGGCACACCATCTTGCGGGCAGACGTAGAAGGTGTCGAGCCCATCGAGTGTAGTAAGGGTGCCGCCATCGAGTGTAGCGCCCCTAGTGATGGTGATAAAGGAGTTAGTCAGCTCAAAGCAATTATCAGCCAAACCGACTAGATCGATATCGTCACCCACCTGTACGGTCACATTCCCCGTATAAGACAGACCATATAATCTATAATCGCCCTCGTCGAGATCGCCGATGGGTACCTGGTCAGGATCAAGAGATACAAGCTGAACAATATCGTTTTCGTCAGTTACGATTATGGCATAACCGGCAAGGCTAGTGGTCATAACATTCACCATCAGATCGTTATTGCCATTCACAGCGCAGAAAAGGGTGTCTTCTACACTGATTTCTCCAGCTTCGGGCGAATCGATTATAATGTTGAGGCAATTATCTGAAAGTACAAAGCAGCCATCGCTAAACTCGGTATTCAAAACGTCGTAGGGTGTACTGACCTGCCAATCGCCCGTATAACTGACACCATAGACCTTAGATATCTGGGCGATAAAGCCATTGTAGTCAAATTCGCTATCACCTGGCTCTAGCTGAAAGACGGCGAAGTTGTTTTCCAGTGCTAATACATATCGATAAGTCGAATCGGAAAAGAAGGCAGAAGTCGTCGCAAAATTCAGAATATTGGCATTCATGTTCGTCGGGCAGAGAAATACGAAGTCGTCGCTACCATCAACGCTAATGACACCTCCATCTACTGCTGTTACATCTACAGTAATGAAGTTATCGCTGAGATCAAAACAGCTTGTAGCCAGTGAGTCTGTCAGCAAGCCACCGACTATGTCGTTTAGCTCACCAGCAAAAGCAAGTCCGTAAATGTCGTAAGTACCTGGTGCGGCATTATTGAAATCGAAGAACAGATCGGGCAGTACAGCAACTACCGTCTCGCCTTCCATAGCTATGAGGGTATAGCTGCCTAATTGCCCAGTCGGCATAAAGTCTACTACATCGGGTATTCCATCACCTGCGCACACCTCTATGGGCAAGCCTGCCGTACTGCCTATGGTGCCACCTTCGGGTACGACGCGATCGACGATGACAAAATTATTGGAGAGAGAAAAACATCCAGTGGCTAGATCAACTATTGAAGCTGTATCACCTACTTGCGCGAGTAGGTCTCCGGCATAGCTTAGCCCCCAAACTCGACATACGCCGGTTCCAGCACCCTCGAAGTCGGCTTCGTTCCCTAGCGGAACATCTAAGATCACATTATCCGCATCGGTGATGACATAGGTGAAGTTTTGTCCTGTAGCACCTTCGCTGACGAAAGAGAGTAAATCCGCTATGCCATCGCCCGGGCAAGTCGTGATACTGGTATTTCCGTTAGTCAGACTTACCGTTCCGCCTATGGCCAGATCGCGAATTACAGTCACGAAATTATCGGATAGGGAGAAGCAGCCTGTAGACAATTGTGAGTTGGCACTTTGACCGACTTCAGCGAGTAGACTATCCTGAAAGCTCAGTCCCCACAATCGGCAAACCCCCAGGCCTGCCCCTTCAAAATCGAAGGTATTGCCGTCGGGTATAGCAAGTATGTTGTTTTCATCGTCTGTTACCAGGAATGTAAAGGCACCCCCCGATGCACCACTCACCTGGAAATCGACTACATCCGATACACCATCGCCGGGGCAAAGGAAAATTTCCGTTTCGCCATCTTCTGTACTTACTGTTCCGCCTTCGGGTATTTGGCGAACGACGGTGATAAAGTTATTGGACAGCGCATGGCAGCCCGTGGCCAGGGAAACCGAGTCTATATTCTGTCCGATGTTGCCCGTGAGCACACCGTCATAGGGTAGACCCCAAACTCGGCAAGCCCCCACACCCGAACCATCGAAGTTGAAGCTATCGCCGAAAAGGAAGAACATAATCGTGTTATTGGCATCGGTCACAATATAGACGAAGTTGTCTAGTTCCGCATTGCCCGTACTATCGAAGCGGATCAGATCGGGTGTTCCATTGTTTGGGCATATCAGCAGAGACGTCAAACCATCTTCTGTGCTGACGGTACCACCGTCTGGGTTTTCGCGAATAACCGTCGTAAAGTTATCTGTCAAAGCAAAACAGCCTTCGGCTAGTTGATCGGTATCGATTTG